>NZ_JBIRWL010000004.1:0-305321 GCF_044387825.1 Streptomyces sp. NPDC020299
GGGGGGCGGGCGGGGGGGGGGGGGGGGGGGGGGGGGGGGGGGGGGGGGGGGGGGGGGGGGGGGGGGGCGCGCGGGGGGGGGGCCCCCCCGGGGGGGGGGGGGGGGGGGGGCCTTCCCCCCCCCCCCCCGCCCGTACCGGCGTATGAACGGGGCTACCGAAGGAACGGGTCCACCGCGACCGCCACGAACAGGATCGACACATAGGTGATGGACCAGTGGAACAGGCGCATCTCCTTCAGCTTCGCGCCCGTCACCTCGGCCTTGGCCCGGTTCTGGAGCGCGTGCGCCTCCCACAGCCAGAAGCCGCCCGCGAGCAGCGCGACCGCCGTGTAGAACCAGCCGGTGTAGCCGAGCGGCGTCAGCAGCAGCGAGACGGCGACCATGACCCAGCTGTAGAGCACGATCTGCTTGGCGACGACCTTGTTGGAGGCGACGACCGGCAGCATCGGCACGCCCACGCGCGCGTAGTCCTCGCGGACCTTCATGGACAGCGGCCAGTAGTGCGGCGGCGTCCAGAAGAACATGACGAGGAAGAGGATGACCGGCGCCCAGGACATCGAGTTCGTGACGGAGGACCAGCCGATCAGCACCGGCATGCAGCCGGCGATGCCGCCCCAGACGATGTTCTGCGACGTACGCCGCTTGAGGATCATCGTGTAGACGACGACGTAGAAGAGGAGCGCTCCGAGCGACAGCCAGGCCGACAGCCAGTTGACGGTGAGTCCGAACAGCAGCGTCGAGACGACCGCCAGCGTGATGCCGAAGGCGAGGCATTCGCGCGGGCTGACCATTCCGGTGACCAGGGGGCGCTGCGAGGTGCGGTCCATGAGCGCGTCGATGTCACGGTCGATGTACATGTTCAGCGCGTTGGCGCCGCCCGCGGAGAGGTAGCCGCCGAGGCAGGTCAGCAGCACCAGGCCCAGGTCGGGCACGCCCTGCTGCGCCAGGAACATCACCGGAACGGTGGTGATCAGCAGCAGCTCGATGATCCGCGGCTTGGTCAGAGCCACGAACGCCTTGACACGGGCCCCGAACGGCCGGTGAACCGGGCTCTCGCTCGCACCGAGCACCCCCACTGGACGGGATTCGACGGCCGTCACGCACACCCCTGACAGAGACTCCCAGCGAGCCCTTCCGTGTGAACCGACGGTAAAGGCTCGCGCGTACCACGCCACTTTAGACGTTGCCCAGACCCGGACATTCGCGGGGGTCCGTTCGTGTTGGCGAGGGCCGCCGGGCGTGCGTGCGACGGCTCGATTGAGCAGTCAGATGAGCGGCTCCGTATTCATGTGCCGAATGCCGTTCCGGCCAGTCGGGAGGCGGATCGCCGACATGCCCGTCAGTCTGGAATGGCTCGAAAAAACGCACGTACCTACAGGGGTAGGCTCGACAACGGCCGGTGGGCACCCAGTGCACACCGGCAGCCGGTGGGCGCGCGCCCAGAAGCCGGAATTCGATCATGTGGAGAGGAGCCCTGACTCAGGGTGAGCACCAAGCCGACCACCACAGACCTCGAGTGGACCGAGTTGGACCAGCGGGCCGTGGACACCGCCCGCGTCCTGGCCGCCGACGCCGTACAGAAGGTCGGCAACGGCCATCCGGGTACGGCAATGAGCCTGGCGCCCGCCGCCTACACCCTCTTCCAGAAGGTGATGCGGCACGACCCCGCCGACCCCGACTGGGTGGCGCGTGACCGCTTCGTGCTGTCCGCCGGCCATTCGTCCCTGACCCTCTACACGCAGCTGTTCCTGGCCGGCTTCGGCCTGGAACTTCAGGACCTGGAGTCCTTCCGTACCTGGGGCTCGAAGACCCCGGGTCACCCGGAGTACGGGCACACCAGGGGTGTCGAGACGACGACCGGCCCGCTCGGCCAGGGTGTCGCCAACGCGGTGGGCATGGCGATGGCCGCCCGCTACGAGCGTGGCCTGTTCGACCCCGAGGCCCCGCAGGGCGAGTCGCCCTTCGACCACTTCGTCTACTGCATCGCCGGTGACGGCTGCCTCCAGGAGGGCATCTCCGCCGAGGCGTCCTCGATGGCCGGGCACCAGAAGCTGGGCAACCTGGTCCTGCTGTGGGACGACAACCACATCTCGATCGAGGGTGACACCGAGACCGCCGTCTCCGAGGACACCGCCAAGCGGTACGAGGCCTACGGCTGGCACGTGCAGCGGATCGCCCCGAAGCCCGACGGCGACCTCGACCCGCACGCGATCTACAACGCGATCGAGGCGGCGAAGCAGGTCACGGACCGGCCGTCGTTCATCGCGATGCGCTCGATCATCGCCTGGCCGGCCCCGAACGCGCAGAACACCGAGGCCGCCCACGGCTCCGCGCTCGGCGACGACGAGGTCGCGGCCACCAAGCGCGTTCTCGGCTTCGACCCCGAGAAGAGCTTCGAGGTCGCCGACGAGGTCCTGGCCCACACCCGCCAGGCCCTCGACCGGGGCCGCGAGTTCAAGGCCGGGTGGGAGAAGTCGTTCCAGCTGTGGCGTGAGAACAACGCCGAGCGTGCCGCCGACTTCGACCGGATCGCCGCGGGCGAGCTGCCCACCGGCTGGGAGGAGAAGCTCCCGGTCTTCGAGCCCGGCAAGTCCGTCGCCACCCGCGCCGCGTCCGGCAAGGTGCTGCAGGCGCTGGGCGCGATCGTCCCCGAGCTGTGGGGCGGCTCGGCCGACCTCGCCGGGTCGAACAACACCACCATCGACAAGGACAGCTCCTTCCTCCCCGAGGGCAACCCGCTGCCGGAGGCGAACCCGTACGGCCGCACGGTCCACTTCGGCATCCGCGAGCACTCCATGGCCGCGGAGATGAACGGCATCGCCCTGCACGGCAACACCCGCATCTACGGCGGCACCTTCCTGGTGTTCTCCGACTACATGCGCAACGCCGTACGCCTGTCGGCCCTGATGCACCTGCCGGTGACGTACGTGTGGACGCACGACTCCATCGGCCTCGGCGAGGACGGCCCCACCCACCAGCCCGTCGAGCACCTGGCCTCGCTGCGCGCCATCCCGGGCCTGAACGTGGTCCGCCCGGCCGACGCCAACGAGACCGCGATCGCCTGGCGCGAGATCCTGGGGCGCTGGACGAAGGAGTTCGGCAAGGGCCAGCCGCACGGACTGGCGCTGACCCGCCAGGGCGTGCCCGCGTACGAGCCCAACGAGGATGCCGCGCGCGGTGGTTACGTCCTGTTCGAGGCCGACGGCGGCGAGGCGCAGGTCGTGCTGATCGCCACCGGTTCCGAGGTGCACGTCGCCGTCGAGGCGCGCGAGCGGCTGCAGGCCGACGGGGTCCCCACGCGGGTCGTGTCCATGCCGTGCGTGGAGTGGTTCGAGCAGCAGGACCAGGGGTACCGGGACAGCGTCCTGCCCCCGTCCCTGAAGGCTCGTGTCGCCGTGGAAGCCGGTATCGGTCTGACCTGGCACAAGTACGTCGGGGACGCCGGTCGCATCGTTTCCCTGGAGCACTTCGGTGCTTCCGCCGACGGCAAGGTCCTCTTCCGCGAGTTCGGCTTCACTGCCGAGAACGTGGCCGACAAGGCCCGGGAATCGCTCGCGGCCGCCCAGCGCTGACGCTCATATACGACACGTAGGAGATGTAATTCCATGACAGACGCACTCAAGCGCCTCTCCGAAGAAGGCGTCGCGATCTGGCTGGACGACCTGTCGCGCAAGCGGATCACGTCCGGCAACCTCGCCGAGCTGATCGACCAGCAGCACGTCGTGGGCGTCACCACCAACCCGACGATCTTCCAGAAGGCGATCTCGCAGGGCGACGGCTACAACCAGCAGGTGTCCGACCTCGCCGCCCGCAAGGTCACCGTCGAAGAGGCCATCCGCATGATCACCACGGCGGACGTCCGCGACGCCGCCGACATCCTGCGCCCGGTGTTCGACGCCACCGGCGGCCAGGACGGCCGGGTCTCCATCGAGGTCGACCCGCGCCTGGCGCACAACGAGAAGGCGACCGTCGCCGAGGCCAGGCAGCTGGCCTGGCTGGTCGACCGCCCGAACACGCTGATCAAGATCCCGGCCACCATGGCGGGCGTCCCGGCGATCAGCGAGACCATCGGCAACGGGATCAGCGTCAACGTCACGCTGATCTTCTCCCTCGAGCGCTACCGCGCGGTCATGGACGGGTACCTCACCGGCCTGGAGAAGGCCAAGGAGCGCGGCCTGGACCTGTCGAAGATCCACTCCGTGGCGTCCTTCTTCGTCTCCCGCGTGGACACCGAGATCGACAAGCGGCTCGACGCGCTGGGCACCGACGAGGCCAAGGCGCTGCGCGGCAAGGCCGCCGTCGCCAACGCCCGGCTCGCCTACCAGGCGTACGAGGAGGTCTTCTCCTCGGACCGCTGGAACGCGCTGGAGAGCGCGGGCGCCAACAAGCAGCGTCCGCTGTGGGCGTCGACCGGCGTGAAGGACCCGGCGTACCAGGACACCATGTACGTCACCGACCTGGTGGCGCCGAACACGGTGAACACCATGCCGGAGGCCACGCTGGAGGCCACCGAGGACCACGGCGAGATCACCGGCAACACCATCGCCGGCACCTACGAGCAGGCGCGCGCCGACCTCGACGCGCTGGAGAAGCTCGGGATCGCGTACGACGACGTGGTCCAGGTGCTGGAGGACGAGGGCGTCGAGAAGTTCGAGGCGTCCTGGAACGACCTGCTCAAGTCGACCGAGGCGGAGCTGCAGCGCCTCGCTCCCTCGGAGGGCTGAATTGTCCCCCTCTTCCGGCTCCGGGGCCAACCCGCTCCGTGATCCCGCCGACCGACGGCTCCCGCGTATCGCGGGGCCGTCGGGCCTGGTCATCTTCGGTGTCACCGGTGACCTGTCCCGCAAGAAGCTGATGCCGGCCGTGTACGACCTCGCCAACCGGGGTCTGCTGCCGCCGGGCTTCTCCCTGGTCGGCTTCGCCCGCCGCGAGTGGGCCAACGAGGACTTCGCCGCCGAGGTCCACGACGCCGTCAAGGAGCACGCCCGGACCCCGTTCCGCGAGGAGGTCTGGCAGCAGCTCATCCAGGGGATGCGCTTCGTGCAGGGCACCTTCGACGACGACGACGCCTTCGAGCGGCTGCGCTCCACCATCGAGGAGCTCGACAAGGCGCAGGGCACGGGGGGCAACTTCGCCTTCTACCTGTCGGTGCCGCCGAAGTCCTTCCCCGTGGTGATCCAGCAGCTGAAGAAGCACGGTCTGGCCGACCAGACCGGCGGTTCCTGGCGGCGCGCGGTCATCGAGAAGCCCTTCGGCCACGACCTGAAGTCGGCCGAGGAGCTGAACCAGGTCGTGCACGAGGTGTTCTCGTCCGACCAGGTGTTCCGGATCGACCACTACCTCGGCAAGGAGACCGTCCAGAACATCCTGGCGCTGCGCTTCGCCAACACCATGTTCGAGCCGATCTGGAACCGGTCCTTCGTGGACCATGTGCAGATCACCATGGCCGAGGACATCGGCATCGGCGGCCGGGCGGGTTACTACGACGGCATCGGCGCCGCCCGTGACGTGATCCAGAACCACCTGCTCCAGCTCATGGCGCTCACGGCCATGGAGGAGCCCTCCTCCTTCGACGCGGACGCGCTGGCCGCGGAGAAGACCAAGGTGCTCGGCGCGGTCCGGCTGCCCAAGGACCTGGGCAGCGCCACCGTGCGCGGCCAGTACGCGGCGGGCTGGCAGGGCGGCGAGAAGGTCATCGGCTACCTCGAAGAGGACGGCATCAACGCCAAGTCGAAGACCGACACCTACGCGGCGATCAAGGTGGAGGTCGACAACCGCCGCTGGGCGGGCGTCCCCTTCTACCTGCGCACCGGCAAGCGGCTGGGCCGCCGGGTCACCGAGATCGCGGTGGTCTTCCAGCGGGCCCCGCACTCCCCCTTCGACCACTCGGCGACGGAGGAGCTGGGCCAGAACGCGGTCGTCATCCGTGTCCAGCCCGACGAGGGCATCACGGTCCGGTTCGGCTCCAAGGTGCCGGGCACCTCGATGGAGATCCGGGACGTCTCCATGGACTTCGCGTACGGCGAGTCCTTCACGGAGTCCAGCCCGGAGGCGTACGAGCGGCTGATCCTGGATGTGCTGCTGGGCGACTCCAACCTCTTCCCGCGGACCGAGGAGGTCGAGCTGTCCTGGAAGATCCTCGACCCGATCGAGGAGTACTGGGACAAGAACGGCAGGCCCGCGCAGTACAAGTCGGGTACCTGGGGTCCCGCGGAGGCCGACGAGATGCTCGCACGAGAAGGACGGAGCTGGCGCCGCCCATGAAGATAGACCTCACGGACACCACGGCCAGCAAGATCAACAAGGCGCTGGTGCAGGGCCGCCGGGCCATCGGCACGCCCGCCGTGGGCATGGTGCTCACCCTGGTGATCGTCACCGACGAGGAGAACGCCTACGACGCGCTGAAGGCGGCCGGCGACGCCTCTCGCGAGCATCCCTCGCGCACGCTGCTGGTCATCAAGCGCGTCTCCCGCTCCCCCCGCGACCGCACGCAGTCCCGGCTGGACGCCGAGGTGCGGGTGGGCGCGGAGGCGGGCACCGGCGAGACGGTGGTGCTGCGGCTGTACGGCGAGGTGTCCGACCACGCCGACTCCGTGGTGCTGCCGCTGCTGCTGCCGGACGCCCCGGTCGTCGTCTGGTGGCCGGTGGACGCCCCGCTCGACCCGGCCAACGACCCGCTGGGCGCCCTCGCCCAGCGCCGGGTCACCGACACCTACGCCGCCGAGCAGCCGGTGCGGGACCTGTCCGCCCGGGCCGCCGCGTACACGCCCGGCGACACGGACCTGTCCTGGACCCGGATCACGCCCTGGCGGTCGATGCTGGCCGCCGCCCTGGACCAGGTCGTGTGCGAGGTCAAGGGCGTCGAGGTGGAGGGCGAGGAGTTCAACCCTAGCTGCGAGCTGCTGGCGATGTGGCTCGCGGACCGGCTGGACGTGCCCGTCAAGCGCTCCCTGTCGTCCGGCCCCGGGCTCACCGCGGTCCGCATGGACACCAGCGGCGGCCCGATAACGCTGGACCGCGCGGACGGCTCGCTGGCCACGCTGTCCATCGAGGGCCAGCCGGACCGCGCGGTGGCGCTGAAGCGGCGTGACACGGCCGAGCTGATCGCGGAGGAACTGCGGCGGCTCGACCCGGACGACACGTACGCGTCGGCGCTGCGGTTCGGGGTGGAGCGGCTGGCCGCGTCGAGCGGCGGCACCACCGACCAGGCTCCGACGGCGACTCCCGCTGCGGCCCCGGCTGCGGCCCCGGCCTCAGCTCCCGCCGCGGCTCCGACGCCGGACGCGGCGCCCAAAGGAGACGCGGTCGCCGTCGAGACCCCTGTCGAAGACGCTGCGAAAGCTCCCGCGAAGGAAGCGACGGCGCAGGCTCCGGTAAAAAAGAAGGCGGCGTCGAAGTGAGTGCCCCGCAACTGGTCGTCCACCACGACAAGGAGCTGATGGCGCAGGCCGCGGCGGCCCGGCTGATCACCAAGATCGTGGACGCGCAGTCCTCGCGCGGCTCCGCGTCCGTGGTGCTCACCGGTGGCCGCAACGGCAACGGCCTGCTGGCCGCGCTGGCCTCGGCCCCCGCCCGGGACGCCATCGACTGGGCGCGGCTGGACCTGTGGTGGGGCGACGAGCGCTTCCTCCCCGAGGGGGACCCGGAGCGCAATGTCACCCAGGCCCGCGAGGCGCTGCTCGACGCGGTGCCGCTGGACCCGGAGCGCGTGCACGCCATGCCCGCCTCGGACGGTCCGTACGGCGTTGACGTGGAGGCGGCGGCGGAGGCGTACGCGTCGGAGCTGGCCAAGGCCGCGGGCCCCGAGAACCACGGCAGCGTTCCCTCCTTCGACGTGCTGATGCTGGGCGTCGGGCCGGACACCCATGTGGCCTCGCTCTTCCCGGAGCTGCCCGCCGTCCGGGAGACCGAGCGGACGGTGGTCGGCGTGCACGGCGCGCCCAAGCCGCCGCCGACCCGGATCACCCTCACGTTGCCGGCGATCCGCGCGGCCCGCGAGGTCTGGCTCCTGGCCGCCGGCGAGGACAAGGCCCAGGCCGCAGCGATCGCCCTGTCGGGTGCGGGTGAGATCCAGGCCCCGGCCGCGGGTGCCCGGGGCCGTTCCCGGACCCTGTGGCTGCTGGACTCGGCGGCTGCCTCCCAGCTGCCTCGGTCGCTTTATCCGCCGGCTTCGCCGTGAGGCCGGTCTCGTCATGAGAGAAGGGGCGGCGCGGGGATTCCCGCGCCGCCCCTTCCGTCTTGGCCTCGCCCCTACTTCACGGACCCGGCCATCACTCCTTGCACGAAGTGCCGCTGGAACGCGAAGAACACGACCACCGGCACGATCAGCGACAGGAACGCCCCGGGTGCGAGGACGTCGATGTTGCTGCCGAACTGGCGTACCTGCGACTGGAGTTCGACCGTCAGCGGCTGGGAGGAACTGTCCGCGAACAGCAGGGCCACCAGCATGTCGTTCCAGACCCAGAGGAACTGGAAGATGGCAAGGCTGGCGATGGCGGGCCGGCCGACGGGCAGGACGAGCCGGGTGAAGATGCGCCACTCGCTGCCGCCGTCCATGCGGGCCGCCTCCAGCATCTCCTTGGGCATCTCGGCGAAGTAGTTGCGCAACAGGAACACCGCGAACGGCAGTCCGTAGGCGACGTGGAAGAGGACGACGCCGGGAATCGTGCCGAACAGACCGAGCTGACCGAAGAGTTTGGCGACCGGCAGCAGACCGATCTGCACGGGCACCACCAACAGGGCGACCACCAGCAGGAAGACGGACTCCCGGCCCGGGAAGTCCAGCCAGGCGAAGGCGTATCCGGCGAGGGAGGCGATGACGACGACGAGGACGGTCGCCGGCACCGAGATCAGCACCGTGTTCCAGAAGGCCTGCGTCATCCCGGAGTTCTTCAGCAGCGCCGAGTAGTTGTCGAAGGACAGCTGCCCGGGGCTCTGCAGCGCCGTCCACCAGCCGCCGTTGGCGGTGTCCTGCGCCGAGCGCAGCGAGGACACGAACAGCCCTGCCAGCGGAGTCAGCCAGACCAGGCCGATCACCACGAGGAACGCCTGGACCAGACCGTTGCCCAGGCCGCGCCTGACCGCGTTCATCGCTGACTCCTTCGGAAGCGGCGGACGTTGAAGACCATCGCGGGGATCACCAGGAGCAGGAGCAGCACACCGAGCGCGCTGCCCAGCCCCTGGTTGTTGCCGCCGCCGAAGGACACCAGCCACATCTGGGTCGCGAGGACGGTCGCGTCCTCCTGCACCGGGCCGGGCGCGATGATGTAGACGAGGTCGAAGACCTTCATCACGTTGATGACCAGGGTCACGAACACGACGGTCAGCACGGGGGCCAGCAGCGGGACCGTGATCCTGCGGAAGATCTGCCACTCGTTCGCCCCGTCCATCCGGGCCGCCTCCAGCGCGTCCCGGGGCAGGGCGGACAGCCCGGCACCGATCAGCACCATCGCGAAACCGGTCCAGATCCAGAGGTACGCGCCGATGATCGCGGGCGTGACGAGGGTCGGGCCGAGCCAGGAGACGCCCTGGTAGGGCGGTGCGAAGTTCGACTCGGGCAGCTTCAGCGTGTACGAGCCGGCGTGCAGCCCGGCGAAGCGGAAGGAGCCGTCGGACGCGGTCGTCGTGCTCGCGACCGACTGCCCACCGCGCACCGCCTCGACCTTCATGCCGGGCAGCCCGCTCTCCCGCCGGTCGACCTTGCCCTGCCTGCCTCCGCCGCCGGGAGTGAAGTCCAGGTAGACGACGCCGCGCAGTTCACCGGACGGGGCCTTGCCACCGGCCGCCGGGTAGGCGGGCGCGGCGCCCTTCGGCAGGTCCCCCGGCAGGACGCCGACCATGGGGAGCGTCACCAGGCCGCCCGGTGACACACCGGTTTTCGTCTCGTACGAGCCGTCGCTCCCCTGGGTCAGGTCCTGTCCCACCCGAGCGCGTGCCGTCGGATAGGTCGAGGCGCCCTTGAAGGCGTCGTGCACCGAGACCACGGCGGCGTTGAGCACACCCTTGCCGGGGTCCTCGTCGTACGCGAGCCGGAAGATGATGCCCGCCGCGAGGAAGGACACCGCCATCGGCATGAACAGCAGCAGCTTGAACGCGGTGGCCCAGCGGACCTTCTCCACCAGGACGGCGAGGATCAGGCCGAGCCCGGTCAGCAGGGCGGGGGCGACGACCACCCAGATGGTCGTGTTCCGGATGGCCTTGAGCGTCGCCGGGTCGCGGAACATCTCCGTGTAGTTGTCCGCGCCGACGAAGCGCGAGCCGGAGGCGTCGAAGAAGCTCCGGCCGACGGAGAACAGCACCGGGTAGACGACGAGCGCGCCGAGCAGGAGCAGTGCGGGGAAGACGAAGAGCAGGGCGATGATCCGGCCGCGCCGCCGCGAGCGCCGGGCGCGGTCGGCGAGCGGGCCCGGCGGCGGAGAGCCCGCCCCCTTCTGCTTCACGAGTGTGGTTGCGGTCATCTGCCGGCTCAGTCCTGGTAGGCCTTGGCCGCGGCGGCCTCGAGCTTCGCCGCGGTCCCCTTCGGGTCGGACGGGTCACGCAGGAAGTCCTGGAGCAGCTTCCACTCCCCCACGCCCTTGGTGCCGCCGAAGGAGGCGGGTGCCTGGTCGGACATGTCGAAGCGGACCGTGTCGCCCGCCGCGATCAGGGACTTGGCGGTGGCACGGGTGACGTCGTCGCCGTAGGAGCTCAGGGCGAGTGCCTTGTTCGGGGACAGGAAGCCGCCCGCCTTCGCCCACACGGCGGCGGCCTCGGGGGTGGCCAGGTACTCCAGGAGCTTCATGCCGGCCTTGGAGTTCTTGCCGTCCTTCAGCACCACGGCCGCGTCACCGCCGCTGACGACGGGCGCCTTGCCGCCGTCGACGGCCGGGAACGGGAAGAAGTTCGCGTCCTTGCCGATGGTCTTGCCGAACTGGTCGTGGGCGACGCCCGCGACGAAGTCGCCCTCGTAGACCATGCCCGCCTCGGGCTTGGGCCCGAACACCTTCTCCACCGAACCCGGGAAGTCGGTGTTGAGGGCTTCCTTCTGGCCGCCCGCGATCAGCTGCTTGTCCTTGAACAGCTTGCCGAGCGTGCCGAGCGCCTTGACCACGCTGGCGTCGGTCCACTTCAGCTTGTGGGCGGCGAGGGCGTCGTACTTCTCGGGGCCGGCCTGGGAGAGGTAGATGTTCTCGAACCAGTCGGTCAGGGTCCAGCCGTCCTGCCCGGCGACCGAGAAGGCGGCGAGCCCGGAGTCGGAGACGGTGTGCCCGGCCTTCAGCAGCTCGGCGTACGTCTTCGGCGGCTTGACCCCGGCCTGGGTGAGGGCGTCGGGGCTGTACCAGACGGTCGACTTGTGGGCGGCCTTGAAGTACAGGCCGTAGAGCTTGCCGTCGACGCTGCCGTACTTCTTCCAGACCGGCGCGTAGCCCGCGTCCACGGACTTCTCGGTGGTGGCGGACAGCGGCTTGAGCCAGCCCTTCTTGGCGAACTGCTGGAGCACGCCGACCTGCGGGACCATGACGACGTCGGGCGCGTTGCCGCCCTCGATCTTGCTGCCGACGACGGTGGAGACGTTGTCGCCCGTGGACACGAACTGCGTCTTGGCGCCGGTCTTCGCGCTGAACGCGTCCAGCACCTTCTGGAAGTTCTTCTGCTCGCTGCCGGACCAGACACCGGCCACGGTGACGGTCTGGCCGCTGAGGGCCTTGTCGCCGCCGCCGGAGGAGACCGGGCCGCCGCCGCAGGCGGTCGCGCCGAGCGCCAGGACGAGGGCGGTGCAGCCGGTGAGCAGGGTGGTGCGTCGTCGCATCATCGTTGATGTCCCTTCGAGGGGTGAAGAAATGACGGGCGAGTTGACGGGCGAAATGACGGGCGATCAGAGATCGTTGATCCACCAGGCGGCCGTGGAACCGGGGAGCACCCCGGCCGGGCAGGGGCCGCTGGACAACAGGGGGGTGCCGGAGACCGGCGCGGGTGTGGGCGCCGTACCGAAGTTGACGGCGCAGACCAGGCCGTCGCCGCGGACGAAACCGAGGACGCCCGGCGGGGTGTCCAGCCAGCGCAGCGAGCCCTCACCCAACTGAGGGAGTGCGGCTCGCAGTTGGAGGCCGTCGCGGTACAGGTGCCAGAAGGAGCGGGTGTCGGCGAGGGCGCGGTCGGTGGCGTACTCGGCGAAGTACTCGGGCTGCGGCAGCCAGGGCTTGGCGCTCTCCGCTCCCGGCGTGAAGCCGAACGGGGAGGCCTGCCCGGACCAGGGCAGCGGCACCCGGCAGCCGTCGCGGATGCGGGCGCGGCTGCCGGTGCGCCGGAAGATCGGGTCGGTGAGCACGTCGTCGGGCAGGTCGACGACCTCGGGCAGGCCCAGCTCCTCGCCCTGGTAGATGTACGCGGCTCCGGGCAGCGCCAGCATCAGCAGCGCGGCGGCGCGGGCGCGGGCGGGGCCGAGGGCCTGCGTCGGAAGTGGCGTCGTCCGCCCGAAGGGCGGGCCGGGCGGCGGCGATGGGGGTCCCCCCGGCCGAAGGCTGGGGGAGCGTGCCAGGCGTCGCCCGGCAGGCGCCACTTCCGACGCAGGCCCTGGGCCGCTGCCGCCGATGGCGGGTTCGCCGTAGCGGGTGACGGTGCGGACCTGGTCGTGGTTGTTGAGGACCCAGGTGACCGTGGAGCCCGTGCCGGCGATGTCCGCCATGGCCTCGGAGATGACCTTGCGGAAGGCCTCGGCGTCCCAGGGGGCGCTGAGCAGGTCGAAGAAGAAGGCCTGGTGGAGTTCGTCGGGGCGGACGTACTGGGCGTGTTCGCGGGCGGAAGGGACCGAGACCTCGCCGACGAGCAGGCGCTCGTGGCCGTCGCGTGCCGTGTACTCCTCGCAGACCGACCGCCAGTGCCGCCACACGTCGTGCACCTCGGGCTGGTTCCAGGCGAGCGGGTTGACGGAGTCGCGGGTGCGGGCGTCGGCCTCCGGGTCGTCGGAGTCGGGCAGGTCCGGGTGCTTGAACAGGCCGGCGGCCACGTCGATACGGAAGCCGTCGACGCCCCGGTCCAGCCAGAAGCGCAGGACCCGGTCGAACTCGGCGGGCACTTCGGGGTCGCGCCAGTTCCAGTCGGGCTGCTCGGGCGTGAACATGTGCAGGTACCACTGGCCGTCGCCGGCCCTGGTCCAGGCCGGGCCGCCGAACATCGCGTGCCAGTTGTTGGGCGGCTCGCCGCCGTCCGGGCCACGGCCGTCGGTGAAGTGGAAGCGGGCTCGGGCCGGGCTGCCGGGTGCGCTGTCCAGCGCCTCGCGGAACCACGGGTGATCGCTGGAGCAGTGGTTGGGGACGATGTCGAGGAGCACCTTGATGCCCAGCCGCCGGGCCGCGGCCACCAGCAGGTCGAACTCGACCAGGTCACCGAAGAGCGGGTCGACCCCGCAGTAGTCGGCCACGTCGTAGCCGTGGTCGTGCTGCGGCGAGGGGTAGAAGGGGCTCAGCCAGATGCCGTCGACGCCGAGCTTCTTCAGGTACGGCAGCCCGGCCCGGACGCCGGCCAGATCGCCGATGCCGTCGCCGGTGCTGTCGAGGAAGCTGCGGACGTAGACCTGGTAGATCACCGCGTCACGCCACCAATGATGCCTGTTCAACCCTGGGGCCTGTCTCTGTGAAGGGCAGCAGTTATGCATGCATGTTAGGTAGGCGCTTCACAGAGGTGTCAATGAAAAGAACAGAGGCTACTGAGGAGTTGGTGGCTGAAATCCGGACTTATCGGGGCGCAATGAACCCAGATGAGACGTCCGCGTTACCTAACAAGTAACTAAGTGACCGAGTGTCCGAGTGACTATCGACGGGCGACGGCGTCGAGTTCCCGCGCCAGCCGCCGCACCGCGGCCCTGGGCGTCTCCTGCCCGGTCAGCGCGTCGTGCACGACCGCCTGCACCACCAGGGAGACCTGGTCGTAGCGCGGGCTCTTGGGGCGCGGCTCGGCGTCGCGCAGAGCGGCACGCAGCGTCGGCAGGTACGGGAACTTCCGTACGAGCTCGGGGTCCTTGTACAGCGCGGCGCGTACGGGCGGCAGCGAACCGCGCGTGAGGACCTGGCGCTGGACGGGCTCGCTGGTGAGGTATGAGATGAGGCGCGCGGCGGAGTCGGGGTGCTGCGCGTGGGTGTTCACAGCCAGGTTGGAGCCGCCGAGGACACTCGTTCCGGGCCCGTGCGGTCCGGGCAGCGGTACGGCACCGATCTTCCCGGCGACCTTGGAGCCCCTGGCCGAGGCGACGGCGTACGCGTAGGGCCAGTTGCGCAGGAAGAGCAGCCGGCCGTCCTGGAAGGCGTCCTTGGACTCCTCCTCCTTGTACGTCAGCGCCTGCTTCGGGATCCAGCCCTCACGGAAGCCGCGGGCGAGGAACCCGATGCCCTCACGGGCCGCCGCCGAGTTCACGGTGACGCGGGTGCCCTCGCCGCCGAGGATGCTCCCACCCGCCGAGTAGACGGCCTCGGCCGCGTTGACCGTGAGGCCCTCGTACGGCAGGAACTGGCCCGCGTACCCGTCGAGCCCGTACTTCGGCGCGATGGTCTTGGCGTCGTGTTCCAGCTCGGCCCAGGTGCGCGGCGGCGGCACGCCCTCCTTGTCCAGGATGTCCTTGCGGTACAGGAGCAGGCCGGCGTTGGTGACGTACGGGACGGCGTACAGCTGCCCGTCGTAGGTGGCCGTGCCGACGACCGGCTTCAGGAAGGTGCCGAGGGGGAAGCGGTCTCTCGGCAGGGGCCGGATCCAGCCGGCGGCGGCGAACTCCGAGGTCCAGTTGACGTCGATGTTGAGCACGTCGAACCGGCTGCGGTCGCCGCCGCGCAGGTCGGTGGTCATCTGGGCGTGGGTCTCGTCGGCGGAGTCCGGCAGCTCGACCAGCTTGACCTTCTCGCCGGGGTGGGTGCGGTTCCAGCCCTCGAGGAGAGGCCCGAGATAGCCGGTGAGGTCACCGGCGGTGGCCAGGGTGAGCGGGCCGCGACCACCGGTGCCGCCCTCGTCGGAGCGGGCACCCGAGACGGTGTACCCGGTCATGACCACGACGAGGACGAGAAGGCCCCTACCGGCGGCGCGTATCCACCGCATAGGTTCCTCCCTGAACACGTACACCGGCCCAAAGGCATCCTCGCCGTTGGGTCAGAGGCCATGTATACCTGTTAGGTATGGGCGATACTAGGGCCTGGAGCACATTACGCAGACTAGGAGGAGAGCACGAGTGCGCCTGCCCCTCCTGGCACTCCTCGCGCGCCGTCCCGCCCACGGCTACGAGCTGAAGCAGGGCCTTGAGCAACTGCTGGGCTCCGCGTACCCTCAGCCGAACGTCGGCCAGATCTATGTGACACTCGGCCGCCTCGAGAAGTCGGGACTGATCGAGGGCGAGGACGTCGAGCAGTCCAGCCGGCCCAACAAAAAGGTCTACCGCCTCACCGAAGCCGGGCGTGAGGCGCTGCGCGTCTGGTTCGAGGAGCCCGAGGACGAACCGCGGGTGCGGGACGAGTTCTTCATGAAACTCGCCCTCGCCCCGCAGGCCGGTCTCGCCGACCAGATCGCCCTCATCAACAAGCAGCGGCGCCAGTACCTCAACACCATGCGTGATCTGTCGAAGCTGGCCGCGGCCGAGAGCCGGGACAACCGAATCGCCCAACTGCTGATCGAGGGCGCGATGCTGCACCTGCAGGCCGACCTGGACTGGCTGGAACGGTGCCAGGAGGAACTGGAGGAGCTGGAGTGAGCGAGAGTCCCGCTCCGCTGCTGCGTGCCGAGGGCCTGGTCAAGACCCACTACGGCGAGGGCGCGCCCGCCCGGGCCGTGCGCGGGGTCGACCTGACCGTGCGGCAGGGCGAGTTCGTGGCGATCACCGGCCCGTCCGGGGCCGGCAAGTCGACGCTGCTGCACCTGCTGGGCGGGCTTCAACGGCCCGACGAGGGCAGCATCTGGCTGGACGGCCGGTGCACGGACGGCTACAGCGAGGCGCGCTGGGCCGAGGAGCGCAGGAAAGGGATCGGGATCGTCTTCCAGTTCTTCAACCTGGTCTCCAATCTGTCGGTCGCCGACAACGTCGAGCTGCCCGCGCTGCTCGTCGGCCGCTCGCCGAAGCAGGCGCGGGCCGAGCGGGAGGAGCTGCTCGCCGAGCTGGGCCTCGAGGGCAAGGAGCGCAGCATGCCGGGCGAGCTGTCCGGCGGCGAGCAGCAGCGGGTCGCGCTCGCTCGCGCCCTGGTCAACCATCCCCCGATGCTGCTGGCCGACGAGCCCGCCGGCAGCCTGGACAGCAAGGGCACCCGTGAGGTGATGCGGCTGCTGTCCCGGTTCCACCAGCGCGGGCAGAGCATCGCACTCGTCACCCACGACGCCCGGCTGGCGAGCGCCGCCGACCGCGTGATCAGCTTCTTCGACGGGCGGATCGCCGACGACGCGGAACTGGACGGCACACCGTCGCGCCGTCGTCCGGGGACGGCCGGCGTGCTGGAACTGAAGGACTGACCACCCGTGCGAGCCACCCTGCGCTGGGCGCACTCGGATCTGCGCACGCATCGCGGTGAGGCGCTGTTCATCGTGCTGGCCACCGCCGGCATCGTCGGCGCGCTGCTGCTGGCCACGGCGCTGTTCGGTTATGCGACCAACCCCTGGCAGCGGGTCTTCACCCAGTCCCGCGGCGCCCATGTGTGGATCCACACCGTACGGTCCGCGGACACCGGCCGCCTCGCCTCACTGGACGGCGTGGCATCCGTCGCCGGTCCCTACCGGACCGAGTCCGCCACCGTCTCCTCGCGCGGCACCCGCGCCTCCGTGGAACTGCGTGCCACGTCGGGGAAGCCCTCCGTGGGCCGCCCGCTGCTCACCTCGGGCCACTGGCTGGACCCCGGCGACCCCGACGGTGTCGTCCTGGAGAGCCGCTTCGCCCGTGCGCTGCTGGCCGAGCCCGGGGACACGCTCACCCTGCCCGGCACCTCCCGGAAGCTGACCGTCGTGGGCGTCGCCGACAGCGCCGAGCCCCGCTACCGGGCGGGCGAGCAGCCCGGACTGGTCTGGGCCCCGCCGTCCGCCCTGCGCGGACCGGGCGGCCGGGTGATCGGGCTTCGCCTCACCGACCCCGGCGACACCGACTACGCCGTCCAGCGTGCCGTCACCGTGCTCGGCGCGGGTGCGGTCGGCGAGGTCTCCACCTGGCAGCAGGCGCGGGCCGAGGCGCAGGGCGACAACCGGCTGCTCGGCCAGGTGCTGGGCCTGTTCGGCCTCGGCGCGCTGCTCGCCGCGGGCTTCGCGGTGCACGGCGCGATCGGCACCCGGATCCGGGGTCATCTGCGGGACATCTCGGTGCTGAAGGCGATCGGCTTCACCCCTGCCCAGGTCGTCCGGATCTTCCTGCTCCAGCACGTCGCGTACGCCCTGCTGGGCGCCGTGGCCGCCGCCGGGCTGATCCAGGCGCTGGGCACTGCCATCCCCGGCCGGCTCGGCGACGCGATCGGCGTGTGGCAGGGGCTGCCCGGGCACACGGTCGCCCTGGTCGCGGTGCCGGTGGGCGCGGTGCTGTTCATCGGCGCGGTCACCGGGCTCGCGGCCTGGCGGTCGGGACGGGTGCCCCCGGTGCCGGTGCCCCGGCCCGCCGCTCCGGCCGGGGGACGTCTGACGGGCCTGGCGCGCCGGGCCCTGGGCCTACGCCTGCCACCGGCGCTCGTCCTGGGCTGGCACCAGGCGTTCACCCGCCGTCCGCGCACGCTCGCCACGGTCGGGCGACTTGCCCTGCCCCTGCTGCTGATCGTGGTCGCGATGAGCGCCTGGACCACCATCGACCGCTTCCACCGCAGCCCCGAGCGGATGGGCCTCCCCGCGGCGCTCACCGTCCGCTCGGACAGCGGCATCAGCGACGGGGAGGCCCGGGCCCTGCTGGACCACGACCCCCGGGTCGCCGCCGTCTACCCGGGCGTCGAGGTGGCCGCCCTCGTCCCGGGCCAGACCGCCACCATCGCCCTACGGGGTCTCGGCACCCGCCACGACCCTTACCCGTACGCGCTCGCCGCGGGCCGCCCCGCGACCGGCCCCGACGAGGCGGTGGCCGGCCAGGGCCTGCTGGACCTGCTGGACGTGCGCGTCGGCGACTGGGTGCGGATGACGGTCGGCGACCAGCCGCAGATCCTGCACATCGTGGGCCGCAGCATCGAGCCGGAGAACGCCGGCCGGGTCATCTCCACCTCCCTGGACACCCTCCGCGAGAACGACCCCGCTCTGGCCCCGACCCTCTACCAGCTGCGGCTGAACCCCGGCGCCGACCCGCTCCACGTCGCCACCGCCCTCGCGTCGGCCGGACTCGGCCACCTGGACGTGCACGCCGTGACGAACCCGGCCGACGGGCTGTCCCCGCTGCGCGGAGTCGTGGTCGGGCTGATCGCCGTCCTGGCCTTGATCGGCCTCATCGAGTTGCTCACCGCGATCGGCGGCACGGTCCGTGAGAGCGAGCGGGACCTGCTGGCGCTCAAGGCGATCGGCATGTCCCCGCGCCAGATCACCGCGATCACCGTCACCGCGACCAGCTGCACGGCCCTGGCCGCGGTCCTCACCGCCACAGCCCTGGGCCTCCCCCTCGCCCACTGGCTGATCAACACCCAGGGCCGCTCCAGCGGCATCGGCGCGGGCATCGCGCAGACTCCGTCCGCGCTGCTCCTCCTGCCCTTCGCACTGGCCGCAGTCCTGGGCGCCGCCACCCTGTCCACCCTCCCGGCTGCCCGCGCGGCTCGCCGGAGGCTGGCGGACACGTTGAGCGCGGTGGCCTGAGGGAGGCTGCCGGGGTCCGGGGCGAACCCCAGCCGGGGGTGCAGCAGGCTGGGCGGAGCCCACGGACCCCGCCCAGACGAGCGTCAGCGCCCCCGCAGCGCCCGGTACTTGGCGACCAGCGCCGTCGTCGACCCGTCCAGCCCCGCCACCTCCGCCCCCTCCGTCAGCGCGGGCTCGATCCGCTTGGCGAGGACCTTGCCGAGCTCCACGCCCCACTGGTCGAAGGAGTCGATGTTCCACACCGCCCCCTGTACGAACACCTTGTGCTCGTACAGCGCGACGAGCTGACCGAGCACGGACGGCGTCAGCTCACGCGCGAGGATCGTCGTCGTCGGCCGGTTGCCCTGGAAGGTCTTGTGCGTCACCAGTTCCTCGGACACCCCCTCGGCCCGCACCTCGTCCGCCGTCTTGCCGAAGGCGAGCGCCTGGGTCTGGGCGAAGAAGTTGGCCATGAGCAGATCGTGCTGCGCCTTCAGCTCGTCACGCAGCTCCGCGACCGGCTCGGCGAAGCCGATGAAGTCCGCCGGGATCAGCTTCGTACCCTGGTGGATCAACTGGTAATAGGCGTGCTGCCCGTTGGTGCCCGGCGTCCCCCACACCACCGGCCCCGTCTGCCACTCGACCTCCTGCCCGTCCCGCGCCACGGACTTGCCGTTGGACTCCATGTCCAGCTGCTGCAAGTAGGCGGTGAACTTGGACAGGTAGTGGCTGTAGGGCAGCACCGCGTGCGACTGGGCGTCGAAGAAGTTGTTGTACCAGATGCCCAACAGCCCCAGCAGCAGCGGCACGTTGGACTCCGCGGGCGCGGTCCTGAAGTGCTCGTCGACGATCCGGAAACCGTCCAGCATCTCCCGGAACCGGGCCGGGCCGATGGCGATCATCAGGGACAGCCCGATCGCCGAGTCGTACGAGTACCGCCCACCGACCCAGTCCCAGAACTCGAACATGTTGACCGTGTCGATGCCGAACTCGCCGACCTTCCCGGCGTTCGTCGACAGGGCCACGAAGTGCTTGGCGACGGCGTCCTGGCCGGCGTCGAGCTCGCTCAGCAGCCATGCGCGGGCCGAGGTGGCGTTGGTGATGGTCTCGATGGTGGTGAAGGTCTTGGAGGCGATGATGAACAGCGTCTCCGCCGCGTCCAGATCACGCGTGGCCTCGTGCAGGTCCGCCCCGTCGACGTTCGACACGAAGCGGACGGTGAGGCCGCGGTCGGTGTAGGCGCGCAGCGCCTCGAAGGCCATCGCCGGACCCAGGTCCGAGCCGCCGATGCCGATGTTGACGACGTTCTTGATGCGCTTGCCGGTGTGCCCCGTCCACTGACCCGAACGGACCCGCTCGGCGAAGTCGCTCATCTTGTCGAGCACGGCGTGCACCGCGGGGACGACGTCCTCCCCGTCGACCTCGATCACCACGTCGCGCGGGGCCCGCAGCGCCAGGTGCAGGACCGCCCGGTCCTCGGTCGTGTTGATCTTCTCGCCGCGGAACATGGCGTCCCGCAGGCCGAAGACGCCGGTGGCGGCGGCCAGCTCGCGCAGCAGCCGCAGCGATTCGTCGGTGACCAGGTGCTTGGAGTAGTCGACG
Source organism: Streptomyces sp. NPDC020299 (assembly GCF_044387825.1). Lineage (NCBI taxonomy): Bacteria > Bacillati > Actinomycetota > Actinomycetes > Kitasatosporales > Streptomycetaceae > Streptomyces > Streptomyces sp. NPDC020299. Next base: position 20,326 of record NZ_JBIRWL010000004.1, read on the forward strand.
TACAGGTCACCGACCTGGAGGGTGTACCCCGCGCCACGCCCCGGTTCCGCGGCGAACAGGTCCCGCAGATGGGTGTCGGTGAGTTCCTCCCGGTGCTTGGCGAGAGCGGTCCACTCGGGCGTCTGGTTGAGCCTGGTACGGCCGTCTGCGTTCATTTCGGACTTCAGCCTTCTTTCCTACCCGTCCCTGCTGCGTACCTTGCCCCGCTGCCGGTTCCAACCTAGTTGATCAGCGAGTGACGTGAGCGGTCGTCGCACCGTCGTCCGCCGCAACAACAGGTACGTCCGGCCGACGCGCCGGTATCAACGAGGTGACGGCCAGCGCGAAGAGCACGGCCGCGAACAGGGCGGGCCCGTTCAGCCCCCAGGCCCGGGCCACGGCGCCGCCGAGCAGGGCGCCGAGCGGCGCGCCGGAGGTCGAGGCGGTGCGGAAGGCGGACGCGACGCGCCCCACCATCGCCGCGGGGCTGCGTTGCTGCATCAGCGTGACCTGGTTGACGTTCCACACCATGTTCATCGCGCCCAGCAGCAGCATCCCGGCGAGGAGGGCGCCTAGGTGCCGGACGGTGCCGATGAGGACGAGGGACGAGGTCTGCACCACGCCCGCGACCAGCAGCGCCCCGACCCGCCCGGTGCGCCGCGCGATCCGCTGGGCGGCGAAGCCGCCGAGCAGACTTCCGGCCGCGTAGGCCGTCATCCCGGCCGCGTATCCCGCGTTGCCCGCGTCCAGCCAGCGGGTCACGTGCAGCACCAGCGTGGCGATCAGTGCGCCCATGCCGATGTTGCACAGCAGCGTGGCCACGCAGACCGCGCGCAGCGCCCGGTCCCGCCACAGGGCGCGCAGGCCTGCGCCGATCTCCGCGCGCAGGGTGCTGCCGGACGGGCGCGGCTCCCGCTCGGCCGGCCGTATCCGCAGGGAGGCCACGAGCGCGGCGCCCACCAGGTACGTACCCGCGTCGGCCGCGAACGGCATGAAGGCCCCCGCGGTGAGCAGCAGCGGCACGAAGGGGCCCGCCAGGAGGCCGCCGGCGAGCTGCTGCCCGGTCATCAGGCGGGCATTGGCGGCGCCCAGGGCCTCCTTGTCCACCAGGGACGGGAGGAGGGCCGTGGAGGCGTTGTCGAAGAGGGTCTGGAGGGTGGTCAGCGCGAAGGCGAGCGCCAGCAGCAGGGGGATCGAGGCATGCCCGAGTCCCACGGCGAGGGCGAAACCGGCGACGATCAGGCCGCGTGCCGTGTCCACCACCCACATGGCGCGCCGCTGGTCCACTCGGTCGGCGACGGCGCCGCCCAGCAGCCCGAACAGCAGCCAGGGGACGTACCCGCAGGCGGTCACCGAGGCGACGACGAGCGGCTCGTCGCTGAGGCGCACGGCGAGCAGGGGCAGCGCTGCCGTCCGTAACGCGTCCCCGAACCGGGACACGACGGCGGCCGTCCACAGCCGCCCGAAGCCCCCACGCCACGCGGGCGCGGCCTTGCCCGCACTCTCGACCGTCGTCACGACTCCCCCTCACGGCTGGCCTGACACAAACCGTAGAGGGCACCACTGACAATCGGCCGTCGGCAGAGGGAGGACCGACGAAGCACCGGCGGGGAACCGGCGGAGGAAACGGCGGATGAACCGGCAGGAGAAACAGCTCCGGCCAGGCGCCCGCAGGCACCCGGCCGGTTCTCAACTCCTAGATCTCGCCCCGCAGTTTGGCGAGCGCCTCGGCGAGGATCGCCTCGCCGTCCGCGTCGCTGCGCCGCTCCCTGACGTACGCGAGGTGCGTCTTGTAGGGCTCGGTGCGCGGCGGGTCCGGCGGGTTGTCCCGGTCCTGACCGGCCGGGAAGCCGCAACGCGGGCAGTCCCAGGTCTCGGGCACCTGCGCGTCGCTGGCGAAGCTGGGCTGTGTCTCGTGCCCGTTGGAGCACCAGAAGGAGATGCGCAGACGCGGCGCGGACTCGCCGCGCTCGGCCTCGCCCATCGGCCCCGCCCCGACCCGGCTACCTCGGATCGCGTTGCCACTTGCCACGGTCGTAACTCCCTGCGTGATGGTGCCGCGAAGCGAGTCGGCGTTTCGCTTCGCTGCGAGCGCCTCAGTTTACGTAAGGCCCAACGCGCGTCCAGTGATTGGAGTTACAAGAGCCCCGCTCTGCAGACGCAAGCCCCATGATAGGCCGCACTCTGGAGCGCGTACCCAACATGGGGCCTTGCGTACGGAATATGTGTGCTTGTGAGGCGCCGATCAGCTGGGATCAGCTGTTCGACTTCATCAGGAGGCCGAGGACGACGATGCACGCGAACCACAGCAGACCGATCACGATCGTGATCCGGTCGAGGTTGCGCTCGGCGACCGAGGAGCCGCCGACGGAGGACTGCATGCCGCCACCGAACATGTCGGAGAGGCCGCCGCCCTTCCCCTTGTGCATCAGCACCAGCAGCATCATCAGCAGGCTGAAGACGATCAGGGCGATCGAGAACCCCAAAACCACGGCTGGACCAACTTCCTCGGATTCGGATGGACGACGGGGGCACGGCGCACTGGCCGTGCCCCCGCAAGAGTACGACGGATCGCCGCTACCGCCTACTCACGGCCGGGCTCACTGATCGCGGAAACGCACGATCTTGACGAACTCGTCCGCGTCCAGCGACGCGCCGCCGACCAGGGCGCCGTCGATGTCGGCCTTGGCCATGATCTCGGCGACGTTGCCGGACTTCACGGAGCCGCCGTACTGGATGCGGACCTGGTCGGCCACCTCCTGCGAGTACAGCTCGGCGAGCTTGCCGCGGATGGCGGCGCAGACCTCCTGGGCGTCCTCCGCGCCGCAGACCTTGCCGGTGCCGATGGCCCAGACGGGCTCGTAGGCGATCACGACCGACTCGGCCTGCTCGGCCGGGAGGTCCTTCAGACCGCCCTCGACCTGGGCGAGGGTGTGGGAGACGTGGTCGCCGGCCTCGCGGACGTCCAGCTCCTCGCCGACGCACAGGATCGGGGTCAGGCCGTGCTTGTAGGCGGCCTTGACCTTGGCGTTCACCAGCTCGTCGGTCTCGTTGTGGTACTGCCGGCGCTCGGAGTGGCCGATGACCACGAACGTGCACTTCAGCTTGGCCAGCATCGGGCCCGAGATCTCTCCGGTGTAGGCGCCGGAGTCGTGCTGCGAGATGTCCTGGGCGCCGTACCTGATCTTCAGCTTGTCGCCGTCGACCAGGGTCTGGACCGAGCGCAGGTCGGTGAAGGGCGGCAGGACGGCGACCTCTACGGCCTCGTAGTCCTTGTCCGCGAGGGCGAAGGCGAGCTTCTGGACGTGGGCGATGGCCTCGAGGTGGTTGAGGTTCATCTTCCAGTTGCCCGCCATCAGCGGCGTGCGAGTGGTCATGCGGGGTCAGTCCTCCAGTGCGGCGAGGCCGGGGAGCGTCTTGCCCTCGAGGTATTCGAGGGAGGCGCCGCCACCGGTCGAGATGTGGCCGAACGCGTTCTCGTCGAAGCCGAGCGTACGCACGGCCGCGGCGGAGTCACCGCCGCCGACGACGGAGAAGCCGTTCGAGTCGACGAGGGCCTGGGCGACCGCCTTGGTGCCCTCGGCGTAGTCGGGGTGCTCGAAGACGCCCATCGGACCGTTCCAGAAGACGGTCGCGGCGTCGGCGAGCTTCGCGGCGTAGAGCTCGCCGGACCTGGGGCCGATGTCCAGGCCCAGGTGGTCGGCGGGGATCTTGTCCGCGTCGACCACGGTGTGCTCGGTGGGTGCCTTGGCCTTCAGGTCCGGGAACTCCCGGGCAGCCACGACGTCGACCGGGAGCACCAGCTCGACACCCTGCTTCTCGGCGCGCTCCAGGTACTCGCTGACGGCCGGGATCTGGTCCTCCTGGAGGAGGGAGACGCCCACCTCGTAGCCCTTGGCCTTGAGGAAGGTGTAGGCCATGCCGCCGCCGATGAGCAGGCGGTCGGCCTTGCCGAGCAGCTGGTCGATGACGGCGAGCTTGTCGGAGACCTTGGCGCCGCCGAGCGCGACGACGTAGGGGCGCTTGACGTCCTCGGTGAGCTTCTTCAGGACGCCGACCTCGGTGGCGATGAGGTAGCCGGCGTAGTGCGGCAGGCGGGCCGGGAGGTCGTACACGGAGGCGTGCCCCCGGTGGACCGCGCCGAAGCCGTCGCCCACGTAGACGTCCGCGAGGGCGGCGAGCCGGTCCGCGAACTCGCCGCGCTCGGCGTCGTCCTTGGAGGTCTCGCCGGGGTTGAAGCGCAGGTTCTCGATGACCGCGACCTGGCCGGGCTGGAGGCCGTTCACGGCGTCGTGGGCGGCGGGGCCGACCGTGTCCTGGGCGAACGCGACCGGCGCGCCGAGGAGTTCACCGAGCCGCTCGGCGGCGGGCAGCAGCGAGAAGGCCGGGTCCGGGGCGCCCTTGGGGCGGCCCAGGTGCGAGGCGACGACCACCTTGGCGCCCGCGTCGGCGAGGGCCTTGACGGTGGGCAGGACGGCCCGGATACGGCCGTCGTCGGTGATGGTGCCGTCGGCGAGCGGCACGTTGAGGTCGGCGCGGACGAAGACCCGCTTGCCGTCCACGCCGTCGGCGAGAAGTTCGTCGATCGTCTTCATTGAGGGGACTCCTAGAGGAGGGCTCGTGATGCTCGTGATCGTAAAGAGGGCCTGTTCCGTACGTGAGTCAGGGCTCGGGCAGCGCGCCTGTGCGCTGCCCGAGCCCTGTCCTCACACCGAGATGCCTGCTTCGGCGATCAGAGCTGGTTGCCGACGAAGACCGTCAGGTCGACGAGGCGGTTGGAGTAGCCCCACTCGTTGTCGTACCAGCCGATGACCTTCACGTTCTTGCCTTCCTGGACCATGGTCAGGGAGGAGTCGAAGGTGCAGGAGGCCGGCTCGTTGACGATGTCGGAGGAGACGATCGCGTCCTCGGTGTACTCGAGGAGACCCTTCAGCTCGCCCTCGGCGGCCTTCTGGAAGGCGGCGTTGACCTCTTCCTTGGTGACCTCACGGCCGAGTTCGACGACGAGGTCGGTGACCGAGCCGGTCGGGACCGGGACGCGCATCGCGATGCCGTCCAGCTTGCCCTTGAGCTGCGGCAGGACCAGCGCGGTGGCCTTGGCGGCACCCGTGGTGGTCGGGATGATGTTCTCGGCGGCGGCACGGGCGCGGCGCAGGTCCTTGTGCGGGAAGTCCAGGATGCGCTGGTCGTTCGTGTAGGCGTGCACCGTCGTCATCAGGCCCTTGACGATGCCGAAGTTCTCGTCGAGGACCTTCGCCATCGGCGCCACACAGTTGGTGGTGCAGGAGGCGTTGGAGATGACGTGGTGGTTCGCCGCGTCGTACTTGTCGTGGTTGACGCCCATCACGATGGTGATGTCCTCGTCCTTGGCCGGGGCCGAGATGAGGACCTTCTTCGCGCCGCCGGCGATGTGCTTCGCGGCGTCGTCCTTCTTGGTGAAGATGCCGGTCGACTCGATGACGATGTCGACGCCCAGCTCGCCCCACGGGATGTCGGCCGGGTTGCGCTCGGAGAGCACCTTGATGGTGTGTCCGTCGACGGTGATCGTGTCGGCGGTGTGGGAGACCTCCTGCTTGAGGCGGCCCAGGATCGTGTCGTACTTGAGCAGGTGGGCGGTGGTCGCGGTGTCACCCAGGTCGTTGACAGCCACGACCTCGATGTCTGCACCCTGCTCCAGCAGCGCGCGGAAGTAGTTACGTCCGATGCGGCCGAAGCCGTTGATGCCTACGCGGATCGTCACGAACCGATCTCCTCGTTGGTACGCCGGCCATGCGGTGCCGGCGAGCTGTGTTTGGGATGTCCCCGACCACCCCCGACCCTACCTCCCTGGGGCCCCGGTGGTGACATCCAGATGCCTCATACACGGCAGGGCGGTCCGTACCCGCCAGTAGGGGTACGGACCGCCCCGGTTCTGCGCCGGGATCACCCCGTTTCGTCAGGGAGTGTCAGTGCCGGCCGGGTGCCCGGATCACTCGTTCGTGAGCGCGTCGGCTCACTTGTCGAGTGCCGCGAGGGCCTTCTTCACCAGGGCTTTCCGGTCGGCCGCCGCCGGGACCTGTTCCAGGCCGAAGCCGAGCAGCACGGTCCGGTCCGTGGTGACCGCTCCGTACGTCTTGAACAAGGCTCCAGTGCGCGTCCAGTCCTTCAGGACCGCGGGGCTGCCCGGAGGCGGTCCGGAGGCCTTCCACGCGCCGAGCGAGGTCTCGAAGCCCTCGGTCTCCTTGGCCGTGCCGCCCACGACGAGCGAGGCGTCGTCGGCGAGTACGCCGTGTCCGCCGGTGCCCGGGTCGGTGATGTAGGCGATCGAGAGCTCGACGGACTTCCCGGCGTAGGCGCTCAGGTCGAAGCCGACCGACCGCCAGCCGTTCGAGCTGCCGGTGAGGCTGTTCCAGGAGCCGCTGCTGCCGGTCGCCGTGCAGCCGCCGGCCGCGACGGTCAGATAGTGCTTGAGCCACGGGTGCTCGCTGACCAGGAACCCGGCCTCGCACTCGGCCGGCACCGCCGTGGAGGTGGCGCCGCCCGCCTCCGGGAGCGTCGTCCAGTCGTCGGCGCCGGTGGTGTGCGCCTCGACCACCGCGTGGTCGTAGCCGGGCTCGGTGTCCCACAGCAGGCGGGTGCGCAGCGTCGGCTTGTCGGCCGCGCTGACACCGGTGAGGTCGATGGTGCGGGTGAGTCGCTTGTAGGCGTCGTCGGTGTGCACCGCCGCGGCCATGTACGAGCCCGTGTACGGCCCGTACGGGTTGACGGTCCCGGCGAACTGGCCCGCCCCCGCGCTGGCGAACTGCGGGTAGGCGGCCGTGGACAGCTCGTCGGAGGTGACGGAGTAGGTGCCGGCCTTGTCGAGCGGGTTGCCGGGCGCGTCGCCGAGGGAGCCGGTGAAGCCGCCGAGCGCGCCGGAGCCGGTGAAGCCGGTGGCCCCGGTGAGCGACGTGCGCGAGTAGGCGCCGAGGTAGTACTGGCTGAAGTCGTCGGACGGGGTGCCGTCGGCGAGGGCGACGCTGCCGCCGGCCAGTTCACCGGCCTCGATCAGCTTGCCGCCCTCGTTGAGGTAGGCGCGCAGCTGGAGCTGGGTGGCGTTGCCCGGGCCGGTCGTGCCGGAGTAGTGCACGACCGTGCTGAAGTACTTCAGCACGCCGAGCGCGTCGGGCGCTCCCTGCGTGGCGACGTCCCAGACGATCGCCTTGCGGCCGGCCGCCTTCAGCGCGTCCACGTACTTCTGCGCCTGGGTGGCGGCAGCGCCCTCTTCGGCGACCACGAGGGTGTCCGCCGCGGGCCGCTTGGCCACCGTGTACGTGAAGTGCGTGCTGGAGGTGCGCTTGCCGTCCCTCGCCCTGCCGGTGAACCACACCTCGACCTTGTCGCCGGGCTTGCCGCCCTGGACCTTGGCCCGGTACTCGTCGAAGTAGAGGTTGTCCTCACCGCCGTAGGTGTCGCCGCCCTTCCAGTGCCTGAGCGCCTGGTCCCTCGTGCGGCCGCCGTTGACGCGGTACTTGAGTTCCTTGTCGCGCACGGACTTGCGGACGACGACCGAGACCTGCTGGTCGGCGCCGCGCGAGTACGACGCCGGGAATGTCGCCGGGGTGAAGTCGGCGGCGCTCAGCCCGACCGAGGAGGCCGGTTTGTCGGGATGGGCGGCGGTCTCGGCGACGGAGAGCGCGAACGGGATGTTCTTGGCGAACTCCTGCTGGATCAGCTTCTCGTCGTCGGGGAAGTTGAAGACCGACTGGCAGTCGGAGGCCTTCCAGGCGTCGTTCGGGTCGAGGTTCGACGCGGTCTGACAGGTCGACATCTCGGGGGTGAACATCGCCATGCCGTTGACGTTGGAGGCGTGGCCGTCAGCCTCGCCGTTGGTGGTGTACAGCTCCGAGGAGACCTGCGGGTGGTAGCCCGGGATCGCGGAGTGGTCGGGGGTTCCGGCGAGTGCCTTGTAGAGGACGTCGTCCGGGGTCGGGGTGGCGACCTGCCAGCCGACGCCGTAGAGGAGCAGTTCGGCGGCGGAGTGGTAGTTGATGGCGTACGTGAAGCCGACGCGCTTCTCGAAGCCGTCGAGGGCCTTGGTCTCGGGCTCGGACTCGGGGCTCGCGCCGCGGTAGGTCTCGCTGGTGGGGTTGGGGGACGAACCCTCGTCGTCATAGCCCCACTTGTAGGCGAAGTTGCGGTTGAGGTCGACGCCGTCGCCGGTGGTGATGACCCCGTCGCCGTTGACGTCCCGCAGGTTCTTGCGCCACAGGCGGGTGGCGGAGTTCTTGAAGGTGTAGTCGTAGCCGTCGGGGTTGGCCGAGAGGACGAACCACAGCTCGGTCGAGTCGACGATCTTCTTGATCCGCTTGTCCGTCTTGTAGCCGGCGAGGTAGTAGTGCATCAGCCGACGGGTCATCTCCGGCGTGATCCACTCGCGCGCGTGCTGGTTGGACATATACAGCACGGAGGGCTTGGAGCCGTCCTTGGACCTCTTCGCGTTCTTGGTCAGTTTGAGCGCGAGGATGTCCTGGCCGTTGGTGGTCTTCCCGATGGACTCGACCTTGGCGAGGCCGGGGTTCTGCTGGGCGGTCCGGAGGATCTCCTCCTTCAGTCCGCCGCTGCCGCCGTAGGGGCGGAACACGCCCTGGGCCGCGTCCTCGACGCGGGTCGCGGCCCTGGCGGAAAGTGTGTGTTCGGTGAGGTCGACGCCCTGCTTCTCGAGCTTCTTCGCCTGCTGGTCGGTGAGATAGACCTCGACGGTGTGCTTGCCGGGCCCGGCCGTCTGCTCGCCGAGTTCGTTGCCGTCCTGTCCGGCCGCGAGCAGCAGCGGCACCTGCTTCTGGGTGACTTCGGCGCGGAACACCTTGACCTCGTTGTCGCTGTTGGCGTCAGCTTTGGTCGGGGTGCCGCTCTGTGCCTGGGCGATGGGTGCGAGGCTCGCTCCGCCGATGAGGAGCGCGCCGACAGCGAGGATCGATCTCGCTCTGTGACTCATGAACCCCCCTTGCCGTGGTCCGCCACAGCGGCGAACATCTGCCAGGCTCATGACACATCATGATCGAGTCAAGGGCGCCACACGGACAGCAAAACGCCGGTGCCGATCACCCAAGTGGGCTCGGACACCGGCGATCTGACAAGTCGTCAATCACCCGACCAGGTTGTCTGCCAGCTCCTCGGAGAGGTTGGCCTCCGTCCCCGGGATGCCGAGGTCCGAGGCGCGCTTGTCGGCCATCGCCAGCAGACGGCGGATACGGCCGGCGACGGCATCCTTGGTCAGCGGCGGGTCCGCGAGGGCGCCCAGCTCCTCCAGGGAGGCCTGCTTGTGCTCCATGCGCAGCCGCCCGGCGGCCGCGAGGTGCTCGGGGACCTCGTCGGCGAGGATCTCCAGGGCCCGCTGGACGCGGGCACCGGCGGCGACGGCGGCACGGGCCGAGCGGCGCAGGTTGGCGTCGTCGAAGTTGGCGAGCCGGTTCGCGGTGGCCCGCACCTCGCGGCGCATCCGGCGCTCCTCCCAGGCCAGCACGGACTCGTGCGCACCGAGCCGGGTGAGCAGGGCGCCGATCGCGTCGCCGTCACGGACGACCACCCGGTCCACGCCCCGGACCTCGCGGGCCTTGGCGGCGATGGACAGCCGGCGAGCGGCGCCGACCAGCGCCAGCGCGGCCTCCGGCCCCGGGCAGGTCACCTCCAGGGAGGAGGAACGCCCGGGCTCGGTCAGCGAGCCGTGCGCCAGGAAGGCCCCTCTCCAGGCCGCCTCGGCGTCGCAGGTCGCGCCGGAGACCACCTGCGGGGGCAGGCCGCGGATCGGGCGGCCCCGGCCGTCCACCAGACCGGTCTGCCGGGCCAGCTGGTCGCCGCCGGCGACCACCCGCACGACGTACCGCGAGCCGCGGCGCAGCCCGCCGGGCGCCATCACGATCAGCTCGGAGGTGTGGCCGAAGATCTCCAGGATGTCCCGCTTGAGGCGGCGGGCCGCCATCGCAGTGTCCAGCTCCGCCTCGATCACGATGCGCCCGCTCACCAGGTGGAGGCCGCCGGCGAACCGCAGAATGGCGGAGACCTCCGCCTTCCTGCAGCAGGTCCGGGTGACGGGGAGCCGGGAGATCTCGTCCTTCACCGCTGCCGTCATCGCCATGGGCCGATCCTTCCATGCATCCGAAAAATACGGTCGTACGCGGCGGCCAACAGCTCCGGGTCGTGCCTCGGGGTCCCGTCGGTCCGGGCCACGGGCGCCAGCTCGACCGCCGCTCCCAGCCGCTTGGCGGCCTCGGTGAGCGAGTCGCGGTCGGGCACGGCGGCCTCGTCGGCCAGCACCACGTCCAGGGCGAGTTTAGGGGCGTGTCGCCCCAAAACCTCCAAATGACGCTGCGGAGAGAAGCCCTCGGTTTCTCCGGGCTGCGGGGCGAGGTTCAGCGAGAGTACCCGGCGTGCCTTCGTCTCCGTGAGCGCGTCCAGGAGTTCGGGGACGAGCAGGTGCGGGATGACCGAGGAGAACCAGGAGCCGGGGCCGAGCACCACCCAGTCGGCGTCCAGGACGGCGGCGACGGCCTCCGGGACGGCGGGCGGGTCGTGCGGCACCAGGTGCACGGACTGCACCTCGCCCGGGGTGAGGGCGACGGTGGCCTGGCCGCGCACGGTGTCGACCTCCTCCGGGCGCTCCGGGTCGTGTCCCTTGACCAGGGCCTGGAGCTCCAGCGGCACGGCGGACATGGGCAGCACGCGCCCATGCGCGCCCAGCAGCTTGCCGACCAGGTCCAGGGCCTGCACATGATCGCCGAGCTGCTCCCACAGGGCGACGATCAGCAGGTTGCCGACCGCGTGCTCGTGCAGGTCGCCCTGGGACTGGAAGCGGTGCTGGATGACCCGGGCCCAGGTCTGCCCCCAGTCGTCGTCGCCGCACAGCGCGGCCAGCGCCTTGCGCAGGTCGCCGGGCGGCAGCACGCCCAGCTCGTCGCGCAGGCGCCCGCTGGAGCCGCCGTCGTCGGCGACGGTGACGACGGCGGTGAGGTCGCCGGTGATCCGGCGCAGCGCGGCGAGCGAGGCGGACAGGCCCATGCCGCCGCCGAGGGCGACGACCTTGGGCTGGGTGCCGCGGCGCCGCGGCCGGCCGCCGCGGACCTCCGCGGGCCGGCCGGCCCTGGCCTCGGGCACCATCCGGCGCAGCCTGCTCAGCCGCGGTGTACGTTCCGTCATTCCCGTCCCATGTCCCGGTGGACGACCACCGTCTCCACGCCCTCGGCCGCGAGACGCGCGGCGAGCTTCTCCGACATGGCGACCGAGCGGTGCTTGCCGCCGGTGCAGCCGATCGCGATGGTCACATAGCGCTTGCCCTCACGGCGGTAGCCGGCCGCGATGAGCCGCAGCAGTTCGGCGTACCGGTCGAGGAACTCCTTGGCGCCGGGCTGGTTGAAGACGTACGCGGCCACCTCCTCGTTGACGCCGGTGTACGGGCGCAGCTCCGGAACCCAGTGCGGGTTGGGCAGGAAGCGCATGTCCGCGACCAGGTCGGCGTCGACGGGGAGGCCGTACTTGAAGCCGAACGACATCACGGTGGCCCGCAGCTCGGGCTCCTCCTCACCGGCGAACTGGGCGTCCATCTTGGCGCGCAGTTCGTGCACGTTGAGGCTGGAGGTGTCGATCACCAGGTCGGCGTCACCGCGCAGCTCGCGCAGCAGTTCCCGCTCTGCGGCGATGCCGTCGACGATCCGGCCGTCGCCCTGGAGGGGGTGCGGGCGGCGCACCGACTCGAAGCGGCGCACCAGGGCCTCGTCGGAGGACTCCAGGAAGACGATCCGGCGGGTGACGCCCCGGGTGTCGAGGTCCGCGAGGGACTCGCGCAGATTGTCGAAGAAACGCCGGCCGCGTACGTCGACGACGACCGCGATCCGCGCCACGTTGCCCTGGGAGCGGGCGCCGAGTTCCACCATGGTGGGGATCAGGGCGGGCGGGAGGTTGTCGACGACGAACCAGCCGAGGTCCTCCAGACACTTGGCGGCCGTCGAACGGCCGGCTCCGGACATGCCGGAGATGATCACCAGCTCGGGGATGGCCGTGTCGGGGGCCCCGGCTGTCTCGCTGCCCGTACTCACCTGTGCTCCGTTGTCCTGGACCTGCTGCTGATCCTCACCGGTGTCCTTGTGTGCCGGATCTCGGTCCGCTGTGGGCTGTGCGTCGTGCTCGTTCATGTCTCCTGCCCCCGTCGTTCGTCCGGGGCGCCCGCGGGCACGGGCTCCCCCGAGTCACCCGCCGTCGTCTCGGGTTCCTCGTCTTCAATGATCTCTCCGGTCGCCGTGTTCACGGCGGGTGCGGCCGGGGCCGCCTGCGCGAGTGCCGCGGCGATGGTCTCGGCCGTCTTGCGGCCTATGCCGGGCACCTCCTGGATCTGCGTGACGGTGGCGGCCCGCAGCTTCTTCACCGAGCCGAAGTGCTTGATCAGCGCCTGTTTGCGGGTCTCACCGAGGCCGGGCACCTCATCGAGGGGGCCGGCGCGGAACCGCTTGGCGCGCTTGGTCCGCTGGTAGGTGATCGCGAACCGGTGCGCCTCGTCGCGGACGCGCTGGAGCAGATAAAGGCCTTCGCTGGTGCGGGGCAGGACCACCGGGTCGTCCTCGCCCGGCACCCAGACCTCTTCCAGGCGCTTGGCGAGGCCGCAGACAGCGATGTCGTCGATGCCGAGCTCGTCCAGGGCCCGCTGGGCGGCCGCGACCTGCGGCTGCCCGCCGTCGACGACGACGAGCTGCGGGGGGTAGGCGAACTTCCTGGGGCGGCCGTCGTCGTCCTTGAGTCCCTCCCTGACGTCGCCGTTCCCCATGGCTCCGTCGCCCGTGATGCCGTCCTCGGAGCCTTCGTCGACCCACTCGCCGGTCCGCTCCTTCTCGGCGAGATAGCGCCGGAAGCGGCGGGTGATCACCTCGTGCATGGAACGGACGTCGTCCTGCCCCGCGAAGCCTTTGATCTGGAAGCGGCGGTACTCGCTCTTGCGCTGCAGGCCGTCCTCGAAGACGACCATGGAGGCGACAACGTCGTCGCCCTGGAGGTGCGAGATGTCGTAGCACTCGATCCGCAGGGGGGCGCTGTCCAGTTCGAGGGCCCCGGCGATCTCTTCCAGGGCGCGGGAGCGGGTGGTGAGGTCGGAGGCGCGCTTGGTCTTGTGCAGGGTGAGGGCCTGCTGGGCGTTGCGCTGCACGGTCTCCATGAGCGCCTTCTTGTCGCCGCGCTGCGGGATGCGCAGCGAGACGTTCGAGCCGCGGCGGCCGGTCAGCCACTCCTGGACCGGTTCGACCGGCTCGGGCAGGGCGGGGACCAGGACCTCCTTGGGGACCGCGTCGCCGCTCTCCTCGCCGTAGAGCTGCTGGAGGGCGTGCTCGACCAGGGCGCCGGTGGTGACCTCCTCGACCTTGTCGGTCACCCAGCCACGCTGGCCGCGCACCCGGCCGCCGCGGACGTGGAAGATCTGGACGGCCGCCTCCAGCTCGTCCTCGGCCACGGCGATCAGGTCGGCGTCGGTCGCGTCGGCCAGCACGACCGCGTTCTTCTCCATGGCCTTCTTCAGGGCCTCTATGTCGTCGCGCAGGCGGGCGGCCCGCTCGTACTCCATCTCGTCGGCCGCCGCCATCATCTGCTTCTCCAGACGGCGCAGATACGTGCCCGTGCGGCCGGCCATGAAGTCGGAGAACTCCTCGGCCAGTTCGCGGTGCTCCTCGGCGGAGATCCGGTCGACGCAGGGGGCCGAGCACTTGCCGATGTAGCCGAGCAGGCAGGGACGGCCGGTGCGGGAGGCGTTCTTGAAGACGCCGGCCGAGCAGGTGCGCACCGGGAAGACGCGCAGCAGCAGGTCGACGGTGTCACGGATCGCCCACGCGTGCGCGTACGGGCCGAAATACCTGACGCCCTTCTTCTTGTGACCGCGCATCACCTGCACCCGGGGGAATTCCTCGTTCATCGTCACCGCGAGGTACGGGTAGCTCTTGTCGTCGCGGTACTTGACGTTGAACCGGGGGTCGTACTCCTTGATCCACGAGTATTCCAGCTGGAGCGCCTCGACCTCCGTGGACACCACGGTCCACTCCACGGACGCGGCGGTGGTGACCATCGTCCTGGTGCGGGGGTGGAGGTTCGCCAAGTCCTGGAAGTAGTTCGCCAGGCGCTGGCGCAGGCTCTTCGCCTTTCCGACGTAGATCACCCGGCGGTGCTCGTCTCGGAACCTGTAGACCCCGGGAGTGTCCGGGATGTCTCCCGGGGTGGGGCGGTAGCTGGAGGGGTCGGCCATGTCTCACACCCTACTGGCGAGGACCGACACCGCGACGGGCCTGTGGACGACGCCGTGCGCCTCCCGTCCGCCCGGGGGTCGCGCCTCGGCCAGGTATGTACGGCGGCCGAACGCGAGGTGTTGTCGGAGCAAGGTCAACACGCTTCAATGCGGGGGAACTCGGGGACCGTGAACGACGGCGCACGGATACGGCGTACAGATGTGCGGACGCACCGGCGCCGACGGGGTGGCCCCGACCGGGCCCGAGGGCCTGTTGCGCACGGTCTGACCAGCCGTAGTGAACCTTCACAGAAAGGCCCCTCTGCATGCCGCACGTCACACAGCGCGCGGACGTCGCCACCGCGGAACTGGACACGGCCCTGCGGGGCGGCCCCTTCCATGTCGCCCTGCGCGCCGCGATCGCCGCCCGCGGGCTTCCGCTCCAGCGCGTGCAGCACCACCTCTCGCGCCACGGGGTCAAGGTGGGCGTGACCAGCCTGAGCTACTGGCAGCAGGGCGCCCGGCGCCCGCAGCGCCCCGAGTCGCTGCGCGCCGTGCGGGCCCTGGAGGAGATCCTTCAGCTGCCGGACGAGTCGCTGATCCGGCTGCTCGCCGAGTCCGAGGAGAGCCGGGCCGCCGCACGCCCGGCGGCTGCCCGGTCGTACCGCTCCCTGGTCGAGGCCTCCGACGTCCTGGACCGGCTCCAGGCCGACCTGGGCTGGGCCCTCGACGGCGGGCTGCACACCCTCGGCCACCACGAGCGGATACGGATCGGCGCGCGCCGTGAACTGGCCGGACGCGAGTCGCACCACATCGTGCGCGCCCACCGGGACGGCGTGGACCGCTTCGTGGCCGTCCACCACGGGGACCCGGGCTGCGCGCCGCAGCGCATGACGATGCACGCCCTGGAGAACTGCCGCACCGGCCGGATCCGCTGGGACCGGGACAGCGGGCTGCTCGTCGCCGAGCTGCTCTTCGACACCCGGCTGCGGTCCGGCGACACCTTCCTCTTCCGGTACGGCGTCGAGGACGGCACGGCCGGAATGTCCCGCGAGTACGCGCGCGGCTTCGGCTTCCCCGGCGGCCAGTACGCCCTCCAGGTGCGCTTCGCCGCAGGGGCGGTGCCGGTGCGGTGCCACCGGTTCACCCAGCATTCGACGGCGGCCCCGCGCGGCGGGCGGCAGGAGCTGCCGCTCAGCGGGCTGCACCGCTCGGTGCACCTGGTCGAGCCGCGGACCCGGCCGGGCATCGTGGGCATCTGCTGGGACTGGGGCTGAGTGCCGGCCTCTTACGTGAACGCGTGGGGACGTAAGCGTTTGCGCAAGCGTTTACGTCAGGCGGCCGGTTGGGATATACCCGTCCCATGCCCACCATGGCCGACGTCGCCCGGAGTGCAGGAGTCTCGGTGGCGACCGTCTCGCACGTGCTCAACGGCACGCGCCCGGTGCTGCCGCACACGCGCCGGGCCGTCCTGGACGCCGTCGACGAGCTCGGCTACACGCCCAACACCCTCGCCCGTTCCCTGGTGACCTCCCGTACCCGCTCCATCGGGCTCGCGGTGTCGGCGATCAGCAACCCGTACTTCACGGAGATCCTCCAGGGCGTCGAGGCCGCCGCCCTGGAGGAGGGATACAGCCTCCTCATCGCCGATCCGCACGACGACCCCGCGCACGAACGCAAGGTCGTCCAGCTCCTCCACGAGCGCCGCGTCGACGGCATGATCGTCGCCCCGTCCGCGGACCCTCGCGAGCTCGTCGCCTATCTCGGCCGGCACGGCGTACCGGCGGTGTTCCTGGACCGGGTGATCGACGACGGTGCCGGCACCGGCCCGCGCTTCGACCAGGTCTGCGCGGAGAACACCGAACCGATGACCCGGCTCGTGACCCACCTCGCCGAACTCGGCCACCGCCGGATCGGACTGGTCGCCGGACTGCCCGGGCTGAGCACCACCAGTGAGCGGATCGCCGGCTACCGGCACGGCCTGGCCGCCGCCGGGCTGGCCCGCGACGAACGCCTCGAGGTCCGCGGCAACTCCGAGTCGGCGGGCGCCGAGCGGGCCACCGCGGCCCTGCTGGCGCTCACCCCCGCGCCCACGGCGCTCGTCACCGCCAACAACGCGATGACCATCGGCGCCCTGCGCGCCCTGCGCGCGCGGGGTCTGTCCGTGCCCGGCGACATCGCCCTGTGCTGCTTCGACGAATTCGCGTGGGCCGATCTGTTCTCCCCGCGGCTCACCGCGGTCGCCCAGCCCAGCAGGGACATCGGGGCGCGGGCCGTCCGGGTGCTCCTCGACCGCCTCACCGCACCGGACGGTCCCGCCCGGACCGTCCGGCTGCCCTGCTCCTTCATCCATCGCACGTCGTGCGGGTGCCCCGAGAAAGGAACCGACTCGTGATCGTCGTCGCCGGTGAGGCACTGATCGACCTGGTACCGCGGGGCCCGGGGCCCCTCGCGGGGCTGCAGCCGGCGCGCGGGGGCGGCCCCTACAACACGGCCGTGGCGCTGGGCCGCCTCGGCTCCCCCACCGCCTTCTGCTCCCGCACCTCCCTCGACGCCTTCGGCGAGGCCCTGCTCGACGGGCTGCGGCAGGCAGGGGTGGACGTCTCGGCAGTGCAGCGCGGCACGGAACCGACCACCCTGGCGGTCGCCACCGTCGGCGCCGACGGCTCGGCCGCCTACTCCTTCTACGTCGAGGGCACCGCCGACCGCCTGTTCACGGCTCCCGCCCGCCTTCCGGCCGGCACCCGCGCGGTGTCGTTCGGCACCTGCTCCCTCGTCCTGGAACCGGGGGCGAGCTCCTACGAGGAGCTGATGCGGACAGCGGCCGGGCAGGGCCTGTTCACCGCGCTCGACCCGAACATCAGGCCGGGTCTGATCCCCGACGCGGACGCCTACCGGGCGCGCTTCAAGAGCTGGCTGCCGTCGGTGACCCTGCTCAAGCTCTCCGAGGAGGACGCCCGGTGGCTGGGCGGCACCCCGGGCGACTGGCTGGCCGCGGGCCCCTCGGCCGTCGTGATCACCCGGGGCGGCGACGGTCTCACCGTCTTCACCCGGGAGGGGGCGGAGCACTCCGTACCGGGTGTGAAGGTCGACGTCGTGGACACCATCGGCGCCGGTGACACGGTGAACGCCGCCCTGCTGCACGGTCTGGCCGGCCAGGGCGCCCTCTCCCCCGGGGCCGTCGCCGCCCTCGGCGCGGACGGCTGGACGCGGCTGCTGCGGTACGCGGCGCGCGCGGCGGCGATCACCTGCTCACGGGCGGGAGCCGAGCCGCCGTTCGCCGCCGAGCTGGGGGACGTCTGACGGTGGAACGGGCGGTGCCCCGCGGAAAGTCGCCGCGGGGCACCGCTTCTTGCGTCACTCTCAGGCCTTGCGTGCCCGCGTCGTCCTCTTCGCGGGAGCCGCCTTCTTCGTGGTCGCGGCGGCCTTGCCGGTCGCCGTGTTGTTGGCGGCCTTGGCGGTCCGGGCCGTGGCCGTCTTCTTCGCCGTCGCCTTGACCGGCGGCGTGGCGTCGCTGATCGTCTCCGGCTGCAGGGTGTCCCGGAGGAACTTGCCGGTGTGGCTGGCCGGAACGCCGGCCACCTGCTCGGGGGTGCCCTCCGCGACGACGAGGCCGCCGCCGGCGCCGCCCTCGGGGCCCATGTCCACGATCCAGTCGGCGGTCTTGATCACGTCGAGGTTGTGCTCGATGACGATGACCGTGTTGCCCTTGTCGACCAGACCGGAGAGGACCTTGAGCAGCTTGCTGATGTCCTCGAAGTGCAGGCCGGTGGTCGGCTCGTCCAGCACGTAGACCGTGCGGCCGGTGGAGCGGCGCTGCAGCTCGCTGGCGAGCTTCACGCGCTGTGCCTCACCGCCGGACAGGGTGGTCGCGGACTGCCCGAGACGGACGTAGCCGAGGCCGACGTCCTTCAGCGTGTTGAGGTGCCGGGCGATCGCCGGGACGGCCTCGAAGAAGTCCGTGGCCTCCTCGATCGGCATGTTCAGGACGTCGGCGATGGACTTGCCCTTGTAGTGGACGTCCAGGGTCTCCCGGTTGTACCGGGCACCGTGGCAGACCTCGCACGGGACGTAGACGTCCGGGAGGAAGTTCATCTCGATCTTGATCGTGCCGTCACCGGCGCAGTTCTCGCAGCGGCCGCCCTTGACGTTGAAGGAGAAGCGGCCGGGCAGGTAGCCGCGGACCTTCGCCTCGGTCGTCTCCGCGAACAGCTTGCGGACGTGGTCGAAGACGCCGGTGTACGTCGCCGGGTTCGACCGCGGGGTGCGGCCGATGGGCGACTGGTCGACGTGCACCACCTTGTCGACCAGGTCGTCGCCGTCCACGCGCGTGTGCCGCCCGGGGACGTTGCGCGCGCCGTTCAGCTCGCGGGCCAGGTGCGTGTACAGGATGTCGTTGACCAGCGTCGACTTGCCGGAGCCGGACACACCCGTGACGGCCGTGAACACGCCGAGCGGGAAGGAGACGTCGATGTCCTGGAGGTTGTTCTCCCGGGCACCGTGCACGGTGAGCTGCCGCGAGGGGTCGCGGGGGCGGCGGATGTCCGGCACGGGGATCGACTTCTTGCCGGACAGGTACTGGCCGGTCTGCGACTCGGCGTTGGCGAGCAGTTCCTTCAGGGAGCCGCTGTGCACGACCTTGCCGCCGTGCTCGCCGGCGCCGGGGCCGATGTCGACCACCCAGTCGGCGACCTTGATGGTGTCCTCGTCGTGCTCGACGACGATCAGCGTGTTGCCCATGTCCCGCAGCCGGACCAGGGTCTCGATCAGCCGGTGGTTGTCGCGCTGGTGCAGGCCGATGGACGGCTCGTCGAGGACGTACAGGACGCCGACGAGGCCGGAACCGATCTGGGTGGCCAGGCGGATGCGCTGGGCCTCTCCGCCGGAGAGGGTGCCGGCCGCGCGGTTGAGCGAGAGGTAGTCCAGGCCGACGTCGACCAGGAACCGCAGCCGCTCGTTGACCTCCTTCAGCACGCGCTCGGCGATCTTCTTGTCGCGTGCGCTCAGCTTCAGCTCGCCCAGGAAGTCCGCGCAGTCGCTGATGGACATGGCGGAGACCTCGGCGATCGACTTCTCCATGATCGTGACCGCGAGGACGATCGGCTTCAGGCGGGTGCCCTCACAGGTGGGGCAGGGCACCTCGCGCATGTAGCCCTCGAAGCGCTCGCGGCTGGCGTCGCTCTCGGCCTCGCTGTGCCGGCGCTTGACGAAGGGGACGGCGCCCTCGAAGGGGGTGGTGTACACGCGCTCGCGCCCGTACCGGTTGCGGTAGCGGACCTCGATCTGCGTCTTGTGGCCGTACAGCAGGGCCTTCCTGGCGCGCTGCGGCAGGCCGGCGAAGGGGATGTCCGTCCGGAATCCCAGCGCGTCCGCGAGGGCGCCGACCAGACGGCCGAAGTAGTCCTTGGTGTGGCCGTGCGACCAGGGGTGTATGGCGCCCTCGTCGAGGGACTTGTCCTCGTCCGGGACGATCAGCTCCGGGTCGACCTCCATGCGCGTGCCGATGCCGGTGCACTCGGGGCAGGCGCCGAAGGGCGAGTTGAAGGAGAAGGAGCGGGGTTCGAGCTCCTCGAAGGACAGGTCGTCGTACGGGCAGTACAGGTGCTCCGAGTACATGCGCTCGCGCTCGGGGTCGTCCTCGGGGAGGTCGACGAAGTCGAGCACGACCATGCCGCCGGACAGCCCGAGGGCGGTCTCCACGGAGTCGGTGAGCCGGCGCTTGGCACTGTCCTTCACCGTGAGGCGGTCGACGACCACCTCGATGGTGTGCTTCTCCTGCTTCTTCAGCGTGGGCGGCTCGGAGAGCTGGATGGTCTGCCCGTCCACGCGCGCGCGGCTGTAGCCCTTGGTCTGGAGGTCGGCGAAGAGGTCGACGAACTCGCCCTTGCGCTCGCGCACCAGCGGCGAGAGCACCTGGAAGCGGCTCCCCTCCGGCAGCTCGAGGACCCTGTCGACGATGGCCTGCGGCGACTGGCGCGAGATCGGGCGGCCGCACTCGGGGCAGTGCGGCTTGCCGATGCGCGCGAACAGCAGACGCAGATAGTCGTAGACCTCGGTGATGGTGCCGACCGTCGAGCGCGGGTTGCGCGAGGTCGACTTCTGGTCGATGGAGACGGCCGGGGAGAGACCCTCGATGAAGTCGACGTCCGGCTTGTCCATCTGGCCGAGGAACTGGCGGGCGTACGAGGAGAGCGACTCCACGTACCGCCGCTGGCCCTCGGCGAAGATGGTGTCGAAGGCCAGGGAGGACTTGCCCGACCCGGACAGGCCCGTGAAGACGATGAGCGAGTCCCGAGGCAGGTCGAGCGAGACGTTCTTCAGGTTGTGCTCGCGCGCGCCACGGACGATGAGACGGTCGGCCACGCCGGTCCGCACCTTTCTTGAGAGAAGTGACAGGGGCGGGGCCCCCGTGCTTCTTCAGACTAGGGGGAGCCACTGACAACGCCGGTCGGATTCCAGGTTGCATAACAATCCCCGGCCATCCAGCATGCCCGACGCCACCCACGACCATATAGCACGCACATTCGATTTACGGCACAGCTTCACCACCTTCACCCGAACGGGTGGCGGGGCTAGGGTCAGCAGCATGATTGATCACGCGCGTGACCTGGCCTCTGTACAGGAGGCGACCGAGCGGCTCCTCACCGCAGCGGCCCGACTGGACAACGCTGCTGTGACCGGGTCGTCACGGCTGCCCGGCTGGACCCGGGGCCACATCCTGGCCCACCTCGCCCGCAACGCGGACGCCCTCGTCAACGTCCTGGAGGGCCGCCCCATGTACGAGTCGGCGACCGCCCGGGACGCCGACATCGAGCGGGACGCCCCGCGCCCCCTGGACGTCCAGCTCGCCGACCTGCGCGCGACGGCCGCCCGCTTCCAGGCGACGGGGGCCGCGCCCGCGGACTGGTCGCGCACGGTGGAGCTGCGCAACGGTGTCACCGACTCCGCGGCCCGGGTGCCCTTCCGGCGCTGGATCGAGGTCGAGCTGCACCATGTGGACCTCGGGATCGGATACGAGCTGGAGGGCCTTCCGGCGGAGTTCACGGAGCGGGAGATCGACTTCCTCGCGGAGCGCTTCGGCGGGCACAAGGAGGTGCCCTCGACCGGTCTGCGTACCGACGACGGCCGGATCTGGACCACCGGCGGCGGCGCCGAGGGAGGCCCGATCGAGATCGAGGGCTCGGCCGCCGATCTGCTCGGCTGGCTCGCCGGCCGCCGTGACGGCTCCGGGCTCGCGGTGAAGGGCGGCGCACTGCCGTCGCTGCCCCCGCTGTAGCGCCTGAGCGACCGGTGAACCGCTTCCCCGCTATAGGCTGATCGTCATGACGTACAGCGGAGAGGTGACGGTCGGCGGACCGGCCGATGTGCACGAGCTCAAGGACCTGATGATCACCAAGATCGCGGTGGGTCCCATGGAGAACAATGCCTATCTGCTGCGCTGCCGGGCCACGGACGAGCAGCTGCTGATCGACGCCGCCAACGGCGCGCGGACGCTGCTGGGGATGATCGGTGACGACGGCATCGCGTCCGTCGTCACCACGCATCAGCACGGTGACCACTGGCAGGCGCTCGCCGAGGTCGTCGCGGCCACGGGCGCCCGGACGTACGCGGGCCGTGAGGACGCCGCCGGCATCCCCGTGCCGACGGACGTCCTCGTCGGCGACGGCGACACCATCCGGGTGGGGCGCGTGGAACTCACCGCACGCCATCTGGTGGGGCACACTCCGGGCTCCATCGCGCTGGTCTACGACGACCCGCACGGCCACCCGCACGTCTTCACCGGCGACTGCCTCTTCCCGGGCGGCGTGGGCAACACGCGCAAGGACCCGAAGGCGTTCGCCAGCCTGATCCACGACGTGCAGACGAAGATCTTCGACGTGCTGCCGGACGAGACCTGGGTCTATCCGGGCCACGGCAACGACACCACCCTGGGCGCCGAGCGACCGCATCTGCCGGAGTGGCACGCGCGCGGGTGGTGAGACCCCCGCGCGCGTGCGTACGAGCGTCTCGCGCGGGCCTCTTGCGCGCCCCGTGTGAATCGCGCACACGTGCTGACGGCGCGTGCGCGGTCGCGGGGCGCGTTGTTGCGCGCTCAACTGGTAAGAGCCACGCGCGGGAAGACGGCACCCGCGCGGATCGGGCCGCCGGTCTACCTTTCCCCGCCCTCGACCGGCGGCCCGGGCGCCCCTCACGGCGACGTGTTCACGCGAATGCAACACCCGCTCCCAATATGCGGACAGTTGGCGCTTTGACCTCGACAAACGGGCGTCGTGCTGCCACTCTCCCGCCATGCAACCCGCCCCTCGCGTACTGCGCCGCGCCGTCGCCTCCGCGGCCATAGCCCTGCTCGCCACCGCTGTCGGCTGCGCCCCGCAGCCCGAGGAGAAGGCAGCCGCCGCTCCGTCCGCATCGGCCGGAAAGAGCTGTGCGAAGGGCAAGTTGGCCACCAAGACCTCCGGCAAGCTGACCATCGCCACCGACGAGCCCGCGTACGAACCCTGGTTCAAGGACGACAAGCCCGCCAACGGCAAGGGCTTCGAGTCGGCGGTGGCCTACGCCGTGGCGCAGCAGCTCGGCTATGACAAGAGCGCCGTCGTCTGGCAGCGCGTCCCCTTCAACAAGGCCTTCGCGCCCGGTGTGAAGACCTTCGACTTCGACATCAACCAGGTGTCGATCAGCGCCGAGCGCAAGAAGGCCGTGGACTTCTCCTCCGGTTACTACGACGTCCGCCAGGCCGTCATCGCGCTCAAGGGCAGCAAGGCCGCGAAGGCGACGGGCATCGCGGACCTCAAGGACCTCAAGCTGGGCGCCCAGGTGGGCACCACCAGCCTCGACTACATCGACGACGTGGTGAAGCCGTCTCAGGAGGCGGCCGCGTACTCCAAGAACGACCAGGCCGTCTCGGCGCTCAAGAACGGCCAGGTGGACGCGATCGTCGTCGACCTGCCGACTGCCTTCTACGTCACCGCGGCCCAGGTGACGAGTGCCGAGATCGTCGGCCAGTTCGAGAACCAGGGCGGCACGCCCGAACAGTTCGGGCTCGTCCTGGACAAGGGCAGCGGCCTCACCTCCTGCGTGACGTCGGCCGTGGACGCCCTGCGCGAGGACGGCACCCTGGCGAAGCTGGAGAAGCAGTGGCTGTCGGACGCCGTCGACGCTCCGGTGCTCAAGTGACGGTCACGAAGGAAGAGGCCGGAGAGGACTCCGGCAACGACGACATGCGAGGGGACACCTACGTCCCCTCGGAGCGACGGCTGGAGCGGGAGCGCCACAAGCGCGCCCGCTCCCGCCGCGCGACCGCGATCGCCGCGCTGTCGACTCTGGTCACGGCCGTGGTCCTGTACGTGGTCGTGGTCAGCGCGCCGGGCTGGCAGCGCACCAAGGAGACCTTCTTCGACGGGCATTACGCGCGCGAGGCCTTCCCCAAGGTTCTCGACGGTCTGTGGCTCAACGTCCGGCTGCTGCTGATCTGCGGCGTACTGGTGCTCGTCCTGGGCATGCTGATCGCCGTCGCACGCACACTGCCGGGGCCGGTGTTCTTCCCGTTGCGGGTGCTGGCGGCGGCGTACACGGACTTCTTCCGCGGTCTGCCGCTGATCATCAACCTGATGATCGTGGTCTTCGGGGTACCCGCGCTGCGCCTCCAGGGCGTGACCGTCGATCCCGTGCTGCTGGGCGGTACGGCGCTGACGCTGACGTACTCCGCGTACGTCGCCGAGGTGTTCCGCGCGGGCATCGAGTCCGTGCACCCTTCGCAGCGCGCCGCGGCCCGCTCGCTGGGTCTGACCAATCGGCAGGCGCTGCGGTACGTGGTGCTCCCCCAGGCCGTACGCCGTCAGGTGCCGCCCCTGCTGAACGACCTGGTGTCGCTCCAGAAGGACACCGGGCTCGTCTCGATCGGCGGCGCGATCGATGCCGTACGGGCGGCCGACATCATCGCCCAACGCAGCCTCAACTACACGCCGTACATCGTCGCCGGGCTGGTCTTCGTGGCGCTGACCATTCCGATGACCCGTCTCACCGACTGGGTGACGGCCAGGATGGACCGGCAGCGGGCCCAGGGAGGAGCCGTATGAGCGACGCGCCCGTCCTGCGGATGGAGTCCGTCCGCAAGACCTTCGGGGGCTCGGTCGTGCTGCGGGACGTCGGCCTCGAGGTCGCCCCGCACACGGTGACCGCGCTGATCGGTGCCTCCGGCTCCGGCAAGTCCACGCTGCTGCGGTGCGCCAACCTGCTGGAGGAGATCGACGACGGCGCGATCTGGCTGGACGGCGAGGAGATCACCGCCCCGCGGGCCGACCAGGACGCCGTCCGGCGCCGTATCGGCGTGGTCTTCCAGGCGTACAACCTCTTCCCGCACATGACGGTGCTGGAGAACATCACGCTCGCCCCGCGCCGGGTGCACGGCGTGCCCCGTGCGGAGGCCGAGGAACGCGCCAGGGAGCTGCTGGAGCGGCTCGGGCTGGGCGGCAGGGCGGACGCGTACCCGGACCGGCTGAGCGGCGGTCAGCAGCAGCGGGTGGCGATCGTGCGTGCCCTGGCGGTGCGTCCCCGGCTGCTGCTGCTCGACGAGATCACCGCGGCCCTCGACCCGGAACTCGTCGGCGAGGTGCTCACCGTGGTGCGCGATCTGAAGGACGACGGCATGACCATGGTGCTGGCGACGCACGAGATGGGCTTCGCCCGTGATGTCGCGGACCAGGTCTGTTTTCTGGACGGAGGGGTCGTGCTGGAGCGCGGCACCGCCGAGCAGGTCTTCGGCGATCCGCAGCAGGAGCGCACGCGGCGCTTCCTGCGGCGGATCGTGGAGGCGGGCCGCCTGTAAGGGGCGGGCGCAATGGCGCTCGGGGCTTACGCCTCGGCCCGCGCCGCCCCCACCAGCGCCGCGACCCGCTCCACTCCGAACACGTAGCCCTGCACGCCGCATCCGGCGATGACGCCGTCGGCGCGCAGGGAGACGTACGAGTGGTGCCGGAAAGCCTCGCGCTGGTGGATGTTGGAGATGTGGACCTCCAGCACCGGCATGCCGTCACAGGCGTTGAGCGCGTCCAGGATCGCGACCGACGTGTGCGAGTAGGCGCCGGGGTTGATGACGATCCCGCAGTGGCCGAGCCGCGCCTCGTGGATCCAGTCGACGAGTTCCCCCTCGTGGTTGGACTGCCGGAAGTCGACCGTGCCGCCGTGCGCGGCCGCCGCCTTGGCGCACAGGGCCTCGACGTCGGCGAGCGTGTCGGAGCCGTAGATCTCGGGCTGGCGCTGGCCGAGCAGGTTCAGATTGGGCCCGTTGAGGATCATGATCGGGGCGTTGGCCAGGGTGCGGGTGGTCACGGTTCCTCCGGTCCGTTCGGCGTGCGCGGCCCACCGGGGACCGCTGCTCACCCCCGGTTTATCACGGTGAAACGACAGGGACGCAGGCCCTACGCTCCCGAGCATGACCACGCCCTCGTACCCTCCCAAGCCCTCGCCCGGCGACCTTATAGCCGTCGTCTCGCCCTCCGGCGGCCTGCCCGAGCTCTTCCCGCGCCCCTACGAACTGGGCCTGGAACGGCTGCGCGAGGAGTTCGGCCTCGAACCGGTCGAGTACCCGACAACGCGGAAGATGGGCACCACACCCCAGGAGCGGGCCGATGACATCCACGCGGCCTTCGCCGACCCGTCGGTCAAGGCGGTCATCGCGTCGATCGGCGGCGACGACCAGATCACCGTCCTGCCGCTGCTGGACCGGGAGTTGCTGCGGGCCAACCCGAAGCCCTTCTTCGGGATGAGCGACAACACGAACCTGCTCGCGTTCCTGTACGACGCCGGAGTGGTCGCCTACCACGGCGCGAGGGTGATGTGCGAACTGGGCCGTCCCGGAGCCATGCACCCGCGGACCGTGGACTCCCTGCGGGCGGCGCTGTTCACCTCGGGTCCGTACGAACTGCGGCCCGCCGAGCGCTGGAACGACGTCGACCGCGACTGGGCCGACCCGGCGACCTTCGAGGCGGAACCGGCGTCCCGGCCGGGCACCGGATGGACCTGGCAGGGCGCCGACCGCATAATGGAGGGCCGGAGTTGGGGCGGCAACCTGGAGATCCTCTCCTGGCTGCTGATGGCCGACCGGGAGGTGTCGCACGACCTGTCCGTGTACGACGGCGGCGTGCTGTTCCTGGAGACCTCGGAAGAGCTGCCGAGTGCCACGGAGGTCTTCCGGATCCTGCGCGGCATGGGCGAGCGCGGCCTGTTGCGGCGCTTCCCGGCGCTCCTGATGGGCCGGGCGAAGACCTGGTCCTTCGAGCACCCCAACAGTCCGGAGGAGGGCGCGCGGTACGCCGCCGAGCAGCGCGAGGCCGTGCGGCGCGCGCTGAGCGCGTACGCCCCGGACACGCTGGTCGTCTTCGACGTGGACCTCGGGCACACGGATCCCCAACTCGTCATTCCCTACGGGGGCACCGTCCGCGTCGACGGCCCCGCCCGGCGCATCACGGTCACCTACTGACACAGGGACACGCCCCCGCACACCCCCGTAACCACCCGTCACCGTGGGTAGTTGACGCGGCATGCACGACGTACGCACCGTAAGGGCGCCCTCCATGCTGCGGCTCGGGGCCGCCTCGCTCGCCGGGACGGCGATCGAGTTCTACGACTTCTTCGCCTACGGAACGGCAGCCGCCCTCGTCCTGGGGCCGCTGTTCTTCCCGACGTTCTCCCCGTTGGCCGGGACGCTGGCGGCCTTCGCGACCTTCGGGGTGGGATTCGTGGCCCGGCCGCTGGGCTCGGTGCTGTTCGGGCACATCGGGGACCGGCACGGGCGCCGGCCGGTCCTCGTCGCCTCACTGCTGTTGACCGGCGCCGCCACGGTCGCGGTCGGCTGCGTGCCGACGTACGGCACGATCGGCGTGGCCGCACCCCTCTTGCTGCTGATCCTGCGCTTCCTGCAAGGGCTGGGGCTCGGCGGGGAGTGGGGCGGGGCGGTGCTGCTGACGGCCGAGCACGCGCCGCCCGGGCGGCGCGCGCTGTGGTCGAGCTTCCCGCAGGTGGGGCCCTCCCTGGGGTTCCTGCTGGCCAATGGCCTGATGCTGGCGCTGTCGGCGCTGCTGTCCGACGCGCAGTTCGCGCAGTGGGGATGGCGGGTGCCGTTCTGGGCTGCCGGGGCGCTGGCCGTGGCCGGGCTGTGGCTGCGCTCCTCACTGGCCGAGAGCCCCCGGTTCCTGGAGATCGAGGACCACGCGCGCGTGCCGCTCGTCGAGGTCGTACGTCACCACGGGCGGCTGGTGCTGCTGACGGCCGGCGCGCTCGCGGTCGGCTACGCGGTGTTCTACGCCGTCACGACCTGGTCCCTGGCCTACGCGACGGAACGGCTGGGAGTGAGCCGCACCGTCATGCTGACCTGCGTCATGGCCGCCGTGGCGGTGAAGGGGGCGCTCACCCCCGTGATGGCGCTGCTCGGCGACCGGTTCGGGCGGCGGCCCCTGTGCCTGGCGGGGTGTACGGCGACGGCGCTGTGGATGTTCCCGATGGTCGCTCTCCTGGCGACCGGCGCGCCCGCGCTGATGTTCCTCGGCTTCCTCGGGGCGCTCCTCGCGTTCATCACCATGTTCGCGGTGATCGCCGCGTACCTGCCCGAACTGTACGAGCCGAGGGTGCGCTGCACCGGCGCCGCGGTCGGCTACAACCTCGGCGGGGTGCTCGGCGGCGCGCTCACCCCCATCGTGGCCACCGCCCTCGCCGAGCACTCGGGTCGGGTGCCCTGGGGCGTGGGCGCCTATCTGACCGGTGTCGCGCTGTTCAGCCTCGGATGCTTCGCGCTGCTGCCCGAGACACGTCCGGTGCCGTTGACCGGGGCGGTGGAGCCGGTCACCGGCCGGCCCGCTACGGGTTGATCGCCAGCTCCAGGTAGGCGGCGAACAACACCAGGTGGACGCCGCCTTGCAACGGTGTGGCCCGGCCCGGCACCACCGTCAGAGAACTGACCACCACCGTCAGGGTGAGCAGCACCATGTGGATCGCGCTCAGGCCGAGAACGAGCGGACCGGAGAGCCAGACGGAGGCGAGGGCGACGGCGGGGATGGTGAGACCGATGCTGGCCATCGACGAGCCGTAGGCGAGGTTGAGGCTGGTCTGCACGCGGTCGCGGCGGGCCGAGCGGACGGCGGCGATCGTCTCGGGCAGCAGCACGAGCAGAGCGATGATCACACCGACGACGGCCGGGTGCAGACCGGCGGCCGCCACGCCGGACTCGATGGTCGGCGACACCCCCTTGGCCAGTCCCACCACGCCGATCAGGGCGAGGCCGAGCAGGGCCAGGCTGAGCCACGCGGTACGGGCGGTCGGCGCGTCGGCGTGGTCGTCCGCCTCGATCACCCCGCCCTGCCGGGCGATGGGCAGGAAGTAGTCCCGGTGCCGCACGGTCTGGGTGGCGACGAACAGGCCGTAGAGGATCAGCGAGGTCAGCGCGGCGAAGGTCAGTTGCACGGAGGAGAACTCCGGGCCGGGCTTGCTGGTGGTGAACGTCGGCAGCACGAGGCTGAGCGTGGCCAGGGTGGCCACGGTCGCGAGGGCGGCACCGGCGCCCTCGGGGTTGAAGACCGCCGTGCCGTGCCGCAGCGAGCCGACCAGCAGGCACAGGCCGACGATGCCGTTGCAGGTGATCATCACGGCTGCGAAGACCGTGTCCCGGGCGAGCGTCGCGCTCTTGTCGCCGCCGTCGATCATGAGGGTGACGATGAGGGCGACCTCGATGACCGTCACGGCTATGGCGAGGACGAGGGAGCCGAAGGGTTCACCGACGCGATGGGCGACCACCTCGGCGTGGTGCACCGCGGCCAGCACCGACCCGGCGAGGACCACGGTGACCAGCGCGACGACCGCACCGGGCAGGCTCCTGCCCCAGGTCAGAACGAGGATGACGACCGCGAGCACCGGCACGAGGAACGTCCACTGGGTGGTGAGCGACCTGAGCCGAGCGATCATGCGGTGATGGTGGCAGAGATGTACAGGGTTCGCATTCCAGTCCTTTCGTTGCCGGGGGCCGCTGCCGACGCGGTACGAACCCCCGGCGGACCGGGTGTACGGCGCGTCGGTCACCCAAACTCGCTCCTGTCCACGACATCGCAGTCGGTGAAGGAGGGCGGCCGGGTGCACAGGGCGGCCATCTGCTCGGCGAACTTGCTTGTCTCGGGATCGTCGTTGTTGCGCATGGCCTCCTCGTACGAGTCGAACTCGATCACCGCGAGGTAGCGGCCCGGCTGATTGCGGTCTCCGAGGACGAGCCGGCGGGCGGGGCCACCCTCGCGGCTCGCAGAGCGGTTCTCCATGTCGTCGGAAAGCTGCCTCATCTCCTCGATGCGGTCGGTCTCGAACTCGATGATCTGAACGAACTTCACGGACGCCTCCGCCGGGCAACGGCGTCCCCGGCCGGGGACGCGCTCAGCACCCAACGAAGCACCGGGAGCGATGGTCGGCAATGCGCCACGCACCCCTCCCCGTGCTGGTTGTTCCTACGTCCGACGAGGTCAGGCGTCGATGCTGTCCTTCGGAGCGCTCTCGCCGTCTGCCTGCGCCGTCCCGAGCGCCGCCTGCTTCCTGGACGCCATGAGACTGGTGGCGGTGGTGACGGCCAGGACCGCGCAGATCACGCCGAGCGAGACCGGGATGCTGATCTCCGGGACGTGCACCCCGGACTCATGCAGCGCGTGGAGCACCAGCTTCACGCCGATGAAGCCGAGAATGACGGACAGACCGTAGGAGAGGTGGACCAGCTTCTTCAGCAGGCCGCCTATGAGGAAGTACAGCTGGCGCAGACCCATCAGGGCGAAGGCGTTGGCCGTGAAGACGATGTACGGGTCCTGCGTCAGTCCGAAGATCGCGGGGATCGAGTCCAGAGCGAACAGCACGTCCGTCGTACCTATCGCGAGCATCACGACGAGCATCGGCGTCATGACGCGCTTGCCGTTCTGCTGGATCCACAGCTTGGTGCCGTGGTAGCGGTCGGCCACGCCGAACTTGTGCTCGACTGCCTTGAGCAGCTTGTTCTCCTCGTACTCCTCGTCATCCTCGTCGGCCCGGGCCTCTTGGATGAGCTTCCAGGCGGTCCAGATCAGGAAGGCGCCGAAGAGGTAGAAGACCCACGAGAAGCTGGCGAGGATAGCCGCTCCGGCGGCGATGAATATGGCCCGCAGGACCAGGGCTATGAGCACTCCGACGAGCAGCACCCGCTGCTGGTACTGCGAGGGCACGGCGAACTTCGCCATGATCAGGACGAAGACGAAGAGGTTGTCGACGCTCAGCGACTTCTCGGTGATGAAGCCGGCGAAGAACTCTCCGGCGGGCTGTCCGCCGCCGAAGACGAGCAGGCCGACGCCGAAGAGCCCGGCCAGGGCGATCCAGACGACGGTCCAGATGCCGGCTTCCTTGATGGACACGTCATGGGGCTTGCGCCCGATGAAGAAGTCGACCGCGATGAGAGCGGCGAGGCCGACGATGGTCAGGGCCCACAGGGTGGCGGAAACTTCCACTGCGCCTCCGGCAGTACGTAACGGCAAAGGGTCAGCGTCATCGCTGTCGGAGGTCTCTTCCACCCGCGATGGGCCGACGCCCCGGGATCTCGTCCGATCCGTATTGACGGGTACGCCGCAGTCAGGGAGTACTCCCCTCCGTACGGAAGACAATACCCCAATCACCAAGGAATAGTAAAGCGATTGGCAAAGAAAGGATCAAAATCCCTGGCCAGATGCCCTTTACCTACGCTTGGGAGAAGCTGCTGCCACCTTGGTGAGCACATGGTGGAGCACCTCGCTGCCCGGCGGCACCAGCGACGGCTCGTACGTCCAGGCATGACCGACCCAGGGATCCGCGAGATGGTCGTCGGGCACCGGGGTAAGTCGCATGAGGGAACGCCACAGCGGGTCGAGCAAAGGGCCGTAGGCGGCGGCGTCCTCGCGGTCGGCGACCACCAGCAGGTGCACTCCGACGGCCGGGCCCTCGTCCGCGAGATAACGCAAGGCGGTCACTGCCCGGTCGTCGAAGCCGTGCGGGAAGTCGGTCACGATCAGCAGCTGCCGGGCCGTGTCCAGATCGGGCGGCAGTGATTCGGCCGCGCCACCGCGCAACGCCATCTGCACCAGGTCGACACGCCGGGTGAGGTGCTCCAGGACGGCCGTCACTCCCGCGGCACCGGCCGCCGGCGGAGCGGCGAGGACACCGCTGCGCACCAACGGGACCAGCGCCCGGGCCGCCGAACCGGCCGGATCCATCACCTGGACGCCGAACTCCCCCGCCGGATGCACGGCGAGCAGCCGCGTCGCGAGCGCCACCGCCGCCTCCATGGCGAGGTGCCGCAGTTCGTCCGGCTCGGTGACCGTGCCGTCGAGTGCCGTCATTCGGCCGCTGTCGATCCACAGGCCGCGCTCCAGCGGCAGCCGGACCAGCATCGGAACGCGCAGCGGGGCGCTCTCGGGCAGGTGGAGGTCGCCCAGGCGCAGGGCGAGCGGCTGCTCTGTCGGAACCTGGTAACCGTGCCAGACGGGGTTGTCCCAGGCTGCGTAGGCCGGCGGGAGGGCGGGCTCGACGACCTCGGCCTCGGCGGTGAGCTGGTCGAGGTCGCGGTCGAGGGCCTCCCGCGCCTGGTCGACGATCCCGTCGCGCTTGGCGCGGGCCGCCTCGCGTGCCGCGTCGCCCGCCGAACCGAGCCGGCTGCGCGGATCGGACAGGACCTGGTCGAACTCCTTCTCAAGGCGCGCGTCGGCGAAGTCGACCGCGCTGCGGTAGGCGGCCGTGGTACGGGCCAGGTCCTCGAACATGCCCCAGACCTGGTTGTAGAGCCGTTCGTCCATGGACCAGCCGACCGCGTCACCCGCGACCGGCACCGCGGGCTGTCCCGACGGGACAGGGGGCGGCTCGGGTGCGGGAGGCGGCGGGGTCGCGTGGCGCCCGGGATGCGTGTAGTCGATGAGGTTGGCGGAGGACCCGGACGGGTCGGCACCCGCGGCCGGCGTCTGGCCGTCGTAGGGCCGCGGGGTCCACGGCGGCACCGCCTCCGGGGCGCCCTGGGGTGACGGGGCGGACTGGTCGAAGCCGGGCGCGGGAGTGGCCGCCTGCCGCGAACGGTCCCCGTCCGCCGTATGCGGCTCGGGGGCCGGTATGGAACGGGCCAGGCCTCGCGCCACCGCCTCCTGGATGCTGCCGGCGAGTTCGTCGGCCTGGGGCAGGCCCTGGTCGGTGAGGAGCGCGGCGAGGCCGCCCGCGTAGCCCTGGCCGACGGCACGCACCTTCCAGGCGCCCTGTCTGCGGTACAGCTCCAGGGCGACGACGGCCGATTCCGCGTCCAGGCCGGTGATCGTGTAGCGCGCGACCTGAGTGCCGTCCAGGTCGGTGACTGCGACGGAGGGGGTGGCGACGGCGCCGAAGCGGAGCGGCCCGCCCGTCCCCGTCGGCAGGGCCAGCAGCACATCGACGCGGTGCACTTGCTCGGGCATGGCGGCCAGGTCCACCGCGAGGCGGTGTTCGGCGGCTGCCTGACGGGACACCTCCAGGCCGGGCAGGGTGGGGGCGCCCGGGTGGGCGACCCACTCGACGCCCCGCACCTTGCCGCTGTCGTCGCTGAGCGTGGCCCCGGCCACGACCGGCACCCCGCCCGCGATCCGGATCTCCAGCCGGACCTGCGAGAGCGGGTGGTTCTGCCCCCGCACCAGCTCGGCCGTCATCGCCTGTCCCCCCTGGTCGTATGTCGTGCGCAGGTCGTCGGGCCGGCCTACAGGTGCGGCAGGATGGCCGGCATCAGGTCCTGGAAGGTGCGGCCGTTGGACGGGGTGCCCAGGGCGGTCATCGTCCAGCCCGAACCCGACCGGTGCACCTTGGCCATGATCTGGGCGGTGTACGCCCCGCCGCCCGCCAGTGTGTAGCGGGCCAGCTCCTGGCCGTTGGTCTCGTCGACCAGGCGGCAGAAGGCGTTCTGCACTTCCTGGAAGGTCTGGCCGGTGAAGGAGTTGACGGTGAAGACGATCTGGTCGATGTGGACCGGGATGCGCTGAAGGTCGACGAGGATGGCCTCGTCGTCGCCGCCCTGGCCCACACCGCCGACGAGGTTGTCGCCGGTGTGCCGCACTGATCCGTCGTCGCTGACCAGATGGCGGAAGAACACGACGTCCACGGGCTGCTTGTCGGCGAAGAGGACCGCGGAGGCGTCCAGGTCGATCTCCCGGGTGCGCGAGCCGAACAGACCGCGTCGGGGAGCCGCCTGCCAGCCGAGACCCATACGAACCGCGGTCAGGCTGCCCCCGTCCTTCTTCTCCAGGCTGATGGCCTGACCCTTGGTCATGTTGACGGTCACGGCGGTTTCCCCTCTCGGATTTCCCCTGTTGCCGCGGAGCGCGCGGTTGACCAAAACCCTACGCAGGGGCGCTGACAGTGCCGACCCCCGCCCCGCGCTTTGTGTCGGTGTTGCAACACAGCGCACTTCGCGCGGAGACCGGGGCCGGACGAGGCGGCCCGGGCTCAGGACAGGCCCGCCTCCTTCATCTGGCGCAGTTCCTTCTTCATCTCGGAGACCTCGTCACGCAGCCGGGCCGCGATCTCGAACTGCAGATCCGCGGCGGCGGCGCGCATACGCTCGGTCATCTCCTCGATCTGCTCGGCGAGTTCGGCCGCGGGACGGTCGGTGGGCACCGCGTCCTCGGCCTTGCCCTTCGCGGACTTGGCGGGCTTGGCGGGCTTCGTGCCCTTGGCCGCCTTGTCGCCGAGCGCCGGCACCGGGGCCTTGGCACCCTTGCCGTCCCTCAGCTTGCGGTAGCCGGAGCCGAGCAGCTGTTCGGTGTCGACCTCCTCGCGGGCGATCTGGGCGACGATGTCGTTGATCTTCTTGCGCAGCGGCTGCGGATCGATGCCGTTGGCCTTGTTGTAGGCGACCTGCTTCTCCCGGCGGCGGTTGGTCTCCTCGATGGCCCGCTCCATCGCCGGGGTGATCTTGTCGGCGTACATGTGGACCTGGCCGGAGACGTTGCGCGCCGCGCGGCCGATGGTCTGGATCAGGGAGGTTCCGGAGCGCAGGAAGCCCTCCTTGTCTGCGTCCAGGATCGCCACCAGGGACACCTCGGGCAGGTCGAGGCCCTCGCGGAGGAGGTTGATGCCGACCAGGACGTCGAACTCGCCGGAGCGCAGCTCGCGCAGGAGCTCGACGCGGCGCAGCGTGTCGACGTCGCTGTGCAGGTAGCGCACCTGGATGCCGAGCTCCAGGAAGTAGTCCGTGAGGTCCTCGGCCATCTTCTTGGTGAGCGTGGTGACCAGGACGCGTTCGTCCTTCTCCGTGCGCTTGCGGATCTCGTGCACCAGGTCGTCGATCTGGCCCTCGGTGGGCTTGACGACGACCTCCGGGTCGACCAGGCCCGTGGGGCGGATGATCTGTTCCACGACGCCGTCCCCGCGCGACAGCTCGTAGTTGCCCGGGGTCGCCGACAGGTAGACGGTCTGCCCGATGCGTTCCTGGAACTCCTCCCACTTCAGAGGGCGGTTGTCCAGCGCGGAGGGCAGCCGGAAGCCGTGGTCGACCAGGGTGCGCTTGCGGGACGCGTCGCCCTCGTACATGGCGCCGATCTGCGGGACCGTGACGTGCGACTCGTCGATGACGAGCAGGAAGTCTTCCGGGAAGTAGTCCAGCAGGGTGTTGGGCGGCGAGCCGGGCGAACGGCCGTCGAAGTGCATCGAGTAGTTCTCCACACCGGAGCAGCTGCCGATCTGGCGGAGCATCTCGATGTCGTAGGTGGTGCGCATCCGCAGGCGCTGGGCCTCCAGGAGCTTGCCCTGCTTCTCCAGCTCGGCCAGCCGCTCCCCGAGTTCCTTCTCGATGTCGTTGACGGCCCGCTCCATGCGCTCGGGGCCGGCCACGTAGTGGGTGGCGGGGAAGACGTACAGCTGCTGGTCGTCGCTGATGATCTCGCCGGTGAGCGGGTGGAGCGTGGAGAGCGCCTCGATCTCGTCGCCGAACATCTCGATGCGGACGGCCAGCTCCTCGTACACCGGGAAGATCTCGATGGTGTCGCCGCGGACCCGGAAGGTGCCGCGGGTGAAGGCCAGGTCGTTGCGCGTGTACTGGATGTCCACGAAGCGGCGCAGCAGCTCGTCCCGGTCGATCTCGTCGCCGACCCGGAGGGGGACCATCCGGTCCACGTACTCCTGGGGGGTGCCCAGGCCGTAGATGCAGGACACCGAGGCGACCACGACGACGTCGCGGCGGGTGATCAGCGAGTTGGTCGCCGAGTGGCGCAGTCGCTCGACCTCCTCGTTGATCGAGGAGTCCTTCTCGATGTAGGTGTCCGACTGCGGGACGTAGGCCTCGGGCTGGTAGTAGTCGTAGTACGAGACGAAGTACTCGACGGCGTTGTTCGGGAGCAGCTCGCGGAACTCGTTGGCCAGCTGGGCGGCCAGCGTCTTGTTCGGTGCCATCACGAGCGTGGGGCGCTGGAGCTTCTCGATCATCCACGCGGTGGTGGCGGACTTGCCGGTGCCGGTCGCGCCGAGCAGGACGACGTCCTTCTCACCGGCCTCGATGCGTTTGGCCAGCTCGGCGATGGCCGTGGGCTGGTCGCCGCTCGGCTGGTAGGGGCTGACGACCTCGAAGGGCGCCACCGTGCGTTCGATGTGGGAAACGGGCCGCATGGAACCAACCGTACGACCCCGCACTGACAACGGGGGCTGATCAGCGGTTCTGCGGGACGCGGGAGCTTCGGTGGCCCTGCGGGCGGACCGGACGGTGCGGCGGGCGGTGGGCCGGGGAGGCCATGGCGCCGGCCGGGACGCCCGGCTTGTGCTCGACGCGGGTCCAGTCGGGCTTGCCCATGATCATCAGCGGGTCGAACATCACGACGACACCCGCGAGGAGGAGGAAGGCGAGGGGTCCGATCAGCATGGGCGCGAGCAGAGCGGCGGGCGACTCGCCCCCGGGCGTCCCGGCGGTGCCGTGCAGGTGCACGCTGAGGGCGGCCATGCCGGTGTAGTGCATGCCGCTGACCGCGAGGCCCATGACCAGGCTCGCGCCCACGCTCCACAGGAATCCCCGGACCTGTCCGGCGGCCCACAGGGCGGCGGTGGCGGCCACGACCGCTATCACCACGGAGGCGGCGACGGTGAGCGTGTTGTACTCGAGCGTGCCGTTGAGGCGCATGCCCGCCATGCCGAGGTAGTGCATCGAGGCGACGCCCAGACCGGTGATCGTGCCGCCGGTGAACAGGGCCGTGCCGGTGGCGCCGCGGTAGCCGACGATGAAGATCCCGACGCCGACCATGACGATGGCGAGGCCGAGGCTCGCGTACGTCATCGGTTTGTCGTAGTGAACCGGCGTCTCCTTGACGCTGAAGCCCATCATCGCGACGAAGTGCATGGTCCATATGCCGGAACCGATCGCGGCCGAGCCGAGGGCCAGCCAGGCGGGGCGCCAGGAGTGGGCCACCAGCATCGAGCGTGTGGTGCAGCGCAGGCCGAGGGCGCCGCCCAGGCACGCCATCAGATAGGCGACCAGGGGGGTGACGACCCCGTAGCTGAAACCGTCGACCGTGCCTTGCATGCGCGGCTGCCCTTCCGCCCTCTTGCGTCCCGGAATGTTTGACAAGCGCCCCCGCCCAGGACCGCTCCGGCGCCCAGGGGTGTCGCTGAGAGTATGACCCCCACCGGAATGGTCGAACGATTTTCCGGCAAAGAAACACAGCCTTGCCCCACTTGTGCGGCACCGGTGAGCGGACTTGGACAAGTCCATTCGATCTGTGACCGTCGAACACGCCGCCACTGTTGACCCTCTGCTGTCAGGCTGGTGCTGTCTGGATTGATCGGCATTCATCGGCATTCATCGGCATCCGCCTCGACGCGAGGAGTACGCATGCACGCGCGCGCAGTCGCCGCCACGACCACCGCACTCCTGGGGGCGGCCGCCCTGCTGACCCCCGCCTCCCACGCCCGGACGGACGATGTCGGCGGGCGCCCCGAGGTCATCGCCCACCGGGGCGCCTCCGCCTACGCCCCGGAGAACACCCTGCCCGCCATCGACAAGGCGGCCGGCCTGGGCTTCTCCTGGGTCGAGAACGACGTCCAGCGCACCAGGGACGGGGAACTGGTCGTCATCCACGACGACAGCCTCGCCCGCACCACGAACGTCGAGGACGTCTTCCCCGGCCGGGCGCCCTGGAAGGTGAAGGACTTCACGGCCGCCGAGATCGCCCGCCTGGACGCGGGCAGCTGGTTCAGCCGCGCGTACAGGGGCACACGCGTGCCTACGCTGAAGCAGTACATGCGCCGGGTCGAGCACAACCACCAGAGACTGCTCCTGGAGATCAAGAACCCCGAGCTGTACCCGGGCATCGAGCGGCAGGCCCTGAAACTCCTGAGCAACGAGGGCTGGCTGGACCACGGACACCAGGGGCGGCTGATCGTGCAGAGCTTCAGCGCGGACAGCCTGCGCATCGTCCACGACCTCAAGCCCGCTGTCACGACCGGCTATCTCGGCACGCCGTCGGTGGGCAGCCTCCAGCGGTACGCGGGCTTCGCCGACCTGATCAACCCCTCGTACGGGTCGATCTCCGCCAACTACGTCACCACCGTTCACATGTTCGATAGTCCGCACGGCAGGCCCATGGGTGTGTTCGCGTGGACCGTCGACGACGCGGCCACCGCCCGGAAGGTGGCCCGCTACGGCGTCGACGGCCTGATCACGAACAGGCCCGACGTGGTCCGGTCGGCGCTCGGCGGGTCCTGAGCCCGCGGCCGGTGGCCGGTGGCAGTGTCAGTGGCGGGTCGTAGCGTGGGGCGCATGGACAGCCATGGGCAGTACGAGCAGCGGGTCGTGTGGGCCGTCGTCGGCACCGACATCGGCCCTCTGCTGCTGGCGGCGACCGGCGACGGCCTGGTCAACGTCGTGTTCCACGCCACCGACGCGGTGCGCGACCGGGCGCTGGAGCGGCTGGCGGCCCGGCTGGGCACCGAGCCCGCCGAGGCGCCCGGCTCCCCGCTGCTGGCCGAGGCGACGCACCAGATCCGGGCGTATTTCGCGGGTGAGCGGCACGCCTTCGAGCTGCCGCTGGACTGGTCGCTGATATCCGGCTTCAACCGGCAGGTGCTGCGCGAGCTGGCCTCCGCCGTCCCGTACGGCACGGTCGTCGGGTACGGCGACCTGGCCGGGCGGGTGGGGCAGCCGGGCGCGGCACAGGCGGTGGGGGCGGCGATGGGCGCCAATCCGCTGCCGGTCGTCGTGCCGTGTCACCGGGTCGTCGAGAGCGACGGCGGCATCGGCGGGTTCGGGGGCGGGCTGGAGACCAAGCGCAAACTGCTCGCCCTGGAGGGCGTGCTGCCCGAGCCGCTGTTCTGACGGCCCGGGGCGGCGGTCACTCGTAGTGGCGGGCCTCGAAGACGTTGCCGTCGGGGTCGCGGAAGTAGAAGCTGCGCCTGGCCTTGCCGCGGGCGCCGTAGGAATCGTGCGCGATCTTGGACACCGGGACGGCGCGTTCCTCAAGGCGGGCGCGGAGTGCGTCGAACGCGTCCGACGGCAGGGAGAGGCAGACGTGGTTGACGGGGTGGCCCGCGCTGTCTGCGGAGCCGGGGAGCATCTTCATGCGCTCGGCGAGGGTGCGGGGCGCGAGGTCGAGGATGGTCTCCTCGTTGACCCGCACGGAGGGGAAGGACACCTTGCCCGCGGTGAACTCGGCGACCCTGAGGGGCTCGAGGCCGACCGCCTTCTCGTAGAAGTCGGCTGCGGCAGCCGGATCGCTCACCCACAGGACGACATGGTCGAGACGTGTGCTGTTGTCGGTCATACGGCCAAGGCTGGTGGTGGCCGCCACAGGCCGCAAGCGTTTATCCGGGCGTACGGCCCGCCAGAGATGAGGGAAGACGGACTGACAGGAGGCAGGCACGTGGTGCTGGTGGTTTCCGAGGAAGTACGTGAGGCGTTCAACGCGCGTCGGCCTGTGGTGGCGCTGGAGTCCACGATCATCGCGCACGGGCTGCCGCGCCCGCGCAACCTACAGGTGGCCCGGGAGCTGGAGGAGGTCGTACGGCGGGAGGGTGCCGTACCGGCGACGATCGCGGTGCTGGACGGGCAGCCCCATGTCGGCCTCGACAAGGAGCAGTTGGAGCGGGTCGCGAACGAGGACGGGATACGCAAGCTGGGCCACCGGGACCTGCCGCTCGCCGTGGCGGCCGGGGCGAGCGGGGCGACCACGGTGTCGGCGACCGCTCTGCTGGCGGCGCTGGCGGGTGTCCGGGTGTTCGCGACGGGCGGGCTGGGTGGTGTGCACCGTGAGTGGACGGTCACACAGGACGAGTCCGCGGACCTGGGCCTGCTGGCGCGGACGCGGATCACGGTGGTGTGCGCGGGGGTGAAGTCGATCCTGGACGTGCCGGCCACCCTGCAGCGGCTGGAGACGCTGGGCGTGGCCGTCGCCGGATACGGCACGGACCGCTTCCCCGGCTTCTACCTGTCGGACTCCGGGCACCCCGTCGACTGGACGCTTCAGACGCCCGAGCAGGTGGCGGAGGTCATGCGGGCGCAGGACGGCCTCCGGGGGCCGGAGTCGGCGCTGATCGTCGCCAATCCCGTCCCGGAGGAGGAGCAGCTCGACCCCGCGCTGCACGCGCGCGTGCTTGCCGACGCGCTGCAGGCCTGCGAGGCGGAGGGCATCACCGGCCAGGCGGTCACACCGTTCCTGCTCGACTATCTGGTCCGGCACACGGACGGGGCCTCGCTGAGCGCCAACCTCGCGGCGGTGCGCGGCAACGTCCGGCTTGCGGCGCGGATCGCGACGGCGTGGTCGCGGGGGTGATGGCGGACGCCAGGGGCCCGGCGGGCGGCGGCGGGGGGTTGCTGGTGGTCGGCGATGTCGTCACGGACGTCGTCGCCAGGCACCGGGGGCCGCTCGCGGCAGGCACCGACACGGCGGCCACGATCCGGACGCTGCCGGGTGGCGCGGGCGCGAATGTGGCCTGCTGGGCCGCCCACACGGGCTGTGCGGACGTGCAGCTGCTGGGGCGGGTGGGCGTGGACGCGGCGGCCTGGCACGAGCGGGAGCTGGTCGCGGCCGGGGTGCGGCCACGGCTGGTCGTCGACCCGGAGGCGGCCACCGGGACGGTGGTGTGCCTGGTCGATACCGGGGCGTCGGCCGAGCGTACGTTCCTCACGGACAGCGGCGCGTCGCTGCGGCTGGAACCCGCCGACTGGTCCGACGCGCTGCTGGACGGGGTCGCCCGGCTGCACCTGTCGGGCTATCTGCTGTTCTCCGAGCCGAGCCGGGCACTGGCGGTGGTGGCCCTGGAGGCGGCGCGGGCCCGTGGTGTGCCGGTGAGCCTGGATCCGGCGTCGGCCGGTTTCCTCGCGCGGCTGGGAGTGGACCGGTTCCTCGCCTTCGCCGAGCGGCTGGACGTACTGCTGCCCAGCCGGGACGAAGCGGCCCTGCTGACCGGGCTGCCGGATCCGGTGGACGCGGCGGCCAAGCTGAGCCGCCATGTCCCGCTGGTGGTGGCCAAGGCCGGCGCGGACGGTGCGTTGGTGGCCCGCTCCGGCGCCCTGCTCGCCCGGATCCCGGCCACGCCGGCGACGCCGACGGACACCACGGGCGCCGGGGACGCCTTCACCGGCGCGTTCCTCGCCTCGCTCGTCGCGGGCGCGCCCCCCGAGGAGGCGGCCGTCGCGGGCTGCCGGACGGGGGCCCGGGCGGTGCAGCGGGTGGGCGCCAGGCCGCCGACGCCCGGGTGACGGCACCGGCTCAGCGAACCGCCTTCCGGCCCCACGCCGAGATCATCGGCGCGGTGGCCAGGTCCATCGACCCGGAGGCGATGTTGGACAGGTGCCGGTCGATGTCCTCGTCGGTGGCCAGGCCCGCGGCCACGAGCCGCTCGCGGATCTGGCGCACGGTGGCGGACTCCAGCGCGGCGCAGGCGGGTGAGGTGATGGGGAAGTAGGCGTCGGCCTGCACATCGTGCAAGCCGGCCTCGCGCAGCAGGCGGGGAAGCTTGCGGCCGTAGGACAGGTCGGCGCCGCGGTCGGCGAGCAGTTTGCGGAAACCGTGCCGCAGCCGGTTGGCGAGCTGTTGCGCGGGGCCGTGCTCGTCGGGGCAGAGCAGTGGTTGCAGGGCCGGATCGGCGTCCTCGATCAGGAGGCGCCCGCCGGGCCGCAGCGCCTCGACCATCGACCGGAGCGCTCTTTCCCTGTCCGGCACATGGACGAGGACGAGCCGGGCGTGCACCAGGTCGAAGCCCTCCCCCGGCGGCTCCTCGGCTCCGACGTCGTGGACACGCGCCTCCACCGGTGGGCGGGCGGCCGCGGCGACCCGCGAGATGTCGATGTCGGTGGCGACCACCCTGCCGGTGGGGCCGACCCTTTCGGCCAGCCAGGACACCACGGAGGTACCGCCGGCTCCCACCTCCCAGCAGCGCAGGCCGGGGCCGATCCCGAGTCCTTCGAGATGGCGGAAGGTGGTGGGATCGAAGAGGGTGGCGAAGGCGTCGAAGCGCTGTCCCGCCTCGTCCTGCCGGTTGTCGAGGAGATACCTGTCGGACGGCGTCGAGTCGTATGGGGCCATGCCGAGATCATCCAATGATTTGTCCACAGGCGGGAACCAAGCGGAATCCATCGTTTCCACAGGCTTACCCGCTGATCGGGCAGGACTGGCAAACTGGCTCGGCAAGGCGCGGAAGCGTTACGCGAGGAGATCCACGCAAGGAGATCCAGATGTCCATGGCAGGGAATCTGCGGAAGGTCACGGGCCTCGGCAGGGTCGGCGGTCTGCGCCGGGTGGCGCGGCTGGCCCGGCGGCGGCCGAAGGTCGACCTGAGTCATCCCGCGCGCTCCCCGCTGGGCTCCTCCGTGGTGAACTGCGTGACGTACCAGGACGGCGTCCGGGTCCCCGAGGACGGCGATCTGGTGGACATCGTGGAGCGGGTGCGCAAGAGCGGCGACGGCTTCGTCTGGCTGGGGCTGCACGAGCCGACGGACCGCGAGTTCGCGGGCCTCGCCGAGTTGTTCGACCTGCACCCGCTGGCGGTCGAGGACGCGGTCGAGGCCCATCAGCGGCCGAAGCTGGAGCGGTACGACGAAACGCTGTTCGCGGTGTTCAAGACGGTCTGCTATGTCGAGCACGAGCAACTGACCGCGACGAGCGAGGTGGTGAACACCGGCGAGATCATGGTGTTCGTGGGCCACGACTTCGTGGTCACGGTGCGGCACGGGATGCACGGCTCCCTGGGTCCGCTGCGCGAGGAGCTGGAGTCGGATCCGAAGCAGCTCGCCAAGGGGCCGGCGGCGGTGCTGCACGCGATCGCGGACCATGTGGTCGACGACTATCTGACCGTCACGGACTCGGTGCAGGCCGACATCGACCAGGTCGAGACGGATGTGTTCGCGGAGAACGGTGCGCGGGTGGATCCCGGCCGCATATA
Organism: Streptomyces sp. NPDC020299; assembly: GCF_044387825.1. NCBI lineage: Bacteria > Bacillati > Actinomycetota > Actinomycetes > Kitasatosporales > Streptomycetaceae > Streptomyces > Streptomyces sp. NPDC020299. The sequence continues at coordinate 62,903 of NZ_JBIRWL010000004.1, forward strand.
CCAGATGAAGCGTGAACTCCTCGAGCTCAAGCGGGCCGTGGCGCCCCTCGGCCGTCCGATGGAGGACCTCGCGACCAAGCCGATCCGGGTGATCGCGCCGGAGATACAGGCCTACTTCCGTGACGTGCTCGACCATCTGATGCGGGCCAAGGAGCAGATCGCGGCCTTCGACGAACTGCTCAACTCCATTCTTCAGGCCCACCTCGCGCAGGTGACGGTCGCCCAGAACGAGGACATGCGCAAGATCACTGCATGGGCGGCGGTGATCGCCGTGCCGACGATGGTGTGCGGGGTGTACGGCATGAACTTCGATCACATGCCGGAGCTGCACTGGCGGTTCGGCTATCCGCTCGTCATCGGGGTCATATCCGTGGCGTGTCTGGCGCTGTACCGCGGCTTCCGGCGCAACGGCTGGCTCTGACCCCGGCCGCCGGGCCGGTGGGGCCGAGAGGCTGACGCACCGGTCAGCCGTTCCACGCCGGATGCCGGGGGTCGTCGGCGCGTACCAGGACGTCGGCGGTCTCGGCGGGGTCGGTCTCGGCCGTGTAGCGCTCGAAGGCGGGGAGCGTCCAGTGGTCGGTCTCGGGGGTGCGGCGCCGCAGGGCGCCCGGTGAGAGGAGGACGTGGACGGTCAGGTCGAAAGGGAACCAGTGGCGCAGGAGGAGGGGGCCGTGCAGCAGCAGGAGGCCCCCGGGCGGGAGCTGGACGTGGGGGCTGCGGGTGGCCCGGTCGGTGGCGGGGTCCCACAGGTCGGGCAGGACACGGCCGGTGCCGTCGGCTTCGAGCGGGCCGAAGACCTCGCGCCACAGGGCGCCGGTGTCGAACCATCCGCTGTAGTACGACTCCACGTCCCGTCGGCCGTGCTCAAGCCGCAGCGATGCCGGGCGCAGGAAGCCCTCCGTCCCCACCACCAGCGAGGGGCGACCGCGTACCCGCAGGGCCTGCACGACGCGTTCGGCGAGGTCTTCCGGCCGGGCCGCCGGGGCCCCGTCGAAGGCGACGCGTGGCCAGGAGCCGCCGTCGGCGGGCTTCAGCTCGGCCAGCCGGTCGGCGAGCAGCTCGGCCATCCGGTCCCAGGTGATCGCTTCGAGTCGCACAGGGCCCATGATGCCGCGCGGCACCACCCCTTTGGCGTGGCAGCCCGGGCGCCGCTGGGAAGAAACCGAATATGGTGCGACCCGCAACTACCTCGTTCCACGCCGGACTTCTCGTCATCCAGCCGCTGCGGCGCACACGCTGTGCCGCGTGCCGGCGCGGGCCGCTGTCACTGCTCGTGCTGGAGGGGGGCGTGCCGCGCTGTCTCGACTGCGCGGACCTGGGGCATCTGGTCTTCCTGCCGCGCGGCGACACCGCGCTGACGCGCAGGTCGCGCGAGGAGAGCACGCTGTCGGCGGTGGTGGTGCGCTTCAACCGGCGCAGGAGCCGCTACGAGCGGCAGGGCGTCCTCGTCGAGGAGGGGGCGCTGGGGCGGGCCGAGGAGCGGTGCCTGGCGGACGCGGAGGCGCGGCGCCGGCGCCGGGCTCGGGACGCGCGGCGCAGGGCGGTGGAGGACACGCGGTTCGCGGAGGCGTTCGCGGCGGAGGTCCGGCGGCTCTTCCCGGCATGTCCGGCCGAGCGGGCCCGGGCGATCGCCCTGCACGCCTCCCTGCGCGGCAGCGGGCGGGTCGGGCGGAGCGCGGCCGGGCGGGCACTGACCGAGGGGGCGGTGGTCTCGGCGGTCGTGGCGTCCGTACGGCATCTGGACACGCCGTACGACCAGCTGCTGATGAGCGGGGTGCCGCGGTACGAGGCGCGACGGCGGATCGCGGCGGTCGTGGAGACGGTGCTGAGCGGATGGCGCGCGGCCGGGATGGAAGTCGGGTGAGATGAGCGAGATAAGCGATATAGGTGTGATAAGCGAGATGAGTGAGGTGGGATGAGACTGGCGAGATGGGCGAGATGGGGGCGGTGCGGTCGGTCCATGGCGGGCCGCTGCCGGGGTGGGCGGGCGGGGATGGCGCCCGATTCGAGGCGGGAGGTGGTCGGAGCATGATCCACGGGCCGTACTTGGTGCTGGTCGTGCTGGGTGTACTGGGGACCGGGCTGGTGGCCGGGGTCTTCTGCGCGTTCTCGACGTTCGTGATGAGGGGGCTCGCCGCCTTGCCGCCCGCGCAGGGCGTCGCCGCGATGAACGCGATCAACGTGGCGGCGGTGACACCGGCCTTCATGACCGTGTTCGTGGGGTCGGCGGTGCTGTGTGCCGTGATCGCCGTGGTGACCTTCGTGCTGTGGCCGCAGGACGGGACGGTGGAGCTGCTGCTGGGCAGTGCGCTGTATCTGTTCGGCTCGTTCGGGCTGACCGTCGTGGCGAACGTGCCGCGCAACGAGACGCTGCTGCGGCTGGATCCGGGCACCGCGGAAGCGGCCGCCTACTGGCCGAGATATGTGCGCGAGTGGACCTTCTGGAACCACCTCCGCACGGTCGCCTCGGCCGCCGCCGCGCTGGTGTACGTGCTGGCCCTCACCTGAGGGAGGTCTCGGGAGTGCCTCGGGGAGGCCTCGGAGAAGTCTGGCCCCCGCCTGAGCGGCCCACCGCAGACGGCTGAGGAACCCCCGCAGAAAGCGCTGTCCACCCCTCTGCGGGCAGGGCGGAGGGGACGTAAAGTGGCCGAAAGAGTGTGCCGCCCGATGACGCACGGCCCGTCCCACGCCCGAGCAAGGGAGACGGCCATGGCCGATCCCAAGGGTTTCATGAAGACGCCCCGCCAGGAGTGGCGGCGCAGGCCGGTGGCGGAGCGCGTCCAGGACTGGGACGAGGTGTACGTCCCGGGAGCCCTGCTGCCGATCATCAGCAAGCAGGCCGACCGCTGCATGGACTGCGGGGTTCCTTTCTGCCACGACGCCTGCCCGCTGGGGAACCTCATCCCCGAGTGGAACGATCTGGTCTCGCGCGAGGACTGGCGGGCGGCGAGCGACCGGTTGCACGCCACGAACAACTTCCCGGAGTTCACCGGGCGGCTGTGTCCGGCGCCGTGCGAGGCGGGGTGCGTGCTCGCCATCAACCAGCCGGCCGTCACCATCAAGAACGTCGAGTGCGCGATCGCCGACCGGGCCTGGGAGGAGGGTTTCGCGCCGCCAAGGCCTCCGGAGCGGCTGTCCGGGCGGACCGTCGCGGTGATCGGTTCGGGTCCGACGGGGCTGGCGGCGGCCCAGCAGCTGACGCGGGCCGGGCACACCGTGGCGGTGTACGAGCGGGACGACCGGGTGGGCGGGCTGATGCGCTACGGCATCCCCGCGTTCAAGATGGAGAAGCGGCATCTGGATCGGCGGCTGGAGCAGATGCGTGCCGAGGGCACCAAGTTCCGCACGTCGACGGCGGTCGGGCGGGACGTCGACGCGGCCGAGCTGCGCGCGCGGTACGACGCCGTGGTCATCGCCACGGGAGCCACGGCCTGGCGGGAACTGGACGTGCCGGGCCGGGAGTTGGCCGGCATACACCAGGCGATGGAGTACCTTCCGCTGGCCGACCGGGTGTGCGAGGGCGACCTGGAGGTGTCGCCGCTGTCGGCCGCCGGGAAGCACGTCGTCATCGTGGGCGGCGGTGACACGGGCGCCGACTGCCTGGGCACGGCGGTGCGGGACCGGGCCGCGTCCATCACCCAGCTGGACATCTACGCCCAGCCGGGCGCCGAGCGCGACGAGGACACCGAGCCCTGGCCGACGTATCCGAAGATCTACCGGATGTCGGCCGCGCACGAGGAGGCGCGTGACCTGGAGACCGCGCCGGTCGCGACGGCCGACGCGCGGCTGTTCGCCGCTTCGACGCTGCGTTTCACCGGCGACGCGGACGGTCACGTGCGGTCGCTGCACCTGGTCGAGGTGGACGCGCTGCGCCGCCCGCTGCCCGGCACCGGGCGGGACATCCCCGCCGATCTCGTCCTGCTGGCCCTCGGTTTCTCCGGGCCCGACCGCGGGGACGGCCTGATCGACCAGTTGGGGCTGGCGCTGGAGCCGCGCGGCACGATCAGCCGGGACGCCGGGTTCGCGACCAACGTCCCCGGTGTGTTCGCCGCCGGGGACGCCGCGCGCGGGCAGTCGCTCATCGTGTGGGCGATCGCGGAGGGGCGGGCGGTGGCGGCGGCCGTCGACCGTCATCTGACGGGAAGTTCGCGGCTGCCGGCGCCGATAGGGCCGTACGACCGGCCCATGAGGGTGTGAACCGTGCGACGGTGTGATTGTCCCGCGGCGTCAGCGGCGGCGCTCGTCCGTGCCCGCGACCTTGGCCGTCGACAGGGCCACCCGGTTCCAGGTGTTGATCGCGAAGATCAGGGCGAGTACGTGGGCCAGTTCGGATTCGTCGAAGTGGGCCGCGGCCTGGGCGTAGACGTCGTCGGGGACGCCGTCGTCGGCGACGAGGGTGACCGCCTCCGTGAGGGCGAGCGCGGCCTGTTCCTTCTCGGTGAAGAAGTGGCGGGCCTCGCGCCACACGGCGACCATGTGCAGCCGGTCCTCGCTCTCGCCTGCCTTGCGGGCGTCGTTGGTGTGCATGTGCAGGCAGTAGGCGCAGTGGTTGAGGTGCGAGCTGCGGATCTGGATCAGCTCGACCAGGGCGGGGTCGAGGCCCTCGCGGGCGGCGGCGTCGAAGCCGATGAGGGCGCGGAAGGCCTTCGGCGCGGACTTCGCGAAGTCGAGGCGGGAGTGTCCAGAAGCTGTCGTGTTCGTCGTCATGTCCTTCAACCTACGGGCCGGAAAGACCAGTTGTAGGGTGCATTTCCATGGCGGAATCATGGGTCAATCTGGCGGAGCGGATCGGCTCGGACCTGCATCTTGACCTGCAGGCGGAGCTGTCCGGGCCGGGCGGGCGGCGGGCCGCGCTGATCCGGGCGCTGCGCGAGGCCGTGCGCGGCGGCAGACTGGCTCCGGGCACCCCGCTGCCGCCGTACCGCTCGCTCGCCGCCGACCTGGGCGTCGCCCGCAACACGGTGGCCGACGCGTACGCGGAACTGGTGGCGGAGGGCTGGCTGACCGCCCGCCAGGGCTCGGGCACGCGCGTCGCCGACCGGGCCGAGCCGTTGCGGCCGGCCGTACGGACGCCGCGGAAGGTGCCCGCACGCGCGCGTGGACCCCGGCACGACCTGCGGCAGGGCACGCCCGACGCGTCCGCGTTCCCCCGGGCGGCCTGGGGCGCGTCGTACCGGCGGGCCCTCCAGGCCGCGCCCAGCGAGGCGTTCGGGCCGGGGGATCCCGCCGGGCGACCGGAACTGCGGGAGGCGCTCGCGGAGTATCTGGCACGCGCGCGTGGCGTGCGCACCGAGCCGGGCCGGATCGTCGTCTGCTCCGGTTTCGCGCACGCCCTCCGGCTGCTCTTCGGGCAGGGGCAGACCGGCGGCGGTGTGCTGCGCGGTCCGCTGGCGGTGGAGGCGTACGGCCTGGATTTCCACCGGCACGTGCTCGCGACGGCCGGTGTGCGGACCGTGCCGCTCCCCCTCGACGAACACGGTGCGCGGGTGGACCGGTTGGGGCGCGAACGGGCCGTGCTGCTCACGCCCGCGCACCAGTTCCCGACCGGGGGCCCGCTGCACGCGGAGCGCCGGGCCGCCGTCGTCGACTGGGCACGCGCGCGTGGCGGGGTGATCGTGGAGGACGACTACGACGGCGAGTTCCGGTACGACCGCAAGCCGGTCGGCACGCTCCAGGGCCTCGATCCCGAGCGGGTGATCCACATCGGCTCGGTCAGCAAGAGTCTGTCGCCCGCGCTGCGGCTCGGGTGGATGGTCCTGCCGGAGCGGTACGTCGAAGCCGTGCTCGCGGCCAAGGGTGAGCGTGAGGCGTGGGCGAGCGTCCCGGACCAGCTGGCCCTGGCCGATTTCGTCGTCTCGGGATCGTACGACCGTCATGTGCGGCGCATGCGGCAGCGCTACCGGCGCCGCAGGGACCGGCTGGTCGCGGCGCTCGCCGAGCACGCCCCGCATATCGAGGTCACCGGCATCGCGGCCGGGCTGCACGCGGTGCTCCGGCTTCCGCCCGGCAGCGAGCCGTCCGCGGTCAAGGCCGCCGCCTGGCACGGCGTGGCCCTCGACGGCCTCGGCGCGTTCCGGCACCCGGACGCGGAGACGGAAACGGAGACGGACATGCCCGCCGGGGACGGCCTCGTCGTGGGTTACGCGACGCCACCGGAGCACGCGTACGCGGCGGCAGTGGACGCGTTGTGTGCCGTACTGCCGCCGCCGTGAGGAGGGGGCCGGAAGGAAGGGGCCGGGAGTTATGCCTTGCGGGCCACCGCCCCGTACCCCGGAATCACCCCGTCGTCCTGCCCGGGGACCGGGTCGCCCAGCTCGGGGTGCCACTTGTGGACGATCTCGACGCCGGGGTCGGCCAGTTCGAGGCCGGTGAAGAAGCGGGTGAACTCCTCGCGGGAGCGCAGCGCCAGGGTGACGCCCGCCGCCTTGAGCTTGGCGGTGGCCGCCGCGGACTCCTCCGGGGTGAAGTCGGCGGTGGCGTGGGTCATCACCAGGTAGCTGCCGGAGGGCAGTTCGGACAGCAGCCGGTCGACCAGCTCGTGCGCGCCGTCCTCGTCGGAGACGAAGTGCAGCAGGGCGACGAGCGAGAGCGCGACGGGACGGTCGAGGTCCAGGACCTGCTTCGCGCCCTTGATGATGGCGGCCGGGTCGCGCACGTCGGCCTGCAGGTACTCGGTGGCCCCTTCGGGTGTGCCGCGCAGCAGGGCCGCCGCGTGGGCCAGCACGATCGGGTCGTTGTCGCAGTAGACGATCCGGGAGTCCGGTGCCACCCGCTGGGCTATCTGGTGCAGGTTCGGCTCGGTCGGGATACCGGTGCCGACGTCCAGGAACTGCCGTACGCCCTGCTGGGCGAGCCAGCGTGTGGCGCGGTGCATGAACGCGCGGTTGACCCGGGCCATCACCGGCACCCTGGGGTCGAGGGCCAGCATCTGCCGGCCCATCTCCTCGTCGACGGGGTAGTTGTCCTTGCCGCCGAGATACCAGTCGTACATGCGCGCGGGGTGTGGCCTGCTGGTGTCGATCTGGGTGGCGGCCGTGGGGTCCTGCCCGGTCATGAGGCACTCCGTAAGAGGTTCAAGTCATTACCCGAAGGGAAGGTTCAGCGATGTGCAGCGAAGTTCAGCAAGTGGCAGAAAAACAACAGGTGGTCAGGACAGGAGGAAGTCGGCCTCCCCCGCCTTGGCGCCCTCGATGAAGGCGGTCATCTCGTCCGTGGTGTAGATCAGCGCCGGACCGTCCGGGTCGGTCGACTGGCGTACGGCGATCCGGCCGTCGGCGAGCTTCATCGCCTCCAGGCAGTTTCCGCCGTTGCCGCCGCTCCAGGGCTTGTGCCACCCCTCGCTGCCCAACTCCCCCGCGGGCATACCGTTGTAGACGCGACTGCGCGGCTTGATGCGATCCATTCACAGCTCCTTGCGGAGATCCCGGAGGATCTCCTTCGTGCGTTGTGCCGTAGCGGCCTGCGCCGCCATGCGGTCCATGACCTCGAGGTGGGTCGCCACCTCGGTACGCGCGTCCAGGTAGACCGCGCCGGTCAGGTACTCGCTGTAGACCATGTCCGGAAGTTCGGGCATGGCGAATCGGAACAGCACGAAGGGCCCGTACGTACCGGGGTGTGGCCCGTTGGCGAACGGGGCGACCTGGAGCGTCACGTTGGGCAGCTCCGTGGCCTCGATCAGCCTGTCGAACTGCGCGCGCATCACCTCCGGGCCGCCGACCGGACGGCGCAGGGCCGTCTCGTCCATGACGGCCCACAACCGGGGCGCGTCGGAACGGGTGAGCAGTTGCTGGCGTTCCATGCGCAGCGCGACGTGCCGCTCGATGTCCTCGGGGCGGGTCTGTCCGATGGCGCCAGATTTCAGAACCCCGCGCGCGTAGTCCTCGGTCTGGAACAGGCCGGGCACGAAGTGCGGTTCGTACGACCGGATGAGGCTCGCCGCGCCCTCCAGGCTGACGTACATCGAGAACCAGCCCGGCAGGATGTCGTGGAACCGCTGCCACCAGCCGGGTTTGTTGGCGTCCTCGGCCAGTTGGACGAAGGCCTCGGCCTCCTCGTCGCAGACTCCGTAGGCCTTGAGGAGCAGTTGGAGGTACGGGATCTTGAGGCTGACCTCGGCCATCTCCATGCGGCGGACGGTGGCGGGGGCGACGCGGAGGATCCGGGCGGCCTCCTCCCGCTTGAGCCCGGCGCGTTCCCGCAGGTCCAGCAGGCGCCGACCGAGGACCACCTGGCCCACCGTCGGCGCGGACCGTGGCTCGCTCACGCTCCCACCTCCACGGACGAATACGGCTCAAACATGGTTCAACGGATATTCCGCTGACATCAATTGACATCAGCTGACATTCGGTCGACATGCAACTGACAGACCTACGGCGCCATTCGAAATCACGTTCGAAGATCATGTGGATCCTCGCCGATCCCAACTGGCGCCGCTCAACGTGCTGTTGCGAGCAGTGTGCCACGGCGTCCAACCGAGTCACACAGCACTCTGCAATTTTCAGAGTGACACTTGCCAAGTGTTCACGGCGGGGAGATAGTGGCAAGCGTGATTCCGTCCGCGCCCTTAGGAACAGACGCCGCCGCAGGCCGTTTCGGTCTCGGTGCCGCCACGGGAGTCGCCCCAGGTGGGGGCGCTGCCGGGCGCCGGTTCCGCTTCGAGCTGGCCGCACATCCGGGTTCGCCCGCACAGGCGAGACGTCTGGCGCGCGCCCGGCTGACGGGCTGGCAGGTCTGCGCGGACACCTGTGACACCGCGGCACTGGTGATATCCGAGCTGGTCACCAACGCGATCGTGCACACCGCGAGCAGTCGCGTGGTGTGTGAGCTGCACGATCACGACGACACCGTGCGCATTGCCGTGCAGGACGAGGGCTGTGCCCCTGGTGAGCCCCACCCGTCCCCGCAGCGGCCCGATGAGGAGCACGGGAGGGGATTGCTTCTCGTCGACGCCATGTGCCGGGCCTGGGGTGCGCAGGAGCTCGGGTCCGGCCTGCTGGTCTGGGCCGAGCTGTCGCGCTTGGGTGACGTGCCGCACGAGGACGTGGACGAGCCGCGCAGTGACCTCGGGTGGGGTGCGCGGTCCAAGCCGGCGGCGCCGCACGGTACGGGGCGCGACTCCGGGCGCGGGCCGGGTGCGGACGAGCAGGCCACGGCCCTGCATGACTCGGGTGCCCTGGGCTTCGGAAGGATTCCGCGCGAGCGGGACCGGACGTGGGGCAGGCCGTGACCGGCGCGCCTCGGGCCGGGCAGGCGATGGGTCTGGACACGCTGGTGCGCATCCGGCGTGAGCAGGGGCCCTCGGGGAGTGCCGGGAACACTCTGCTGCCGGCCGTCCCCGACGGGATGACGGCCCCGCTGGGCTGCGACGCCGTGGCCGTGCCTGCCCGCTTCGGGCCGGTGATCGTGCCTCGGCTGCCGCGGGTGGGGTGCGTGTATACCGATGGCGCGCACTGGTGGTGGATCGTGCCGGCCGACTCCGACTACGCCCTGTCATGGCCTGCGCCCGCGCACTATGCCACCGGGGCGCCGGTTCCTCGGGGCGCGCGCCTTATTCACCGGCCGGAGGGTACGGTTCCGTACACTCCGCCGATTCCGCTGTACGTGGCGCTGTGCCGGGTCATGGGGATCACGCCGGACTGGTCGCGGTCCGTGAGCGCGTAACGCTCCGCCGTTGGGCGAGGGGTGGGCTGGGCGGTGCCGGGGCTGGTCCGGGAAGGGTTTCGCCCCCGCCGCCCCTACCCTTCCCGTCCTCCAGGGGCTGCGCCCCTTCGACCCCGCCTGGGGCTCCGCCCCAGACCCCGCTCCTCAAACGCCGGAGGGGCTGAATTTTCAGGCCCGCGGCTCGAACGTCGGATGGACTGAATTCCCGCGTACGCCCGCGCGACCCCAGTGATGTGGCTCGCGCCCTGCCCCGTGGGCCTTCGTCCCCGGGATAGTGGCCGTTCGGTCATGGCTCGGGGGAGGTCGGCTGTGGGTGAGGTGTCCGAGTCGGAGCGGCTGCTGTTCGGGGGGCCGCTGCGTTATGACATGGGGTGGAACCAGCACACGGACGCCTTCCTGGAGTTGGGCTTCCGGGCCATGGTGGCCCGGCTGCCCGGCATGCTCGCGTGCAGCTTCCGGCTGGCCCGGGAGGCCGACCGGAGCGCGGCCCGGAGCGTGCTGGCGGCCGAGGCGGGGCGGGGTGTGGCGCAGGCGGTGAGTCTGCTGGCGGTGAACAGCGTGCTGGGGCGGCTGATCGGCGGCGGCGCGCTGGAGGAGCGGCTGCGCGGCGCCGCACCCGCCCTGGTCGTCATGGCCGGGGTGGCGTTGGTCACCACGCTGCTGGGCGCGGCGTCGACGTACGCGACCGGGCGGCTGGAGCCGAAGGTGGAGCGGGTGGCCACCGAGCTGTACCTGGAGCGGGCCGCGGCCGTGGAGCTGGCCGCGATCGAGGACCATGCCTTTCACAAGCTGCTGGACACCGCTCAGTACGGGGCGTCGTCGGCGCGCCGCATGATCGCGTACGGCACTCGTGTGATCAACGCGATGATCTCGCTGATCGCGGCGGCCGGCGTGCTGACCGTGCTGCACCCGGCTCTGCTCCCGCTGCTGATCACGATGACCCTGCCGAGCGCCTGGGGCGCGCTGACCATCGCCCGGCGGCGCTACGAGTCCTTCCACACCTGGGTGCAGCACGCCCGCGCCGGGCATCTGATCAGCAGCCTGCTCACCGAACCGGAGGCCGCCCCGGAGATCCGCGTGCACGGCGTCGGCCCGTTCCTGCTACGGCACTTCCGGGCGATGTCGGAGAGCGCGGAGGCGGAGCAGGAGCGGCTGTCCCGGCTCGCGGCCCGTACGGGTCTGATCGCGGCGGCGTGGACGGGCCTGGCGACGGTGGCGACGTACGCGACACTCGGCGGGCTGCTGCTGTCCGGCGCGATGGCGCTGTCCGTGGCGGGCACCGCCGTGATCGCGATCCGCACCGGCTCGTCGAGCCTGGACACGCTGGTGCTGGAGATCAACACGCTGCACGAGGAGGCCCTGTTCGTCGGCGACCTGCAGCGGCTGTACACCGAGGCGGCCGAGCGTGCCATCCCGGTCGGCGGGGAGGCCCTGCCCGAGGATCCGCGCGAGATCCGCTTCGAGAACGTCACCTTCCGCTACCCGGGCGAGTCCAGCCGCCCCGCCCTGGACGACGTCACGCTCTCCCTCCCGCTGGGCCGGATCGTGGCACTGGTGGGCGAGAACGGTTCGGGCAAGACGACCCTGGTCAAGCTGCTCGCGGGCCTCTACAAGCCGGACCGGGGCCGGATCCTGTGGGACGGCGTGGACGCGGCGCGGGCCGACCGGCGCCAACTGGCCGAGCGCATCGCGATGGTCGCGCAGGACTTCAAGCGCTGGCCCTTCACGGCCAGGGTCAACGTCGCCGTCGGCCGTTCCTCCGCGCCCCTCACCGAGGAACGCCTGGCCGACGCCGTCGAGGACGCCGGCGCGCAGGAGGTGGTCGCGGACCTGCCCCGCGGCCTGGACACCCTGCTGGCCCGCAACTTCAGCGGCGGGCACGAGCTGTCCGGCGGCCAGTGGCAGCGGCTGGGCATCGCCAGGGCCGCGTACCGGCGCGGCCGGATCCTGATCGTGGACGAGCCGACCGCGGCCCTGGACGCCCGGGCCGAGCTGGAGGTCTTCGAGCGGATCCGCGCGCTGGCGGGCAGCGGCCAGACCGTCGTACTGATCACCCACCGGCTGGCGTCGGTGCGCCACGCCGACGTGGTGCACGTCCTCGACCAGGGCCGGCTCGTGGAGTCGGGCGCCCCGGACGAGCTGCTGGCCACCGGCGGCCTCTACGCGGAGCTGTACGCGCTCCAGGCGGAACAGTTCACGGCGAAGCTGCCTGCCCCGAAACCGGGCTGAACCCGCTCGTTCGCCGCTCGCTCGCCGCTCATTCGGCGCCGTCGGCACCCCGGACGATCACCAGGAACGTGTCGGTCGCGAGATCCATGACGACCTCCGCGGGCAGCCCTTCGAGACGCCGCGCGTGCGCGAACTCCTCGGCCGGCCACGATCCGCGCGGACCACCGGCGGGAAAGCGTTCGAGCACCGTTCGCCCGTTCACCATCCTCCACCTCCAGAAATGCGTCGTACTCCGTAAAGGAGTTAACGCTCTGGAAAGGGAAAAGGGCTCGGTCGGTGACGGGACTGAGACATTGTTGACACCTGTTCACTGCGGTAGGTGAGAGTCCGTGCACTTTGCGGCATCGAAAACACCGAACGTGTTGGATTCGGCACTCACCGCACGATCGCCGACGAGTTCCGTGAGGATCCGGGTCTGCTCCGGGGTCAGGTGACCGGTCTCGTCGAGATGCACGGCGCTCGCCGTGGTCGTGTCGACGAGCCGTTCGAGGACGGCGGCGACGCTGTCCGTGCCCTCCGTGTGACGGGCGAGGGCGGGCAGCTCGGCCGCCGAGAGGGCGATGGCGGTGCGTGCCTCGGCGAGTGTGCGGTAGGCCTCGCGGCGCAGGTCCCACCGTTCGGCGTGGTCGTCGGACTCGCTGAGCACATGGGCGAGGTAGGCGTGCGCGGCGTGTTCGGCCGTCGCGAGCCGCTGCCGTACGCCCGCGCCGCGCGCCCCCGGCATCGGCAGGTGCCCGACGATCAGCACCAGGGCGCAGGCCAGCAGCGTCTCGCCGATCCGCCCCGCGGAGGCCTGCGGTTCCCCGCCGACCATGACGAGGGCGAGCACGAGCAGGGTGATGACGGCGGTCTGGGCGGCGAAGTGCCGGGCGGCGACGGGGATGAGAGCCCCGCAGACGGTCACGAGCGCGACGAGTCCCTCGGGCCGGGGCAGTACGGCGGCGAACCCGGCGAAGACAAGGGCGCCCAGCACGGTTCCCGCGGCCCGGGACAGCACCCTGGACGCGAGCGGCCCGAGGTCGGGCTTGACGAGCCACACGGCCGTGACCGGCAGCCAGTACCAGTGTTCGTGCCCGTACCAGCGGGCGTGGTGGAGGGCCTGGGCGATGGCCACGCTGGCTCCGAAGCTGAGGGCGACCCTCAGGGCGTACTCCCGTCCACCGCTCCCGAGGGCGGCGCGGAGCAGGTCCCGCGCGGTGCGGCGGCGGGTGTACAGCCGCTGCTCCGCGTCCTCGGCCCGGTCGAAGGTCTCGGCGGCCCGCAGCAGGGCGTCATCGAGGGCGCGCAGCGCGGGAGCGGACCGGTGGGGCGCGGGCAGCGGGCCGGTGGCGCTGTTGTCGCGTACGGCGCCGCCGAGCCGCCGGGGCCCCTCCGAGGCACGCTCGCCGACGGCCTCCCCGCCCCACGCGAGGGCGGTCGCGGCCTCGGCGAGGGGCAGCGCGGCGGTGTACTGGGCGTGCAGCCGGCGCTCGGTCGCCGAGCTGGCGTGGCGTCGCAGCCGGGGCCCGGCGAGGGCGTCCTGCGCGTGGTCGAGGGCGGCGGTCAGCGCGGCCCGGCGGGCCAGGGCGGCGTCGGTCCCCACCGCGTCGAGCAGCTCGGCGATCGCGTCGTACACCCCGGCGACGGCGTCCCGCTCCCCGTCGAAGCGGAAGTCACCGGCGAGGGAGCCGGGCGTGGGCAGCGCCAGCCGCAGCGCGAGCAGCCAGCCCGCTCCGGCGAGCCAGGCGAGGGCCCGCAGCCAGCCCGGTTCGGGCAGTGGCATCCCGGCGCCGATGGCGGCGCCGACCAGCAGCTGCGAACCGGCGGCGCTGGCCGCGGGCCCGACGGCGACCGCGCCGCCCGCGACCAGGCCGAGCCCGGTGAGCAGCAGCGTCAGCGGTACGGCTGCCAGGTGCTGCCCGCTGTACGTCCCCGCCAGCAGCCCCGCCGACCCGGCCAGCGCGGGCACCCCGATCCGCTTGACCGAGGCGCGTCGGCTGCCCGGCCGGTCGTTGGTCCCGGCCAGCATGGCGGCGATGGCGGCGACGATGCCGAGGGAGACACGGTCGGTGAGCACGGCGACGAGGAGCAGCGGACCGGCGGACAGCGCACCCCTCGTGACCGCGCTCCAGGGGACGGGTCCCCGCTGGGCGCGGAAGGCGTGGGCGAGCCACGGAGGCAGGGCGAGGGAGACGCGGGTCACTGGGCTCCTGTGCGGACGAGGGCGGGGGTGTGCCTTCGGGCGACGGTGGCCGGGGCTGCTCGGTACTGCAACCCTAATCGTGTTCCCGTGCGGGACGGGGCGTATGTGTTTCGGCGGTGTGACGGATGGCCGGGGAGCCGTGTTCTTTATGAACGCAATTCCGTGGGCCGCGCGCACAGGTAAGCGGACCCGGGGGCGTAGCCTGCCCCCGGGTCCTGAAAGGCCGCCCATATCGGCACGCCGGCACGCTTGAGAGTCCAGGTCAGTCGTTATGTCGCCGCGTCCTGCCTTTGGACCACCGCGCATCGAGCTGCGCGGGCTGGACTTGAACCAGCATTTCGACGTGCTGGGGCCTGGGCCCGGTCGATCCGGCGATCGGCGGCGAATGCTGAGTCTGGAGCGAGAGTCTGAGATTGAACGCGGTCCGGCCCTGAATTCTTTGGCGGGTACGGCCGCTCATCACGACAAGCCTCAGCTTCAGCTTGCGCTCCTCGCGCACCCCGGCCACGGAGGGCCGGGGAGTCTCTGAGATTACCCGAACAGGTAACCGAACACGGCGTCTCCGGTCCGCTGGTCGACGACCTCCACGCCGTTCGCCTCCTCCCGGGCGAACTTCACGGCCTGCTGGAGCTTCTCGACGCGGTCGAGTATCTCGTTCACGCGCCGGGCGGGGAGGGCGCCGGAGAACTTCACGGTGGTCCAGTACCCGACCGGCACGTCCTCGTAGTACACCTCGACCTGCGCCGGGTGCTTGTCCGTCGCCTCCGCCTTCACGTGGTTGCGCGGCACCTTCTTGGTGCGCAGCGTCCGCACGGGCTCGGTCTTCCACGCGTCCGTGGACGGGTCCTGCACCCAGGACTCGGAGGCGTCGAGGACGGGCAGCTTCCGCACGAAGGTGTTGAGGTCCACGAGCTGCTTCTCGAGGAACAGCAGGTAGGCCACCGGCACGTCGGCGAGCAGCACCCGCCCGTCCACCTTCACGTCCGCGCGGGCGGCGCAGTTGGCCCAGTCCTTGGTGGCGGTCACGTCGAACAGCCGGGTGAGTGTCGCCGCCGTCTGCCGCAGCACGTCCTCGGCCTGCACCTGCACCCGCGTCGACTCGGGCGGCAACTGCTCGCCCTCCTCGTCCTTCGGCTGGTACGTCCGCGAGATACCGGCGAGCAGGGCAGGCTTCTGCAGGCCGTGGTGTGCGGCCGTCAGGTCCTGATGGGCCTTGGACTTGACGCCCTTCTCGACTGCGATGATCTGATTGAGTTTCGCCACGGACAGGACGGTAGCAGCGGTAACAGCGCTCTCTCGAAGGGTTATTCGAACGGTTGGGAACTCTCCCCGTCCGTCTGGGCCCGCTTTCTCCGCCACGTGCCCAGGCGGCCCTGAGGACCGGATCCCCGGCAACCTTTTCCGCCCCTGCGACCACTGGTGAGTCAAAGGCACACGTTCACGCGTACCCGTGTGCGGACCCGAAGGACTCAAAGGACTCACCGTGGCATCCTCCTCCCATCGCCGCTCCGTCCCCAGGCGACGCACAGCCCTGGTCTCCGCCGTCGCCGTGGCAGCCGTGGGACTTCTCGTATCCCTGGTGATGGTGCTCCGCCCCGACGGCAGTGCGCACACCGTGGCAGCCGCGGCCACACCCGCCGCGAGCACCCGGCAGACGAGCGTCCCGCCCACGACGCCGACACCGTCTCCGAAGCCGTCCACGGCGTCCCCGACGCCGAAGCCCACCAAGACCACCCCGAAGCCGACCAAGGCACACACCTCATCGGCGCGGCCCTCGCCCGCCCACACTCCCGTGACCAACGCACGGCCGGCCTCCGGGGCAGCCCCGCTGGCGGGACGGATCAAGCCAGGGGTCACCTACACCGGGGTCGCCACCCACTACGACGCGGCGGACGGCAACGGCGCCTGCACGTACGGCCCGACCTCCGACCTGATGATCGTGGCGATGAACCACACCGACTACGAGGCGTCCAAGGCGTGCGGGGCGTACATCAGCGTCCGCGCGGGCGGCGCCTCCGTCACGGTGCGGGTCACCAACGAATGCCCCGAGTGCGCACCCGGGGCGCTCGACCTCAGCGAGCAGGCCTTCGCGAAGCTCGCCGCCCTCAACGCCGGCCGCATCCCGGTCACCTGGAGCCTGCTGAGCCCCAGCACCTCCGACACGGTCTCGATCCGCTACAAGACCGGCTCCAGTGCCAACTGGTGCGGCATCCAGGCGATCGGCCACCGCAACCCGCTGGCCCGCCTCGAGGTCAGCACGGGCAGCGGCTGGCGCCAACTGACCCGCGAGACCTACAACTACTTCCTCTCCGAGAGCGGCACCGGCTGCGGCGGCGCGCTCCGGCTCACCGACATTTACGGGGAGCAGTTGACGGTCAGCGGGATAGCGATCCGCCCGGACGCCGTGCAGGCGACCCGGGTCCAGTTCGCCCGGCACTGACACCACGACACTCCGAGGACGGTGGGGCGCTCCGGGTCGAGGTCGGTGCCGACGGGCGCGGGACCGATGTCCACTGGCGGGGAGGAACTGCGGCCCCGGATCGCCGCCATCGACACGGTCATGGACGGGCTCGTCCGCTCCGGCCCCGAACAGGACCGGGAGCACCTGGAGTGGCCGGCCGAGCGGCGCAGCACCGGCGACCTGCTGCGCGAACTGGGCCAGGTCGGCGCGCACGGCGCGCTCGCCGTCTTCTGGCACGGGGCGCCCAGCCGCTTCCTCGAACCGCTGTTCACCGCCTGGAAATTGGGATGCGGCGACGGGCGGTCGTTCGGATGATCGGATGGTTGTCCGTCATTCGAACCCAGGAGCCCCGCCCATGATCCGGCGCGTCACCGCCCCCGGTCTCTTCCCGCCCCCCACCTACTCCCACGCCACCGTCGTAGAGGCCGGCACGAAGCTCGCGTTCCTGGCGGGCTCGGTGCCTCTGGACGAGGAGGGGGAGGTCGTCGGGCCGGGAGATCCCGTGCGGCAGGCGGAGCAGGTGATCCGCAATCTGCGGGAGCAACTGGCCGCGGTGGGAAGCGACCTGGCCCACGTCGTGTCGACGGACGTGTACGTGGTGAGCGGTGAACCGTCGGTGCTGTCCGCCGTGTGGGAGGTGGTGGAGGCCTCCGGGCTCAGTGCGGGGCCGCACTCGTCGACGCTGATCGGCGTGGCGTGCCTCGGGTACACCGGGCAGCTCGTGGAGATCACGGCCACGGCTGTGGTGCCCGAATGAGTGCCGGGGAAGAGAGCGTCCTGCGCAGGGCGGTCGATGCCGACTCCGCCGCCGCGGCCGACGTCTGGCTGCGGTCCTTCGCCGCCGCGCTGCCCACGGTCGTCCGGCCGCTCTCCGATGACGAGGTGCGCCGGTACTTCCGGGATGTCCTGGTGCCGCGGCGGGAGACCTGGGTGGCCGAGGCGGCGGGCGCGGTCGTCGGGGTGATGGTGCTCCACGGCGAGACGCTGTCCCAGCTCTACCTTGCCCCGGAGTGGCGCGGGCGGGGTGTCGGGGACCGGTTCGTCGCGCTGGCCAAGGAGCGCGCCCCGCAGGGGCTCACCCTGTGGACCTTCCAGGTCAACAAGCCCGCCCACCGTTTCTACGAGCGGCACGGGTTCGTCGCGGTGGAGTTCACGGACGGCAGCGGGAACGAGGAGCGGGAGCCGGACGTTCGTTATGAGTGGCGGCCGTGATCAGGCGGACGGGCGGCCCCACAGTCTCCGCTTGGGGAGGGGCTTTTCGTAGGTGCCCGTCCGGCTCGTCGTGAGGCCCAGCGAGACCAGGGACTCGGCCAGCTTCACCGCCGCGCCGACCCCGTCGACGACCGGTAGCCCGAGCTTCTCTCCCAGCGCCCGCTGCAAGCCCGTCATCCCGGCACAGCCGAGCACCAGTACCTCCGCGCCTGCCTCGCGGGCCCGCTCGGCCGCCGCCAGGAAGGCGGTCTCCGTGCGTTCGTCGTCGTCGCCGAGGTGGAGGACTCCCAGTCCGGTGCCGACGACGGCGGCGCAGTTGCGTGCCACCCCGGCGGTCTCCAGGCTGTCCTGGATCTGCCCGCACGAGCGCTCGAGGGTGGTGACCACGCCGTACCGCCGCCCGAGGAGACACGCCAGGTGGGCCGCGGCCTCCGTGATGTCGACGACCGGTACGTCCACCAGTTCCCGAACTCTTCGAGCTGCGCGAGGCCCTGGAGGTGTACGCGGCCGGGCTCGCCGCGTCACGGGCGACCACCCAGGCGCTGGCGGAGCTGCGCGAGCTGCTGGCCCAGTCGGCCACGGCCACCGAGACGGGGGACGCCGAGACGATCACCGACGTCAACACCCGCTTCCACGACCGCATCCGGGCCCTGGCGGGCAACAGCCTGCTGATCTCGGTCATGGAACCGGTCGACGGCCGCCTGCGCTGGCTGACCCGGCAGAACGAGGAGTGGCCCCAACTGCTCATGGAGCACCGCGAGCTGTACGAGGCGATCGCCTCCGGCGACCCGGACCGCGCCCGCGCCCACGCGCTCCGCCACGTCCAGGCCAACTACCGGTCCACGGTGCGGCACCTCTTCGGCGAGGCCGCCGACGCCGGGTGACACCGGGTCAGGCCGGCAGCCCGGCCGTTTCCGCCGCAGTGCGGAGTACCTCGCGCAGCATCTCGGGGGTGAGCCGGCCGGTGAAGGTGTTGCGCTGGCTGACGTGGAAGCAGCCGAAGACGTCGAGGCCGTCCGGGCCTTCCAGGCCGTCGAGCGCCACGCGGGTGCCGTGGGCGAAGGCCGGGCGGGGGCGGGGGACGTTCCAGCCCGCCTCGGCGAACGCGGGCAGCGCGGCCTGCCACCCGAAGGCGCCGAGCACCACGGCGGCCCGCAGCGTCGGCCGCAGCAGCCGCAGCTCCTGCACCAGCCAGGGCCGGCACGTGTCCCGTTCCCCCGGGGTCGGTTTGTTGGCGGGCGGGGCGCAGTGCACGGGCGAGGTGACGCGGACGCCGTACAGTTCGAGTCCGTCGTCGGCGCGCACGGAGGTGGGCTGCGAGGCCAGTCCCACGTCGTACAGCGCCTGGTACAGCACGTCCCCGGAGCGGTCACCGGTGAACATGCGGCCGGTGCGGTTGCCGCCGTGCGCGGCGGGGGCGAGGCCGATGATCAGCAGCCGGGCGTCGGGCGGCCCGAAGCCGGGCACCGGCCGCCCCCAGTACGTCCAGTCGGCGAAGGCGGCCCGCTTGGTCCGGGCGACCTCCTCCCGCCAGGCGACCAGCCGGGGGCAGGCCCGGCACTCCGCGACGCGGCCGTCGAGCCGTGCAAGGCCGCTGGTAGTCATGCCTCCACCGTAGGGGCTGCGCCGGGACCGGTTCCTCCGGGAGGAAAATCGGGTCCGGTTCCCCCGCCCCGGCGAGCTAAGGTCGGGAGCATGGCTTCCCAGGATGCGGACGAGGACACCACCCGCGACACCGTCGACCCGAAGGTCGCCGCCGCCGTGGCCGCGGCCGAGGCGGCCGGTCCCGCGGGCGGTGAGACCGTGCGCATCGACAGCTGGATCTGGGCCGTCCGGCTGATCAAGACCCGCTCCCTCGGGGCCACCGCCTGCCGTGGCGGACACGTCCATGTGAACGGCGAACGCGTCAAGCCCGCGTACTCCGTGCGCGTCGGCGACGAGGTGCGGCTGCGGCACGAGAGCCGGGAACGGGTCGTGATCGTCAAGCGCCTGATCCGCAAGCGGGTCGGCGCCCCCGTGGCCCAGCAGTGCTACATCGACAACTCCCCGCCGCCCCCGCCCCGCGAGGCCGTGGCCCCCGCTGGTCTCCGCGACCCCGGCGCCGGCCGCCCCACCAAGCGCGACCGCCGCGAACTGGAGCGCCTGCGGGCGCTGAACGGGCTCAGGGGGCGCACCGGGCCCGGGGGACAGTGACGTCACGGTCACGCTCGTCCGTCACCGGGTCGGCCGCAGCAGCCGCAGCAGCTGCGCGTTGTGCCCGCGCCGGGCCCAGGCGATCAGGGCCAGCGGCACGATCAGGATCAGCGGTGTCGCGGCGTACTGACCGTCGAAGACAGTGAGCTGGACGATGAAGGCACCCACCATCAGCGCGCTCAGCGCCATCGCCGCCAGGGACTGGAGCGCCGGGACCAGCAGGGCCACGGCCCCCGCGAGTTCCAGCGCACCAATCGTGTACATGCCCGCGCTGCCCCAGCCGATCTTGTCGAAGGACTCGACGGCCGACGGGTGGGCGATCAGCTTGGGCAGCGCGCTCGCGATCCCGTAGAAGAGGGCGAGCAGCACCTGCACCGTGCGCAGGGTGACGCGGGCGATCTGTGGACGGCGACCGCGGGCCGGCGCGGAGGCGGCTGGGCTGACGGAGGCGCGGCCGACGGTGGCGGGGCTGACGTAGGTGGCAGGGGCGGTGGTCTCGGCCATGGGGTTCTCCTGGGTGGCGCGGTCTCGGTTGCTGTCACCGATGTAGACCCGCCCTTGGCCGAAAACTCATCGGCGCACCGCTCTCACCCACACCCGGTCCGGGGTCAGGTACTCGTCCACCTCCAGTCCCGCTTCCGCCAGCGCCTCCTCGAACTGCTCCTTCGACAGTGGCCGGCTCAAGAACGTCTGTGTCCACACCGCGTCGGGGAACACATACTCGGCGCGGACCGAGTTCACCCCGTCGCCGACCGGCTCCGCCGACACTATCCGCGTCGTGAAGCCGGTGGGGTCCACCCGCTCGCGCGGCAGTTCGGTGTGGTAGTTCCCTCCTTCCCGCTGGATCAGCACGCAGCCGCCCTCCGCCACGTGCCGGGCGCAGGTGCGCAGCAGTCCCCGGCGGACCTCGACGTCCCCGGCGTGGACCAGGAACGACGCGAGCATCACCACGTCGAACTTCTCGCCCAGGTCGAGGTCCTCGATCGGACTGCATATCGTGCGCGCCCCGCGGACGCGCTCGAGCATCTCGGCGGACTCGTCCACCGCCGTGACCGTTAACCCGCGTTCCAGCAGTGAGTGGGTCACGCGGCCCACTCCGCTGCCCAGTTCCAGGATGTGTGCCCCGGCGGGGACCGCCGCCGCGATGATGTCGGGTTCGTCGCGCACCGGAAGCCGCGAGTACAACTCCACCGCGCAGCCGTCCGGGGTGATCGCACCGGGTCCGGTTCCGTCGTATCCCTCACGCATTTCGACCTTCATGCCCGGACAACGGCCGGTGCCCGCACGGCCGTTCCCGCACGGCCCTTGTTCACTCGTTCGAGTTATTCGGGCCGCAACGGGAACCAGCCGTCCCCGATGTACCAGTGCCCTCCGGCCCGCAGGTGATCGCCGACCGCCCGTTCCACGGAGGTCCGGCGCGGCAACTCCCCCACCGGCAGGTCCGGGTCGCCGAAGACGAACCGGACGGGCTCCTGGTCGGCCGGTTCCGTGTCCTCGCGGGCGAGGCGGAACCGCTCCTGGAAGCGGACGATGTTGGACTGCGCGGGCAGGTACCGCCTCAACTGCGGGTCGAGCAGCCAGGAATGGCACACCGCGGTCGAGTACGGCTCCTCGGGAAAATGCAGGGCGAAGAACTTCCGCGCCAGCGCCACGGAGCGGTCACAGGCCGCCGGGGTCAACGGACCGTGGAAGTCGGGTATGTGGACGGCGAGGCAGGGATCGCCCGGTGCCGCCGGCAGCCCGGCCGCCGCCAGCCCCGGTGCGGCACGCTCCGCGAGCGCCGCCCGCTCGAACTGAAGGCGCCCCAGCTGGTACAGCTCACCGCGGAAGTGATGGGCCAGCCAGCGCGGGGACTGCACACCGGCCGTGCCGTGCCGTCTGCGGTGCGCGGCGAGATTTCGGCCGAGGTCGGCGAGGGTGCGGCGGGAGACATCGGCGGTGATGCCGCGCTCGCGGTGGTAAGCGCGCGCGTGCGGCACCGCGGCGAGGAAGACGTACACGGCGAAGTGCCGGGCCAGGGCGGCCGGGGCGGCGGCGATCCGCTCGTCGATGTCCGGCGTCCTGCCGATTTCCCCGATGTCCTGGACCAGCTCCTCCACGCACTCCGCCAGAAGTCGCAGCACGCCCGGGTCGCCCGTCACCGTGCTCCGCAGTCCGACCAGTTCGTTGATGTCCTCGTGCGGTACGGCGAGGTCGAGAAGCAGCTCGGGCAGGTCGTCGGCGTCCGGCAGCACGGTGCGGTCCCCCTTGGGTGAACGTCCTCGTCGAAGGGTACGTGAGAGGCAGGAGCGTGAACGGTGATGCGTACGGGCAGTGAGCCGGCGACCGCGCGCAGTGCGCTGCGGGCGCGGTTGTGGCTGAGCGTGTGGGGTATGGCCTGGGCGATCTTCGGCACGGCGGTGTTCACGCTCGCCGGGCGTTCCGGGTGGGCGGCGGCGTGCGGGGTGCTGTGGCTGGTGACCGCCGTCGACATGACCTTGATCGTCCGGCACATCCGGCAGGGCCCGCACTACCAGCCGGGCCGGGACGTCCCGCCGTACCGTCCGGTGGACGACCCCCCGGTCTACCGCAGGCCACGGCGCCGACCGCCGCTCCGGCCGCCGCGGCACCGGCATCCGTGACCGGCGGTCGGGGGTCGCAGCGGTCAGGAGTCGAAGCGGTCAGGAGTCGAAGCGCGCCGCCTTCAGATACTGCGGGTTGGGGTCCAGCGCGGCCGCCAGCCGGAAGTGGCGCGTGGCCTGGTCGTGCCGTCCCTGGCGTTCATAGGTGCGGGCGAGGGCGAAGTGCGCGAAGGCGTTGTCCGGCTCGCGCTCCAGGACGATGGTGAATTCGAGCTCCGCGGGCCGCAGTTGCGCGGCGGCGAAGAAGGCACGCGCGCGCAGCAGCCGCGCGGCCGTGTTCTCCGGGTGCGCGGCGATGACTCCGTCGAGCAGCTTCACCGCGCCCCGCGGGTCCCGTGCGTTGAGCAACTGCTCGGCGGCACGGAAGTCGATGACATGGGTCTCCGGAGTACGTCCGGTGGAACCGCTGATCTCGGGCACGGCACAGTCCTTCCCTCACTGGAAGGGTTCAACGCCCGGATCGGAGGCCGCTATTCCTGGGGCGGCGCCGGGGCGCCCCCTCGCGGGGCGTGTGCTCTGCGCGCCAGGTCGTCCCACACTTCGCGGACCCGCTGCCGCAGTGCCTGCAGCGGTACGTCGTTGTCGATGACGATGTCCGCGATCTCCAGGCGCTTCTCGCGGGTCGCCTGTGCGGCCATGCGCGCGCGTGCGTCCTCCTCGCTCATGCCCCGCAGCCGGACCAGCCGGTCGAGCTGGGTCTCAGGGGTGGCGTCGACGACGACCACGA
Organism: Streptomyces sp. NPDC020299; assembly: GCF_044387825.1. Classification (NCBI taxonomy): domain Bacteria; kingdom Bacillati; phylum Actinomycetota; class Actinomycetes; order Kitasatosporales; family Streptomycetaceae; genus Streptomyces; species Streptomyces sp. NPDC020299. Next base: position 86,188 of record NZ_JBIRWL010000004.1, read on the forward strand.
GGTCGTACAGCGGAGCGAGGGCGTTCTCCGCGAGGAGGGGGACGTCGTGGACGACGACGGCGTCCTCGGCCGCCGCGTTCTCCAGTTCGCGGGAGCGGGCGCCCACCAGGGGGTGCACGATCGAGTTGAGCCGGGCCAGCTTCTCCGGGTCGGCGAAGACGATCGAGCCGAGCTTCGGCCGGTCCAGGCTGCCGTCCTCGGCGAGCACCTGGTCGCCGAAGGCCTCCGCGACGGCCGCCAGCCCTTCGGTGCCGGGCGCCACGACCTCGCGCGCGATGCGGTCCGCGTCGATCAGCACGGCTCCGTGCTCCACGAGCAGCCGCGACACCTCGCTCTTGCCGGCGCCGATGCCACCGGTCAGGCCCACTGTCAGCATGAGCGGAAGCTTAGGGCCTGTCCGGCGGATCGGCTGAGGAGGGCGGGCCGAGCACCGCGGCCGCGGCAGAGTCCGCCGGACAGGTTCGGGGCCTGCCGCCCCACCGTCAGGATGAGCGCAGCCCAGGGACCGGCCGGCGGATCGGCTGGGGAGGGCGGGGCGGACAGCACGGGTGCGGTGGAGACCGCCGGACAGGTTCGGGGCCTGCCACCCCGCTGTCAGAGTGAGCGCAGCCCAGGGACCGGCCGGCGGATCGGCTGAGGAGGGCGGGGCGAGCGCCGCGGCTGCGGCGGAGTCCGCCGAACGGGTTGGGAGCCTGCCGCCCTGCTGTCAGGGTGAGCGCACGGCTGAGGAAGGCGGGCCGAGCACCGCGGCTGCGGCATGAGCCGCCGGGCACAGCGGCTGGGTGTCAGTTGTCGCCCTCGCGTTCCGCCAGGAAGCGTTCGAACTCGAGGCCGATCTCGTCCGCGGACGGGATGTCGGCCGGTTCGGCGAGCATGTTGCCTCGGGTTTCGGCGCCCGCCGCGGCGTCGTACTGGTGCTCGAGGCCCTGGACGAGGGCGGTGAGCTCCTCGTCGCCCTCGCGGATCTGGCGGTCGATCTCGGTCTGGGTCCGGTGGGCGTCCGTGCGCAGGGAGTGCGCGATTCCGGGGAGGACCAGGCCGGTCGCGGCCGTGATGGCCTCCAGGACGGTCAGCGCGGCGTCCGGATACGGGGAGCGCGCGATGTAGTGCGGGACGTGCGCGGCGACGCCCAGGACGTCGTGGCCCGCCTCCATGAGGCGGTACTCGATGAGCGACTCGGCGCTGCCGGGCACCTGGGCCTCGTCGAAGGGGCTGCGGTGTCCCGGGACGAGGTCGGTGCGGTTGCCGTGCGGGGTGAGGCCGACGGGCCGCGTGTGCGGGACGCCCATGGGGATGCCGTGGAAGTTCACGGACACGCGGACGCCGAGGCGCTCCACGATCTGCCGTACGGCCGCGGCGAACCGCTCCCACTCCACGTCCGGCTCCGGACCCGACAGCAGCAGGAAGGGCGCACCGGTGGTGTCCTGGACGAGCCGGACCTCGATGGCGGGTTCCTCGTACTCGGTCCAGCGGTCGCGCTTGAACGTCAGCAGCGGGCGGCGCGCGCGGTAGTCCACGAGCCGGTCGTGATCGAAGCGGGCGACCAGCTGGTGGGGCAGCGAGTCGAGGAGCCGGTCGACGATCTGGTCGCCCGTGTCCCCCGCGTCGATGTATCCATCGAAGTGGTAGAGCATGACAAGACCGGCCGACTCCTGGGCCAGCGCCATGTCGACGACGGCCAGCCCCTTCGGCTCCCACGCGTACAAACCCTGCGGATCAAGCACAGTGACCGCCCCTCCTCGTGTTCATAGAGCACAACGCGCCCTGGAACGTGGGCATTCCCGCGCCACCGCCATGATCAGGAATCGGTGCGTCTTCGACGGGGCCCGGCTGCAGTCCGGGCCGCGAATACGCCTGAGGGGCCGCACCTCGAAAGGTGCGGCCCCTCAGGACCAGCTATCGCCTAAGCGGCAGCGTTCAGCTCTGGCCGCCGGCCAGCTTCTCGCGCAGCGCGGCGAGCGCCTCGTCCGAGGCCAGCGCGCCGGAGGTGTCCGGGCCCTCGGAGGAGTACGAACCGCCACCGGACGCGGCCGGAGCCGCACCCGCAGCGTCGCCGCCCTCGGCAGCGGCCTTCTCGTCCGCCTCGCGGGACTTGATGACCTGCGCCTGGTGCTGCTCGAAGCGCTGCTGCGCCTCGGCGTACTGGTGCTCCCACGCCTCGCGCTGGGTCTCGTAGCCCTCGAGCCAGTCGTTGGTCTCGGGGTCGAAGCCCTCGGGGTAGATGTAGTTGCCCTGGTCGTCGTAGGACGCGGCCATGCCGTACAGGGTCGGGTCGAACTCGACCGAGGCCGGGTCGGCACCGAAGGACTCGTTGGCCTGCTTCAGCGAGAGGCTGATGCGGCGGCGCTCGAGGTCGATGTCGATGACCTTGACGAAGATCTCGTCGTTGACCTGGACGACCTGCTCCGGGATCTCCACGTGGCGCTCGGCCAGCTCGGAGATGTGGACCAGACCCTCGATGCCCTCGTCCACGCGGACGAACGCACCGAACGGAACCAGCTTCGTGACCTTACCGGGCACGACCTGGCCGATCTGGTGGGTGCGGGCGAACTGCTGCCACGGGTCTTCCTGGGTCGCCTTCAGCGACAGGGAGACGCGCTCGCGGTCCATGTCGACGTCGAGGACCTCGACCGTGACCTCCTGGCCGACCTCGACGACCTCGGAGGGGTGGTCGATGTGCTTCCAGGACAGCTCGGAGACGTGCACCAGACCGTCGACGCCACCCAGGTCCACGAAGGCACCGAAGTTGACGATCGAGGAGACGACGCCGGAACGGACCTGACCCTTCTGGAGGGTGGTGAGGAACGTCTGGCGGACCTCGGACTGGGTCTGCTCCAGCCAGGCACGGCGGGACAGGACCACGTTGTTGCGGTTCTTGTCCAGCTCGATGATCTTCGCCTCGAGCTCCTTGCCCACGTAGGGCTGGAGGTCGCGGACACGGCGCATCTCGACCAGGGAGGCCGGGAGGAAGCCGCGGAGGCCGATGTCGAGGATGAGACCACCCTTGACGACCTCGATGACGGTACCGGTGACGATGCCGTCCTCTTCCTTGATCTTCTCGATGGTGCCCCAGGCACGCTCGTACTGGGCGCGCTTCTTCGAGAGGATCAGGCGGCCTTCCTTGTCCTCCTTCTGGAGAACAAGGGCTTCGATCTCGTCACCGACGGCGACGACCTCGTTGGGGTCGACGTCGTGCTTGATCGAGAGCTCGCGGCTCGGGATGACACCTTCGGTCTTGTAACCGATGTCGAGGAGAACCTCGTCCCGGTCAACCTTGACGATGACGCCGTCGACGATGTCGCCATCGTTGAAGTACTTGATCGTCTCGTCGATAGCGGCGAGGAAGGCTTCCTCGTTACCGATGTCGTTGACCGCAACCTGCGGGGTGGTGGCGGTGGTCTCGGTGCTGCTCGTCATGTGGGAAAGGGCTCCGGTACGGACATTGAAGTCGTAGGTACTGCTTACGCCGGGAGCCCGTTTCGCTCTGCAGAAGCCGGACAGCCAAGGAAGCGCCCCACCGGTATGGGTGATGACGCCTCGACAACCGAGGGGACATACAACAGATGCGAGCGCAGCCTGCTACGTCTGAGGTGCGCAGGCCCGCAGCGCAACTTGTAGCATACGGGGGCAGCCGGACAGGGTCAATGCGCGAAGCCGCACACCCGGGGCGGATCGCCGCATACCCGGCACAAGAACCGTCCCACGAGGCCAAGCAGGCCTGAGGGACCTCTTCGGTGACACGACCCCGGCGGGTTGCACGGAAGAGTACGACGAGGGAGCCGATCATCCAAGAGCCCGAACCGTTCGAACCGGAAGCCACCCGGCGTGCCGCCGGGACGACGGAGAGTTCCCGGGCCAACCGGGGCTGGTGGGACCGGAACGCGGACGAGTACCAGATCGAACACGGCACGTTCCTCGGTGACGACCGCTTCGTGTGGAGCCCCGAGGGCCTGGACGAGGTGGAGGCGGAGCTGCTCGGCCCGCCCGAGGACCTGAAGGGCCGGGACGTACTGGAGATCGGCGCGGGCGCCGCCCAGTGCTCGCGCTGGCTGGCCGCCCAGGGAGCCCGCCCGGTGGCCCTGGACCTCTCGCACCGCCAGCTCCAGCACGGGCTGCGCATCGGCGGATCGTTTCCGCTGGTGTGCGCCGACGCCGGCGCGCTGCCCTTCGCGGACGGCTCCTTCGACCTGGCGTGCTCGGCGTACGGGGCGCTGCCGTTCGTCGCCGACCCGCGGCTGGTACTGCGCGAGGTGTGCCGGGTGCTGCGGCCGGGCGGCCGGTTCGTGTTCTCGGTGACGCACCCGGTCCGCTGGGCGTTCCCGGACGAGCCCGGGCCCGAGGGCCTGTCGGTGTCCGGCTCCTACTTCGACCGCACGCCGTACGTCGAGCAGGACGACGAGGGCCGGGCGGTGTACGTCGAGCACCACAGGACGCTCGGCGACCGGGTCCGGGACGTCGTGGCGTCGGGCTTCCGGCTGGTGGACCTGGTGGAGCCGGAGTGGCCGGCCTGGAACAGCTCCGAGTGGGGCGGGTGGTCGCCGCTGCGGGGAAACCTGATCCCGGGGACGGCGATCTTCGTGTGCGTACGAGACTGAACGTGTGATCCGTTACGACGCCCTGGACGCCCTGCCCGTACGCGGCGCCCTGCCCGCGCTGAACGAGGCCCTGGACGGGCACGGCGCCGCCGTCCTCGGTGCGCCGCCCGGCACCGGCAAGACGACGCTGGTTCCGCTCGCGCTGGCCGGGCTGCTCGGAGACGACGGGCCCGCGCGGCGGGTGGTCGTGGCCGAGCCGCGGCGGATCGCGGCTCGGGCCGCCGCCCGGCGGATGGCCTGGCTGCTGGGCGAGAAGGCCGGCGACAGCGTCGGTCACACCGTGCGCGGCGAGCGGGTCGTGGGCCGGCACACGCGCGTGGAGGTCGTCACGACCGGTGTGCTGCTGCAGCGGCTGCAACGGGACCAGGAACTGACCGGTGTCGACGTGGTCCTGCTCGACGAGTGCCATGAGCGGCATCTGGACGCCGACACGGTGGCCGCGTTCCTGTGGGACGTCCGGGAGACGCTGCGGCCCGAGCTGGGGCTGGTGGCCGCGTCGGCGACGACGGACTGGAGGGAATGGGCGCGGCTGCTCGGCGGGGCGCCGGTCGTCGAGGCCCGGGGTTCCGCTCACGCGGTCGGCATCGTCTACGCGCCCCCGGTGCGTGCGGTACGGCCGCCGCACGGCATGCGGGTGGATCCGGCGCTGCTCGCGCACGTGGCGTCGGTGGTGCGGCGGGCGCTGGCGGAGTGCGCGGGGGACGTGCTGTGCTTCCTGCCGGGCGTGGGTGAGATCGCGCGGGTCGCCGGGCTGCTGGGGGACCTGGGTGACGTGGATGTGCTCCAGGTGCACGGGCGGGCACCGGCGGCGGTGCAGGACGCCGTGCTGGTGCCCGGGCGGCGGCGGCGGGTGGTGCTGGCGACCTCCGTGGCGGAGTCGTCGCTGACGGTTCCCGGGGTGCGGGTGGTCGTCGACTCGGGGCTGGCCCGGGAGCCGCGGGTGGACCACGCGCGCGGGCTGAGCGCGCTGACGACGGTACGGGCGTCGCACGCGGCCGGGCGGCAGCGGGGCGGGCGGGCCGGGCGTGAGGCGCCGGGGGTCGTGTACCGGTGCTGGTCCGAGGCCGAGGACGGGCGTCTGCCGCGGTTTCCGTCGCCGGAGATCAAGGTGGCCGATTTGACCGCGTTCGCCCTCCAAGTGGCCTGCTGGGGCGATCCGGACGCCTCCGGGCTGGCGTTGCTCGATGCTCCGCCCGGCGGGGCGATGGCTTCGGCGCGGAGCGCCCTCGCTGCGATCGGGGGCGTGGACACGGCCGGGCGGGCCACCGAGCGAGGGATGCGGTTGTCTCGGCTGGGATTGCATCCCCGGCTGGGGAGGGCGTTGCTGGACACCTCTGGCGCGGGTGCGGAGGTTGTCGCGCTGCTGAGTGAAGAGGCGCCCAGGGATTACGGGGATGACCTGGCGTCGGCCTTGCGTGTCGCGCGGCGTGGCGGCGACGCGTACGCCAAGCGGTGGGCTGCTGAGGTTCGGCGGCTGCGGGCCGTCGTGTCGGAGGGGGTTTCGCACCCACCCACCCGTGGCCCCCGGTCACCAGTGGACGCCCAGGTCGGTGCCGTGACCGGCGACGACCGGATCGCCGGGCTCGTCGCCGCTCTCGCGTTTCCCGAGCGGGTCGCCAAGCTCGACGGCGGGTCGTACCTCATGGTCTCCGGGACGCGGGCCGAGCTCGCCGAGGGGTCGCCGTTGCACGGGGCGCCCTGGATCGCCGTCGCCGTGGCGGACCGGCCGCTCGGCAAGGGGCACGCGCGCGTGCGGCTCGGGGCCGCGGTCGACGAGGAGCTCGCGCGGTCCGCGGCGCGCGCGCTGTACGAGGAGCGGGACGAGGTGCGCTGGGGGGACGGGGACGTCGTCGCGCGCCGGGTGGAGCGGCTGGGGGCGGTCGAGCTGGCGGTGCGGCCTCTGAAGGACGTCGATTCCGGCCTCGTACGCCAGGCGCTGGTCGAGGGGCTGCGGCAGGAGGGGCTCGGGCTGCTCCGGTGGCCGGTGGAGGCCGTCGGGCTGCGGCAGCGGCTGGCCTTCCTGCGGTTGCGGGTCGGGGAGCCCTGGCCGGACGTGTCCGACGAGGCGCTGTACACGCGCGTGGACGAGTGGCTGGAGCCCGAACTCGGCCGGGCCCTGCGACGCGCGGACCTGGCGCGGATCGACGCGGGGGCGGCGCTCGGGCGGCTGTTGCCCTGGTCCTCGGGTGAAGCCGCGCGGCTCGACGAGCTCGCCCCCGAGCGGATCACCGTACCGAGTGGGTCCAGAATCCGGATCGACTACGGCGATCCGGAGCGGCCCGTCCTCGCCGTGAAGCTTCAGGAGATGTTCGGCCTGCGCGAGTCGCCCGTCGTGGCGGGGGTGCCGCTGCTCGTCCATCTCCTGTCCCCCGCCGGGCGGCCCGCCGCCGTCACCGCCGACCTCGCGTCCTTCTGGAAGGACGGCTACAAGGGCGTACGGGCCGAACTGCGCGGGCGGTATCCGAAGCACCCGTGGCCCGAGGACCCGGCCACCGCCGAACCGACCCGCCACACCAACGCCCGGCTCAGGCGCTGACCGGCTCCGGTGTGGGGGCCGGCGAGGGGTCGGGGTCCGATGGTCTGCGGCCGTGTGCCTCCAGGTACAGGGACAGCGCCAGCAGCAGGGTGCCCAGGATCAGGAAGCCCCAGGGCAGGTACGACGTCATCAGCAGGATGATCGTGCGGTTGTGTTCGACCAGGGCCACGGTGTGCTGGATGTAGTCCTCGCGCATCTTCACGTCCCCCGCGAACGCCGTCACCTTGGCGCGGCCGCCGAGCAGGGTGCCGCCGCGCAGTTCCTCCTGGTGGCTCTCCTCGCCGTAGACGGGGGCGCCGGTGACGGGTTCGACCCAGAATCTGCGGACGGTGGTGTACCAGCGGGTCGTGCCGGTCTTGGCGACCGTCTCGGGGGTGATGCCCTTGACCGGCATGGTCTTGGGCATGCTCACCTTGGTCCACGGGATGGTCTGCTCGAAGTAGTAGACCTTCAGGCCGCGGAACGTCCGGGTGCCCTGGTAGTGGATGGGGTTGGTGGTGCGGGTCTGCGCGTCGAAGTACTCGTAGTCCCGTTTCTGCGTGAGGAAGGGCCACTTGAACTCGATGCCGTCCCGCCTGACGGGATCGCCGTCGACCATCTCGCCGGTGGCGTGGACGGGTTCCTGGGAGTGGGCGTCGAAGATGTAGCGCTCGGGGACCTTGGAGACCATCTTGCCGTCGGGGCCCTGTACGTAGGACAGGCCGTTCCAGACGACCACGTCCCGCCCCGCCGTCTTCTCGATCTTCCGGGCCGCCTCCACATCGCCCTTGAGGGTCTGCACGATGGTGACCTTGGAGACCTTCTTCGCCTTCATCGTGCCGTAGTCGAGGAGGGTGGCGTTCTTCGCCTCGAGGACCATGTCCTGGTACTGGTTCGCGGGGATCTCGGCCAGGCGCGGGAAGGCGTACCAGCGCAGCAGCGGGGACAGCGCCGCGAAGAACACGGCGACGGCGAGCAGGATCAGACTGGCCGTACGGCGCATCTCGGCCTCCCTCCCGGGCGGGCGGTCACGGGTGCGGGGGCACCGTGGTGAGCATCGGCTTGGGGGACGTGTCGCCGGTGGGCGAACCCAGCGAGCTGATCGCGAGGACCAGTACGAACGCGAGGACGAAGCCGGTCGCGGCGGCGATCAGGGCGCGCATACGGACCTCCCCCGGGCCGTCCGGAACGAGTGCGTCTGAAGTGCGTCTGACGTGTCGTCAGTTCCGGGCACGGTAGCAACGGGAGGTTGAGATGAGAACACGTCGCGCACATGGAACGAGGGCGCCCCTTCCGCCGGAGCGGACGGGGCGCCCTCGTCGGGCACGGGCCGGTCCCTATGCGGAGGGGCTCGGGGACGCGGTGGTGCTCTCGGTGCTGCTCGGCGAAGGGCTCGTCGACGGGTCCGCCGCGGCGACCTTGAGTTCGACGGTCAGCGTCGCGCCACCGGTGGTCGTGATGCGGAGCAGGAACGTGCCGGTGGTGTCGTCCGCGTACAGCTTCGGCAGCTTCAGCAGGCCCTTGGCGTCCGTCTCCAGGCCCGTCAGGGTGTAGACGGCCTTGCCGTCGGCGTCCTTGAAGTAGGGGCCCTTGTCGTTCACGGTCGGGTCGTCCGCGGACTTGATCAGGGTCGCGCTGGCCGCGACCTTGTCGGCGACGGCGCCCTTGTAGGTGGCCTTCACCTCCACCTGGTCGGCGAACTCGCCGCCCGGTGTGCAGGTCAGCGCGGTGTCGCTGGTGCGGGCGAGGGTGTCGGCGGCCCGGGCCGTGACGGTCGCCTTGTAGTCGACGCCGGTGACCGAGCGGCCCACGACGGCCGTGTGGACGGTGAAGTCGCCGGTCTTCTCGCCCGCCTGGAGCGTGGGTGCGACGGCGATGCCGGTGCTTCCGGTGACCACGGTGGCGACCTTCTCACCGCCGGTGAAGGTGGCGTCCGTGTCGCCGGTGATGGTGAACCGGATCCTGACCTTGCCGACGGCCTTGCCGGCCTTGGTCTCGGCGCGCGTGCTGATCCGCTTGGCGAAGGCGTCCCCGGCCATCGCGGTGAGCTTGGCGGTGCCCGCGTCCTCCAGGTGGTCCACCGTGTCGGTGGGGGTGGGGGGCGTGCTCGGCGGGGTGCTCGGTGGTGTGCTGGGCGGCGTACTCGGTGGTGTGCTGGGCGGGGTGCTCGGCGGTGTCGGGTCGGGGCTGCTGTTGCCGTGTCCCGGCTCGGTCGGCTTCGACGGCTTCGTCGGCTTCGGGGAGGGGGCCGTCCCCGGCGTGTGGTCGTCGCTGCGGTGCGAGGGCACCGAACCGGTGCCGTCGGGGACGGAGTGGGTGCCCTTGCGGTAGTACTCCAGCCACGACAGGACCGTGTTGAGGTAGTCCTGCGAGTTGTTGTAGCTGAGGATGGCGCTGTGCAGGCCGCTCTGCTGGGACAGGTCCCAGTTGTTGCGGCACAGGTAGTGGCCGGCGGCTAGCGCGGCGTCGTAGACGTTGTTGGGGTCCTTCACGCCGTCGTCGTTGCCGTCGCGCCCGGCCCAGGCCCAGGTGGACGGGATGAACTGCATGGGTCCGACGGCCTGGTCGTAGTGGCTGTTGCCGTCGTACGCGCCGTGGTCGGTGTCCTTGATGAGTGCGAAGCCGTTGCCGTCGAGCTGCGGGCCGAGGATCCGGCCGATGGTCGTGCCGTTCGCGTCGACACGTCCGCCGCGCGCCTGGCCGGACTCGACCTTGCCGATGGCGGCGAGCAGTTGCCACGGCAGGTTGCAGCCGGGCTTGGACCCGCGCAGTTCGGCCTCGGCCTTCTTGTAGGCGGCCAGGACGGTCGCGGGTATGCCCGCCTCGGCTTCACCCGTCGAGGCGGGCGCACCGGCGGTCGGCGACGGACTGGCGCTGGGATTGGGGCTGTTCAGCGGCGGCAGGTCCGTGTAGTACGGCGAGTCGCCGGTGGCGTTGCCGTCGGCCGTCGCGTCCGGCACGGTGGCGCCGGCGGCGGTCTGTCTGCCCGCGTCCTCGGCCGTCACTCCAGGAGCCTGGGAAGCGGAGAGAGCCGCTACCGCCGCCGCGGCCACGGCGGTGGTCGCCGCCCCTTTGCGCAGCCGACTGCCGAAATGCGCCGCCATAGAGTGAACCCCTCCCATGGACGCCCGAGCGCCCTCTCAAGTCTTTCCGCTCTTCCCGCTCGCTCTGTTCTGACGGATGACCTGTGGCTGTGGTTGCCCCCGTTGCGTATTTCCACTCGAACGCCGATGTGACCCTACGACAACTTCCTTTGCGGGGGCACCCGGTGCTGCCCGATTTTCACCGGTTGGCCATGTCCCGTTGGTCCGGGGCGCTGTCCCGCATACTGGGCGGCGTGATCACGGGCGATCCGCCCCGTAACATCCGGCGAAGGGGGCCGAGTTGCCGTTCACTTTCAGCCACGCGGCAGCGGTGCTGCCCGCGGTCCGCGGGGACGGATCCGGTCGGGGACGGCTGATACCGGCGGTGCTCGTGGCGGGTTCCTTCGCTCCCGACATGACCTACTACGCGGCGAGCCTGCTGCCCGGGGCGATGCGGTTCGGGGACGTCACGCACTCCTTCGCCGGGGTGCTGAGCGTCGACGTGCTGGTGTCCTGGGGGCTGGTCGGGCTGTGGCTGGTGCTGCGCGAACCGCTGGTGGCGCTGCTGCCGCGGGCCCGCCAGGGGCGGTGGGCGGCCCTGCTGCGGTGCGGGGCGCCACGCGCGCGCGTGCGGCCCGATTCGGTCGCCTGGTGGTACCTCTCCGCGGTGCTCGGCGCGTCGACGCACGTGGTGTGGGACGCGTTCACGCACCACGACCGCTGGGGGGTGCGGCTCTTCCCGGTTCTCGGCCGGTCCGCGGCGGGGATGCCGCTGTACTCGTACCTCCAGTACGGCTGTTCGCTCGTGGCCGCCCTCGTGGTCGTGGCGTGGGTGGGGCGTGCGGTACGGCGGGTGCCGATGAGCAGGCCGGTGAGCCAGCCGGTGGGGGTTGCGCTGCTGTCGGCGCGGGACCGGTGGTGGGCCGCCGTGGTGATCGGCGGCTGCGCGGTCGCCGGAGCCGCGCAGCGGGCGCTGCGGTGGTGGGCGTACTGGGGTGCCGTCGCGAAGCCCTGGGATCTGGTGCCGACGCTGTGCTTCGGGCTGGGTGCGGGGCTGGTGCCGGGGCTGCTCGGGTACGCCCTCGGGGTCAGGGCGTGGCGTCCGGCCCTGGATGCCGCCGGTCCGGGTGGGGACGGCGTGCGGCGGACCCGGTCGGCCGCTCGGTGAGGGGTGCCACGAAGACGGTCATGGTGCGCGCGGGGCGGCTGCTCGGGAGCCGTGCCAGGAGCAGGGCGAAGTAGCCGCGGCCGAGGTCGGCGGCCGCTTGTCTCGCCCGGGAGAGCCGGCCGGTGAGCCTGCGGCTGACGTCCGCCGTCGTCCTGCGGACGGTTCCGGCCGGGTCGGCGGGGATGCGGGCGGTGCTTGCCTCGGCCGAGAAGGCCGGAACCGGCGGGGGCGGCGTGTCCGGTGCCTCGGCGGCACCCGGGCGGCTCGGGGGCCGTGCGTGGGCCGTCCGGCGGTGGAGCGTGCGTATACCCATGACCGCATCTTTACGGGCGGGGGCGGTGGGGGCGTTCTGGCGGGGGCCACGTGAGTGACACGTCCCGGCGGGGCTTCGGCGGGGTTTGGGCGTGCGGGTGGGCCCGGGAAACAGGGGTCGGTTGGTTCGGCACCGCCGGAATGCACGTGGTTGTTCGCCGTGGCGGCGGAGATCAGGGGGGCGGGGATCAGGGGAGGCGGACTTCGGGGCTCGGCCCTGTTGGCCGAGCCCCCCTCTGCCGCCGAACCACCGGAGGCTAGTGCGCCGCCGATTCCCAGTCGGGGCCGACGCCGACCGAGACGTCCAGTGGGGCCCTGAGGGTGACCGCGGCCGCCATTTCGCGGCGGACGATCTCCTCCGTGGCCTCGCGCTCGCCGGGGGCGATCTCCAGGACGATTTCGTCGTGGACCTGGAGGAGCATGCGGGACCTGAGGTCCGCCGCCCGCAGCGCGCTGTCCACCTTGAGCATGGCGATCTTGACGATGTCCGCCGCCGTGCCCTGGATGGGCGCGTTGAGGGCCATGCGCTCGGCCGCCTCGCGGCGCTGGCGGTTGTCGCTGTTGAGGTCGGGGAGGTAGCGGCGGCGCCCGAAGAGGGTCGCCGTGTAGCCCGTCGCCCGGGCCTCGTCGACCGCGCGGCGCAGATAGTCCCGTACGCCGCCGAAGCGCTCGAAGTACGCGTCCATCAGGGCGCGGGCCTCGGCCGCCTCGATGTTGAGCTGCTGGGACAGGCCGAAGGCCGACAGCCCGTACGCCAGGCCGTACGACATCGCCTTGATCTTGCGGCGCATCTCCGCGTCCACCGCCGAGGCGTCCACCGCGAACACCTGGGAGGCCGCCGTCGTGTGCAGGTCCTCGCCGGAGGTGAACGCCTCGATGAGGCCCGCGTCCTCGGAGAGGTGGGCCATCACGCGCAGTTCGATCTGGCTGTAGTCCGCGGTCATCAGGGACTCGAAGCCGTCGCCGACGACGAAACCGCGACGGATCGCCCGGCCCTCGTCCGTGCGGACCGGGATGTTCTGCAGGTTGGGGTCCGTGGAGGACAGCCGGCCGGTCGCGGCCACCGTCTGGTTGAAGGTGGTGTGGATACGGCCGTCGCCCGCGACCGTCTTGATCAGACCCTCGACCGTGACCCGGAGCTTCGCCTGCTCACGGTGCCGGAGCATGATCACCGGGAGTTCGTTGTCGGTCTGGCCGGCGAGCCAGGCCAGGGCGTCGGCGTCCGTGGTGTAGCCGGTCTTGGTCTTCTTGGTCCTGGGCAGGGCCAGCTCGCCGAAGAGGACCTCCTGGAGCTGCTTGGGCGAGCCCAGGTTGAACTCGCGGCCCGCCGCCTCGTGCGCCTCCTTCACCGCCTGCTGCACCGCACCAGCGAACATCTGCTCCATCGCTTCGAGGTGCGTCCGGTCGGCGGCGATGCCGTGCCGCTCCATGCGGGCCAGCAGCACGGAGGTGGGCAGCTCCATGTCCCTGAGGAGCTCCGCCGCGCCCACTTCCTCGAGGCGGCCCTCGAAGGCCTGGCCCAGATCCAGCACCGCGCGGGCCTGGATCATCAGGGCCTCGGCCTCGGCGCCCTCGTCCGCGCCGAAGGCCAGCTGACCGTCGGCCGCGGCGGCCGGGGCCAGCTCGCGGTGCAGGTACTCCAGGGACAGCGCGTCCAGGTCGAAGGAGCGGCGGCCCGGCTTGACCAGGTAGGCGGCGAGCGCGGTGTCCATGGTCACACCCTCGACGGACCAGCCGTGCTCGGCGAAGACACGCATGGCGCCCTTGGCGTTGTGCAGGACCTTGGGGCGGTCCGCGTCGGCGAGCCAGGCCGCGAACGCGTTCTCGTCGGTCTCGTCCAGCTCGGCGGGGTCGAACCAGGCGGCGGCCCCGTCGGCGGCGGCGAGCGCGACCTCCGAGACCGAGCCGGTGCCCAGCGCCCACGCGTCGACGGTGGCGACGCCGAGCCGCTCCGCGCCGTGCCCGGCGAGCCACGGGGCCAGCTCGCCCGTGCCGAGGACCGTGCCGTCCAGCTGCACGCCGTCCGTCGCGATCGGGGTGGCCTCGGCCTCCTCCGCGCCCGGGTCGACGGCGTAGAGCCGCTCGCGCAGGGACGGATTGCGGATCTCCAGGGTGTCCAGGATCATCGCGACGGCCTTGCGGTCGTACGCGGCCCGCTCCAGGTCCGCGACCGACTTGGGCAGCTCGACCTGGCGCTCCAGCTCGGTGAGCCGGCGGTTCAGCTTGACCGCCTCCAGATGGTCGCGAAGGTTCTGCCCGGCCACACCCTTGACCTCGTCGGCGCGCTCGACCAGTTCCGCGAAGGAGCCGAACTGGTTGATCCACTTTGCGGCGGTCTTCTCACCGACCTTGGGGATGCCGGGAAGGTTGTCGGACGGGTCGCCGCGCAGCGCCGCGAAGTCGGGGTACTGGGCGGGCGTCAATCCGTACTTCTCGAAAACCTTCTCCGGGGTGAACCGGGTGAGCTCCGAGACGCCCTTCGTCGGGTACAGCACCGTCGTGTGCTCGGAGACCAGCTGGAAGGAGTCGCGGTCGCCGGTGACGATCAGCACCTCGAAGCCGGCGCCCTCGGCCTGGGTGGCGAGGGTGGCGATGACGTCGTCCGCCTCGAAGCCCTCGACCGCGAAGCGCGGCGCGTGCATCGCGTCGAGCAGCTCGCCGATCAGCTCGACCTGGCCCTTGAACTCGTCCGGGGTCTTGGAGCGGTTCGCCTTGTACTCCGTGAACTCCTCGGAGCGCCAGGTCTTGCGGGAGACGTCGAACGCCACCGCGAAGTGCGTGGGCGCCTCGTCACGCAGGGTGTTGGCCAGCATCGACGCGAAACCGTAGATCGCGTTCGTCGGCTGGCCCGTCGCGGTGGTGAAGTTCTCCGCGGGCAGCGCGAAGAACGCGCGGTAGGCCAGCGAGTGCCCGTCCATGAGCATCAGCCGGGGGCGCGTGCCACCGGGGGTCTTGTCGGTCGTCTTCGATGCTGTTTCTGCCACGCCCCCGATCCTGCCACGCCCCACTGACAGTCGGGGTCGGGGTGCGCGGGCGCCGGTTCACCGCAGGCACTGTCAGCGTCTCGCCCGACCGTAGGCACTGTCAGTGCCGCATGCGAGGATCGGTCCCTCACGGCACGAACGCAGTCGAAGAGGAGCGTGCGATGGCGACGAAGCCGCCCACGGGGGACCCGGTCCAGGACGCGCCGCAGGTCGAGGGGCCCAAGCACGCGGCGGCCGGACTGCCGGCCATCGGGCACACCCTGCGCATCGCCCAGCAGCAGATGGGTGTGAAGCGCACCGCGCTGACGCTTCTGCGGGTCAACCAGAAGAACGGCTTCGACTGCCCCGGCTGCGCCTGGCCCGAGGCGGACCACCGGCACAAGGCGGAGTTCTGCGAGAACGGCGCGAAGGCGGTGGCCGAGGAGGCCACCCTGCGCCGGGTCACCCCCGAGTTCTTCGCCGCGCACCCAGTCGCCGACCTCGCCCGCCGCAGCGGCTACTGGCTCGGCCAGCAGGGCCGTCTCACGCATCCCATGTACCTGCCCGAGGGCGGCGAACACTACGAGCCGGTCAGCTGGGAGCGCGCCTTCGGCATCATCGCCGAGGAGATCGCCACCCTCGCCTCCCCCGACGAGGCCGTCTTCTACACCTCGGGCCGCACCAGCAACGAGGCCGCGTTCCTCTACCAGCTGTTCGCCCGCGAACTCGGCACGAACAACCTGCCCGACTGCTCCAACATGTGCCACGAGTCGTCGGGCTCGGCACTGAACGAGACCATCGGCATCGGCAAGGGGAGCGTCCTGCTGGAGGACCTCCACAAGGCCGACCTGATCATCGTCGCCGGGCAGAATCCCGGCACGAACCACCCCCGGATGCTCTCCGCCCTGGAGAAGGCCAAGGCCGGCGGGGCGAAGATCATCAGCGTGAACCCGCTGCCCGAGGCGGGCCTGGAACGCTTCAAGAACCCGCAGACCCCCCAGGGCATGCTCCGGGGCGCCGCCCTCACCGACCTGTTCCTGCAGATCCGCATCGGCGGCGACCAGGCCCTCTTCCGCCTCCTGAACAAGCTGATCCTCCAGACGGAGGGCGCCGTCGACGAGGAGTTCGTCCGCGAACACACCCACGGGTTCGAGGAGTTCGACGAGGCCGCCCGCGCCGCCGACTGGGACGGCACGCTCACCGCGACCGGCCTCACCCGCGCGGAGATCGAAAAGGCCCTCGGCATGGTCCTGGCCTCCAAACGCACCATCGTCTGCTGGGCCATGGGCCTCACCCAGCACAAACACTCCGTGCCGACCATCCGCGAGGTGGTCAACTTCCTGCTGCTGCGCGGCAACATCGGCCGCCCCGGCGCGGGCGTGTGCCCGGTGCGCGGCCACTCGAACGTCCAGGGCGACCGCACGATGGGCATCTTCGAACGCCCCGCCCCCGCCTTCCTCGACGCCCTGGAGAAGGAGTTCGGCTTCGCACCCCCGCGCGAGCACGGCTTCGACGTCGTACGGGCCATCCGCGCGCTGCGCGACGGCGAGGCGAAGGTCTTCTTCGCCATGGGCGGCAACTTCGTCTCCGCCTCCCCCGACACCGAGGTCACCGAGGCGGCCATGCGCCGGGCCCGGCTGACCGTCCACGTGTCGACGAAGCTCAACCGCTCGCACGTGGTCACGGGCGCGCGTGCCCTGATCCTGCCGACCCTCGGCCGCACCGAGCGGGACCTGCAGAGCGGCGGCGAGCAGTTCGTGACCGTCGAGGACTCCATGGGCATGGTCCACGCCTCACGCGGCCGTCTGGAGCCCGCGAGCCCCCACCTGCTGTCCGAGCCGGCGATCGTGTGCCGCCTGGCGCGCCACGTGCTCGGCGAGGACAGCAAGGTGCCGTGGGAGGAGTTCGAGAAGGACTACGCCACCGTCCGCGACCGCATCGCGCGCGTGATCCCCGGCTTCGAGGACTTCAACACCCGTGTCGCCCGGCCCGGCGGCTTCGCCCTGCCGCACGCCCCGCGCGACGAGCGCCGCTTCCCGACGGCGACGGGCAAGGCGAACTTCACGGCGGCCCCGGTGGAGTACCCCGAACTGCCCGAGGGCCGCCTCCTGCTCCAGACGCTGCGCTCGCACGACCAGTACAACACCACGATCTACGGCCTGGACGACCGCTACCGGGGCATCAAGAACGGCCGCCGGGTCGTCCTCGTCAACCCCGAGGACGCGCGGAAGCTCGGTGTGGCCGACGGGGCGTACGTCGACCTGGTCGGCGAGTGGCAGGACGGCGTGGAGCGGCGGGCGCCCGGTTTCCGGGTCGTGCACTACCCGACCGCGCGGGGCTGCGCGGCGGCGTACTACCCGGAGACCAACGTCCTGGTCCCGCTGGACGCCACGGCGGACACCAGCAACACCCCGGCCAGCAAGTCCGTCGTCGTGCGTCTGGAACAATCGGCCACCGACTGAGCGTTTGCTCAGTCGACGGACGCAGGTACGACGAACGGAGCCGGGCCGATGGGTGAGCAGCAGCACGTGAAGTTCCCGCAGGAGGTCATCGACGAGTACGCCGCGCTCGGCATCGACCTCCTGGCGCTGTTCTCCGCCGGGCACCTCGGCACGCGGATGGGTGTGCAGATCACGGAGGCGTCGGCGGACCGGGTCGTCGGCACCATGCCGGTCGAGGGCAACACCCAGCCGTACGGGCTGCTGCACGGCGGCGCCTCCGCGGTACTGGCGGAGACCCTGGGCTCGGTGGGCTCGATGCTGCACGGCGGCAGCTCGAAGATCGCCGTCGGCGTCGACCTGAACTGCACCCACCACCGCGGAGTGCGCTCCGGCCTCGTCACCGGCGTGGCCACCCCCGTACACCGGGGCCGGACGACGGCGACGTACGAGATCGTGATCAGCGACGAGGAGGGCCGGCGGGTGTGCACGGCGCGGCTGACCTGTCTGCTGCGGGACGCGCGACCCGGCGACGGGGCCCATGTGCGCGCCGCCGACTGACCCAGACCGACGCCGGCAACCAACCGCGGGTGCCCGGCAGTTGATGTCAGGCACCCGGCCGCATAGCGTCGAGACATGGCTAGGGGACGGGCCGCCGCGCCGGGGGCGGCACTCGGATTCGGGCTCGGGCTGGTACTCCTGACGGGCCCCCTGGCCGCCGGATGCGCAGGCTCCGGCACCGCGGACGGGGCGGCGGCCCGGACCAGCCCGGCGGCCGCCACCGGCACGCCCTCGCCCCGTACCACGTCGCCCGAGGAACTGTGCACGCGGATCGTCGCGTACTGGTCGCGCAGGCAGCTCAAGGAGGACACCGTCGGCGACTACCAGGAGATGGGCCTGTCCGACGGCCAGTACGACATCCTTCGAGACGTCGTCGACGCCGCCCGCGCCGAACTCGCACACGCCGACACCGACGCGGCCGACCGACTGATCGACCGCAAGGCACGCGAGGGCTGCGACAACTGGTACCGAACGGGCGGCCCGAGCAAGGGCCCTTGGGGATGAGCGACGATCTTGTCACGGAACGCAGGAATGCGCCGGCGAATGCCCGCCCCTCTCCCCCAGGCGTAACTCTGCGTAATACGCGCGCAATGAAAACCACGCGCGTCAACTCCGCTGCCCCCACCGCCCACACCGTCCCCGAAAGCCGCCCTGGTCGCCCGCGGCAACAAGTCCACGTCATCACCAAAACAGTTCGACGCTACTGAAAACACGAGCGCGCGTCCTGCGGGTTCTCACCATGCGGACAGGGCGAATCGGCTGGAATTCCACGCATCCCCCCACCCAGTACCGCTCTGCATTACGTCGTGTCATAACAAGAGCGTCACAGCCTTGGTCAGACACTCCTCCACGTTCCCCGCACACGCTTAGAGTCACGGCCAGTCACCGCGCCACGCGATTCACAGCCGGCCACAGGGCCACGGCGCCGGACTCGGTGCGTTCCACGGGGAGCCGCCGCGCGCCAGGGAAAGGACCTGATTCGTGCGTCAACGTTCGATCATCGCCATCACCGCCGCACTCGCGGCGGGATCGCTGACACTCACCGCCTGTGGGTCGCGCGATGACAAGGGCAGCAGCAGCGGCGACAAGACCACGGTTGTGATCGGTGTCGACGCTCCCACCACCGGCGACCTCTCGGCCCTCGGCCTCGGCATCAAGAACTCCGCCGACCTGGCCGCCAAGACGGCCAACAAGCAGGGGTTCGTCAAGGGCGTCGAGTTCAAGGTCGAAGCCCTCGACGACCAGGCCCAGCCCTCCGTCGGCCAGCAGAACGCCACGAAGTTCATCAACGAGAAGGACGTCCTCGGCGTCGTCGGCCCGCTGAACTCCAGCGTCTCGCAGCAGATGCAGAAGCCGCTCAACGACGCCGGCCTCACCCAGGTCTCCCCCGCTAACACGGGCACCGAACTCACCCAGGGCGACGGCTGGAAGACCAACAACCGGGTCCGCCAGTTCAAGACATTCTTCCGCACCGCCACCACGGACGAGATCCAGGGCGCCTTCGCGGCCGACTACCTCTACAACCGCGCCAAGATCAAGAAGGTCTACCTGATCGACGATCAGAAGACCTACGGCGCGGGCCTCGCCGCCTCCTTCAAGACGAACTTCACCAAGCTCGGCGGCAAGATCGTCGGCGCCGACCACGTCAACCCCGACGACCGCGACTTCAACGCCATCGTCGCCAAGGTCAAGAAGACCGGCGCCCAGGCCCTCTACTACGGCGGCGAGTACCCGGCCGCCGCCCCCCTGAGCCAGCAGCTCAAGGACAGCGGCCAGAACATCCCCCTCATGGGCGGCGACGGCATCTACTCCGGCGACTACCCCAAGCTCAACAAGAAGGCCGAAGGCGACCTCGCCACCTCCGTCGGCAAGCCCGTCGAGCAGCTCCCCTCCGCCAAGACGTTCATCGCGAACTACAAGAACGCCGGCTACAAGGACGCCTACGAGGCCTACGGCGGCCTCACCTACGACGCCACCTGGTCCATCATCGAGGCCGTCAAGCTCGCCGTCGAAGGCAACAGCGGCAAGCTCCCCTCCGACGGCCGCAAGGCGGTCCTGGAGGCCATGAGCAAGGTCAAGTTCGACGGCGTCACCGGCACCATCTCCTTCGACCAGTACGGCGACACCACCAACCACACCATGACCGCGTACAAGATCACGAGCAACGCGTGGAAGCCGGAGTACAGCGGGGTGCCCAAGATCGGCTGAGCGAGGAAAGAACACCGGTCGAAAAAACACCGGTTCCTCACCACTGCACACATTGATCAGGCCGCGCGGGAGTGCCCACCAGCGCTCCCGCGCGGCGCCGTATCCGAACCACTCCACGGAGGCCCTGCGGTGAACGAACTGCCGCAACAGCTGGCCAATGGACTCATCCTCGGCGCGATGTACGGACTCATCGCGATCGGCTACACGATGGTCTACGGCATCGTCCAGCTCATCAACTTCGCCCACGGCGAGATCTTCATGGTCGGGGGCTTCGGGGCCCTCACCGTCTGGCTCTGGCTGCCCAAGGACTTCGCCCTGGGCCTCGCCATCCCCCTCATGATCCTCGGCGGCGTCATCGTCTCCGTCGGCGTCGCCACCGCGGCGGAACGCTTCGCCTACCGCCCCCTGCGCAACGCACCCCGCCTGGCACCCCTCATCACCGCCATCGGACTGTCCATCGTCCTCCAGCAGATCGTCTGGAAGTGGTACCCGGACGCCAAGAAGGACCGCCCCTTCCCCCAGTTCGACGGCGGACCCTTCGACGTCTTCGGCGCCAACATCCAGCGCGGCGACCTCTTCGTCATCATCGCCGCCCCCCTCTGCATGTTCGCCCTCGGCCTCTTCGTCACCAAGACCCGCTCCGGACGCGGCATGCAGGCCACCGCCCAGGACCCGGACACCGCCAAACTCATGGGCATCAACACCGACCGCATCATCGTCATGGCCTTCGCCATCGGCGCCGCGTTCGCCGCCATCGCCGCCGTCGGCTACGGCCTCCACAACGGCCAGGTCGGCTTCCGCATGGGCTTCCTCATGGGCCTCAAAGCCTTCACCGCGGCCGTCCTCGGCGGCATCGGCAACATCTACGGCGCCATGCTCGGCGGCCTCGTCCTCGGCGTCGCCGAATCCCTCGCCATCGGCTACATCGGCGACATCCCCGGCATGGACCTCTTCGGCGGCGGCGCCTGGAAGGACGTGTGGGCCTTCGTCCTCCTCATCCTCGTCCTGCTCGTGAGACCACAAGGCCTCCTCGGCGAACGCGTCGCGGATCGGGCGTGATACCCATGACCACCAAAACACCCACCGAGACCCCGGACAGCACCAACCCGCCCACCCAGGCGACCCCGTTGATCCCGCTGCCCCCGGCCATCGCCCGCATCACCACCATCGCCGGCTCCGCCGTCGCACTCGTGGGCACCTTCCTCGCCTGGACCTGGACCGCCGAATTCCCCGGCGACCTCACCGTCACCGGCTACCCCGGCGGCCTCCAGGTCCTCACCCTCATCGGCTCGATCCTCACCCTGCTCTTCGCCCTGTCGGGCTACGGCATCCGAGGACTCGGCTGGCTCACCCCAGGCGGCACCAACAGCCCCGTCGTCCTCCTCGCCCTCGGCACCTTCGGCACCACCGGCTACGCCATCGGCGCCATCAGCGACGAACTCGGCGGCCTCGTCAATCTCGAACCCGGCGCCTGGGTCTCCGGCATCGGCTCCCTCATCGCCGTCATCGCCGCCTTCGGCCTCCCCGTCGACCAGCCGTACGACGAAAGCGACCCCAACCCCGGCATCTGGGGCAGGTTCCGCCACTCCCTCACCGCCCCCGAACCCGGACGCGCCAAGGAACTCCCCTCCTGGGCCGAGATCCTCATCATCGCCGCCGGCTTCGGCACCGGCCTGTACGTCTTCTCCTACGGCATCGGCACCGACTACTCCGAACTGTTCGTCGGCTTCCTCATCATCGCCGGCTTCGGATTCACCGCCGTCACCCGCGCCGGCCTCCTCAAGCGGCTGTCGGCCCTCACCGCCAAACACCGCAGCGTCACCGTCGCCGCCGCCTTCGCCGCCGCGATCTGCTTCCCCTTCACCCAGTCCAACGACCAGTACGCCCTCATCGGCGCCAACATCCTGATCTTCGCGACCGTGGCCCTCGGCCTCAACGTCGTCGTCGGACTGGCCGGACTGCTCGACCTGGGATACGTCGCCTTCCTCGGCGTCGGCGCCTACGCCGCCGCCCTGGTCTCCGGCTCCCCCCAGTCCACCATCGGCGTCCACTTCCCGTTCTGGGCCGCCGTCCTCACCGGCGCCCTCGCCTCACTGATCTTCGGCGTGGTCATCGGCGCCCCCACCCTGCGGCTGCGCGGCGACTACCTCGCCATCGTCACCCTCGGCTTCGGTGAGATCTTCCGCATCACCATGAACAACCTGAACGGGAACAGCGGCCCCGACGTCACCAACGGCTCCAACGGCATCCCGAACATCCCCGACCTGGAGATCTTCGGCTACAACCTCGGCATCCCCCACGACGTCCTCGGCCACCAGCTCACCCGCTCCGCCAACTACTACCTGCTGATGCTCCTGTTCACGGCCGTCGTCGTGACCGTCTTCCGCCGCTCCGCGGAATCCCGCATCGGCCGCGCCTGGGTCGCCATCCGCGAAGACGAGACCGCCGCCACCGCCATGGGCATCAACGGCTTCCGCCTCAAACTCCTCGCCTTCGCCCTCGGCGCCTCCCTCGCCGGCTTCGCCGGCACCGTCCAGGCCCACGTCTCCTACAGCGTCACCCCCGAGCAGTACCAGTTCGCCGGCTCCGTACCCCCCAACTCCGCCTTCCTCCTCGCCGCCGTCATCCTCGGCGGCATGGGCACCATCAGCGGACCCCTCATCGGCGCCTCCCTGCTCTACCTCATCCCGGCCAAACTCCAGTTCATGGCGGACTACCAGCTCCTCCTCTTCGGCATCGCGCTCATGCTCCTCATGCGCTTCAGGCCCGAAGGCCTCGTCGCCGACCGCAGGAAACAGCTCGAATTCCACGAAACCGGACAACTGGACGTACCCGAAGACACGGAACTGCCAGAGACCACCGGCGTCGCCAAGGCAGGTGCGTGACCGACATGACCACCACCACAACCGCAACCGCCACCACGGTCCTCGACGCCAGCGACGTCACCATGCGCTTCGGTGGCCTCACCGCCGTACGCTCCGTCGACCTCACCGTCAACAGCGGCGAGATCGTCGGCCTCATCGGACCCAACGGCGCAGGCAAAACCACCTTCTTCAACTGCCTCACCGGCCTCTACGTCCCCACCAGCGGCACCGTGAAGTACAAGGGCACCGTCCTGCCGCCCAAACCCCACCTCGTCACCCAGGCCGGCATCGCCCGCACCTTCCAGAACATCCGGCTCTTCGCCAACATGACCGTCCTGGAAAACGTGCTCGTCGGACGCCACACCAGAACCAACGAAGGCCTCTGGTCCGCACTCCTGCGCCTCCCCGGCTTCAAGAAAGCCGAAGCCGAATCCCGCGAACGCGCCATGGAACTCCTCGAGTTCACCGGCCTCGCCGCCAAAGCCGACCACCTCGCCCGCAACCTGCCCTACGGCGAACAGCGCAAGCTCGAAATCGCCCGCGCACTCGCCAGCGAACCCGGCCTGCTGCTCCTCGACGAACCCACCGCGGGCATGAACCCCCAGGAGACCCGGGCCACCGAGGAACTCGTCTTCGCCATCCGCGACAAGGGCACCGCCATCCTCGTCATCGAGCACGACATCCGGTTCATCATGAACCTCTGCGACCGCGTCGCCGTGCTCGTCCAGGGCGAGAAGATCGTCGAAGACAGCGCCGAAGTCGTCCAGGCCGACGAACGCGTCATCGCCGCCTACCTCGGCACACCCTTCGAGGGCGCGCCCGGTACGGAGGAGGCCGCCGAGGTCGAGGCCGCGGAGGCCGGGGCTGCGGAGGCCGGGGCTGCGGAGGCCGGGGCCGCCGAGGCCGAGACCTCCGAGGCCGCGGAGGCCGAGGCCACCGAGGCGCAGAGCACCGCAGAAGGAGACGCCAAGTGACCGCACTGCTCGAGGTCGAAGACCTCAGGGTCGCCTACGGCAAGATCGAAGCCGTCAAGGGCATCTCGTTCAAGGTCGAGGCCGGCGAGGTCGTCACCCTCATCGGCACCAACGGCGCCGGGAAGACCACCACCCTCCGGACGCTCTCCGGCCTCCTCCAGCCCCTCGCCGGACAGATCAAGTTCGACGGCAAGACGCTGAACAAGATCCCCGCCCACAAGATCGTCTCGCTGGGGCTGGCCCACTCCCCCGAAGGCCGGCACATCTTCCCCCGCATGACCATCGAGGACAACCTCCGCCTCGGCGCCTTCCTCCGCAACGACAAGGACGGCATCGAAAAGGACATCGAACGCGCCTACGAGCTCTTCGCCATCCTCGGAGAACGGCGCAAGCAGCCCGCGGGCACCCTCTCCGGCGGCGAACAGCAGATGCTCGCGATGGGACGCGCCCTGATGTCCCGGCCCAAACTGCTCATGCTCGACGAGCCCTCCATGGGCCTCTCCCCGATCATGATGCAGAAGATCATGGCCACCATCCAGGAACTCAAGGCCGCCGGCACCACCATCCTGCTCATCGAGCAGAACGCCCAGGCCGCACTGTCCCTGGCCGACCACGGCCACGTCATGGAGGTCGGCAAGATCGTCCTCTCCGGCAGCGGGCAGGACCTGCTGCACGACGAGTCCGTACGCAAGGCGTACCTCGGCGAGGACTGAACCGACCGAGGCACGTAGAGCGTATGTGCGTATACACGACGAGGCCCGCGCCCGTTTCTCCGGGGCGCGGGCCTCGCCGCGTGTATGTGGAGCGGTCGGTCAGCCCTTGGCCGACTTCTTCTCCTCGCTGTCCGCGATGACCGCCTCCGCGACCTGCTGCATCGACATCCGGCGATCCATGGAGGTCTTCTGGATCCAGCGGAACGCGGCCGGCTCGGTCAGCCCGTACTCCGTCTGAAGAACCGACTTCGCCCGGTCCACCAGCTTGCGCGTCTCCAGTCGCAGCGTGAGGTCGGCGACCTCCTTCTCCAACTCCTTCAGCTCCGTGAAGCGCGAAACGGCCATCTCGATCGCCGGAACGACATCGCTCTTGCTGAACGGCTTCACCAGGTACGCCATGGCGCCCGCGTCCCGGGCCCGCTCGACCAGGTCGCGCTGGGAGAAGGCGGTGAGCATCAGCACGGGGGCGATGGATTCCTCGGCGATCTTCTCCGCCGCCGAGATGCCGTCCAGCTTCGGCATCTTCACATCGAGGATGACCAGGTCCGGCTTGTGCTCGCGGGCCAGCTCCACGGCCTGCTCCCCGTCACCGGCCTCGCCTACGACGGTGTACCCCTCCTCCTCCAGCATCTCTTTGAGATCGAGCCGGATCAGGGCCTCGTCCTCGGCGATGACGACACGGGTCGTCAGCGGAGGCACGTGCGACTTGTCGTCTTCGGGCACGTCTACGGGCTGGGGCGACTCGGGGGCGGTCACGCAGGGCTCCTCGTTCAGGGGCGGGGGTACTGCTGACAAGAGCGTACCTAGCTGCGGTATGGTGGTCAGGCAGCGGGTCGAGGTCAACCTTCGATTCCTTGGGCCCCGGTAGCCCAATCGGTAGCAGGCGATGCTCTCAAACAGCATACAGTGTGGGTTCGAATCCCACCCGGGGCACTTTTCCTTCGATTCCGAGGTTCCAGAAAGAAAGCGGATGTCCACGTTCCCGTGAACATCCGCTTTTTGCTGCGTGTCGCCGCGATCACTCTCACAGAGTGGCCGCATGTACGACATCAGCACACGCAAGCAAGCCCTCGCCCTGGTCACCCAAGGCCGCAGCCTCAACTCGGTGAGCCGCGAGACCGGCATCTCACGCGCCGCGATCCGCTCGTGGCAGGACCGCCTTGAGCCGCTGCCCCGCATGGCGTCGCCGGACCCGGGGCCGCCCTCAGACGACCACGCGTATGCCTACTTGCTTGGCCTCTATCTCGGTGATGGGTGTATCAGCCCTCACCCGCGCAGTGGCTACTACCTCAGAATCGCGTGCGCCGATGCGTGGCCCGGGCTCATGCAGCAGTGCCGCGAGGCCATCACAAAAGTGCGCCCCGGCGTAGGCGTCTCCACGCTTCAGAAGCAGGGCTGCGCGACAGTGACCAGCTATTCCCCGCACTGGCCTCGGCTGTTCCCCCAGCACGGCCCCGGCAAGAAACATCAACGTCGCATCGTCCTCGAACCCTGGCAACAGGACATCGTCGACGCCCACCCCTGGGAGTTCATCCGCGGCCTCATCCACTCAGACGGCTGCCGCATCACCAACTGGACCGAGAAGGTCATTGCCGGTGAGCGCAAGCGCTACGAATACCCGCGGTACTTCTTCACCAACGTCTCCGAGGACATCCGCCGTCTGTACACCGACACCCTCGACAAACTCGGCGTCGAGTGGACGCAGTGCACACGCAACGGAACCCCCTTCAACATCTCTGTCGCCCGCAAAGCCTCCGTAGCCCTGATGGACATCCACGTGGGCCCCAAGCACTGAAAGGGCCCGCCAGGTCAGCAGTCGTCCTCGCCGATGTGGTGCACCCGCACCATGTTCGTCGAGCCGGAGACCCCGGGCGGTGAGCCGGCCGTGATGACCACGGTGTCGCCCGGGCGGCAGCGGCCGTACCGCAGGAGCAGTTCATCCACCTGGTCGACCATCGCGTCGGTGGAGCCGACGTCCGGCACCAGGAAGGTTTCGGCGCCCCAGGTCACGGCGAGCTGGGACCGGGTCGCCGGTTCCGGGGTGAAGGCCAGGAGGGGGATCGGCGAGCGGTAGCGGGAGAGGCGGCGGGCGGTGTCGCCCGACTGGGTGAAGGCGACGAGGAACTTGGCGCCGAGGAAGTCGCCCATCTCCGCGGCGGCGCGAGCGACGGCGCCGGCCTGGGTGCGGGGCTTGTTGCTTTCGGTGAGCGGCGGGAGGCCCTTGGCCAGGAGGTCTTCCTCGGCGGCCTCGACGATCTTGGACATGGTGCGGACCGTCTCGACGGGGTACTTGCCCACGCTGGTCTCGCCGGAAAGCATCACGGCATCGGTGCCGTCGATGACCGCGTTGGCGACGTCGGAGGCCTCCGCTCGGGTCGGGCGGGAGTTGTCGATCATCGAGTCCAGCATCTGGGTGGCGACGATCACCGGCTTGGCGTTGCGCTTGGCCAGTTTGACCGCGCGTTTCTGGACGAGGGGGACCTGTTCGAGGGGCATCTCGACGCCTAGGTCGCCGCGGGCGACCATGATGCCGTCGAAGGCGGCGACGATGTCCTCGATGGCGTCGACGGCCTGCGGTTTCTCCACTTTGGCGATCACCGGGAGGCGGCGGCCCTCTTCGTCCATGATCCGGTGGACGTCCTCGATGTCCTTGCCGCTGCGGACGAAGGAGAGGGCGATGACGTCGAAGCCGGTGCGCAGCGCCCAGCGCAGGTCGGCTTCGTCTTTTTCGGAGAGGGCGGGGACGGAGACGGCGACGCCGGGGAGGTTGAGGCCCTTGTGGTCGGAGATGATGCCGCCTTCGACGACGGTGGTGCGGATGCGGGGGCCGTCGACGGCGGTGACTTCGAGGCAGACCTTGCCGTCGTCGACGAGGACGCGTTCGCCGGGGGTGACGTCGTCGGCGAGGCCGGGGTAGGTGGTTCCGCAGTGGTGGCGGTCGCCTTCGGCGTCGGGTTCGACGGTGATGGTGAAGGTGTCGCCGCGTTCAAGGAGTACGGGGCCTTCGGTGAAGTGGCCGAGTCGGATCTTCGGGCCCTGAAGGTCGGCGAGGAGTCCGACGCTGCGCCCGGTCTCGTCGGTGGCCTTTCGTACGTGGTGGTAGCGCTCCTCGTGCTCGGCGTATCCGCCGTGGCTGAGGTTGAATCGGGCTACGTCCATTCCGGCGTCGACCAGTGCCTTGATCTGGTCGTATGTGTCGGTGGCGGGCCCAAGAGTACAAACAATTTTCGCTCGGCGCATGTATCGAGCCTAGGCCTTACCCGCGGGTAGAGATTCGGTGGGGCGTGACTACTCAACGTCCTTTGGATGAAGGGTTGTTGACAAGTGTTGAATTGTGCGGCAGGGCGCTCCGATGAGCATTTTTTTGAATTCCTCCTCACAGCCGTGGTGGCGCCATCGTGAATTGCGCGCTGACCTGAGCGCTGACGCGGAGGCGATCGGGTTCCAGGTCGAGTGGTTCGGGGGGTTCGGCGGTGTTGGCGAGGGAGGCGCGGCGGACGCCGCGTTCGAAGGGGGCGCGGGCGGAGCGGGGGCGGTCGGTGCCGGTGTCGGCGAGTTCGATGAGGGCGGCGACGGTGGTGCCGAGGGCGGTGGCGTATTCGTGGGCGCGTCGGACGGCTTCTCGTACTGCTTGCTGTCGGGCTTGGCGGTGTACGGGTGAGTCGGGGCGCAGGAGCCACCAGGGCCCGTCGACGCGGGTGAGTTCCATGTCGGCGAGGCGGGTGGCGAGTTCGGCGAGGACGGTGAAGTCGGTGAGGTCGGCGGTGAGGTGGACGCGGCCGTGGTAGGCGTGGACGCGTTCGCCTCGGCCGCGTTCGCTGAGTTCTGGGGTGATGGAGAAGGCGCCGGTGGAGAGGCGTTCGACGGTGTCGCCGTAGGACTTGATCAGGTCGAGTGCGGTGGTGTTGCGGTGGGTGAGGTCGTCGAGGGTGGTGCGTCGGTCGCGGCCGCGGGCGGTGACGGTGATGCTGATGCGGGCGATCTCGGGTTCGACTTCCAGTTCGGCTTCGCCGCGGACGACCAGGAGGGGGGCGTCCGGGGTGCCGTGGGGGGTGGCCATACGTCCTACTCTGTCAGGTCTTTCCCGCTTGTGGGGCGGGAGTTGACCGGTTAGGTCACCAGATCGAAACCTGCTGTATCTGTTGCGGCAAGTCATGAACGGGTCAGAATCTACGCGCGTCGTTGACCATTTCCCGAGGGGATCGAGACATGCCGTTGAACCGCCGGAAGTTCCTGAAGAAGTCCGCCGCGACCGGGGCGGGGGTGGCGATCGCCGGCGCGGCGGCGGCTCCGTCGGCGGAGGCGGCGGAAGCGAAGAAGCCCGGGAAGCAGCCGAAGCAGCCGAAGCGGTATTCGCTCACCGTCATGGGCACGACGGACCTGCACGGCCATGTCTTCAACTGGGACTACTTCAAGGACGCGGAGTACTCCGACAAGGCGGGCAACGCGATGGGCCTGGCCCGTATCTCGACCCTGGTGAACCAGGTGCGCGAGGAGCGGGGCCGCCGCAACACCCTGCTGCTGGACGCGGGCGACACGATCCAGGGCACCCCGCTGACGTACTACTACGCGAAGGTGGATCCGATCACCGCCAAGGGTGGTCCGGTGCATCCGATGGCGCAGGCGATGAACGCGATCGGCTATGACGCGGCGGCGCTGGGCAACCACGAGTTCAACTACGGGATCGAGACGCTGCGGAAGTTCGAGCATCAGCTCCGCTTCCCGCTGCTGGGTGCGAACGCGCTGGACGCGAAGACGCAGAAGCCCGCGTTCCCGCCGTACTTCATCAAGAAGTTCCATGTGCACGGCGCCCCGCCGGTGAAGGTCGCCGTCCTGGGTCTGACGAACCCGGGTATCGCGATCTGGGACAAGGCGTTCGTGCAGGGGAAGCTGACCTTCCCGGGTCTGGAGGAGCAGGCGGCGAAGTGGGTGCCGAAGCTGCGTTCGATGGGTGCGGACGTCGTGGTGGTGTCGGCGCACAGCGGGTCCTCGGGTACCTCGTCGTACGGTGACCAGGTGCCGTACGTGGAGAACGCGGCCGCCAACGTCGCCAGGCTGGTGCCGGGTATCGACGCGATCCTGGTGGGGCACGCGCATGTGGAGATCCCGGAGCTGAAGGTCGTCAACGAGGCGACCGGCAGGACGGTCGTGCTGTCGGAGCCGCTGTGTTTCGCCGAGCGGCTCACGCTGTTCGACATCGAGCTGGTGTTCGGCAAGGGCGGGTGGGAGGTGGAGTCGGTTTCCGCTTCGCTGCGGAACTCGGGCTCGGTCGCCGACGACCCGAAGATCACCAAGCTGCTGTCGGACGAGCACGCGAAGGTCGTCGAGTACGTCAACCAGGTCGTGGGTTCCGCGACCGCGACCCTGACCACGGTCGAGGCCCGCTACAAGGACGCCCCGATCATCGATCTGATCACGAAGGTCCAGGAGGACGTGGTCAAGGCGGCGCTGGCGGGCACCGGGTACGCCTCGCTGCCGGTGGTCGCGCAGGCCTCGCCGTTCTCCCGGACCTCTGAGATTCCGGCCGGCGATGTGACGATCCGGGATCTGTCCAGCCTGTATGTGTACGACAACACGCTGGTCGCGAAGCTGATGACGGGCGCGCAGCTGCGGGCTTACCTGGAGTTCTCGGCGGAGTACTTCGTGCAGACGGCCGCCGACGCGGTGGTCGACGTGGAGAAGCTGACGAACGCGAACGGCCGTCCGGACTACAACTACGACTATGTCTCGGGGTTCCAGTACGAGATCGACATCGCGCAGGCGGCCGGTTCGCGGATCAAGAACCTGACCTTCAACGGTGCCGCTCTGGATGACGCGCAGCAGTTCGTGCTGGCGGTGAACAACTACCGGGCCAATGGTGGCGGTGCGTTCCCGTTCGTCGCTTCGGCCAAGGAGTTGTGGTCGGAGTCGACGGAGATCCGTACGCGGATCGCGGAGTGGGTGACCGCGAAGGGTGTGCTGGATCCGAAGGACTTCGCGTCGGTGGACTGGAAGCTCACGCGGAACGGCACGGCTGTCTTCTAGTGGGCCTGGAACCCCCGCCGTGGGCGGGGGTTCCTATCGGCCGTCGACGAGGGGGACGAGGGTGCTGGTGGGTCTGCGGGTGTCGGGGACGTGGGGGTGGCGGTCGAGGCCGAAGGTGGTGAAGGCGGTGCGGGCGGGCAGGGGGTAGGGGTCCTTGCCGGTGAGGGTGTTGAGGATGGTGGCGCTGCGCCAGGCGGCGAGGCCGAGGTCGGGGGCGCCGACGCCGTGGGTGTGGAGTTCGGCGTTCTGTACGTAGACCGTTCCGGTGACGGAGGGGTCGAGGACCATGCGGAAGTGTTCGTCGACTCGGGGGCGTTCGCCGCTGTCGCGGCGCAGGTAGGGGTCGAGGCCGGCGAGGAGTTGGCCGAGGGGGCGTTCGCGGTAGCCGGTGGCGAGGACGACGGCGTCGGTGGTGAGGCGGGAGCGGGTGCCCTGCTGGACGTGTTCGAGGTGGAGTTCGATTTTGCTGGTGGCGATGCGTCCGGCGGTGCGGACGTGGACGCCGGGGGTGAGGACGGTGTCGGGCCACCCGCCGTGCAGGGTGCGCTGGTAGAGCTCGTCGTGGATGTCGGCCATGGTGTCGGCGTCGATGCCCTTGTGGAGCTGCCACTGGTTGGTGACGAGCCGGTCGCGGGTGGGCTGGTCGAGGGCGTGGAAGTAGCGGGTGTAGTCGGGGGTGAAGTGCTCCAGGCCGAGTTTTGAGTACTCCATGGGTGCGAAGGACTCGGTGCGGCCGATCCAGTGGAGTCGCTCGTGGCCGGCGGGGCGGTGGCGGAGCAGGTCGAGGAAGACTTCGGCGCCGGACTGTCCGGAGCCGACGACGGTGACGTGGCCGGCGGCGAGGATGGTGTCGCGGTGGTCGAGGTAGTCGGCGGCGTGGACGACGGGGACGCCGGAGGCTTCGACGAGGGGTTTCAGCGGGTCCGGTACGTGGGGGGCGGTGCCGACGCCGAGGACGATGTTCCTGGTGTGGGTCCGGCCGGGGGCCTCGGTCTCCGCGTCGGTGCCGAGACGGGTGAACTCGACTTCGAAGACCTCGCGTTCGGGGTTCCAGCGGACGGAGTCGACCTGGTGGGAGAAGCGCAGTCCGGGGACGTGCTGGGAGACCCAGCGGCAGTAGGCGTCGTATTCGGCGCGCTGGATGTGGAAGCGCTCGGCGAAGTAGAAGGGGAAGAGCCGGTCGCGGGCTCTGAGGTAGTTGAGGAAGCTCCAGGGGCTGGCGGGGTCGGCGAGGGTGACGAGGTCGGCGAGGAAGGGGACCTGGATGCGTGCGCCGTCGATGAGCAGGCCGGGGTGCCAGTCGAAGCCGGGGCGTTGTTCGTAGAAGACGGCGTCGAGTTCGGCGAGTGGGTGGGCGAGGGCGGCGAGGGAGAGGTTGAACGGTCCGATGCCGATGCCGACCAGGTCGCGTGGTGCTTCGGGCTCGTGGCGTGGGGGGATGGTCATCTGGGGGTGGTTCCTTCCACGAGTTTCAGGAGGTGGGCCAGGTCGTCGGGCCCGGTGTGGGGGTTGAGGAGGGTGGCCTTGAGCCAGAGGCGGCCGTCCGTGCGGGCCCGGCCGAGGACGGCGCGGCCGTCCTGGAGGAGTCTGCGGCGTACGTCGGCGACGGTGTCGTCGGTGGCGCCTGAGGGGCGGAACAGGACGGTGCTGATGACGGGCCGGTCGTGGAGTTCGAAGCCGGGGTGGTCGTGGATGAGGGCGGCGAACTGCCGGGCGCGGGCGCAGACCTGGTCGACGAGGGCGCCGATGCCGGTGCGGCCGAGGGTCTTGAGGGTGACGGCGATCTTGAGGATGTCCGCGCGGCGGGTGGTGCGCAGGGAGCGGCCGAGCAGGTCGGGGTGGCCGGCTTCGGTGTCGTCGTCGGCGTTGAGGTAGTCGGCGCGCTGGTCGAGGGCGGCGAGGTCGCGGGGGCGGGCGACGGCGAGGAGGCCGGCGGCGATCGGCTGCCAGCCGAGTTTGTGAAGGTCGAGGGCGACGGTGTGGGCGGCTTCGAGTCCGGCGAGTCTTTCCCGGTGGCGGTCGCTGAAGATCAGGGCTCCGCCGTAGGCGGCGTCGATGTGCAGGCGGGCGCCGTGGGCGGCGCAGAGGCCGGCGATCTCGGGCAGCGGGTCGATGAGGCCGGCGTCGGTGGTGCCGGCGGTGGCGGCGACGAGCAGCGGGCGGGGCAGGCGGGTGAGGGCTTCGTCGAGGGCGGCGGGGTCGAGGGTGCCGGCGGGTGCGGGGACGACGACGGGGTCGGGCAGGCCGAGGAGCCAGGCGGCGCGGGGCAGGGAGTGGTGGGCGTTGGCTCCGCAGACCAGTTGGACGCTGCCGCCGTGTGCCTCGCGGGCGAGCAGGAGGGCGAGTTGGTTGGCTTCGGTGCCGCCGGTGGTGACGAGGGCGTCGGCGAGGCCGATCTCGTGGGCGAGGGCGCGGGTGACGAGGGCTTCGAGGGCGGAGGCTGCGGGGGCCTGGTCCCAGGAGTCGAGGGAGGGGTTGAGGGCGTTCGCGGCGAGGTCGGCGGCGGTGGCGACGGCGAGGGGCGGGCAGTGCAGATGGGCGGTGCACAGCGGGTCGGCGGGGTCGGCGGAGCCTGCGGCGAGGGCGTGTACGAGGGTGCGCAGGGCGTCGGGTTCGCCGTCGTGGGGCAGGATGTCGCCGACGGCGTCGGTGATGCGGGCGGTGATGGCTTGCGGGCCGCCTTCGGGCAGGGGGCCGCCGCGGGAGCGGCCGCCTTCGCGCAGGGCGTCGAGGACGGTGTCGAGCAGTGGGCGCAGGGCCGCGGGGCCGTCGGGTCCTGAGGCGAGGGGCGGCGTGCTCATGGGCTCTCCTCCGGGGCGCGGGCGAGGGGGCATCCGCAGCGGTGGTTCCGGCTTGTACGCGGATGGGGCTGCGCATCCGGAAAGTTCAACGAGCGGGCCCGGAAGTGGGTACTCCCGTGCGGGGAAAACGTGTTGGGGTCATACAGGAGGGTGGGTGACGTCGGTCGGATGGTTGACGTGTGGAGGGTGGACGTGCCCGGTGAGCGGGTGGTGGTGCGGGAGCCGGTCCCGGCGGACGAGGCGCCGCTGCTGGCGCTGTTCGAGGCGTGCGAGGACTGGTTCGTGGCCGCGACGGGGCTGCCGTCGGCGCCCGGTGATGTGCAGAGCCTGTTCTACTCGCTGCCGGAGGGGGCCCGCCCTCAGGACAAGGTGCTCCTGGTCGTGGAGCGGGGCGGGGTGGTGACGGGCGTGGTGGACGCGGTTCGGGACCACCCGGAGCCGGGTGCGGTGTCGGTGGGCCTGTTCCTGCTGGCGCCGTGGGCCCGTGGCCGGGGCCTGGGCCGGGCGGTGGCCGGGTCGCTGCTCGCGCGCGCGGAGGGTGTCACCCGGGTGCGGGCGACGGTCCCGCCCGGCTGGCGGCCGGGCGAGGGGTTCCTGGAGCGGCTCGGTTTCGTGCTGGAGGAGGAGTCGGCGGTGGGCGCGGAGGTGGGCAACCGGCGGGCGGGACCGGGTGAGCGGGGTGTGCGGCGGGCGGAGCTGCGCGTCGGCCGGGGCTGACGCGCCGGCCGGCGCCCGTTCGGCTGCGGGAGTCGTGGCGGTGCGGGCCGGGGACGCCGGTGGCGGCCGGCGGTGCCGTCCGCGCGCACCGCGGGTGGCCGCCGACCGCCCTGCCGATGGCGGTAGGCCGCTGGGCGTGGCCGACGGCCTCGGGGCCGCTGGGGCGGTGGACGGTGCCCTGGTGGCGCGCCGGGTGCGCCGGCCCGGTCAGCTTCGGAAGTCGTCCGCGTGGTCCTGGGCCCACTGGGTGAAGGTGCGGGCGGGGACGCCGGTGATCTTCTCGACGGTGGTGGTGATCTCCGGGGTGACGCCCACGGTGGCCGCGAAGGTCTTCAGGAGGCCGTGCAGGAAGTCCGGGGGAACGTTCGGGAACAGTTCGGGGCCGATCTCCTCGGGCGGTGCCTCCACGAACCGCAGGTCGCGGCCGGTCGCCCGGCCGATCGCGTCGATCTGCTGGGCGTTGGTGACGGCTTCGGGGCCCGTGAGGCGGTGGGCCGCGCCCTCGTGGCCGGCGTCGAGCAGGGCGCGTTCGGCGACGGCGGCGATGTCGTCCTCGTGGATGGGGGCGGTGGCCATGTCCGCGTAGACGCCACGGACGGTGTCCGAGGCGCGGATCTGGGGAGCCCACTGCAGGGCGTTGGTGGCGAAGGCGCCGGGTCGCAGGAAGGTCCACTCGAGGCCGCTGTCGCGGATCTGGCGTTCCGCGGTGGCGTGCATGACGTGGATGGGGTGGGTCTCGTCGGCGCCTTCCTGGATGATGGCGGAGGAGAGCAGCACGACGTGCCGGACGCCGGCTTTGCGGGCCGCGTCGAGGAGGGCGTCGGTCCGGCCGCCGCCCGCCTGCACGTAGAGGAACAGTTTCGATGTGCCTTCGAACAGGGCGGCGCCCTCGTCGGGGCTGTACCGCACCACTTCCGCGCCCTGTGGCAGTGCGGCCCGTCGCGGGTCGCGGGTGAGTGCCCGTACGGGCCGGCCGGCGGCGACGAGTCGTTCCACCAGGGCACGGCCGACGTTGCCGGTGGCGCCGGTGACTGCGATCACGGTTTCTCCTCGGATGCTGGGGCCGATCGTCCTGGGCTCTGGCGAGCCTAGGCAGGACGACCGGCCCGCCGCATCGTCGGGAGGGACCAGACGTGCACTACGTCGCCGGTCCTAGGGCCCTAGGACCGGTCGTGTGCGTGGCGGGCTTCAGGGCCGGTCGTGTGCCTGGCGTACGCGCAGCGCGCGGGCCAGGTCGTCGAGTTCGTCGGCGAGTTTGCGGCGCAGGGCGGTGACCGGGGCGGCGTCGCGCAGACAGGCCTCGCCGAGGCGGAGGTTCTCGGTGTCGACGGCGTGGGCGGGGAAGGCGAGGCGGCCGGTGGCGATGGCGATGGCGGGGCCGCGGCGGGCGGCCAGGGCGGGCGCGTCCTGGTAGTAGCGGGGCACGTACTCGCGTACCAGGTCGGCTTGTTCGGGCTGCCAGAAGCCGTGGGCGGTGGCCGCGAAGAGGTAGTTGGAGAGGGTGTCGTCGGTGAACATCGCCTCCCAGGCGCGGCGTTTGGCCTCGGGGTCGGGCAGGGCGGCCCGGCAGCGGGCGGCGCCCTCCTGGCCGCTGGCGCTGGGGTCGCGTTCCAGCTCGGCGGCGATGGTGGCCTCGTCGGTGGCGCCGAGGACGGCGAGCCGGGTCAGGATGCGCCAGCGCAGTTCGGGGTCGAGTTCCGGGCCGCCGGGCACGGTGCCGTCGGCGAGCCAGGCGGCGATGGTGTCGGGGTGGGCGGCGACGTCGATGTAGTGGCGTACGGCGACCAGGCGGAGGCCGGGGTTGTCGCCGTCCTCGGTGCGGCGGATGAGGTCGCGGCACAGTGCGGTGAGGGTGGCCAGGGCGGCGGGGCGTTCCTCGGGGCTGAGGTAGCGGTCGGCGACCTGGGTGGAGGCGAAGGTGAGCGCGCCCTGGACCAGGGCGAGGTCGGTCTCGTGCGGGAGGTGGGTGCGGGCGGTGTCCAGGTAGGTGGCGGGCGGGAGTTCGCCGTCGCGGACGGCGTCCCTGAGGGCGTTCCACACCACGGTGCGGGTGAGTGGGTCGGGCAGGCCGGACAGGCTGGTGCGCACCGCTTGGAAGGTCTCGGGGTCGAAGCGGACCTTGGTGTAGGTGAGGTCGCCGTCGTTGAGGACGAGCAGCGCGGGGCGTTTGCCGATGGGCTTGGGGTCGGTCTGCGGGACGTCGACGTCGATGCGTTCGCGCAGGGTGAGCCGGCCTTCGTCGGCGAGGCCCTGGTCGTAGAGGCCGACGGAGATCCGGTGCGGGCGGCTGCCGGTGCGTTCGACGGTGAGGGCGCAGGTGGCGCCGTCGGTGGTCAGCCGGGGGGTGAGGGTGTCGACGCCGGTGGTGCGCAGCCAGGCGTCGGCCCAGGCGTGGACGTCGCGTTCGGTGTTGGCGGCGAGGGAGTCGATGAAGTCGGCGAGGGTGGCGTTGGCGAACTTGTGGCGGGCGAAGTGGGTGTTGATGCCGGCGAGGAAGTCCTTCTCGCCGAGCCAGGCGACGAGTTGGCGCAGGGCGGAGGCGCCCTTGGCGTAGGAGATGCCGTCGAAGTTGAGCAGGGCGGCGGCGGTGTCGTCGACGGCTTCGGGGGCGACGGGGTGGGTGGTGGGGCGCTGGTCGGCGTCGTAGCCCCAGGATTTGCGGACGACGCCGAACTCGACCCAGGGTTCGGTGAAGCGGGTTGCTTCGAGGGTGGTCTGGTAGCCCATGAACTCGGCGAAGGACTCGTTGAGCCAGATGTCGTCCCACCACTTGAGGGTGACGAGGTCGCCGAACCACATGTGGGCCATCTCGTGGGCGATGACCATGGCGCGGGTCTGGCGTTCGGTGTCGGTGACGGCGGAGCGGTAGACGAACTTGTCGGCGAAGGTGACCAGGCCGGGGTTCTCCATGGCGCCGGCGTTGAACTCGGGGACAAAGGCCTGGTCGTAGGAGTCGAAGGGGTAGGGCTCGTCGAATTTCTCGTGGTAGCGGTCGAAGCACGCTCGGGTGATGTCGAGGATCTCGTCGGCGTCGGCGTCGAGGTGGGGGGCGAGTGAGCGGCGGCAGTGGATGGCGAAGGGCAGGCCGCGGTGTTCGGTGCGTACGGAGTGGAAGGGGCCGGCGGCGACGGCGACGAGGTAGGTGGGCAGGGGCGGGGTGGGGGCGGCCTGCCAGCGGCCGTCGCCGAGGTGTTCGGTGATGCCGTTGGCGAGTACGGTCCAGCCGTCGGGGGCCTTGACGGTCAGTTCGAAGACGGCTTTGAGGTCGGGCTGGTCGAAGGCGGCGAAGACGCGCTGTACGTCTTCCATGAAGAGCTGGGTGTAGAGGTAGGTCTCGCCGTCGGTGGGGTCGGTGAAGCGGTGCATGCCTTCGCCGGTGCGGGAGTAGCGCATCGTGGCGTCGACGCGCAGTTCGTGCTCGCCGGGGGTGAGGTCCTTCAGGGGGAGCCGGTCCTGGTCGAGGGTTTCCGGGTCGAGGGGTTGTCCGTCGAGGGTGACGGAGCGCAGCTCGGCGGGCTTGATCTCGACGAAGGTGTCCACGGTGGCGTTGTCCGGTCGCACGGTGAACCGGATGACGCTGCGCGATGCGAAGGTCTCGTCCCCGGTGGTCAGGTCGAGGTCGATCGTGTAGCGGTGGACGTCGAGGAGCTGGGCACGTGTCTGCGCTTCGTCGCGCGTCAGTACGGACATGCACGACATGCTGCCTGATGTCGCTGACACGGCACAGGGGCGGATCGGTACGCGCGTTATGTCCGGTCCGCGCCGGGGGGTGGGGGGCGTGCGCGGGGGTCAGGGCCGGTCGCGGCCCGCGCCGGTGGGGTGGGCGTCGCGCTGGGGTGGGACGTGGGTGCCGGGGTGGGGCAGGGAGGGGTGTGCGGTGTGGTCCTGGGGCCGGGTGGGGTCCTTGACCAGGGCGCGCAGTTCGCGGATCTCCTGTTCGAGGGCGAGGCGGTGCTGGTGGGTGTCGTAGAGGTAGCGGACCTTGGTGCGCAGGGCCCAGGGGTCGACGGGTTTGAGGACGAGGTCGGCGACGCCGAGGGCGAAGGCGCTGGCGGTCAGTTCCTGGTCGGGGCCGAAGCCGGTGAGCAGGATGACGGGTATGTGCTGGGTCTGTTCCAGGCGGCGCAGGTAGCGCACGACGTCGAGGCCGCTGACGCCGGGCATGCGCACGTCGAGCAGCAGGAGGCCGACCTGGCCGCGCAGGACCTGTTTGAGCGCCTCGTCGCCGCTGGTGGCACGGCCGAGCCGGTAGCCCAGCGGGGCGAGGGCGCTCTCGAGCGCGTACAGGGTGTCCTTGTGGTCGTCGACGATGAGGATCTTGGCATCCGACAGCATGGCCCGACGTCCCTCCCACGTGGACAACCAGCTTACGTCCCGGTACTGACACCGGGTGCTCGCCGGTTGACGATGCGTGCGCGGCGGTGGTCCGGCCGGGTGCGCCTGTGGGTGGTCAGCCGGCGTTGGGTGCCTGGTGGTTGACGGTGTCCTCGGCGATGCGCTCGTGGTGCCTGATCACTTCGGCGATGATGAAGTTCAGGAATTTCTCGGCGAACGCCGGGTCGAGCTTGGCGTTCTCGGCGAGGCTGCGCAGCCGGGCGATCTGCCGGGCCTCGCGGGCCTGGTCGGCCGGTGGGAGCTGGTGGACGGCCTTGAGCCGGCCCACCTGCTGGGTGGCTTTGAATCGTTCGGCGAGCATGTGCACGATGGCCGCGTCGATGTTGTCGATGCTGTCGCGCAGCCGCTCGAGTTCCTCGCGGACGGACGGGTCGACGGCACCGGTACCGGTGTTGCTGGTGGTCATGGGTGTCAACCCTAAGGGGCGGGCGCCGTCGGTGTCGGTGGACTGTCCGGGGGCGGGTCGTCGCGGTCACGGGGGGCGGCGGGCGCTCCCCCTGCCTGTGCGCGGCCCTGCTGGGCGCGGAAGCGGACGGGGGCGAGGCCGACGCGGCGGGTGAACAGGCGGGAGAAGTAGGCCGGGTCGTCGTAGCCGACGCGGCGGGCCACGGCGGCCACGGGGAGGTCGGTGGCCGCCAGGAGTTCCTTGGCGCGGCCCAGGCGGATGCCGAGCAGGTAGTCCTTGGGGCTGCGTCCGGCGCCGCGGCGGACGGCGGCGCGCAGTTCGGCGGGGGTCATGCCGTGCCGGGCGGCGTGCTCGGCGACGGTCATGGGGGTGCAGGCGTCCCGGGCCAGGGCCTGGAGGACGTCGTCGCCGTCGGGGGCGAGGCCGGCGCGGGCGCGGCGCAGGGCGACGAGGAGTTCGTGGACGGCGGCGGCGGTCTCGACCTCCAGCAGGGGGTTGTCGCGGCGGGAGGCGCGGGCGATGCGGCCGATGACGGCGCGGGGGCCGGTGGCGTCCGCGAGGGGCACGACGGGCCGGTCGGGTTCGATGTGGCCGAGTTCGGTGTAGGTGGCGGTGGCGGGCCCGGTGAAGTCGACGAATGCCTCGTCCCAGCCGGTCGCGGGGTCGGGTGCGTAGTGGTGCGGCACGCCGGGGGTGAGCCAGAGCAGTGCGGGCGCGGTGACGGTGGTGCGGCGTCCGTCGGGGGTGCGGTACCAGCCGCTGCCGGCGCTGATCAGGACGGCGACGTGGTGGTCGAGGGTGCGTGGTCCGACGGCGGGCAGGGTGCCGTGCTGGAGGCCGACGCCGAGGCAGACGAGGCCGAGGCGGTGGTGGACCGGGCTGGGGCTGAAGTACCGCATCCAGGTGTGGTACATGGCGGAGCGCTCCTTCCCCGCGTCGTTTCCGTCCAAGTAGAGCCGATCTTTGTCCATGGCGTTGGTCGCCGCCAGGGGCGAGGGTGGGCGCATGAGCGAGTTCACTGTGGGGGACACGGATTTCCTGCTGGACGGGCGGCCGGTGCGGTTGCTGTCCGGGGCGCTGCACTACTTCCGGGTGCACGAGGAGCACTGGCGGCACCGGCTGGCGCTGCTGCGCGCGATGGGCCTCAACTGCGTGGAGACGTACGTCCCGTGGAACCTGCACGAGCCGCGTCCCGGCAGTTTCCGGGACGTGGGGGCGCTGGGTCGCTTCCTGGACGCGGTGCGGGAGGCGGGCCTGTGGGCGATCGTGCGGCCGGGCCCGTACATCTGTGGTGAGTGGGAGAACGGCGGGCTGCCGCACTGGCTGACGGGCGAGCTGGGCACGCGCGCGCGTACGCGTGATGAACGTTATCTGGCTCATGTGGACCGGTGGTTCCGCCATCTGCTGCACGAGGTCGTGCCCCGGCAGCTGGAGCGCGGCGGACCGGTGATCATGGTGCAGGTCGAGAACGAGTACGGCAGCTACGGCTCCGACGAGGTCTACTTGCGGCAGCTGGCCGACCTGCTGCGCGCGGAGGGGGTGACGGTGCCGCTGTGCACCTCGGACGGGCCCGAGGACCACATGCTCTCCGGTGGTTCGGTGCCGGGTGTCCTGGCCACGGTGAACTTCGGCTCCCGCGCGCGTGAGGCGTTCGCGACGCTGCGCCGGCACCGTCCCTCGGGGCCGTTGATGTGCATGGAGTTCTGGTGCGGCTGGTTCGACCGCTGGGGCGGCGAGCACGCGGTGCGGGACGCGGGGGACGCGGCGCGGAGCCTGCGGGAGATCCTCGAGTGCGGTGCCTCGGTGAACCTGTACATGGCGCACGGCGGCACGAGCTTCGCCGGCTGGGCGGGCGCCAACCGGGGCGGTGGCGACATGCACGAGGGGTCTTTGGAGCCGGACGTGACGTCGTACGACTACGACGCGCCGATCGACGAGTACGGGCGCCCCACGGCGAAGTTCTGGGCGTTCCGCGAGGTCCTCGCCGCCCACCACCCGGGCCCGCTGCCCGAACTGCCCGAGCCGCCGGCGTCGTTGGGTGCTCCGGCGGAGGTGGGGCTGTCGGGTCGGGCGTCCTTGGGGGAGGTGCTGGACGCGCTCGGTGGTCCGGAGAGCGTCGGTGGTGTGCCGCCCACCTTCGAGGAGCTCGATGTCGACCGGGGGCTGGTCCGCTACGAGGTGACCGTGCCGGGCCCGAGGCAGCCGTACCCGCTCACGCTGCGCGGTCTGCGGGACCTGGCGGTGGTGTACGTCGACGGGGAGCGGGCCGGGGTGCTCACCGAGGAGGAGCCCGTGCTGGAGAAGCCGGTCGCCGGGCACGCGCGCGTGGAGGCGTGGGTGGAGTCGCTCGGCCGGGTCAACTACGGGCCCCGCAGCGGCGAGCCCAAGGGCGTCACCGGGGGCGTCCAGCACGAGCGGCAGTATCTGCACGGGGTACGCGCGCGTGGGCTGCGGCTGGACGCCTTCGACGACGGCGTCGACAGGTTGCCCTTCGGTGAGCTGCCCGGCGACGGCGCCCCCGGGCTGTACCGGGGCACCGTCACGGTCCGCGGTGCCGGGGACGCGCGGGTGGAACTGCCGGGCTGGACCCGCGGGTTCGTCTGGATCAACGGCTTCGGTCTGGGCCGCTACTGGTCCGTGGGCCCCCAGCGCTCGCTGTTCGTCCCCGGCCCGGTGCTGCGGGAGGGGGAGAACGAGGTGTGGGTGCTGGAGCTGGAGGGGACCGGGCCGGGTGCGTGCGCCGTGCGTCTGAGCGCTCCGCCGCGGCCCGCCGCATAGAGTGGAGAGGAGGCCCGAACGTCTTTGGGGGTACGGACGTGGCGAACGGCGGACCGGTCGAGCACGGCTACCCACATCTGGAGACGGTGCGGGCCTCCATCACCGCGCTGTACAAGCGCCTCTCGTACGACACCGTCCAGACCTTCGCCACCAGTGTGGCCCCCGCCGACGTGGCCTTCTGCGACACCGACGATCTCTATCTGGGTGCGCAGCGGGTGGCCCGCGAGATGGTGCGGCACTTCCGGTTGCCGGACGCCCGCCTGGTCGTGAGCTTCCGCGAGATGACGCACGCGGCGAACGTCGAACTCGCGGCGGGCCCCGAGTACTTCGTGGAGCTGAACGACCGCTTCCGCCGTCACCGGCGGGACATCGGCGCGGCCCTCGCCCATGAGGTGATGCACGTCTATCTGCACCGTCTGGACCTGTCCTTCCCCGGCACCCGGGAGAACGAGATCCTCACGGACACGGCGACGACGTACCTGGGCGCGGGGTGGCTGCTGCTGGACGCCTTCCGGGAGGACGCGGTGTCCTCCCAGAAGCTGGGCTACCTCACCCCGGAGGAGTTCGGCTACGTGCTGGCCAAGCGCGCCCTGTTCTTCGGCGAGGACCCCTCGGTGTGGTTCACCAGCCCGCAGGCCTACACGGCGTACGCCAAGGGCATGGCCGAGGCCCGCCGGGACGAGCAGCAGCCGCCGCTGACCGCCGCCGGCTGGGCGGGGCGCCGCCGCTACGCCCGCGACCGCCGCCATGCGCCGGGGCCCCAGCCGGGCATCGGCTACACCTTCTCCCCCGACGTCGGCGGTCGTCTGCGCGTCTCCTTCCCCTGCCCGACCTGCCACCAGCGGATCCGGGTGCCCGTGCGGGGGCGGGTGCGGGCGAGGTGTTCGCTGTGCCGGACGGTGCTGGAGTGCGACACGTAGCCGTTCCCTACGCCCCGTACACCGCTCCCGGCTCCTCCGCCTCGGCGAGCAGTTTCAGTGCCGTCTCCCCCGCCTCGGCCGGAGTCCACCGGGCCCCCTTGTCGGCGGTGGGGCCCGGCCGCCAGCCCTCCATGACGGTGATCCGGCCACCCTCCGCCCCGAAGACCCGGCCGGTCACGCCGGCGCTCGCGGCGGAGCCCAGCCAGACCACCAGCGGGGAGACGTTCGAGGGGGCCATCGCGTCGAAGCCGGAGCCGGGGGCGGCCATGGTCTCGGCGAAGGTGTGTTCCGTCATCCGGGTGCGGGCGGCCGGGGCGACCGCGTTCACCTGGACCCCGTAGCGGCGCAGCTCGGCCGCCGCGACCAGGGTCAGCCCGACGATCCCGGCCTTGGCGGCGCTGTAGTTGCCCTGCCCGACCGAGCCCAGCAGTCCGGCGCCGCTGCTGGTGTTGACGATCCGGGCGACCGGTGTGCGGCCCGCCTTGGCCTCGGCCCGCCAGTGCGCGGCGGCGTGCTTCAGGGGCAGGAAGTGACCCTTGAGATGGACGTGGAGGACGGCGTCCCAGTCGTCCTCGTCGAGGTTGACCAGCATGCGGTCGCGCAGGAAACCGGCGTTGTTGACGAGGGTGTCGAGACGGCCGTAGGTCTCGACCGCGGTCCTGATCAGCGAGGCTGCTCCGGCGGTCGTCGCGATGTCGCCGCCGTGGGCCACCGCTTCGCCGCCCGCCGCCCGGATCTCGGCCACGACGGCCCCGGCGGGACTGTCGGGACCCGGCAGGCCGTCGAGGCCGACGCCGAGGTCGTTGACGACGACCCGGGCGCCCTCGGCGGCGAAGGCGAGTGCGTGGGCGCGGCCGAGTCCGCGCCCGGCGCCGGTGACGACGACGACCCGGTCCGTGCAGATTCCGCTCACGGTCATGTCAGTCCTCCTTGTTGGCGGTCGCGGCGTCCAGGAACGCGGGCCGCTCTCCGCCCCCGTGCACGAGGAGGCCGGCCCCGCTGATGTAGGCGGCCGCGTCGGAGGCGAGGAAGACGGCGGCGGCGCCGACATCGGACGGGGTGGCGAGGCGGCCGAGTGGGACGGTGCGGGAGACGGCGTCGATGCCGTCCTGGCCGCCGTAGTGGAGGTGGGCGAGCTCGGTGTGGACCATGCCCACGAGCAGCGTGTTGACCCGGACCTCCGGCGCCCATTCCACCGCCATGGACCTGGCCAGGTTCTCCAGTCCCGCCTTGGCCGCGCCGTAGGCGGCGGAGCCCGGCGAGGGACGGCTGCCGCTGACACTGCCGATCATCACCACCGTTCCCCGGCTCCTTCTGAGGTGTTCGTACGCGGCGAGGGAGGCGGTCAGCGGGGTGAGGAGGTTCAGCTCGATCACCCGGGCGTGCCGCTCGGCGTCCGCGTCGGCGAGCCGTCGGTAGGGGGTGCCGCCGGCGTTGTTGACGAGCGCGTCGACGCGGGGCAGGGCGTCGAAGAAGGCGTGTACGGCGGGTGGGTCACGGAGGTCGAGGGGGGTGAATTCGACGCCGTCGAGGGGTTGTTCGGGTGGTCGGCGGGCACAGGCGTGTACATGGGCACCGGCCTCGGCGAAGGCCCGGGCGATCCCGGCCCCGACGCCCCGCGTGCCGCCCGTGACGACGACAGTCCGACCGTGCAGCGAGTTATCCACAGGGCCTCCCGCTTGTCGGAGCCTACTGCTAGCTTCGAAGCCTCACCTAACAAATGTTTGGTGGAAAGGCGTTGAGTGCGAAGGTAGCTGATGCGTCCATGGGTGTCTCCACCTCGTCCCCGGAAAAGGGGCCCGAGAAAAACGGGATCGCCGTCGTCACGGTCGACTTCCCGCCGGTGAACGCGCTGCCGGTGCGCGGCTGGTTCGCCCTGGCCGA
Source organism: Streptomyces sp. NPDC020299 (assembly GCF_044387825.1). Classification (NCBI taxonomy): domain Bacteria; kingdom Bacillati; phylum Actinomycetota; class Actinomycetes; order Kitasatosporales; family Streptomycetaceae; genus Streptomyces; species Streptomyces sp. NPDC020299. The sequence continues at coordinate 130,507 of NZ_JBIRWL010000004.1, forward strand.
CGCCGTGCGCGCGGCCGGGCGCGATCCGCAGGTGCGGTGCGTGGTGCTGGCCGCGCAGGGGCGCGGGTTCAACGCGGGCGTGGACATCAAGGAGATACAGGCGGAGGGGCATCCGGCGCTGCTCGGCGCCAACCGGGGCTGCGCGGAGGCCTTCGCGGCGGTCTACGAGTGCGAGACACCGGTGGTGGCGGCGGTGCAGGGCTTCTGTCTGGGCGGCGGGATAGGTCTGGTGGGCAACGCGGACGCGATCGTGGCGAGCGAGGACGCCGTCTTCGGGCTGCCCGAGCTGGACCGGGGCGCGCTGGGTGCCGCCACGCATCTGGCCCGGCTGGTGCCGCCGCATCTGATGCGGACGCTGTACTACACCTCGCGCACGGCGAGCGCGGCCGAGCTGCACGCGCACGGCTCGGTGTGGCGGGTCGTCCCGCGCGGCGAACTGCACTCGGCGGCGCTGGAGCTGGCGCGGGAGATCGCCGCCAAGGACGGGCGGCTGCTGCGCCTGGCGAAGGCCGCCATCAACGGGATCGATCCCGTCGACGTGCGCCGCAGCTACCGCTTCGAGCAGGGCTTCACCTTCGAGGCGGCCGTGAGCGGGGTGGCCGACCGGGTCCGGGACACGTTCGGGAAGGAGGGTGCGTAGTGAGGGACAAGACGATGACCGCCGACGAGGCCGTCGCGCGGCTGGAGAGCGGCATGACCCTCGGCATAGGCGGCTGGGGGTCGAGGCGGAAGCCGATGGCCCTGGTCAGAGCCCTGCTGCGGTCCGGGATCGGTGACCTCACCGTCGTTTCGTACGGCGGCCCGGATGTCGGGATGCTGGCCGCGGCGGGGCGGATCCGCAAGCTGGTGGCCGCCTTCGTCACGCTCGACTCCGTCCCGCTCGAACCGCGCTACCGGGCGGCGCGCGAGCGGGGGGACTTCGAGCTGATGGAGGTGGACGAGGGGATGTTCATGTGGGGGCTCACAGCGGCGGCGAACCGGCTGCCCTTCCTGCCGGTGCGGGCGGGGATCGGTTCGGACGTGATGCGGGTGAACCCCGCCCTGCGGACGGTCGCGTCGCCGTACGAGGACGGGGAGACGTTCGTGGCGATGCCCGCGCTGCGGCTGGACGCCGCCCTGGTCCACGTCAACCGCGCGGACCGGCTGGGCAACGGACAGTATCTGGGCCCGGACCCGTACTTCGACGACCTGTTCTGCGAGGCGGCGGACGCGGCCTACGTCAGTTGCGAACGGATCGTGGACACGGCCGAGCTGACGAAGGCGGCGGCACCGCAGTCACTGCTGGTCAAGCGGCATGTGGTGACCGGAGTCGTCGAGGCGCCGAACGGCGCGCACTTCACCTCGTGCGCTCCCGACTACGAGCGGGACGAGGAGTTCCAGCGGGAGTACACGACGGCGCCCTGGCCGGAGTTCGCCGAGCGGTTCCTCGGCGGGGACGAGCAGACGTACCGGTCGGCGGTGCGGGCGTGGCAGGAGGGGCAGCGATGACGGGGGCCGGCCGCGCCGAGTACTGCGTGATCGCCTGCGCCGACGCCTGGCGCGGCTCCGGTGAGATCCTGGCGAGTCCCATGGGCCTGATCCCGTCGCTGGGCGCGCGGCTGGCCCGGCTCACCTTCGCGCCGGACCTGCTGCTGACCGACGGCGAGGCGCTGCTGGTCCGGCCGGACGGGACGCCCGAGGGCTGGTTGCCCTACCGGCAGCATCTGGCGCTGGTGGCCGGCGGGCGGCGGCACGTGATGATGGGTGCCAGTCAGATCGACCGCTTCGGCAACCAGAACATCTCGTGCGTCGGAGACTGGGCGAGACCCCGGCGGCAGCTGCTCGGCGTGCGCGGGGCGCCGCTCAACACGCTGAACAACCCGACGAGTTACTGGGTCCCGAGGCACTCCCGGCGGGTCTTCGTGGAGCGGGTCGACATGGTGTGCGGGGTGGGATACGACCGTGCCGCCGGGCATCCGGGCACTACCCGGTACCACCGCATCCCGCGGGTCGTCTCCGACCTGGGCGTGTTCGACTTCGCCACGCCCGACCGCTCGATGCGGCTCGCCGCACTGCACCCGGGTGTGACCGTGGCGATGGTGGAGGAGGCGACCGGCTTCGCGCTCGCGATACCGCAGGAGGTGCCGGCGACCCGGGAGCCGACGGCCGAGGAGCTGCGGCTGATCCGCGAGGTGCTCGATCCGGGCGGCACGCGCGCCCGCGAGGTCCCCGAGGGGGTGAGGGGCTGATGGAGACCGCGCTCACCCGGCTGACCGGGGTCCGGCATCCCGTCGTGCAGACGGGGATGGGCTGGGTGGCGGGCCCGCGTCTGGTCTCGGCGGCGGCGAACGCGGGCGCGCTGGGCGTCCTGGCCTCCGCGACGATGACCCTCGACCAGTTGCGTGCGGCGATACGCGAGGTCGCCGCGCGCACGGACGCGCCGTTCGGAGTGAACCTCCGGGCGGACGCGGGCGACGCCGGCGACCGGGTTCGTCTGATCATCGACGAGGGGGTCCGGGTGGCGTCCTTCGCTCTGGCGCCCTCCCGGGAGCTGATCGCGGAGCTGAAGGAGGCGGGCGTGGTCGTGATCCCGTCCGTCGGGGCGCGGCGGCACGCGGAGAAGGTGGCGGCCTGGGGCGCGGACGCGGTGATCGTGCAGGGCGGCGAGGGCGGCGGGCACACCGGCGAGGTGGCGACCAGTGTGCTGCTGCCGCAGGTGGTGGACGCGGTGCGGATACCCGTCGTGGCGGCGGGCGGCTTCTTCGACGGGCGGGGACTGGTCGCGGCGCTGGCCTACGGGGCGGCGGGCATCGCGATGGGCACGCGGTTCCTGCTCACCTCGGACTCGACGGTGCCGGACGCGGTCAAGGCCCGGTACCTCGCGGCCACCGTCCGGGACGTCACGGTCACCACGGCCGTGGACGGTCTGCCGCACCGCATGCTGCGCACGGACCTGGTGGACGCCCTGGAGCGGTCGGGGCGCACGCGCGTGCTGCTGCACGCCGTCCGGCGGGCGGCGGGGTTCCGGCGGCTGTCCGGGCTGACCTGGCGGCTGATGGTGCGCGACGGTCTCGCCCTGAAGCACGGCAAGGAGCTGTCCTGGAGTCAGGTCCTGCTCGCCGCGAACACGCCGATGCTGCTCAAGTCCGCGATGGTGGACGGGCGTACGGACCTCGGGGTGATGGCGTCCGGGCAGGTCGCAGGGGTGATCGACGACCTGCCGTCGTGCGTGGAGCTGGTGGAGCGGATCATGAAGGAGGCGGAGGAGGTACGGGCGAGACTCACAACCTCTCGATGATCGGCGCCATCCCCAACGGCCCCCCTCGCACTGCTCGGCCCCCGGGGAGCCTCCCAGGCTTCGGGAGCCTGCGCCCGACTCCGTCCGCCAGAGCAGGTGGCGGGCAGTGGGCGGCAGGTGGCGGGCGGCCACCCTTTCGCCGTTCCGGTGGTCACAGGCGTTCGATGATCGTCACATTCGCCTGGCCGCCGCCCTCGCACATGGTCTGGAGTCCGAACCGGCCGGCGGTGCGCTCCAGTTCGTGGAGGAGGGTCGTCATCAGCCGGGCGCCGGTCGCGCCGAGGGGGTGGCCGAGGGCGATGGCGCCGCCGTTGACGTTGACCTTGTCCGGGTTCGCGCCGGTCTCCTTCAGCCAGGCCAGGACGACGGGGGCGAAGGCCTCGTTGATCTCGACGAGGTCGATGTCGTCGAGGGTCAGGCCGGTCTTCTTCAGGGCGTGCGCGGTGGCCGGGATGGGCGCGGTGAGCATGCGGATGGGGTCCTCGCCGCGTACGGAGAGGTGGTGCACGCGGGCGCGCGGGCGCAGCCCGTGTTCCCGCACCGCCCGCTCGGAGGCCAGCAGCAGGGCCGCGGCGCCGTCGGAGACCTGGGAGGAGCAGGCGGCGGTGACGGTGCCGCCGTCGATGACCGGCTTGAGTGCGGCCATCTTCTCCAGGGAGGTGTCCCGGCGCGGGCCCTCGTCGACGGTGACGTCGCCGTAGGGCACGGTCTCCCGGTCGAAGCGGCTCTCGTCGATGGCCCGTACCGCCCGGCGGTGCGAGCGCAGGGCGAACTCCTCCTGGTCCTGGCGGCTGATCCCCCACTTCGCGGCGATCATCTCGGCGCCGGCGAACTGGTTCACCGGCCGGCTGCCGTAGCGGGCGCGCCAGCCCTCGCTGCCCGCGAAGGGGCCCTCGGTGAAGCCCAGGGGTTCGGCGGCCTGCCGGGTGGCGAAGGCGATCGGGATCTGCGACATGTTCTGCACGCCGCCCGCGACCACCAGGTCCTGGGTGCCGGAGAGCACGGCCTGCGCGGCGAAGTGCACGGCCTGCTGCGAGGAGCCGCACTGCCGGTCGACGGTCACGCCCGGCACCTCCTCGGGCAGTCCGGCCGCCAGCCAGCAGGTCCGGGCGATGTCCCCGGCCTGTGGGCCCACCGCGTCCAGGCAGCCGAAGACGACGTCCTCGACGGCGGCCGGGTCCACTCCCGAGCGGGCGACGAGTTCCTTCAGCACGTGTGCGCCCAGGTCGGCCGGGTGGACCGCGCTCAGTCCTCCCCGGCGCCGGCCGACGGGCGTGCGGACCGCTTCGACGATGTAGGCCTCGGCCATGACAACTCCCTTGCGGATAAGGGTTATTCGCGTACGGCGATCCCGTCCAGCACCATCGACAGGTACTGCCGGGCGATCTCCTCCGGGCTGTGCTGTCCGCCGGGCCGGTACCAGGACGCGGCGACCCACACGGTGTCGCGGACGAACCGGTAGGTGAGCCGGACGTCGAGGTCGGCCCGGAAGACGTGCGCGGTGACCCCGCGTTCCAGGGTGGACAGCCACGCCTTCTCGAACTTGCGCTGCGATTCGGCGAGGAACGTGAACCGTTCCTGCGCGACCAGTTGCTTGCTCTCCTTCTGGTAGATCGCGACGGCGGCGCGGTGCCGGTCGATCTCCCGGAAGGACTCGGTGACGAGCGCCTCGAGCGTCTCGCGCGGGCCGAGCCGGGCGGCCAGGACGGTGTCGTAGCCGCGCCAGAGTTCGTCGAGGAAGGTCCGCAGGATCTCCTCCAGCATCGATTCCTTGGAGTCGAAGTGGTAGTAGAGGCTGCCCGCGAGCATGCCCGCATGGTCGGCGATCTTGCGGACGGTGGTGGCGTTGTAGCCCTGCTCGGCGAAGACCTCGGCGGCGGTGCCCAGCAGTTCGCGGCGGCGATCGTGAGCGGCGGCGGCCGCGGGCCTGCTCGCGGCGGTCACCTGGGGCTTCTTCTTGGTCGGCACGGGACCATTGTCCTAGGCATGCTGGCTGCTCACGGAGACGACCTCCCCGGTCAGGTACGAGGAGTAGCCGGACGCCAGGAACACGATCACGTTGGCCACCTCCCAGGGCTCGGCGTACCGCCCGAAGGCCTCGCGTGCGGTCAGTTCCGCCAGCAGTTCGGGCGTCGTCACCTTCACCAGGTGCGGATGCATGGCGAGGCTCGGAGCGACCGCGTTGACCCGCACCCCGTACTCGGCCGCCTCGACCGCCGCGCACCGGGTCAGCGCCATCACCCCGGCCTTCGCGGCGGCGTAGTGCGCCTGCCCGGCCTGGGCGCGCCAGCCGACCACGGAGGCGTTGTTGACGATGACGCCGCTCCCGGTCTCCTTCATGGCACGCAGGGCCGCCCGGACGCAGCGGAAAGTGCCGTTCAGCGTGACGTCCAGGACGCGGGACCACTGCTCGTCGGTCATGTCGACGAGGTTCGAGGTTCCGCCGAGCCCGGCGTTGTTGACGACGACGTCCAGCTGCCCGTGTTCCTCCACGGCGGTGTCGAACAGGGCCCGCACCTGGGACTCGTCGGTGACGTCGCAGGGTACGGCCGTCACGGCGCCCGGGAACTCCCGGCTCAGTTCGGCCTCGTACTCCTTGAGGCGGCGGGTGTGCGCGTCGCTGATCACGACGCGTGCGCCCTCCTCCAGGAACCGGCGGGCGGTCACCCCGCCGATCCCGGCTCCGGCCGCCGCGGTGATGACGGCGGTGCGCCCCTTCAGCAGCCCGTGCCCGGGCACGTAGGCCGGGCTCTCGACGCCTGTCATGGGGCCACGCTAACCTACCAAACACTTGTTAGGGAAGACGGGGAGTGACGGGGAAGGACGGTGACCCGATCGTGGACCTCACCCACGCTCCGGCCGACGAGCGGTTCCGCGCCGAGGCCCGGGCCTGGCTCGGGGAGCATGTGCCCGCCGACCCGCTGCCGTCCCTGGAGACGGCGGAGGGTTTCGCGGCCCACCGCGCGTGGGAGGCCGAACTGGCCGCGGACCGCTGGTCGGTCGTCAACTGGCCCGCGGAGTACGGCGGGCGGGACTCCGGCCTGGTCCGGTGGCTGGTCTTCGAGGAGGAGTACTGGGCGTCGGGCGCGCCGGGCCGGGTCGGGCAGAACGGGATCAGCCTGCTCGCCCCGACCCTCTTCGACCACGGCACGGCGGAGCAGCGGGCGCGCGTGCTGCCGCCCATGGCGACCGGCGAGGTGGTCTGGGCGCAGGCGTGGTCGGAGCCGGAGGCGGGCTCAGATCTGGCCTCGCTCACCTCCCGTGCCGTACGCACCGACGGCGGCTGGCTGCTCAGCGGGCAGAAGACCTGGTCGTCTCGGGCCGCGTTCGCCGACCGGGCCTTCGGCCTGTTCCGCAGCGACCCTGGCACGCCGAAACCCCACCAGGGCCTGACCTACCTCATGTTCGACCTGCGCGCGCCCGGCGTCACGGTCCGTCCGATCGGGCGTCTGGACGGCAAGCCCGCCTTCGCCGAGGTGTTCCTGGACGAGGTGTTCGTGCCGGACGAGGACGTGATCGGCGAGCCCGGCCAGGGCTGGCGGATCGCGATGTCGGCGGCGGGCAACGAACGCGGCCTGACCCTGCGCTCCCCGGGCCGCTTCCTCGCCGCCGCCGGCCGGCTCCACGCCCTGTGGCGGGAACAGGGCGGTCCGCACTCCGCACGCGCCCGCGTGGCCGACGCCCTCGTAGGGGCCCGCGCCTACCAGTTGTTCACCTACGCGGCTGCCTCCCGCTTCCTCGACGGCGACACCCTCGGCCCGGAGTCCAGCCTGAACAAGGTCTTCTGGTCCGAGTTCGACCTGGCGCTGCACGAGACCGCCCTCGACCTCCTCGGCGTGGAGGGCGAGATGACGGACTCCGCCTGGTCGGAGGGGTACGTGTTCGCGCTCGCCGGCCCCATCTACGCGGGCACGAACGAGATCCAGCGGGACATCGTCGCCGAGCGTCTGCTCGGCCTGCCGAAGGGACGCCGCTGATGCGCTTCCTCCTCGACACCGAGCAGCGCGCCCTCGCCCGCTCGCTGCACGCCATGCTGACGGCGGCCGACACCCCGTCGGTGATCCGGGACTGGGGCCGCGGCGACCACAGGAGCGGGCGCGCGCTGTGGGCCCGTCTCGCCGAGGCGGGGGTGTTCGGGCTGGCGGTCGCGGAGGCGTACGACGGGACGGGCCCGCTGCCCGTGGAACTCGCGGTCGCCTTCGTGGAGCTGGGCAGGCACGCGGTGCCCGGACCGCTGGTGGAGACGGTGGCGGCCGCCGCGCTGCTCACCGAGCCGGGCCTGGCCAAGCGCTTCCTGCCCGCGCTCGTCGCGGGCGAGACGATGGCCACGGTCGCCGTGACGGAGTACGCCCTGGACGGCGACGCGGCGACCCTCCACCTCGCTCTCTGCCCCGACGGCCTGCGCCTGTCCCCCGGCCCCGGCCCGGCCCGCGCCTGCCTGGACCCCGCGCGCCGCCTCACCACCCTCACCGCGGGCGGCGAACTCCTCACCCCGGCACCGCCCTTGGCGCGGGCCGTCACCTGGGCCCGGCTGGCCACCGCCGCGCAGGCACTCGGCATCGGACTCGCGCTGCTGGACAGAACCGTCGGCTACGTCGGACAGCGCACCCAGTTCGGCGTCCCCATAGGCTCCTTCCAGGCGGTGAAGCACCGGCTGGCCGACGCGAAGACCGCCCTGGAGTTCGCCCGCCCCCTGCTCTTCGGCGCCGCCCTGACGATGGACCCGGCGGACGTGGCCGCCGCCAAACTGAGCGCGTGCGAGGCCGCGTACACCACGGCCCGTGCGGCGCTCCAGCTGCACGGCGCCATCGGCTACACGGCGGAGTACGACCTGTCCCTCTGGCTGACCCGCGCCCGGGCCCTGCGCACCGCCTGGGGCGGCCCGGACGAGTGCCGGGACCTGGTGCTCAAGCGGGGTGTCGGCCGCTGGTGAGTCCCCGTCAGCCCGCTACGATCCCCGCGGCCCGCGCGGCCACCAGCCACATGGGGAACTCGCCCACGAGACGGTCGTACAGCTCCGCGTCGGGCACGGTCCGCGGGTCGGTGCCCGCGTGGAAGAAGCCGGCGTTGTCGACGGCCCGCTTCTGCGGCACCGCCAGCTCGTCGAGCCTGCGCAGGAACTGGAACTGCTTGCTGCCGGGATCGCCGAAGCCGATGAACTGCCAGAACAGGGGCAGCTTCGCCGCCTTGCACAGGTACCGCTCGGCGGCGAGCTTGTTGATCGGGCCGCCGTCCGTCTGGAAGACGACGAGGGCGGGGTGCCGGGAGCCGCTGTCGAGGTAGTGGTCGATGACGGCGTCCATCGCCAGGTGGTAGCTGGTCTTTCCCATGTGCCCGAGTCCGGCCGCGATCCGCTCGACCCGCCCCTGGTGGTCGGCGAGGGAGATGTCCGAGACGGCGTCGATGTCGGTCGAGAAGAACACCACCGGCACCCGGCCGTCGTCGTCGAGGTGGGCGGACAGGCCCAGCACGCGGTCGGCCAGCGCCTGCACGCTGCCGTCGGCGTAGTACGGCTTCATGGAACCGGAGTAGTCGACCACGAGGTAGACGGCGGCCCGCAGCCCGTCCAGCCCGTGCCGGGCCAGGGACGCCCCGGCGCTCTTGTACAGGCTGACCAGCGCGGGCGCGGCCTGCTCCACCTTGCTGAGACTGATCGCAACCATGGCCCCACCTTCCCATCCTGGCCGCGTCGTTCGCTATTTTGATCGCCGCCGTCCCCACCGGCTCATCCGTCCCCAACCTTCCCGAGGAGCCGGCCGTGGCGCCCGAGTCAGCCGAGTCCACCGTCACCACGTGCTACCGCCACCCCAAGGTGGAGTCCCACGTCCGCTGCACCCGCTGCGACCGCTATATCTGCCCCGCCTGTATGCGGGAGGCCGCCGTCGGCCACCAGTGCGCGGAGTGCGTGAAGGAGGGCGCCCGGTCGGTGCGCCAGGCACGGACGGCGTTCGGCGGCCGGATCACGGCCGTGCCGCTGGTGACGTACGTGCTCATCGGGCTGAACGTGCTCGCGTACCTGGCGGAGCTGGTGCGGCCGTCGGTCGTGGTCCGGTTCGGGATGCTGGGCACCGTGCCGGCGGGCTACCTCCCGGAGGGTGTCGCGCACGGCGAGTGGTACCGCCTCCTGACCGGTGCGTTCCTGCACAGCCCGCCCACGGACGGCACGTTCGGGATCCTGCACATCCTGATGAACATGGCCGCGCTGTGGAACATCGGCCGGGTCGTGGAGGGGCAACTGGGCCGCGTCCGCTACCTCGCCCTGTATCTGCTGTCCGCGCTCGGCGGCTCGGTCCTGGTCCTGCTGATCGCCCCGCACGACCTCGTGGTCGGCGCGTCCGGCGCGGTCTTCGGGCTCGGCGCCGCCTACTACGTCATGGCCCGCCGTCTCGGCTCCGACATGGACACCGTCAACCGGTTCATGGGTGGTCTGCTGGTGTGGCTGCTGATCTCCGCCGGCCTGACCTCCTGGCAGGGCCACCTCGGCGGCCTGCTGGCGGGCGGCGTGGTGACACTGGCGTACGCGTACGCGCCGCGGGACGGCCGGCGGACGCTGGTGCAGGCGGGCGTGTGCGTGGGGTTGCTGGCGCTGCTGCTGGTGCTGGCCTGGGCGAAGGTCTCCGAACTGACCTGAGAAAGGCGGCGGCGCCTGCCCAGCGTCCGGTCGGGGACTGGGGCAGGCGCCGTCTACGGGGGTCTGGGGGCATCCCCCAGACGGCCCGCCCGTACGCCTTTGTACGGGACGTTCTTTCGGGGGGCGCGTCAGACCATCAGCGAACGGTCCGTCGGGCGGATCGGGGCCGGCAGGTCGCTCGCGCCGGTGAGGTGGCGGTCGACGCCGCGGGCTGCCGAGCGGCCCTCCGCGATGGCCCAGACGATGAGGGACTGGCCGCGGCCGGCGTCACCGGCGACGAACACGCCCGGCACATTGGTCTGGAAGGCGGCGTCGCGGGCGATGTTGCCGCGCTCGTCGAGGTCCAGGCCGAACTGCTCGACCAGGCCGTTCTCCCGGTCGGTGCCGGTGAAGCCCATGGCGAGGGTGACCAGCTGGGCGGGGATCTTGCGCTCCGTGCCCGGCTTCTGGGTCAGCTTGCCGTCGACGAACTCGACCTCGGCCAGGTGCAGCCACTGCACGTTGCCGTCCTCGTCGCCCTCGAAGTGGGTGGTGGACGCCGAGTAGATGCGCTCGCCGCCCTCCTCGTGGGCCGAGGTGACCTTGTAGAGGATCGGGAAGGTCGGCCAGGGCTGGTTCGTCGGGTGCCGCTCGTCGTTCGGGCGGGGCATGATCTCCAGCTGGGTGACGGAGGCCGCGCCCTGACGATGGGCGGTGCCCACGCAGTCCGCGCCGGTGTCACCGCCGCCGATGACGACGACGTGCTTGCCCTCGGCCGAGACCGGGGGCGCCACGTAGTCGCCCTCCTGCACCTTGTTGGCCAGGGGCAGGTACTCCATCGCCTGGTAGATGCCCTTGAGCTCGCGGCCGGGCACGGGCAGGTCACGGGAGGTCGTCGCGCCGACCGCCAGCACCACCGCGTCGTACCGCTTCTTCAGGTCGGTCGCCTTGAGGTCGCGGCCGATCTCGATGCCCGTACGGAAGCGGGTGCCCTCCGCGCGCATCTGCTCGATGCGGCGGTTGATGTGCCGCTTCTCCATCTTGAACTCGGGGATGCCGTAGCGCAGCAGGCCGCCGATGCGGTCCGCGCGCTCGTACACCGCGACCGTGTGGCCCGCCCGCGTGAGCTGCTGGGCGGCGGCCAGGCCGGCCGGGCCCGAGCCGATGACGGCGACGGTCTTGCCGGACAGGCGCTCGGGGATCTGCGGGGCGACGTCCCCGGTCTCCCACGCCTTGTCGATGATCGAGACCTCGACGTTCTTGATGGTGACCGGCGGCTGGTTGATGCCCAGCACGCACGCCGACTCGCAGGGGGCCGGGCAGAGGCGGCCGGTGAACTCCGGGAAGTTGTTCGTCGCGTGCAGACGCTCCGAGGCGGCCGCCCAGTCCTCGCGGTAGGCGTAGTCGTTCCACTCGGGGATCAGGTTCCCCAGCGGACAGCCGTTGTGGCAGAACGGGATGCCGCAGTCCATGCACCGGCTGGCCTGCTTGCTGATGATCGGCAGCAGGGAACCGGGGACGTAGACCTCGTTCCAGTCCTTGACGCGCTCTTCGACAGGGCGGGTCTTGGCGACCTCACGGCCGTGGTTCAGGAAGCCCTTCGGGTCAGCCATTGATCGCCGCCTCCATCATCTTCTCGTGGGTCTCGGTCTCGGTGAGACCGGCTCGCTCGGCGGCGTCCTTGGCGGCGAGCACTGCCTTGTACGTGCTGGGGATGATCTTGGTGAAGCGCTCCGCGGCCGTGTCCCAGTCGGACAGCAGCTTCTCGGCGACCGTCGAGCCGGTCTCCTCGGCGTGGCGGCGCACCACGTCGTGCAGCCACTGCTTGTCGGCGTCGTCGAGCGCGTGGACCGAGTCGATGTTGCCGATGTTGACGTTGTCGCGGTCGAGGTCGATCACGTAGGCGACACCGCCGGACATGCCGGCCGCGAAGTTGCGGCCCGTCTCACCGAGGACCACCGCGTGGCCGCCGGTCATGTACTCGCAGCCGTGGTCGCCCACGCCCTCCGAGACGACCAGCGCGCCGGAGTTGCGGACGCAGAACCGCTCACCGGTGCGGCCGCGCAGGAACAGCTCACCGCCGGTCGCGCCGTAGGCGATGGTGTTGCCCGCGATCGTCGAGTACTCGGCGAGGTGGTCGGCACCCCGGTCCGGGCGGACGACGACCCGGCCGCCGGAGAGGCCCTTGCCGACGTAGTCGTTGGCGTCGCCCTCCAGGCGCAGCGTGACACCGCGCGGCAGGAAGGCGCCGAAGGACTGGCCGGCGGAGCCGGTGAAGGTGATGTCGATGGTGTCGTCGGGCAGACCGGCACCGCCGAACTTCTTCGTCACCTCGTGGCCGAGCATGGTGCCGACCGTGCGGTTGATGTTGCGGATGGCGACCTGGGCGCGCACCGGCTGGGCGTCGGTCGCCGATTCGGCGGCCAGCGCGTCGGCGGCGAGCTTGATCAGCTCGTTGTCCAGCGCCTTCTCCAGGCCGTGGTCCTGGGCGACGACCTGGTGGCGCACCGCGCCCTCGGCCAGCTCGGGCACGTGGAACAGCGGCTCCAGGTCCAGGCCCTGCGCCTTCCAGTGGTCGACGGCACGGGTGACGTCGAGCGCCTCCGCGTGGCCGACGGCCTCCTCGAGGGAGCGGAAGCCCAGCTCGGCGAGGATCTCGCGGACCTCCTCGGCGATGAACTGGAAGAAGTTCACCACGTACTCGGCCTTGCCGGTGAAGCGCTCGCGCAGCACCGGGTTCTGGGTGGCGACGCCGACCGGGCAGGTGTCCAGGTGGCAGACGCGCATCATGATGCAGCCGGAGACGACGAGCGGGGCGGTCGCGAAACCGAACTCCTCGGCGCCCAGCAGCGCGGCGATGACGACGTCACGGCCGGTCTTCAGCTGGCCGTCGGTCTGCACGACGATGCGGTCGCGCAGGCCGTTGAGCAGCAGGGTCTGCTGGGTCTCGGCGAGGCCGAGCTCCCAGGGGCCGCCCGCGTGCTTCAGTGAGGTCAGCGGGGAGGCACCCGTACCACCGTCGTGGCCGGAGATCAGCACGACGTCCGCGTGCGCCTTCGAGACACCCGCGGCGACCGTGCCGACGCCGACCTCGGAGACCAGCTTGACGTGAACCCGCGCCCGCGGGTTCGCGTTCTTCAGGTCGTGGATCAGCTGGGCCAGGTCCTCGATGGAGTAGATGTCGTGGTGCGGCGGCGGGGAGATCAGGCCGACGCCCGGGGTCGAGTGCCGGGTCTTGGCGACCCACGGGTAGACCTTGTGGCCGGGCAGCTGGCCGCCCTCGCCGGGCTTGGCGCCCTGGGCCATCTTGATCTGGATGTCGTCCGCGTTGACCAGGTACTCGGAGGTCACACCGAAGCGGCCGGAGGCGACCTGCTTGATGGACGACCGGCGCGCCGGGTCGTACAGCCGCTCCGGGTCCTCGCCGCCCTCACCGGTGTTGGACTTGCCGCCCAGCTGGTTCATGGCGATGGCGAGGGTCTCGTGGGCCTCGCGCGAGATGGAGCCGTAGGACATGGCGCCGGTGGAGAAGCGCTTGACGATCTCCGAGACCGGCTCGACCTCGTCGATGGAGATCGGCCGGCGGCCCTCCAGGCCCGTCTTGAAGCCGAACAGGCCGCGCAGCGTCATCAGCCGCTCGGACTGCTCGTTCACCCGGTCCGTGTACTTCTTGAAGATGTCGTAGCGGTTGGCGCGCGTCGAGTGCTGGAGGCGGAAGACCGTCTCCGGGTCGAACAGGTGCGGCTCGCCCTCGCGGCGCCACTGGTACTCGCCGCCGATCTCCAGCGCGCGGTGCGCGGGAGCGATGCCGGAGGCGGGGTAGGCCTTGGCGTGGCGGGCGGCGACCTCCTTGGCGACGACGTCGATGCCGACGCCGCCGATCTTGGTGGCCGTTCCGTTGAAGTACTTCTCGACGAAGGCCTCGTCGAGACCGACGGCCTCGAAGACCTGGGCGCCGCGGTAGGAGGCGACGGTCGAGATGCCCATCTTGGACATGACCTTCAGTACGCCCTTGCCGAGGGCGTAGATCAGGTTGCGGATGGCCTTCTCGGCCTCCATGCCCGGCAGGAAGGTGCCCGCGCGGACGAGGTCCTCGACGGACTCCATCGCCAGGTACGGGTTGACGGCGGCGGCGCCGTAGCCGATGAGCAGGGCGACGTGGTGGACCTCGCGGACGTCGCCGGCCTCGACCAGCAGCCCCACCTGGGTGCGCTGCTTGGTACGGATGAGGTGGTGGTGGACGGCCGAGGTCAGCAGCAGCGACGGGATCGGCGCGTGCTCGGCGTCCGAGTGGCGGTCGGACAGGACGATCAGGCGGGCGCCGTTCTCTATGGCGGCGTCGGCCTCGGCGCAGATCTCCTCGATGCGCGCGGCGAGGGCGTCACCGCCACCGGAGACCCGGAACAGGCCGGAGAGGGTCGCCGCCTTGAAGCCGGGCATGTCGCCGTCGGCGTTGACGTGGATGAGCTTGGCCAGCTCGTCGTTGTCGATCACCGGGAAGGGCAGCAGGACGCTGCGGCAGGACGCGGCGGTCGGCTCCAGCAGGTTGCCCTCCGGACCCAGCGAGGAGCGCAGCGAGGTGACCAGTTCCTCGCGGATCGCGTCCAGCGGCGGGTTCGTGACCTGCGCGAACAGCTGGGTGAAGTAGTCGAAGAGCAGCCGCGGGCGCTCGGAGAGGGCCGCGATCGGCGAGTCGGTGCCCATGGAGCCGATCGGCTCGGCGCCGGCCTTGGCCATAGGCGCCAGGATGACGCGCAGCTCCTCCTCGGTGTAGCCGAAGGTCTGCTGGCGGCGGGTGACCGAGGCGTGGGTGTGCACGATGTGCTCGCGCTCGGGCAGGTCGCCCAGCTCGATCTCGCCGGCCTCGAGCCACTCCGCGTACGGGTGCTCGGCGGCGAGCTGCGCCTTGATCTCGTCGTCCTCGATGATGCGGTGCTCGGCGGTGTCCACGAGGAACATGCGGCCGGGCTGGAGGCGGCCCTTGCGGACGACCTTGGCGGGGTCGATGTCGAGGACGCCGACCTCGGAGCTGAGCACGACGAGGCCCTCGTCGGTGACCCAGTAGCGGCCGGGGCGCAGGCCGTTGCGGTCGAGCACCGCGCCGACCTGGGTGCCGTCGGTGAAGGTGACGCAGGCGGGGCCGTCCCAGGGCTCCATCATCGTGGAGTGGTACTGGTAGAACGCGCGCCGGGCCGGGTCCATGGAGTCGTGGTTCTCCCACGCCTCCGGGATCATCATCAGCACGGAGTGCGGCAGCGAGCGGCCGCCGAGGTGCAGCAACTCCAGCACCTCGTCGAAGGAGGCCGAGTCGGAGGCGTCGGGCGTACACAGCGGGAAGATGCGCTCGAGGGCCTTGTCGTCCGAACCGAAGAGGTCCGAGACCAGCTGGGACTCGCGGGCGCGCATCCAGTTGCGGTTGCCCTTGACGGTGTTGATCTCACCGTTGTGCGCGACGAAGCGGTACGGGTGCGCCAGCGGCCAGCTCGGGAAGGTGTTGGTGGAGAACCGGGAGTGCACGAGCGCGATCGCGGAGGCGAAGCGGCGGTCGGACAGGTCCGGGAAGAAGGGCTCGAGCTGGCCCGTGGTGAGCATGCCCTTGTAGACGATCGTGCGGGCCGAGAGGGACGGGAAGTAGACGTCCGCCTCGCGCTCGGCGCGCTTGCGCAGCACGAAGGCCTTGCGGTCCAGCGCGATGCCCTCGCTGGCGCCGTCGGTGACGAAGACCTGCCGGAAGGCCGGCATGGTCGACCGGGCGGTGGCGCCCAGCAGCTCGGGGGCGACCGGGACCTCGCGCCAGCCGAGGACCGTCAGGCCCTCCTCGGTCGCGATCGTCTCGATCTTCGAGACGGCGTCCTCGGTCCCCTCCTCGGGGAGGAAGGCGATACCGACGGCGTACGAGCCCGCCGCGGGCAGGCCGAATCCGGCCACCTCGCGGAAGAAGGCGTCCGGCACCTGCGAGAGGAGGCCCGCGCCGTCGCCGGAGTCGGGCTCGGAGCCGGTGGCGCCGCGGTGCTCGAGGTTGCGCAGAACCGTGAGCGCCTGCTCGACCAGCGCGTGGCTCGCCTCGCCGGTGAGGGTGGCCACGAAGCCGACGCCACAGGCGTCGTGCTCGTTGCGGGGGTCGTACATACCCTGCGCAGCAGGGCGAGCATCCATGAAGGACCAGTTCTGGCCATTCGCGGAATGCTGGGACGGCTGGCGCGGCGTACGCATCGGCTCTCCCGTCGTCGTCAAGTGGCATGTGCAGGTGCCGAGGGACGACGTTGGCCCTCTGCGTGAGTGCAAAATTTCGTGCAGGTTACATGATGGAGTGGTTCTCGGGAACCGGATACTGCCTTCCAACATGCGGACACCACGAGGTGGCGGTGGGGGGTGCCGCACAGCGTGGTGGAAGTGTGTGGGGACCGAGCCGGACATGATCGGTCAGATCGGTGTCGGTCGGCCGGAGAGGGGTGGGAGAAGCGTCCTCGCCCGCCCCGCGGGTGCACGGCAGGCCTCATTGCCCGCAGCGCTTACGGCTCATGCCCGGTGATTAAGCATTCGAAACCAGCAAGTAACGGCTATTCATACGGCCCATCGCATAAGTAGCAGTCGTACTATCCTACGGCCGTTCCGAACAGGCTGCCCAGGGCGTACGTCACACCGGCCGCGGCACCACCGAGCGCGAGCTGCCGCAGTCCGCTGTACCACCAGCTGCGCGCGGTGACCCTGGCCACCACGGCACCGCAGCCGAAGAGGCCGGCGAGGGCCAGCAGCACGGCCGGCCACAGCGCGGTCGCGCCCAGCAGGAACGGCAGTACGGGCAGCAGGGCGCCCAGCGCGAAGGAGCCGAACGAGGACACGGCCGCGACCAGGGGCGAGGGCAGGTCGCCGGGGTCGATGCCCAGTTCCTCGCGGGCGTGTATCTCCAGCGCCTGCTCGGGGTCGCGGGACAGCTGCCGGGCCACCTCGCGCGCCAGGTCCGGCTCGACGCCGCGTGCCTCGTAGAGGGCGGCGAGCTCGGCCTCCTCGTCCTGGGGGTGCTTGCGCAGCTCGCGGCGTTCGACGTCCAGCTCGGCCTCGACGAGTTCGCGCTGCGAGGCGACGGAGGTGTACTCACCCGCCGCCATGGAGAAGGCCCCGGCGGCCAGGCCCGCGAGTCCCGTGATCACAATGGTGTGCTGGCCGGCCGAACCGCCCGCGACGCCGGTCAGCAGGGCGAGGTTGGAGACCAGGCCGTCCATCGCGCCGAACACCGCGGGGCGCAGCCAGCCGCCGTTCACATCCCGGTGCGTGTGGTTGTCGCGGTGCGCCTCGTGCAGCACCGCCTCGGTCTCGATGATGGCCATACGGGGTCCCCCCAGGAAGCTTAGCCAAAGCTAACTTTGGACGAGTTCTATTTTTCGACAACACCGAACCTACGTCGTGAATTCCATCCCCGCCAGCAAGGAAAGGCTGGGCTAACCTGCGGTTTTGACCGTGGCGAGCGTGCCGACCGGGTGACTTGGGGGTCTCGGAGGCGCTACCGGGCCGCTGTTGTGGGACACCTCCGCAAAGGGCTCCGCGGCCCGGGCGGAGCTCCCCCGGAGGTGAGGCCCGCATGGCATCGGTCCCTATGGCACCGGCCCCCAGGGCATCGGTCCGCGAACGGGCGCGCGGCGCGCTGCTCGGTCTGGCCGTCGGGGACGCGCTCGGGGCACCCGCCGAGAACATGAAGCCCTCCGAGATCCGCGCCCGCTGGGGCCGCATCACCGGGTACGTGGCCGAGCGGCCGGCCGGCACGGACGACACCGAGTACGCGATCTTCTCCGGCCTGCTGCTGGCCCGGCACGGCTCGGCGCTCACCCCGGCCCACGTGGAGGCTGCCTGGCACGAGTGGATCGCCGACGGCCACGAGGGCCCCTTCCGGGGCGCGGGCTTCAGTGAGCGCGGCACCCTGGAGAACCTCCGCCGGGGCCTGGCCGCCCCCATCTCCGCCCAGCACCGGCACGCCTGGAGCGACGGTCTGGCGATGCGGGCCGCGCCCTTCGGGGTGTTCGCGGCGGGCCGCCCGGCCGAGGCGGCCCGGCTGGTGGCGATCGACGGCTCGGTCAGCCACGAGGGCGAGGGCATCTACGGCGGGCAGGCGGTGGCGGCCGGGGTCGCGGCGGCGATGGCGGGCGCGCCGACCGTCGCCGTGGTGGCCGCCGCCCTCGCGGTGGTCCCGGAGGACTCCTGGACGGCCCGCTCGCTGCGCCGCGCGGTGGCCGTCGCCCACCGCGGGGAACGCGCGGTCCGCTCCGCCGTCGTCATCGGCGGCTACCCCTGGACCGACCTGGCCCCCGAGGCGGTCGCCCTGGCCTTCGGCGCGTACGCGGCGGCCGACGGCGATCTCCGGGAAGCGGTGCTCACGGCCGTGAACATGGGCCGCGACGCCGACACCACGGCCGCGGTCGCGGGCGCCCTGGCCGGGGCGACCCAGGGCGTCTCGGCGATCCCCGCCGACTGGGCCGCCGCGATCGGCCCGGCCCGCGGCAGCTGCCTGCCCTCCATGGCAGGCCACCACGTGCTGGACGTGGCCGAACTGCTGGTGCCGGAGGAGGGCGGGAAGTGGGGGGCGGAAGTGGTGGTGCCCGACTTCCTGCCGACAGTGGAACAGCTCCTCGCCGGCACCCCCCTGCTGACCACCGCGGGCACCGGCGACCTGGACAGCGAGGTACGACCATGACCCGCCGCATCCGAGACCGCCTCCCCCGACCCGCCGCCGGTCGGCCCGCCGTGCAAAGGCCCGGGCATCCCTGCCGGCTCACCCACGAGCCCGCCACCCGCACCCGTGACCTGGACAGCGAGGTACAGCCATGACCTGCCGGACCGGCAACCTCCACGACCGGGCGCGGCCATGACCCGCCGCATCGAAGGACTGCCCCCCGGGCCGGCCGCCGCAGCCACCGCCGGCCGGCCCGCCGTGCAAAGGCCCGGGCATCCCTGCCGGCTCACCCACGAGCCCGCCACCCGCACCCGTGACCTGCACAGCGAGGCACGGCCATGACCCGCCGCGTCGAAGGACTGCTCCTCGGGCTCGCCGCCGGGGACGCCGCCGGGTGGCCTGCCGCGCGGCATCGGGCGGTGCGGATGCCTGAGTGGACGCGGCGGCTCACGCGGGAGCTGGACACCTTCGCCGAGCACAACGCGACGACCACGCTGCCCGTGCCGATCGCGCTCAACCAGCCGCCGGAGCCGCTGCGGCTCGGCCCGTCCGACGACGCCGAGTGGGCGGCGTTCGCGGCGGAGGCGGTGTTGCGTGCCGGGGACGACAGCGCGCTCGGTGATCTGAGCCGGGACCGCCGGATGCGTGCCGCCATCGACCTGACCTGGACCGCGGTCGCCTCGGAGGTCGCGGCGGCAGCCGAACGCGCCCCCGAGGTCGAGTCTGCGGTGCTGCCGCTGCGCGCCCGGATCTCGGTGCGTGCCGGGCTCGGCAACCTCGCCGCCGGCCTGCGTCCGCCCGCCACCGGCCACGACAACCCGCACTACTTCGACGACGCGGCCTGCGTACGGGCCTGCGTACTCGCCGTGGCCCACCCCGGCGACCCCGCCCGCGCGGCCGACCTCGCCGAGTTCGACGCGCGCTACACCCAGGACGGCGACGGCGTGCACGGTGCCCGGGCGATGGCGGCGGCCCTGGCGCTCGCACTCGCCGGGGCCGAGGCCGGGGCCTGTGTGGCGGCGGCGCTCGCCGAGCTGCCCGGGGAGACGGAGATCGGCCGCAACGCCCGCCACGCGCTGGCCCTCGTCGAGGACACCGACACCGCCTTCGGGCTGGTCCCGCTCCTGGAGCACCAGATCGTCGACCACGTCTACAGCTACGGCATCGCCGCCGCCGAGACCGTCCCGGTCGCCCTGGCCCTGGCCACCGCGGCCCGCGGCCGGATCGGCGAGGCGGTCCCCGCCGCGGCCTGTCTGTCCCGGGTCGCCGACTCCGCCCCCGCCCTGGCCGGCGCGCTGACCGGCGCACTGGGCGGCGGCGAGACGATCCCGCAGGCCTGGCGGGACGCCTGCCGCACCCTCTCCGGCTGCGCCCTGCCCCGTCTGACCGGCACCGACCTGGTGGAACTCGCCGGACTCCTTCAAGCCACGCAACCGGACCGACCAGGAGGATGATTCGGGGCATGACGCCCAAAGGAGAAGAAAGCAGCGGTCCCGGTCTGGACGAGCGGATCACCGGGGCACTGGTCGGCGCGGCCGTCGGCGACGCGCTCGGCGGCCCCGTCGAGGGCTACTCCCCCGACCAGATCGCCGAGCGCCACGGCGGTCGCGTCCACGGCATCGTCGGCCCCTGGAACGGCGACGCCTGGCGCACCGCCCGCCCGATCGCGCCGTACCACAAGGGCGACGGGCACGTCACCGACGACACCCTGATGACCCACGCCCTGGTCCGGGTGTACGCCCGGGTCCGCGACCACCTCGACGCGTACGCGGTCGCCGACCACCTGGTCCCCGACCTGATGACCACCCCGCGCTGGATCCCCGAGCTGGAGGCCGAGGCACTCCCGCTGCAACGGATCTTCCTGGCGGAGAAATGGCTGGTGGCCCGGCTGGCCTACGGCCATGCCGACCCACGGGAGGCGGGCGCCGGGAACATCGTCAACTGCGGCGCGGCGATGTACATGGCCCCCGTCGGCCTGGTCAACGCGGCCAACCCGGCGGGCGCGTACGCCGAGGCGCTGGACGTCGCCGGCGCGCACCAGTCGTCGTACGGCCGTGAGGCGGCCGGGGTCCTCGCGGCGGCGGTGTCGGCGGCGGCCACGCCGGACGCGACGCCGGAGTCGGTGGTCGCCGCGTGCCTGGACCTGGCGAAGGACGGCACGCGGGAGGCGATCGACCGGGTCTGCGAAGTGGCGTCGCGCCACGGCGACTTCGAGTCGGCCCTGACTCCGGTCCGGGAGGCGGTCGCCCCGTACGACACCGTGGGCCCCGACTACCGCAACCCCTCCCTCGGCGCCCGTCGCCCCTCCCGCGTGCACTCGATCGAGGAACTCCCCGTAGCCCTGGGCATGTTGCTCGTCTCCGGCGGCGACTACCAGCAGGCGGTCCTGGGTGCGGTCAACTACGGCCGGGACTGCGACTCCATCGCCACGATGGCGGGCGCCCTCGCCGGCGCACTCGGCGCCCCGGTCCCGGAGGACTGGTCGAAGGCGGTGGCCGAGGCCAGCCGCCTGGACCTGTGGGAACCGGCCCGCGCCCTGGCCGAGGTGACCCGGGAGGTGTTCGCGCGGGACGTGAGCCGCCGCCGGTCCCACGAGGCGGCCTTCGCTCGGCTCGGGGGCACCGGATGCTCCGCCTGACCTGGGTGCAGCCGGAGGACCTGCTCGGTCACGAACTCCAACAGGCCCGCCAGGACGGCCGCGAGCCGTCGGCGGTCGCGGCGCGCTGGAGGGCGGCGGGCGGCCGGGAGGCGCCGGCCCGGGCGGGGGCGTCGGCGCGGCCGGCGTCACGCTATCTGCGGACGCTGGCGGAGGACCTGCTGGACGAACTGGCCGACCTTCCCAGCCGGTTCGCGGAGGACGAGCCGACGGACCTGACGAGGATCAAGACCGTCTGCCCCGCCTGGCCCACCCGGCCCGCGGGCCTCGATGCCCCCACCCCGCTCGCCCTCGAAGCCGCCTGGCTCGGCCGGGCCGTGGGCTGCCTCCTCGGCAAACCGGTGGAGAAGCTCCCCCTGGAGGGCATCCGCCGACTGGCCCGCGCCACCAGCAACTGGCCCCTGAACACCTGGTTCACGGCCCGCGGAGTCCCCGCGGACCTGATGGAGACGTACCCCTGGAACCGCCGCTCGGCCGCCACCTCCCTCGCCGAGAACATCGACGGCATGCCCGAGGACGACGACCTCAACTACCCCCTCCTCAACCTCGTCCTCCTGCGACGCCACGGCAGGAGCTTCACCACCACCGACGTGGCGAGGCTCTGGCTGGACGAACTCCCGCCCGGCCGCACCTTCACCGCCGAACGCCTCGCTCTGCGCAACCTCCTCGCCGGCGTCGAACCCCCGCACACCGCCCGCCACCGCAACCCCTTCCGCGAATGGATCGGCGCCCTGATCCGTGCCGACGTCCATGGCTGGACCAACCCGGGCGATCCGGCCGCCGCCGCCGGACAGGCCCATCGCGACGCCGCCCTCACCCACACCGCCAACGGCGTCTACGCGGCCATGTTCACCGCCGCCACCATCGCCACCGCCGCCACCGGCACCCACGACATCCACGCCTGTCTGCGCGCGGGCCGCACGGTGGTCCCACCCCGCTCCCGCCTGGCCGGGGCGATCGACCACGCCGTCCGGCTCGCCCGGTCCCACGAGGATTTCGACGAGGTCGTCGACGAACTCCACGCCACCCACGCCGCCACCTACCACTGGGTCCACGCCATCCCCAACACCGCTCTCATCGCCGCCGCCCTCACCCACGCGGACGGCGACTTCACCGGCTCCGTCTGCCGGGCGGTGTCCGGCGGCTGGGACACCGACTCCAACGGCGCGACCGCCGGGAGCGTCGCCGGTCTCCTGGCCGGCTCCCCCGACGCCCTCCCGCACCGCTGGACGGCCCCCCTGAAGAACCGCCTCGCCACATCCGTCGCCGGCTGCGACGGCACCGGCTTCGACGCCCTCGCCCACCTCACCCACTCGCTCACCCGCCCGGAGGTGACCCACCCATGACCCACATCGCCGTACTCGGCAGCACGAACATGGACCTGGTCGCGTACGTCGAGAAGGCTCCGCAGCGCGGGGAGACCGTCACGGGACGGGAGTTCCGTACGATCCCCGGCGGCAAGGGCGCCAACCAGGCCATCGCCGCGGCCCGCGCCGGCGCGACGGTCTCGATGCTCGGCGCGGTCGGCAACGACGCCTTCGGTACCCGCATGCGCTCCACCCTGGAACAGTCGGGCGTGGACACCGACAGCCTGCGCACGGTCGAGGGCCCCTCCGGCACCGCGCACATCGTCGTGGACGACGAGGGCGGCAACGCGATCGTCGTGATCCCCGGCGCGAACGGCACCGTCGACCACCTCACCCCGGGCGACGAGGGCGTCATCGCCTCCGCCGACGCGCTGCTGCTCCAGCTGGAGATCCCGCTCGACGGCGTTCTCGCGGGCGCGGAGGCGGCCCGCCGGCACGGCGTCCGTACGGTCCTCACCCCGGCGCCCGCCCGGCCGCTCCCGCCCGAACTCCTCGCCGCCATCGACCTGCTGGTGCCCAACGAGTACGAGGCGGCCACCCTCACCGGCCGCACCGACCCGCTCGACGCGGCCACCGCCCTGCTCGACCGGGTGCCGGAGGTCGTGATCACCCTGGGCGCGGCGGGCTGCCTGTACATGCTGCGGGGTGCCGAACCCCTCGTGGTGCCCGCGCCCCAGGTGACCGCCGTGGACTCCACCGGCGCGGGCGACACCTTCGTCGGCGCCCTCGCGGTGGCCCTCGCCGAGGAGCGGCCGGTGCGGGAGGCGCTGACCTGGGCGGCCGCGGCGGCCTCGATCTCCGTCCAGCGGGAGGGGGCGTCGGCGTCGATGCCGTACCGCCCGGAGATCGAGGCGCGGTACACCGCATGAGTACCGGCCAGCCGCTGAGCGGCCTGCGCGTCCTCGATCTCGCCACGCTCTTCGCCGGGCCGCTGGCCGCCACCCTGCTCGGTGACTTCGGCGCCGAGGTCGTCAAGGTCGAGCATCCGGTGAAACCGGACCCGTCCCGGGGGCACGGCCCGGCCAAGCAGGGCGTCGGACTGTGGTGGAAGCTGCTCGGCCGCAACAAGCGCACGATCACCCTGGACCTGTCCAAGCCCGGCGGCCGGGCCACCCTGCTCCGCCTGGCCGCCACCGCCGACGTGGTGATCGAGAACTTCCGCCCCGGCACCCTGGAGAAGTGGGACCTGGGCTGGGACGAGCTGTCCGCAGCCAACCCGCGGCTGATCCTCACCCGGGTCACCGCGTTCGGCCAGTTCGGCCCGTACGCCCACCGCCCCGGCTTCGGCACCCTCGCCGAGGCGATGAGCGGCTTCGCGGCGATCACCGGGGATCCGGACGCCCCGCCGACCCTCCCGCCGTTCGGCCTCGCCGACTCCATCGCCGCCCTGGCGACGGCGTACGCCGTCATGACGGCGCTCGCGGCCCGGGAGCGCACCGGCGCCGGCCAGGTCGTCGACATGGCGATCATCGAACCGATCCTTACCGTCCTCGGTCCCCAGCCCACCTGGTACGACCAGCTCGGATACGTCCAGGAACGCACCGGCAACCGGTCCGCCAACAACGCCCCGCGCAACACCTACCGCACGGCCGACGGCTCCTGGGTCGCCGTGTCCACGTCCGCCCAGTCGGTCGCGGAACGGGTGATGCGGCTGGTGGGCAGGCCGGAGCTGATCGACGAGCCGTGGTTCGCGACCGGCGCCGAGCGGGCCGCGCACGCCGATGTGCTGGACGAGGCGGTCGGCCGCTGGATCGCCGGACGCACCCGCACGGACGTCCTGGCCGCGTTCGAGAAGGCGGAGGCCGCGATCGCGGAGATCCAGGACGTACGGGGTGTGCTGGCCGACCCGCAGTACCAGGCCCTGGACACCGTCACCACCGTCGACGACCCGGAGCTCGGCCCGCTGCGCATGCAGAACGTCCTCTTCAGGCTGTCCGCCACGCCCGGCGCGATCCGCTGGGCCGGCCGCCCGCACGGCGCGGACACCGAGGCCGTCCTGACCGAACTGGGGCTGGCCCCGGACGAGCTGCGTGCCCTGCGCGAGGAGGGCGCCCTGTGAGCCCGTTCCCGCTGACCTGGCTGTACGCCCCCGGTGACCGCCCGCATGTCGTCACCAAGGCGCTGGCCTCCGGTGCGGACGTCGTGGTGGTCGACCTGGAGGACGCGGTCGCCCCCGATCGCAAGGCGTACGCCCGCGCCGCCACGGCCGAGCTGTTGTCCGACCCCCAGCCGGTCCCCGTGCACGTCCGGGTCAACGCCCTGGACGGGCCCTGCGCGGCGGCCGACGTCGGGGCGGTGGCCGCGCTCGACGGCGTGGCCGGGCTGCGGCTGCCCAAGGTGACGTCCGCGCAGGACGTGGTCGGCGTGGCCGAGCGCACCGCGCTGCCCCTGTTCGCCCTGCTGGAGAGCGCGCTGGGCATCGAACGGGCCTACGCCGTCGCCGCCGCCCATCCGTCGCTGCGGGGCATCGCCCTGGGCGAGTCGGACCTGCGGGCCGATCTGGGGGTACGGGACGACGTGGGCCTCGACTGGTGCCGCTCCCGGGTGGTCGTCGCCGCGCGCGCGGCCGGGCTGCCCCCACCGCCCCAGTCGGTGCACCCCGACATCCGTGACCTGGAGGGCCTGAGTGCCTCCTGTGCCCACGGCCGCGCCCTGGGATTCCTCGGCCGGGCCGCGATCCACCCGCGCCAGCTCCCGGTGATCGAGCGGGCCTACCTCCCCACCCAGGCGGAGCTGGAGCAGGCCGAGACGATCGTCAAGGCGGCCATGGCCGACCAGGGCGCACAGGCACTGCCGGACGGCCGCTTCGTCGACGCGGCGGTGGTGGCGGCGGCCCAGCGGACGCTGTCGCTGGCGGACAGGTCCTGAGACAGGTCCTGAGACACGGTGAGGGCGCCCGGCATCCCGGGCGCCCTCACCGTCGTCCTTGCCGTACGGCCGGACGTCAGCTCTTCTTCGTGGCGGCCTTGGCCTCGTCCGCGGCCTCGTCCTTGGCCTCGGTCTTGGCCTCGCTCTCGGCCTTGGCCTCGTCGCCTGCCTCGTCCTTCGCGTCCGGCGTCTCCGGCTCCGTCGCGGCGGCCTTGCCCTCGGCGTCGGTCTCGCCCTCGCCGCCCTCGGCCGAACCGTCGGAGACACCCGGTTCCACCACGGCTTCCCGTCCCGGCCGCTTCTTCGCCGAGATCACCAGGTAGGCCACCGCGAGCAGGAACACGATCACCGCGGTCCAGACGTTCAGGCGGATCCCCAGGATGTGGTGGGCGTCGTCGACGCGCATGGCCTCGATCCAGCCGCGGCCCACGCAGTACGCGGCGACATACAGCGCGAACGCCCGGCCGTGGCCCAGCGTGAAGCGGCGGTCGGCCCAGATGACCAGGAAGGCGACGCCGATGCACCACAGGGACTCGTACAGGAACGTCGGGTGGTAGTAGCCCGGCACCCGGCCGCCCTCGGAGGAGGTGATGTGCAGCGCCCACGGAACGTGGGTCTCGCGACCGTACAGTTCCTGGTTGAACCAGTTGCCCCAGCGGCCCATGGCCTGCGCGAGGGCGATGCCCGGCGCGATGGCGTCGGCGTACGCGGGCAGCGGGATGCCCCGTCGCCGGCAGCCGATCCAGGCGCCCAGCGCGCCGAGCGCGATGGCACCCCAGATGCCGAGGCCGCCCTGCCACACCTTGAAGGCGTCCACCCAGTCACGGCCCTGGCTGAAGTACAGCTCGTAGTCCGTGATCACGTGGTAGAGACGGCCGCCGACCAGGCCGAAGGGCACGGCCCAGACCGCGATGTCGGCCACCGTACCGGCCTGCCCGCCGCGTGCGACCCAGCGCTTGTTGCCGAGCCAGACGGCGATGAAGACGCCGATGATGATGCAGAACGCATAGCCGCGCAGCGGGATGGGACCGAGGTGGATCACCCCGCGCGACGGGCTGGGAATGTAGGCAAGTTCCATGGCAGGGTCGACGCTACCGTGCCCGGCCGGGCCCACGGCAGGCGGCCCGGCTACGGGTCCATAACGGGGGCGTGAGAAACGCTTACCCCGCTAGCCCTTGTTGGCCTCCTCCACCATCTGCTTCAGCTTGGCCGGGGTCATCGTGCGGTCCTCGTAGATGTTCTTGCCGCCCAGCAGCACGGTCGGGGTGCCCGTGAAGCCGCTCGCCTGGAAGGCCTTGCTGGACTTGTCCACCCAGCTGGTGTGCGTGCCGTCGTTGACGCACTTGCGGAACACGGCCGTGTCCAGGCCGGGGACCTTGCCCGCCAGCTCGATCAGCTTGGCGTCGCTGGAGAAGGCGTCGTCGGTTTCCTTGGGCTGGTTCCGGTAGAGCACGTCGTGATAGTCACGGAACTTTCCGGCGTCCTGGGCGCAGGCCGCGGCGCCCGCCGCGCGGCGGGACCCGCTGCCGCCGAGGTTGCCGTCGATCAGCGTGACCAGGTGGTACTCGATTCTGAGCTTGCCCGCGTCGGTCAGCTCGTGGAGCGTCGGCCGGTACACCGTCTCGAAGGCCTGGCAGGCCGGGCAGCGGAAGTCCTCCCACACCGTGAGCGTCGACTTGGCGCCGTCCTTGCCGACCGGGATCGCGAGGCTGTCCTTGCCCTGTGCCCCCGAGGGCGCCACGACCGGGCCCGCCTTGGCGGCGCCCTTCTCCTTGCCCGAGTTCGCGGCGATCACCCCGATCACCGCCGCGAGGCCCAGGACACAGACGACGCTCGCGCCGACGATCAGCGCGCGCCGTCGCTTCTCCGCGGACTTCTGCTTCTCGCGCTCGACCGCCAGCCGCTCCCGGGCGGTGCGCTTTCCCTCACGGTTCTTCTCGCTCACACCCCCAGAACGAACCGGGGAGGCGCAGCGCGCCTCCCCGGTGCCAGGTCCACTCGTTCGAGTGACCGAATGGGTCAGCCCCGGCCGCGCACGCCCTGCGCCAGTTCACCGGCGAGCGCGCGGACCGCCTCGACGCCCGCCGCGTGGTCGGGCGCGTCCAGCATCCGCTTGACGAAGGCCGAGCCGACGATCACGCCGTCGGCGAAGCCGGCGACCTCGGCGGCCTGGGCCGCGTCGGAGACACCGAGCCCGACGCAGACGGGCAGGCCGGTTCCGGTGGCGCGGGTCCGCTCCACCAGGTCCTGCGCCTGCGCGCCGACCGATGCCCGGGTGCCGGTGACGCCCATCAGCGAGGCCGCGTAGACGAAGCCGCTGCCCGCCGCGGTGATCTCGCCGAGCCGTTCGTCCTTGCTGCTCGGCGCCACCACGAAGACCGTGGCGAGGCCGTGCTTCTCGGCGTGCTCCCGCCACAGCGCCGACTCCTGCACGGGCAGGTCGGGCAGGATGCAGCCCGCGCCGCCCGCCTCGGCCAGCTCGGCGGTGAAGCGCTCGACGCCGTAGCGGTCGATGGGGTTCCAGTACGTCATGACGAGGATCGGCTTGCCGGTGGCCTCGTAGGCCTCCTTGACCGTGCGCATGACGTGCGCGATCTTGACGCCGCCGCGCAGGGCGATGTCGTCGGCGGTCTGGATGACGGGCCCGTCGAGCACGGGGTCGCTGTGCGGCAGACCGACCTCGACGACATCGGCTCCGCCGTCGAGCACCGCCCTGATCGCGTCGATGCCGCCGTCCACGGTCGGGAACCCGGCCGGGAGGTAGGCGATGAGCGCGGAGCGGCCCTCGGCCTTGGCGGCGGCGAGGGTGTCGGACAGCAGCTGGATGTTTCCGCTCACTTGGCGTCCCCCTCGATCTCGGCGGTGTCGGCCGCGTTGGCGGCGACCTCGGCGTCGGTGTCGTACAGGCCGAAGTAGCGGGCGGCCGTGTCCATGTCCTTGTCGCCGCGACCGGACAGGTTGACCAGGATCAGCCCGTCCTTGCCCAGCTCCTTGCCGACCTCCAGGGCGCCGGCCAGCGCGTGGGCGCTCTCGATCGCCGGGATGATGCCCTCGGTCCGCGACAGCAGGCGCAGGGCCTGCATCGCCGCGTCGTCGGTGACCGCGCGGTACTCGCCGCGGCCGCTGTCCTTGAGGTAGGAGTGCTCGGGCCCGATGCCCGGGTAGTCCAGACCGGCCGAGATCGAGTACGGCTCGGTGATCTGGCCCTCCTCGTCCTGGAGGACGTAGGACCGGGAGCCGTGCAGGATGCCGGGCTCGCCCGCGGTCAGGGTCGCCGCGTGCTCGCCGGTCTCGACGCCGTGGCCGGCGGGCTCGCAGCCGATCAGGCGGACCGAGGCGTCCGGGATGAACGCGTGGAAGAGGCCGATGGCGTTGGAGCCGCCGCCGACACAGGCCACGGCGGCGTCCGGGAGGCGTCCCGCCCGTTCCAGGAGCTGGCGGCGGGCCTCCACGCCGATCACGCGGTGGAAGTCGCGGACCATGGCCGGGAACGGGTGGGGGCCGGCGACCGTGCCGAACAGGTAGTGGGTGCGGTCGACGTTGGCCACCCAGTCGCGGAAGGCCTCGTTGATGGCGTCCTTCAGCGTGCGGCTGCCGGACTTCACCGCGATGACCTCGGCGCCCAGCATGCGCATGCGGGCCACGTTGAGGGCCTGGCGCTCGGTGTCGATCTCACCCATGTAGATCGTGCACTCGAGGCCGAACAGGGCGCAGGCCGTCGCCGTCGCGACACCGTGCTGACCCGCGCCGGTCTCCGCGATGACACGGGTCTTGCCCATGCGCCTGGTCAGCAGGGCCTGGCCGAGCACGTTGTTGATCTTGTGGGAGCCGGTGTGGTTGAGGTCTTCCCGCTTCAGGAAGACCCGTGCGCCACCGGCGTGTTCGGCGAACCTCGGCACCTCGGTGAGGGAGCTGGGGCGGCCGGTGTAGTTGACCAGCAGGTCGTCGAGCTCGCGGGCGAACTCGGGGTCGTGTTTGGCCTTGTCGTACTCGACGGCCACCTCGTCGACTGCCGCGACGAGGGCCTCGGGGATGAACTTGCCGCCGAACGCGCCGAAGTAGCCTTCAGGGCTGGGGATTTGACCCTCTGGGTCGGGGATGAAGAAGTCGCTGGGCATGCGGATACCTCACGGTGAGTGCGTGTGAAAGACACTATTCGCCGTGGGGGCGGGGTGGTCCGTCGGCTGCTAGCCGTCAGTGGCTTGTCGCGCAGTTCCCCGCGCCCCTGACGGGGCGCTGCCATCGCCGTCCGTTGACCTGTCCGGGTTCGTCTCCGATGACGTATCGGACGCGGCGACCGTGGACACGCCTGGCGGGGGCTCGGCAGCCCCTCGGGCGGCAGCCGCGCGCCAGGCGGGCGTGCGGGTCCACGGTGGTCACGGTCAGAGTCATCGGGTTCAGCCTATCGGGAAATCAGCCCCGGCCGTGGCGCAGTGCGGGGTGCTCCCCCGCCGCCACCAGGTCGGCCACCGCTGTCTTGGGGTCGCGGCCGGTGACGAGGGATTCGCCGACCAGGACCGCGTCGGCGCCCGCGTTGGCGTAGGCGATGAGGTCGTGCGGG
Organism: Streptomyces sp. NPDC020299; assembly: GCF_044387825.1. NCBI lineage: Bacteria > Bacillati > Actinomycetota > Actinomycetes > Kitasatosporales > Streptomycetaceae > Streptomyces > Streptomyces sp. NPDC020299. The sequence continues at coordinate 160,511 of NZ_JBIRWL010000004.1, forward strand.
CCGCGGACGCCGGACTCGGCGATCTTGACGATGTGGTTCGGGATCTCCGGGGCGACGCGCTCGAAGGTGCCGCGGTCGACCTCCAGCGTCCTGAGGTTGCGCGCGTTGACGCCGATCACCTTGGCGCCGGCGTCCACCGCGCGCTCGACCTCGTCCTCGTCGTGCACCTCGACGAGCGGGGTGAGGCCGATGGAGACGGCGCGCTCGATCAGCGACTCCAGGGCCGGCTGCTCGAGGGCGGCGACGATCAGCAGCGCGAGGTCGGCGCCGTACGCCCGGGCCTCCCACAGCTGGTACGACGTGACGATGAAGTCCTTGCGCAGGACCGGGATGTCCACGCGGGCCCGGACGGCCTCCAGGTCGGCCAGCGAGCCGCCGAAGCGGCGCTGTTCGGTGAGGACCGAGATGACGGCCGCGCCGCCCGCCTCGTAGTCCGCGGCGAGCCCGGCCGGGTCGGCGATCGCGGCCAGCGCGCCCTTGGACGGGCTGGAGCGCTTCACCTCACAGATGACCTTGACGCCCTCGCCGCGCAGCGCGGCCACGCCGTCCTTGGCGGCGGGCGCCTTCGCCGCGCGCTCCTTGAGCTCGTCGAGGCTGACGCGCGCCTGCCGCTCCGCGAGGTCGGCACGGACTCCGTCGATGATCTCGTCGAGCACACTCACGCGAGCGGCCCCCTTCCAGACGGTTGTTCCAGTCGGTTGCAAAGCCATTGAAAAGCCATGGTCACTGCGATGGTATCCGGAGGAGGGCGCAGGCCTCACATCCGGTTGACGCCGGTCCCAATACCTGGACGTTCACTAGCTGGTCAAGGGTGCAGCCAGCCGCCGAACGGCAGGTTCCGGACGACGGTGAAGGCCAGCAGCAGCGCCCCGGCGGTCCACAGCTGCGCCGCGGAGGGGTCGATCCGCAGCGGGCGTCCGCGTACCGCGCGGACCGCCCAGACGGACCACAGCGCGGCGAAACCCAGGTAGCCGGCCACGGCCGCCGCGTTGTCCTGGAGCGCGGTGAGGAAGTCGCCGTGGACGAAGGCGTGCGCGCTGCGCAGGCCGCCGCAGCCGGGGCAGTACAGGCCGGTGTAGCGCAGCAGGGGGCACACCGGGTAGTGGCCCGGCTGGTTGGGGTCGACGGCACCGACGTACGCGAAGGCCCCGGCGACGGCCGTGAGGATTCCGGCGGGCACGGCGAGCCGCCCCCACCAGGCGGTGGGCCGCGGCGTCCCGTGGGCGCCGGGGCTGTGGGCCCTGGCGGGGCTGTGGGCCCTGGCGGGGCTGTGGGCGTTCACGCCTCGCATTCTGCCCCGTACGGGCCGCACGCGCGCGTGAGGGGCGGCCGGGCGCCTCAGCGGTGCCGGCCGCCCCTCACGCGGGCAGGTGTGCCGTGCTCAGCTCTCGGCGCCGGCCGGCTCGCGGGTCGCGGCCGGGGCGGTGTGCGGCACCGCGTGGGTCTGCTTCGGCTGGCCGAGGCCCATCGAGCGCATGATGAGGCCCACGACACCACCGAGGGCCACGATCACCATGCCGGCCCAGAAGCCCAGCGGCTGTGCCATCACCATGAAGGCGCCCGCGACGCAGAAACCGATGAAGGTGATGGTGACACCGGTCCAGGCGGCCGGGGTGTGACCGTGGCTGCTGCCCGCCATTGCTTGCTCCTCGTTGCTGGTGTGCGTGTCGTACGTGCCGTACGTCTCCGGGTCCGCCCGGGTCCGGGGCGGACACTCGCCGTCCATTGTCCCGTACGCGTGCGCGTGCCGTGAGTGGGGGTGCCCGATGACCGGCGTCTGTTTCGCCACATCCCTCAGGGTGTCCGGGACGGGGTCATGCCCCGGTGGGGTCCTCACCCCGGTCCAGGGCCTTCCAGAGCTCCTCGGGACGCTCGGGGTCGGCGGCCTTGGGGGTGCGGCGCGGGCGGGGCGTGCCGTCGCGCTCGTAGCGGCCGGACATGGCGGGCCACAGCCGGCCGTACCGCAGGGCGAGGAGGCCGGCGAGCAGCAGGAGGGCGCCGCCGACGGCCGCGACGTAGGGCCAGCCGGTGTGGGTGAGCGCGGCGACCGTGGCGGAGGTGTCGCCGGTGGTCTCGGCGGCCTTCTCGTCGAGCGCGGAGCTGTCGGAGGCGCCGATCAGGGCGGCGGCGACGGTACCGGCGCCGGAGAGGGCGAGCAGCCCCGCGACCAGGAAACGGCCGGCCTTGCGGACGGCGAAGACGGCGACGAGTGCGGCGAGGCCCACTATGGCGAGGGCCGCGGGGACACCCGTGACGTCGCTGCCCTTGGCGGTCAGCGGGAAAGCGCCGCCGGCCACCGTCGCGGTGCCCTCCGACCAGCTCTGCCGGGTGGCGAGCAGCGCGACGGCCGCGCCGAGCGCGCCGCACAGCAGGGCGACGGCGAGGCTCCGGCGGCCGGACCGCGCGGATACGGGCGCCTGGGAACGGGGGTTGGGTACGGCAGTCACGTACTCCACTATCTCCCGAACCCCGGGCGAACCGTCACCCGGGGTTCACGTGAGGAACGTGATAAACGCCCTACTCGCCCAGCCGGTTGGCCGTGTGCACCGCCCGCAGCACCGCCGCCGCCTTGTTGCGGCACTCCTGGTCCTCGGCGGCGGGGTCGGAGTCGGCGACGATGCCGGCGCCGGCCTGGACGTAGGCGGTGCCGTCGCGCAGCAGGGCCGTCCGGATGGCGATGGCCGTGTCGGAGTCTCCGGCGAAGTCGAGATAGCCGACGCAGCCGCCGTACAGGCCGCGGCGGGACGGTTCGAGCTCGTCGATGATCTGCATCGCGCGGGGCTTCGGCGCTCCGGAGAGGGTGCCGGCCGGGAAGCAGGCCGTCAGCACGTCGAAGGCGGTCCGGCCCCGGGCGACGCGTCCGGTCACCGTGGAGACGATGTGCATCACGTGCGAGTACCGCTCGACGGACATGAAGTCGACGACCTCGACGGAGCCGGGCTCGCAGACCCGGCCGAGGTCGTTGCGGCCGAGGTCGACGAGCATGAGGTGCTCGGCGCGCTCCTTGGGGTCGGCGAGCAGTTCGTCGGCGAGGGCCTGGTCCTCCTGCGGGGTGGCGCCGCGGTGCCGGGTGCCGGCGATGGGGTGGACCATGGCCTGCCCGCCCTCGACCTTGACCAGGGCCTCGGGGGACGAGCCGACGACATCGAAACCGTCGAAGCGGAACAGGTACATGTACGGGGAGGGGTTCGTCGCCCTGAGGACCCGGTACACGTCCAGCGCGCTCGCCGTGCACGGCGTCTCGAACCGCTGGGACGGTACGACCTGGAAGGCCTCGCCCGCGCGGATGCGCTCCTTGACGTCCTCGACGGCCCGCTGGAAGTCGGGGCCGCCCCACAGGGCGGTGTACTCGGGAAGTTCGGAGGGCGGCAGCACGGCGGGCGGCTGGGCGACCGCGCGGGTGAGGTCGGCCTCCATCGCGTCGAGGCGGGCCACGGCGTCCGCGTAGGCCTCGTCGACGCCCGTCTCCAGGTCGTTGTGGTTGATCGCGTTGGCGATCAGCAGGACGGAGCCCTCCCAGTGGTCCATGACCGCGAGGTCGCTGGTCAGGAGCATGGTCAGCTCGGGCAGTTTCAGGTCGTCCCGCTCGCCGGGGCCGATCTTCTCCAGGCGGCGGACGATGTCGTAGCCGAGGTAACCGACCATGCCGCCGGTGAAGGGCGGCAGGCCCTCCTGGTGGGGGGTGTGGAGGGCCTCGATGGTGGCGCGCAGGGCGGCCAGCGGGTCGCCGTCGACGGGAACGCCGACCGGCGGGACGCCCAGCCAGTGGGCCTGGCCGTCGCGGGCGGTCAGCGTGGCGGCCGAGCGCACGCCGACGAAGGAGTACCTGGACCAGGAGCGGCCGTTCTCCGCCGACTCCAGCAGGAAGGTGCCGGGGCGCTCGGCGGCGAGCTTGCGGTACAGCGCGACCGGGGTGTCGCCGTCGGCGAGGAGCTTGCGGGTGACCGGGATGACACGGCGGTCGGAGGCGAGCTTGCGGAACGTCTCGAGGTCCATGGCGGCAGACCTTACTGATCCGGGGCCAAGGCGCCGGAATCGGCGTCCTTGAGCAGCACGTCGGCGTCGAAGCAGGTGCGTTCGCCGGTGTGGCAGGCGGCGCCGACCTGGTCGACCTTGACCAGCACGGTGTCGGCGTCGCAGTCCAGGGCGACGGACTTGACCCACTGGAAGTGGCCGGAGGTGTCGCCCTTGACCCAGTACTCCCGGCGGCTGCGGGACCAGTACGTGCAGCGGCCGGTGGTGAGGGTGCGGTGCAGCGCCTCGTCGTCCATCCAGCCGAGCATGAGCACCTCTCCGGTGTCGTACTGCTGGGCGATGGCGGGCAGGAGTCCGTCGGCGCTGCGCTTGAGGCGCGCGGCGATCTCGGGGTCGAGGCTGCTGGGCCCGGGCGTGCCGGTCGTACTGGTCATGAGTGCCATTGTGCCGGGCTGGACCGACACGGCAGGGTGATGTCCAGTGTGCGGACCCGGGGGGCGGTCGTAGGCTGACGGTATGTCGACCTTCGCCAAGCGTGAACGGCTCCTGCTCGCCGACCTCTTGGAAACGACCGGTCCGGACGCCCCGACCCTGTGCGAGGGCTGGCGGACCCGGGACCTGGCCGCGCACGTGGTGGTGCGCGAGCGCCGCCCCGACGCGGCCGGCGGCAGCCTGCTCAAGCCGCTCGCGCCGCGCCTGGAGAAGGTGATGGCGGAGTATGCCGCGAAGCCGTACGAGGAGCTGATCCGGCTGATCCGTACGGGCCCGCCGCGTTTCTCACCCTTCCAGCTCAAGCAGATCGACGAGGCGGCCAACGTCGTCGAGTTCTACGTGCACACGGAGGACGTCCGCCGCGCCCAGCCCGACTGGGGCACGCGTGAGCTGGACCCGGTCTTCCAGGACGCGCTGTGGTCCCGTCTGGAGCGCACCGCGCGTCTGGTGGGCCGGGGTGTGCCGACGGGTCTGGTGCTGCGCCGCCCGGACGGCCAGACGGCGGTCGCCCACCGGGGCACGCCGGTGGTGACGGTCACCGGCGAGCCGTCCGAGCTGCTGCTGTTCGCCTTCGGCCGGCAGCGTGCCGCCAAGGTGGGCGTCGACGGCGACGAGGACGCGATCGCCAGGCTGCACGACTCGAAGCAGCTCGGCATCTGAGAGGGCTCCCATGATCAAGGTCGCGATGACGGGTGTGTACGTGGACGACGTGCCGCGGGCCCACGCCTTCTACACGGATGTGCTCGGCTTCGAGACCCGCACCCGCCTGGACCTGGGCGGCGGCACGCTGTTCATCACGGTGGGCGCCCCCGGCGGGGCCCAGCCGGACCTCCAGTTGCTGCTGGAGCCGGGCGGGGGCGACATCGCGGAGCCGTACCGCCGGGCGCTGTACGAGGCGGGGATCCCGGCCATCGTGTTCTCGGTGGAGGACATCGCGGCGGAGTACGAGCGGCTGCGCGGGCTCGGGGTGCGCTTCACCCACGAGCCGCAGGAGCAGGGTCCGGTGATCGCCGCGGTGCTGGACGACACCGTGGGCAACCTGGTGCAGCTGGCTCAGCCGAAGGGGTGAGCTTCAGCGGGGCAGTTCGGCGCGCCGCAGGTCCGGTACGCACAGGGCGACGATCCCGCCGAGGCCGCACACGGCGGCGCTGACGGCGTACACCGGTCCGAGCCCCCAGGCGCCGATGGCGGCGGCGGAGAACGGCATGCTCAGCGGGGTCAGGCCGAGGCTGACCAGGCTGGAGACGGCGGTGACCCGGCCCAGGTAGGCGGGGTCGGACTGGGTCTGGAGCAGGGCGCCGCACATCACGCCGCTCAGGCCGGTGAGCAGCCCGACGGCCAGGGCGGCGGCGACGGCTCCGGCGAGGCTGGGGACGAAGGCGAGGGCGCCCACGGCGGCGGAACCCGCGAGGACGGCGCACCCGGCGACCAGCCCGGCCCGGGGCAGCCGCCCCCGCACGGTCAGCAGCAGCGAGACGGCGCCCGCGCCGACGCCGAACCCGGCGAGCACCCAGCCCATCCCGGAGGCGCCCCAGCCGCGCCGGTCGGCCAGCAGGGTGAGGCCGACGTTGAGCGGGCCGACGAAGCCGAGGTCGCCGAGGGCGATGGTGATCAGCAGCGGGGCGAGGACACGGTGGCCGCGGATGTAGCGCAGGCCGGCCACGAGGTCGCTCCAGGCGGTGCCCCCGGCGGCATCGGTGCGGACGGTGTCGTCGCCGGGCAGCTCCCGTACCCGCACGGTGATCAGCAGCGGCACCGACACGGCGATCAGCAGCCCGGCGAGCCCGAACGCGGCCGCCGCGCCGCCGGCCGCCACGCCGAGTCCGCCGAGCGGGGCGCCGACGACGCTCGCGAAGCGGATCGCGAGGGCACGCATGCCGAGGACGCGGGCGAGCTGGCCCTTGCCCGTGAGCCGCGCGGGCAGGGCGCCCACGGCGGGCACGAACACGGCGTCGACGGTGCCGAAGACGAAGGCCAGCAGGGCCAGCGGCCACAGGCCGGGACTGGTGAGGAACAGCAGGGCGGCCACCGCGAGGACGGCGGCGCAGCGCACCGCGTCGCTGCCGATGACGACCCGGCGCGGTCCCAGCCGGTCGGCGATCACGCCCCCGCCCAGCATCAGCACGGCCCTCGGCAGCGCGCTCACCGACATCACGAGGCCGGCCTGCGAGGGGCTTCCGGTCTGCACGGCGGCCCAGGACAGGGCGATGTAGTAGACGCTGTCGCCGACCATGGAGGAGGTGTACGCCCCGAGCCAGCGCAGGACGTTGGGGTCACGGTGGGCGGGACGGTCCGGGACGTGCTTCTCGACGGGTATCGCGGTCGCGGGGGTCACGGTGGTGGCCTCTCTCAGACGCGGAAGGGGAAGCCGTACATGTAGAGGGCGACGTGTTCGCGCCCCTCGGTCTCGCCTGCGGCCTCGGCGGCCAGGCCCTGCTCGTCGTACTTGCGCAGGAGCGACAGCAACTCCTGCTTGAACGCGGCGAGTTCCGTCGGCGTCAGCCGCATCAGGGACTCGTTGTCCATGGACGCGGCGTTCCACTCGGGGTTCCAGGTGGGGCGTTCGTCCAGGTAGCGGCGGTAGCGGTCGGCACGCTGGTCGTGGAAGAGGCGGGTGGCCGCCAGGTGGGCCGCGGCCTTGGCCGGTTCGCCCCGGAAGTCCTCGTCGCGGATGCTCACCCCGTCCGACGCGGGCTGCCACCAACGCTCCCGCGCGTCCCCGGTCTGCGGTTCCGCCTCCTCGATCAGCCCGTGCTCGGCGAGCTTGCGCAGGTGGTAGCTGACCAGGGAGACGGCCTCGTCCACATGCTCGGCGAGCTGCGAGGCCGTCGCGACCCGCTCGACGCACAGCAGCCGGTACAGGTCGGCCCGCAGCGGGTGCGCGAGGGCCTTCAGCGTGCCGACGTCGGTGATCCGCCGGTTCTCTTTGCTCGCCATACCCTCAGGCTAGATACGAAAGAAAAGTTGCGCAACAGATTTTGCGCAACTTATCTTTCGCATCTTGCTCGGTGTCAGGTCACCGCACGGGGTGCCCGGCCCCCCGCAGCGCCTCCTTCACCTCGCCGATCCGCAGGTCGCCGAAGTGGAAGACGGAGGCCGCGAGCACGGCGTCCGCGCCGGCGGCCACGGCCGGGCCGAAGTCCGCGAGCTTGCCCGCGCCGCCCGAGGCGATGACGGGGACCGTGACGTGCTTGCGTACGGCGGTGATCATCTCCAGGTCGTAGCCGTCCTTGGTGCCGTCCGCGTCCATCGAGTTCAGCAGGATCTCGCCGGCGCCGAGCTCGGCGGCCCGGTGCGCCCACTCGACGGCGTCTGTACCGGTCCCCTTGCGGCCCCCGTGGGTCGTGACCTCGAAGGTGCCTCCAGGGGTGCGGCGCGCGTCCACCGACAGCACCAGCACCTGCCGGCCGAAGCGCTCGGCGATCTCGCGGATCAGGTCGGGACGGGCGATCGCCGCGGTGTTCACGCCCACCTTGTCGGCGCCCGCCCGCAGCAGCCTGTCCACGTCCTCGGCCGTGCGGACGCCACCGCCGACGGTCAGCGGGATGAACACCTGCTCGGCGGTGCGGCGCACCACGTCGTACGTCGTCTCGCGGTTGCCCGACGAGGCGGTGATGTCCAGGAACGTCAGCTCGTCGGCGCCCTCGGCGTCGTACACCTTGGCCATCTCGACCGGGTCGCCCGCGTCACGGAGGTTCTGGAAGTTGACGCCCTTGACGACCCGGCCGTTGTCCACGTCCAGGCAGGGGATCACTCGGACGGCAAGGGTCATGCTCCGGACACTCCTCGGAACGCCTCCACCTCGACCTCGACGACCAGGCTGGGGTCGACGAGGCCGGAGACGATGATCATGGATGCGGCGGGCCGGACGGAGTCGAACAGCTCCTTGTGAGCGCGTCCGACGTCGTCCACGTCCCGGGCATGGGTGAGGTACATGCGCGTCCGCACGACGTCGTCGCGGCCGAGGCCCAGCTGGCCCAGCGCCGCGAGCGCGACGTTGAAGGCGTTGACCGTCTGCTCGTACGGTCCGCCTCCGGCGATCTCGCCGTCCACTATCGAGGTGCAACCGGAGACCAGCACCAGGCCGTTCGGCAGCTCCACCGCCCGGGAGTAGCCGAAGCTCTCCTCCCAGGGCGCGCCGGTCGTGACACGTCGTACATCGCTCACTGGGCTACCGCCTCCAAGGCCTCTTCAAGGGTGAACGCCTTCGCGTACAGCGCCTTCCCGACGATGGCGCCCTCGACACCGAGGGGTACCAGGCCGGCGATGGCCCGCAGGTCGTCGAGCGAGGACACGCCACCGGAGGCCACGACCGGTCGGTCGGTCGCGGCGCACACGTTCTTCAGCAGTTCCAGGTTGGGGCCCTGGAGCGTGCCGTCCTTGGCGATGTCGGTGACGACGTACCGCGCGCAGCCCTCCTTGTTGAGGCGCTCCAGCGTCTCGTAGAGGTCACCGCCGTCGCGGGTCCAGCCGCGGCCCCGGAGCGTGGTGCCGCGTACGTCGAGGCCGACCGCGATCTTGTCGCCGTGCTCGGCGATGACCTTGGCGACCCACTCGGGGGTCTCCAGCGCGGCGGTGCCGAGGTTCACGCGGGTGCAGCCGGTGGCGAGGGCGGCGGCCAGGGAGGCGTCGTCGCGGATGCCGCCGGACAGCTCCACCTTGATGTCCATGGCCTTCGCGACCTCGGCGATCAGCTCCCGGTTGTCGCCGGTGCCGAACGCGGCGTCGAGGTCGACCAGATGCAGCCACTCGGCGCCGGACCGCTGCCAGGCCAGGGCGGCCTCCAGGGGGGAGCCGTAGGAGGTCTCCGTGCCGGACTCGCCGTGCACGAGGCGGACGGCCTGGCCGTCGCGGACGTCGACGGCGGGGAGGAGTTCGAGCTTGGCCATGTCGCTACAGGGTTCCGATCCAGTTGGTGAGGAGCTGGGCTCCGGCGTCGCCGGACTTCTCGGGGTGGAACTGGGTGGCCCACAGGGCGCCGTTCTCGACCGCGGCCACGAAGGGCTTGCCGTGCGTGGCCCAGGTGACCCTGGGCGGGCGCAGCGCCGGGTTGTGGGTCTGAAGGCTCCAGTCGTGGACGGCGTAGGAGTGCACGAAGTAGAAGCGCGCGTCCGCGTCCAGGCCCGCGAACAGTTCGGAGCCGGCCGGGGCCTCGACGGTGTTCCAGCCCATGTGGGGCACGACGTCGGCCTGGAGTGGCTCGACCGAGCCCGGCCACTCGTCGAGGCCCTCGGTCTCGACGCCGTGCTCGATGCCGCGCGCGAACAGGATCTGCATGCCGACGCAGATGCCCATCACCGGCCGCCCGCCGGACAGCCGGCGGTCGACGATCCAGTCGCCGCGGGCCTCCCGCAGGCCCTTCATGCAGGCGGCGAAGGCACCGACGCCCGGCACGAGCAGGCCGTCGGCGTTCATCGCCTTGTCGAAGTCGCGGGTGATCTCGACCTCGGCTCCCGTGCGCGCCAGGGCACGCTCGGCGGAGCGGACGTTGCCGAAGCCGTAGTCGAAGACCACGACCTTCTTCGGCGCGCTCATCAGTTCCACACCTCCAGCCGCATGACGCCCGCGACCAGGCACATCGCCGCGGCGATCGAGAGCAGCACGATCAGGCTCTTCGGCATCTGCTGCTTGACGAACGAGTAGATGCCGCCGACCAGGAAGAGGCCCACGACGATCAGGACGGTGGACAGACTGTTCATGGGTTTACAGCGCACCCTTCGTGGACGGAAGGATGCCGGCCGCGCGCGGGTCCCGCTCGCTGGCGTAGCGCAGCGCCCGGGCCAGCGCCTTGAACTGGCACTCCACGATGTGGTGCGCGTTGCGCCCGTAGGGCACGTGCACGTGCAGTGCGATCTGGGCCTGGGCGACGAAGGACTCCAGGATGTGCCGGGTCATCGTGGTGTCGTACTCGCCGATCATCGGCGCCATCTTCTCGGGCTCGGTGTGCACCAGGTAGGGGCGGCCGGAGAGGTCGACGGTGACCTGGGCGAGGGACTCGTCCAGCGGGACCGTGCAGTTGCCGAAGCGGTAGATGCCCACCTTGTCGCCGAGGGCCTGCTTGAAGGCGGCGCCCAGTGCGAGGGCGGTGTCCTCGATGGTGTGGTGGGAGTCGATGTGCAGGTCGCCGTCGGTCTTCACGGTCAGGTCGAACAGACCGTGCCGGCCGAGCTGGTCGAGCATGTGGTCGTAGAAGCCGACGCCGGTGGCGATGTCGGTCTTCCCGGTGCCGTCGAGGTCTATCTCGACGAGGACCGAGGTCTCCTTCGTCGTGCGCTCGATTCTTCCGACGCGCGCCTCGCGAGTCATGCGCTGCTCTCCTTCTTCACGTCACGGACCGCGTCGAGGAACGCGTCGTTCTCGGCCGGGGTGCCGGCGGTGACCCGCAGCCACCCCGGTACGCCGTTGTCACGGACCAGGACCCCCCGGTCGAGGATCTTCTGCCAGGTGGTGTGGGCGTTCTCGAACCGCCCGAACTGCACGAAGTTGGCGTCGGACTCGGTGACCTCGTAGCCGATGGACCTCAGCTCGCTCACCAGCCGGTCGCGCTCGGCCTTCAACTGCTCCACGTACTTCAGCAGCGTGTCCGTGTGCTCCAGGGCGGCCAGGGCGGTCGCCTGGGTGACGGCCGACAGGTGGTACGGCAGCCGGACGAGCTGGACGGCGTCCACGACGGCCGGGTGCGCGGCGAGGTAGCCGAGGCGGAGGCCGGCGGCCCCGAACGCCTTCGACATGGTCCGCGAGACGACGAGATTCGGCCGACCTTCGAGCAGCGGCAGCAGCGAGTCGCCGTGGCTGAACTCGATGTACGCCTCGTCCACGACCACCATGGACGGCTTGGCCGCCTGTGCGGCCTCGTACAGCGCGAGCACCGTCTCGGGCGGCACCGCGTTGCCGGTGGGGTTGTTGGGGGTGGTGACGAAGACGACGTCGGGCCGGTGCTCGGCGATGGCCCGCTCGGCGGCCGGCAGGTCGACGGTGAAGTCCTCGTTGCGGGGCCCGGAGATCCAGCCGGTGCCCGTGCCGCGCGCGATGAGCGCGTGCATCGAGTACGACGGCTCGAAGCCGATCGCCGTACGGCCGGGCCCGCCGAAGGTCTGCAGCAGCTGCTGGATGACCTCGTTGGAGCCGTTGGCCGCCCAGACATTGGCGGGGCCCACCTCGTGGCCGCATGTGTCGGTCAGGTACTTCGCGAGCTGGGTGCGCAGCTCGACCGCGTCCCGGTCCGGGTAGCGGTTGAGGTTCCGGGCGGCCTCGCGCACCCGCTCGGTGATCCGCTCGACCAGCGGCTCGGGCAGCGGGTAGGGGTTCTCGTTCGTGTTCAGCCGTACGGGGACGTCCAGCTGGGGCGCGCCGTAGGGGGACTTGCCGCGCAGCTCGTCGCGTACGGGGAGATCGTCGATTCGGATGTTCACTTGCTCGTCGGTACCTTCCAGCCGAACCTTGCCTTCACCGCCGCGCCGTGCGCGGGCAGGTCCTCCGCCTCCGCCAGCGTCACCACGTGGTGCGCGACCTCGGCCAGCGCGTCCTTCGTGTAGTCGACGATGTGGATGCCGCGCAGGAACGACTGCACGGACAGGCCGGAGGAGTGGCAGGCGCAGCCGCCGGTGGGCAGCACGTGGTTGGAGCCGGCCGCGTAGTCGCCCAGGGAGACCGGCGCCCAGGGGCCGATGAAGACCGCGCCCGCGTTCTTCACCCGGTCGGCGACGGCGGCGGCGTCGGCCGTCTGGATCTCCAGGTGCTCGGCACCGTAGGCGTCGACCACCCTCAGGCCCTCGTCCACGCCGTCGACCAGCACGATCGCGGACTGCCTGCCCTTGAGCGCGGGGACGATCCGGTCGTCGATGTGCTTGGTCGCCGCGACCTGCGGTTCGAGTTCCCTCTCCACCGCGTCGGCCAGTTCGGTGGAGTCGGTGACCAGCACGGCCGCCGCGAGCGGGTCGTGCTCGGCCTGGCTGATCAGGTCGGCGGCGACGTGCACCGGGTCGGCGGTGGAGTCCGCGAGGATCGCGATCTCGGTCGGGCCCGCCTCGGCGTCGATGCCGATCTTGCCGGTGAAGTAGCGCTTGGCGGCGGCGACCCAGATGTTGCCGGGGCCGGTGACCATGTTGGCGGGCGGGCAGGACTCGGTGCCGTGCGCGAACATCGCGACGGCCGTGGCACCACCGGCCGCGTACACCTCGTCGACGCCGAGCAGGGCGCACGCGGCGAGGATCGTGGGGTGCGGCAGGCCGCCGAAATCGGCCTGGGCCGGGGAGGCGAGCGCGATCGACTCGACGCCGGCCTCCTGGGCGGGCACGACGTTCATGACCACGGACGAGGGGTAGACGGACCGGCCGCCGGGCGCGTACAGCCCGACCCGCTCGACCGGGACCCACTTTTCGGTCACCGCGCCACCGGGCACGACCTGGGTCGTGTGGGACGTACGGCGCTGTTCGCGGTGCACGAGGCGGGCCCGGCGGATGGACTCCTCCAGGGCGGCGCGCACGGCCGGGTCGAGCCGTTCCAGCGCGTCGGCGAGCGCCTGCGCCGGGACCCGTACGGATTCCAGCCGGACCCCGTCGAACTTCTCGGCGAAGTCGATCAGCGCCGCGTCGCCCCGATGATGCACGGCTTCGCAGATCGGACGCACCTTCTCGAGGGCGGCCGATACGTCGAAGTCGGCTCGGGGCAGCAGGTCGCGCAGAGCGGGTCCCTCGGGGAGGGCGTCGCCGCGCAGATCGATTCGGGAGATCACGTCCTCAATTCTCTCAGACCGGCGTCGGGCGTTGTCCGCGCGTATCAATGGCTGATACAGAACGTGGCCGGAACGCGGAAGATCCCCTTCAGGTCTAGCGTTCGGGGGGTCACTCAGCGGGCATGAACGGCTGTACTAGCGGGCGAACCGGTGAGTAGCTGAGGGGGAGGGAAGAGGGGTGACCGAGGGGGCCGGCCTGCGCGCCGGGGACCTGCCGGAGGACCTGACGGCCGCCGAGGCCGGGATGTGGCAGGCGTTCCGCAACGGCAGCGTGTACGACCTGAGCAGCGGGGACGCCGTGGTGGACGATCCGCACGGCGGGCATCCCTGGGGGCCCGAGCGGACCGTACGGGCCCGCATCGTGTGCTGGCTGCTCCTGGACGGCCCGCCCGCGCTGGCCGGCCGTGTGTCGTCGCTGAAGCTGGCCGGCGTGCGGGTCAGCGGGGCCCTGGACCTGGCGGGCGGCACGGTGGTGCCGTACGTGGAGCTGAAGGGCTGCCGCTTCGACCGGGACGTCCTGGTCCCCGAGGCCCGTTTCACGACCCTGCGCCTGGTGGACTGCGCGGTCCCGCGCCTGGAGGCCGCCCGCGTGCACACCGAGGGCGATCTGCATCTGCCGCGCTGCCGCTTCCACAACGGCGTCCGGCTCACCGACGCGCACATCGGCACCGATCTGATGCTCAACCAGGCGGTCGTGTACCGGGACCGCACCGGCCGCTCGATCGCCGCCGACGGCATGACCGTCGGCCAGGACCTCCAGGCCGAACTGCTGGAGTCGCACGGCGAGCTGAGCCTGCGCAGCGCCAAGGTCGGCGTGTCGCTGAGCCTGCGCGGCGCCAAGCTGGCCAACCCCTACTCCCGGCTGGCCCTGAACGCGCCCCAGCTGACCGTCGAGCGCACCCTCTACATGACCCCGGCCGGCGTGGGCAGCCCGCTGCTCAGCGGCACCACTCCCGCGCGCGGGACGCGGGTCCAGCGCTTCGCGTGCCAGGGCGGGGTGCGCCTCGACGACGGGCGGTTCGGGGACGCGGTCGACCTCGAGCGGGCCCGGTTCGCCTTCACCGATGACCAGGAGCTGTCGCTGCGCCGGGTGCAGACGCCCGAGCTGCGTTTCCTCGGGGAGCGGCCGCAGCGCGGCAAGGTGGTGCTGTCGGGGGCGCGGGTGGTCACCCTCGTGGACCGGGCGGCCAGCTGGCCGGGGCCGGGCAGTCTGCACATGGGCGGCTTCACGTACGAGAGCCTGGTGCCGCAGGGCCCGTTCCCGCTGACCGAGCGCCTGGACTGGGTGGCGGCGGCGACCGCCGAGTACAACCCCGAGCCGTACGAGCGCCTGGCCGCCGTGCTGCGCGGGGCCGGGGAGGACGAGGACGCGCGCGAGGTGCTGCTCGCCAAGCAGCGCCGCCGCCGCGAGACCCTGCCGCTGGGCGCCAAGCTCTGGGGGTACGCGCAGGACTGGACGGTCGCCTACGGGTACCGGCCCGGCCGGGCCGCCGTGTGGATGGCGGTGCTGTGGGCTGCGGGCACGCTCGCCTTCGCGCACGCCAGCCATCCGCCGATGAACTCCGGCGGCCACCCCGCCTGGAGCCCGGCACTGTTCGCCCTGGACCTGCTGCTGCCGGTCATCGACCTGGGCCAGGTGGGCCAGTGGCAGCTGCGCGGCGGCTGGCAGTGGCTGGCGGCGGCGCTGGTCATGCTGGGCTGGGTCCTGGCGACGACGGTGGCGGCGGGGGCGACGCGGTTGCTGCGCCGGAGCTGACCCGGGCGTCCCGATGCTTGGCAGGTACCCATCAGTAGTTGAACACTAATCAACTTTTACCGGCCCTTGACCGGACGGCGTACAACTTTCCACAGCCTTGCCGCAGGGTCTGGCGCGTCGTCGACCTGCGGTCTTTCAATGGTCGACACCATGGCTCTGCTGCCCCCGTTCATCCGCCCCACCCGGATGAAAAGGACCCCCTCGCGCCCGGCCGGACGGCCGGTCGATGACGAGGTGCTGCTCGACGCTCCCGACCACCGCCTCGGCCCCGCCCTCGTGGCGGCCGGGAGCGGCGATCACCGCGCCGCCGCCGAGTTGCTGGCCGCCACCCGAGCGGCCGCCGAGTGGGAGAACCGCGACCGGTACACACGGCGCCTGGCCGGCTTCGCCCGCTCGCGCTCCGAGTGGTTCGAGGAGTGGCGCAAGGCCGCCCCCGACGACCCCGACGGGCTGCTGGTGGCATCCCAGCTGGCGGTGGACCGGGCCTGGCCCTCGCCGGCCCGGACCGAGCTGCTGCGCGAGGTGAGCCCGCTGATCACGGCCGCCGCCCGGGGCGACGGCCGGGACCCGGTGCCGTGGCGGCTCGCACTGGACCACGCGCGCGGGTCCCGGGCCGGCGACCGGTACTTCGAGGAGCTGTGGGAGGCGGCGGTCCGGCGCGCCCCGCACCACTACGGCTGCCATGTGGCCGCCCTGCGCTATCTGGCCGCCTCCTGGCACGGCTCGCACCGCGAGTGCTTCGACTTCGCCGACCTGGCCGCGCAGGACGCCCCGGCGGACTCGCTCGTCCAGGCGCTGCCCGCGCGGGCGGCCCTCGGCTATCTGACCGACAGCTGCGGGCCCGAGGTGCCGCGGGAGCGGCTGGACGCGGCGGCCGACCGGGCGATCGCGCTCTCCGGCCGGTTCCCGGCGGCCGACCCCTGGCCCGCCGAGATCCGCAACAAGCTCACCTACGTGCTCCTGCGGCTGGGCCGCCGGGAGGACGCCCGTGCCCAGCTCCGGCTGATCGGCCCGTACGCCACCTCCTTCCCCTGGGACCGGGTCTCCGACGACCCGCTCGGCCACTTCCTGCGGCTGCGCGAGGAACTCCTGACGGCGGTCCCCGGCACCGGCCGGACCGGGCTGGTGCCTTCTCCGCTGCGACCGCGGAGTGAGCTCCGCGGACACGCCCGTGCCGGTGACCATTAGGGTGGCGCCGTGACCACCGTCCGTCTCCCCCTCTTCCCGCTGAACTCGGTACTGTTCCCGGGCCTGGTGCTCCCCCTCAACGTCTTCGAGGAGCGCTACCGCGCCATGATGCGCGAGCTGCTGAAGACGCCCGAGGAAGAACCGCGCCGGTTCGCCGTCGTGGCGATCCGCGACGGCCACGAAGTGGCGCCGAGCGCCCCGGGCATGCCGGACCCGACCGCCCTGCCCGAACGCGGACCCGCCGCGGGCTTCGGCGCCGACCCCACCCGGGCGTTCCACGCCGTGGGCTGCGTGGCGGACGCCGCGACCGTCCGGGAGCGGGCCGACGGCACCTTCGAGGTGCTGGCGACCGGGACCACCCGGGTACGGCTGCTGTCCGTGGACGCGTCGGGCCCGTTCCTGACCGCCGAGCTGGAGGAGCTGGCGGAGGACCCGGGCGACGAGGCGGGTGCGCTGGCCGAGGGCGTGCTGCGGGCGTTCCGCCAGTACCAGAAGCGGCTGGCGGGAGCGCGGGAGCGCTCGCTGTCCACGGGTGCGGAGCTGCCGGACGAGCCCGCCGTCGTCTCCTACCTGGTCGCGGCGGCGATGATGCACGACACCCCGACGAAGCAGCGTCTGCTGCAGGCCCCGGACACCGCGTCCCGCCTGCGCGACGAGCTGAAACTCCTTCGCGCGGAGACCGCCATCATCCGTAACCTGCCGTCACTGCCGGCCGCGGAACTGACACGCGGCCAGACGAGTCTGAACTGAGGCCGGGACCCTCCATGGCGAAGAAGTCCAAGAAGCACCAGCAGCCGGGCGGCACCCCCGCGACGGTGGCCCTGACGGCGGCGGGCGTGGACTACACGGTCCACTCCTACGACCACGACCCGTCCCACCCCTCCTACGGGGAGGAGGCCGCCGAGGCGATGGGGGTCTCCCCCGAGCGTGTCTTCAAGACCCTGATCGCGGACGTCGACGGCACACTGACGGTCGCCGTGGTCCCGGTGGCGGGCTCCCTCGACCTCAAGGCCCTGGCCGCGGCGGTCGGCGGCAAACGCGCGGCCATGGCGGACCCGGCCCACGCGGAGCGCACCACCGGTTACATCCGTGGCGGCATCTCCCCCCTCGGCCAGCGCAAGAAGCTCCCCACGGTCCTGGACGACTCGGCGTCCGCCCACCCCACGATCTGCGTCTCGGCGGGCCGCCGGGGCCTGGAGGTCGAATTGGCCCCGGCCGACCTGACCGCCCTCACGGAGGCCGTCCTGGCCCCGATCGGCCGCGGCTGACCTCGTTCGGGGCCGAGGCGGGCCGGGCCGCTGGGCGCTCCGCCCCCAGACCCCCCGGCCTATGCCCACCCACCACCCGTGCGAGTGGGCTGGAAGGCGCGGCTCCCCTCTCCCGTCGCGGCCGGCTGGAAGGCCCGGCCCGCTCTTGTCAGCCCGTGCGGCGCTTGAGGACGAGGCCGTTCAGGCCGAAAGGGGGGTCCAGGGGGCGCAGCCCCCTGGCGGGGTCGAAGGGGCGGAACCCCTGAGGACGGGAAAGGGCAGGGGCGGCGGGGGCGAGGAAAAGCCGGCGGCGCTGCCTACGCCCCGTACGGGCCCTCCTGGTACGGGTCGGGGTCGCGCGGGCCGAACAGCGCGGTCAGGCCCAGATGGACGAGCACCGCGGCGACCGACCACGCCAGCAACGCCCCCTTGGCCCCCACCTTCAGCGGCGCCGAGAAGGTCACGCCCTTCCCCACGGACTTGGCATGGGCGAGGACGTCCTTCTCCGGCCCGAGCCACACCCCGAGCCGCCACGCCAGCAACGATCCCAGCACACCCCCCACCGTCAGCGCGACCACCAGCGGCACACCCCCACGCCGCCGCAGCAGAAAGACGACGACCGCACTGACCACCCCGAAGGCCACCGCCAGCAGCGTGAACGTTCCGTCGACGCCGATCGCCTGCTCCCCCTCGGTGTCCTTGAGGTAGACGATCCAGTTCTTCCCGCTCTCGTCACCGACCAGCGGCACGTGCGGCGCCAGCCACGTCCACAGCAGCCCGAGCAGCACCCCACCGAGCGCCATCGCCACCGTGATCACGGCGGCGTCCCGCACTTCGGTCTTCATCCCGGGGCCGTCCTGTTCGTAGGCTCCTCCCGCGGACCCGGCGGGCTGCGACGCCTGCCAGTCCTGGTCCGAGGACGGTTCGTGCGGCGGCGGAGGCGGAGTCAGTGGTGCGGTCACCCTGACATCGTGCCAGGTCGCCCTGTGCGACGCGTCACCGGACGGCGGCCCGGCGGTACGCCCAGGTCGCCACGGCCAGCGACACCACCCCGACCCCGGCGCACACCCCCAGGTCACCGGCGACGAACGCCCAGTGGGGGTGTGCCCCGAAGGTCCGCGCGTACGCCTCCACTCCGTACGTGGACGGCAGCAGGTCGCGAGCCAGCCGTACGAGCTCCGGCATCCGGTCCGGCGGCAGCACACCGAGGAGCAGCGCCGCGGACATGCCGAGCTGCCCGAGCAGCGTGGCCAGTTCCGGCCGCGGCGCGAGCAGCCCGCAGGCCGCGCCGAGCCCGGCGAGCGCGGCGCCCGCGAGCGGGATCACCGCGACGAGGATCCACAGGTTGCCCAGCGGCAGCCCGAACAGCGCGCAGCCGAACGCGGCGGTCACCAGGGTCCCGGGCACGGTGAAGGACGCGTACGCCCCCGCCGCCCCCAGCACCACCGCCGCCGGCGGCACCGGCAGTGTGGCGTAGTGGTCGAGCCCGCCGCCGGCCCGCAGCTGCCCGAAGTACTGCGCCAGCAGGTTCAGCGCGACGAACGCGACGACGACGACCGAGGACCCGGCCACCACGGACTGGGCCTCGCCCCGGGTGTCCACCACCCCCCGCATCATGATCATGATGCCGACGGACTGGAAGGTCGCCACGAACAGCAGCGGCATCCGCGCCACCCTGGCCCGGGACAGCTGCGCCCGGTACACGGCGGCCATCGACGGCCACAGCCGCGCACGCGGCCCCAGCTCGGCCGCGCCCGTCGCCGGCTCCGGCACGGACACGGCCCTCCCCGCGGGAGACTGCGCGGATACGGCACTCACGTCGAGCTGCTCCTCTTCCCTGCGGCGGCCTAGGGCCTGTTGCGAAAGTCCCGTCGTCCGCCCGGAGGGCGGGCCCGGCGGCGTCCGGTGCGTGCTCTCGGCGTGCCGGGCGCAGGCCCTCGTACCGGACGTACTCGGGTCTGTGCCCGGTGCGGCGAGTGGGGGCACCTCCCACGCCCTCAAGGCAGTGGGGGAGCGTGCCGGGCGTCGCCGGGCAGGCGAGACTTTCGCAACAGGCCCTAGCCGTCCCCCGGGGGACCGTACGGATGCGGCGCCCCGCGTGCTCACGCCTTCACCAAACCCTGCCGCGCGGCACCGCCCAGTGCCAGGTACACGTCCTCCAGGCTGGGCGTGGCGAGGGTGAAGTCGTCCAGTGCGGCGAAGGCGGCCCCGCCGGTGACCGTGGCGACGGCCGCGCGGGCCTCCTCGGGCGCGAGCCGCAGGGTCCAGCGGCGCCCGGCCTGAACGGCCCGCTCGCGCAGCGCGGCGACCTCGGGCACCTCCAGGGGCGCCTGCTCACGCCACACCAGTTCCACCCTCACTTCGCCGGCCACGCGTTCCTTGAGCCCGGCGGGGGTGTCGCAGGCGATGACCCGGCCCTCGTCCAGGACGGCGACCCGGTCGAGGACGGTCTCGGCCTCGATGACGTTGTGGGTGACCAGCAGGACGGTCGTGCCGCGCTCGGCGCGCCGGCGGTCGACGGCGGACCACACGGCGCGCCGCGCCACCGGGTCCATGCCGGTGGTCGGCTCGTCGAGCACCAGCAGCGGTCGCTCGCCGACCAGGGCGGCGGCGAAGCAGGCGAGCCGCCGCTGGCCGCCGGACAGCTTCTTCAGCGCCCGCACGGCGATCGGGGCCAGCCCCAGCTCCTCCAGCACGGCGTCCCGCTCGGCCCGCGCCCGCGCCACGTCCAGGCCGCGCAGGCGTCCGGTGGTCTCCACGGCGAGGGAGACGGTCAGCTCGTCGAGAGCGGTCGACTCCTGGCCGAGGTAGGCGAGGATGCGCGAGGCCCGCTCCGGATGCCGCACGATGTCGTGGCCGAGCAGCTCCACGCTGCCGGCGTCCGGCCGCAGCAGCCCGGTGAGCTGCCGTACGAGGGTGGACTTGCCGGCGCCGTTGGGTCCGAGCAGCCCGAAGATCTCGCCGCGGCGGACGTCGAGCGCCACGTCGTCGGTGGCCCGGACCTCAGGGGTCCCGGGCGCGCCGCGTCGACCGCGCACGGCCGGATAGGTCTTGGTCAGTCCGCGCACGGCGCACACCACGTCATCCGGATGCCGAAGTGCCTGTGCCACGCGCGTACTCACAAGGGACGAGAGTACGCCGTCCGGGCCCTTTACTCGCCTTTGGGGCCTGACGGCCGGGGGCTCACTCCCCGGCCGGCGCCTGCTCCGTGGCCGCGGGTACGTCGGTCTCCCGCCAGAACCCCGCCCGGATGGCGTACCGGTCGTGCTCGTCGATCTGGTCGTCCTTGTGGGCGAGGAGGCCGAAGCGGGCCGCGTAGCGCAGCAGCTCGCCGTCGATGCGGTGCGGGATGCGCGGGTACATCGCGGAGAGCTTCGGCAGGTGGCTCTGGTCGCCCAGCCGGGAGATCCAGCGCCGGGCGAAGACCTGTCCGACCTCGTACGGGTCCCCGCCGACCGTGGTGATGTCCTCCTCGCGGTCGGCCCACCGCTGCTCGGCGGTGGTCAGCTGGGCCAGCGTCGGCATGGACGCGACCTCCGGCGGCTCGGCCACCACGCCCGGCCGGTCCACCCAGCCCTTGTCGGAGGACCAGCGCAGGGTGGCCGTGGGCGGATGCTGCGCGGTCTGCGCGCCGGGCGCGCGCAGCGCGGCGAGGTCCTTGGGGGTGGGTACGCCCTTGGGCGGCACCCGTTCCTGCGCGCCGTTCTGCCCGGCGGGGGCGGCCGCCGTGTGCTCGCTCTCCTCGGCGGGCCGCTCGGGCGCTGCGGCCAGCGCGGACTCGGGCAGCGGCGCGGAGAGGATGGCGGCGATCTCCGGGCGGGGCACGGGCTGCGGCGCGCAGATGCCGGTGAGCTCCTTGGCCCGTACCGCCTGCGTGATCCAGGCCCGGTCCAGCACGCGCCGTTCGTCGGCCTCGGCGACCAGGTCCTCGGACTGGTTGTAGTCGCCGTCGGCGGCCTGTACGGCCCACAGGTGGACGGCGACGCCGTGTTCCTTGGCGGCCATCATGCCCGGCAGCAGGTCGCCGTCGCCGGTGACCAGGACGACGTCGGAGCAGGCGCGGTTACGGGCCAGCTCGGTGAGCTCGGCGTGCATGGCGGCGTCCACGCCCTTCTGCGCCCAGCGTCCGTCGCTGCGGGTCAGCGCGCCGAGCCGGACGGTGACCCGGGGCATCACGCGCAGCCGACGGTGCTCCGGCTGGGGGACGCGGTCGGGGGCGCCGTCGAACCAGTAGATGCGCAGCAGGGGGCGTTCGGTGTCGGCCTCCGCCCGCTCGCGCAGCGCCTGGATGAGGGCGGTGTGGTCGACGGTGATCCGGGACCGTGAGGGCTCTCCGGCGAGGAGGCTGGCTGCGGCCCCCAGCAAGTACCCGGCGTCCACCAGGACGATGCAGCGGTCCACGCGACTCACCTTCTTCCCGGGAGGTTTCTGCTTGCGGCTTCCTTCGAGTCTGCCCGACCGTGCGGGGCTTAACGGCTCGAACTCGATCTTCGGCGTGGCGTTTCGGGGTCGTGCGCTCCGACAAGCCTGTCACAGACGGTAATTATCCGGAATGCGTTCATTGTCAGCCTATGTGAATCTGATGGCGGCCCTGGCCCCTAGATCCCCTTCAGGAGGCAGATCACCATGGCCAAGAACAAGAACAACCGCAAGCAGGCCGGCCCGAAGAACCGCTCCTCGCAGGCCGAGCAGCCGCAGGAGCACACGCAGCGTGCCCCGGAGGCGCACGATCCCGAGATGGCGCACATACCGGGCAGCCCGGCGGATGTCGCACGTAAGCAGCACAAGCGCTTCGGCCACAACTGAGACCGGCGCGCGGGCCCTTGAGCCCAGGCACGGACAAGGGGCGCATCCGATCGCGGATACGCCCCTCGTTCACATCGGTCTCCCGGCCGCACACCGGGGGTTGCGGTCAGCCCGCCAGGCAGGACGGGCCGAGCAGCACCTTGAGGTCGCCGAAGAGCGCCGGGTCCGGCTTCACGCGGTGCCGGTCCAGGCGCAGGACCGTCGTCTTGCGCGGGCCCTGGAGCTTGATGCGGACCTCGCTCTCGCCCTTGTGGTGGCTGAGGATCTCGCCGAGGCGGCTGACCATCGGCGGGGTGACCCGCGTGGCCGGGATGGTGAGGATCACGGGCGCGTTGGTGCCGGCGTTGGACAGATCCGGGACCTGCAGTTCCATGGCGACCAGCCGGGGCACGTCCTCGCGCTTGTCGAGGCGGCCCTTGACGAAGACGACCGCGTCCTCGACGAGTTGGGTCGAGACGAGCTGGTAGGTCGCCGGGAAGAACATGCACTCGATCGATCCCGCGAGGTCCTCGACCGTGGCGATGGCCCAGGCGTTGCCCTGCTTGGTCATCTTGCGCTGCAGGCCCGAGATGATGCCGCCGATGGTGACGACCGCGCCGTCCGCGTGCTCGCCGCCGGTGAGCTGGGCGATGCCCGCGTCGGCCTTGTCGGACAGCACGTGCTCGAGGCCGAAGAGCGGGTGGTCGGAGACGTACAGACCGAGCATCTCCCGCTCCTGGGCGAGCAGATAGGTCTTGTCCCACTCCTCGGTGGTGAACTCCACGTCGAGTCCGAAGCCGGGCTCGCTGCTGGTCTCCTCGCCCATGCCGCCGAAGAGGTCGAACTGCCCCTCGGCCTCCTTGCGCTTGACCGCGACCACGTTGTCGATCATCGGCTCGTACTGGGCGGTGAGGCCCTTGCGGGTGTGGCCCATCTCGTCGAAGGCGCCGGCCTTGATCAGCGACTCCGTGGTGCGCTTGTTGCAGGCGACGGCCTCGACCTTGTCGAGGTAGTCGGGGAAGGAGTCGTACTTGCCCTTGGCCTTGCGGCTCCTGATGATCGACTCCACCACGTTGGTGCCGACGTTGCGCACGGCTTCGAGGCCGAAGAGGATCACGTCGTCGCCCTGCGCGGCGAAGTTGTGCACCGACTCGTTGACGTTCGGCGGGAGCACCTTGATGCCCATGCGGCGGCACTCGTTGAGGTAGACGGCCGACTTGTCCTTGTCGTCCTTGACCGAGGTGAGCAGCCCGGCCATGTACTCGGCGGGGTGGTTCGCCTTCAGGTAGGCGGTCCAGTACGAGACCAGTCCGTACGCGGCGGAGTGCGCCTTGTTGAAGGCGTAGCCGGCGAAGGGGACCAGCACGTCCCACAGGGCCTGGATCGCCTCGTCGCTGTAGCCGTTCTTCCGGGCGCCCTGCTGGAAGAGGACGAAGTTCTTCGCCAGTTCGTCGGGCTTCTTCTTGCCCATCACGCGGCGGAGGATGTCGGCCTCGCCGAGCGAGTACCCGGCGATGATCTGGGCGGCCTTCTGCACCTGCTCCTGGTAGACGATCAGGCCGTAGGTGACGGCCAGGACCTCTTCGAGGGGCTCCTCCAGCTCCTTGTGGATCGGGGTGATCTCCTGGAGCTTGTTCTTGCGCAGCGCGTAGTTGGTGTGCGAGTCCATGCCCATCGGACCCGGACGGTAGAGCGCGGAGACGGCGGAGATGTCTTCGAAGTTGTCGGGCTTCATCAGGCGCAGCAGCGAACGCATGGGCCCGCCGTCGAACTGGAAGACGCCGAGGGTCTCACCGCGCTGGAGCAGTTCGAAGGTCTTCGGATCGTCGAGCGGCAGGGACAGCAGGTCGAGGTCGACGCCCTTGTTGGACTTCACCATCTTGACGGCGTCGTCCATGATCGTCAGGTTGCGCAGCCCGAGGAAGTCCATCTTGAGCAGGCCGAGCGACTCGCACTGCGGGTAGTCCCACTGCGTGATGGTCACGCCGTCCGTGTGCCGCACCCAGATGGGGGCGTGGTCGACGATGGGTTCGCTGGACATGATCACGCCGGCCGCGTGCACGCCCATCTGCCGGACCAGGCCCTCGACGCCCTTGGCGGTGTCGATGACCTTCTTCACGTCCGGCTCGTTCTCGTACATCCCGCGGATCTCGCCCGCCTCGCTGTAGCGCGGGTGCGAGGGGTCGGTGATGCCGTTGAGGTCGATGCCCTTGCCGAGGACGTCGGCGGGCATCGCCTTGGTGAGGCGGTCGCCCATCGCGTACGGGTAGCCCAGCACGCGCGCGGAGTCCTTGATCGCGTTCTTGGCCTTGATCTTGCCGTAGGTGCCGATCATGGCGACCTTGTCGGCGCCGTACTTCTCCGTCACGTACCTGATGACCTCGACGCGCCGGCGCTCGTCGAAGTCGATGTCGACGTCGGGCATGGAGACGCGCTCGGGGTTGAGGAACCGCTCGAAGATCAGACCGTGCGGGATCGGGTCGAGGTCGGTGATGCCCATGGCGTAGGCGACGATCGAACCGGCCGCGGAGCCACGGCCGGGGCCGACCGCGATGCCGTTGTTCTTGGCCCACATGATGAAGTCGGCGACCACGAGGAAGTAGCCCGGGAACCCCATCTGGATGATGACGTCCATCTCGTACTCGACCTGCTTCTGGCGGTCCTCCGGCACGTTGCCGGAGAAGCGGCGCTCCATGCCGCGGCGGACCTCCTCCTTGAACCAGGTGACCTCGGTGTAGCCCTCGGGAATGTCGAACTTGGGCATGAGGTCGCGCTTCTCGAACATGCCGGTCGTGTCGACCATCTCGGCTACGAGCAGCGTGTTGGCGCAGCCCTCCTGCCAGGCGTCCGAGGAGTCGATGGCGTACATCTCGTCCGTGGACTTGAGGTAGTAGCCGGTGCCGTCGAACCTGAAGCGGTCGGGGTCGGAGAGGTTCTTGCCGGTCTGGATGCAAAGCAGGGCGTCGTGGGCGCCGGCCTCGTGGGCGTACGTGTAGTGCGAGTCGTTGGTGACCAGCGGCGGGATGCCGAGCTTCTTGCCGATCTCCAGCAGGCCCTCGCGGACCCGGTGCTCGATGTCGATGCCGTGGTCCATCAGCTCCAGGAAGTAGCGGTCCTTGCCGAAGATGTCCTGGTAGTCCGCCGCCGCCTTGAGGGCCTCCTCCTCCTGGCCCAGGCGCAGCCGGGTCTGGACCTCGCCGGAGGGGCAGCCGGTGGAGGCGACGATGCCCTCGGACCACTGGGCGATGGTCTCCTTGTCCATCCGGGGCCACTTCTGCAGCCAGCCCTCGGCGTACGCGTCCGAGGACAGCCGGAAGAGGTTGTGCAGGCCGGTCTTGTTCACCGCCCACATCGTCTTGTGGGTGTAACCACCGGAACCGGAGACGTCGTCCCGCTTCTGGTGCGGCTGGCCCCACTGGATCTTGCGCTTGTTGCGCCGCGACTCGGGGGCGACATACGCCTCGATGCCGATGATCGGGGTGACTCCGGCCTTCTGCGCGGAGTGGAAGAAGTCGTACGCCCCGTGGAGGTTGCCGTGGTCGGACATGGCGATGTGCGTCATGCCCATCTCGTTGCAGGCGTTGAACATGTCCTTGAGCCGCGCGGCACCGTCCAGCAGCGAGTACTGGGTGTGGACGTGCAGGTGCGTGAAGGGCGGCTTCGACACGGTTTCGGCCTCCAAGGAGAACAGGCTTCGACGATCTTCGGACCGACTGCGGACCGACTGCGGACAGTCTGGGGGACAGCGTCGAAGTCTATGCCCCGGGACTGACACTCGCCGGGCACTCCCGCGTACCTTCGTGCGTTGGAGACGGCAGCAACGCCGTCGCACCCACTTGATGCACCAGGAGGCACCCAGCGATGTCGGCACCCCAGCTCAACGACGAGCAGCGCGGCGAGGATATTCTCGCCGTCTTCGACACCGCCTTCGGCCAGCTCCTCGCCGCCGACCCGGCCGCGTTCCGCGTGAAGTTCCGGAAGATGGCGGCCTCGGCCTTCGCGTTCTACCGGGGCACGGCGTGCCTCTTCTACCACGACCTCGACGCGGAGAAGCGTGGCGGCCCGTACCTCGACGAGCGCACCTCCCGGGTCTGGATCCACGGCGACCTGCACGCCGAGAACTTCGGCACGTACATGGACGCCAACGGCCGGCTGATCTTCAACGTCAACGACTTCGACGAGGCGTACGTCGGCCCCTTCACCTGGGACCTGAAGCGCTTCTCCGCCTCCATCGCCCTCGTCGGGTACGCGAAGGCGCTCGGCGACGACCAGATCACCGAGCTGATCAGGGGCTACGCGGCCGCCTACCGCGAGCGCATCCACGCCCTGGCGACCGGCGCCAAGAGCGACGAGGTGCCACCCTTCACGCTGGACACCGCGCAGGGCGCCCTGCTGGACGCGCTGCGTGACGCCCGCTCCCTCACCCGCTTCGGGCTGCTGGACTCGATGACGGAGATCCGGGACTTCGAGCGCCGCTTCGCCCCGGGCGGCGGCTCCATCGAGCTGGACGCGGCGACCCGCTACAAGGTGCTGGCGGCCTTCGACGGCTACCTGGAGACGCTGCCGGAGACCTCGCTGGCCCGCCCGGACTCGTACCGCGTCAAGGACGTCGTCGGGCGGCGCGGCATCGGCATCGGATCGGCCGGGCTGCCGTCGTACAACATCCTGCTGGAGGGCCACAGCGACGCCCTGGAGAACGACGTCGTGATCTACATCAAGCAGGCCCAGACCCCGGCGGTCTCCCGGCACATCACGGACCCGGCGATCCGGGACTACTTCCAGCACGAGGGCCACCGCACGGTGATCTCCCAGCGCGCCCTCCAGGCACACGCCGACCCGTGGCTGGGCTGGACGGAGCTCGACGGGACGGGCCAGCTGGTCGCCGAGGTGTCGCCGTACGCCGTCGACCTGGACTGGAGCGACATCGACGACCCGGAGGAGATCGCGGCCGTCGTCGCCGACCTGGGCCGGGCCACCGCCACCATGCACGCGGCGGCGGACGACACCTCCGGCGAGTCCCTGGTGCCGTTCTCCACCGAGCGGGCCATCGACGCGGCGATCGCGGCCGACGAGGAGGGCTTCGCGGACCTGCTGACCGACTTCGCGCACGGCTACGGCGCACGCGCGCGTGCCGACCACCAGATCTTCGTCGACCTGTTCCGCAACGGCCGCATTCCGGGTCTGTGACCGGGGGGCCACCCACAGGCCCCCTTTAGGGGTCTCTTACAGCAGGACGTGTCACACTCTCCACGCTATGGACATATCCGGGATCCAGCTCAGAGCCGTACGCGCGGCGCTGTTCACGGCACTGGTCGTGACGCTCAGCAGCGCGTCGCACGTGCTGCTGTCCCGGGTCCCGCTGCCGGTGAACACGGTGGCCGCGGTCGCGGTCGCCGTGTTCCTCCTCGCGTACGCCCTCGCGGGCCGCGAGCGCGGCTTCGGCCGGATCGCCGCCGCGCTGATCCCGCTGGAACTGACCGCCGACACCGTCTTCACCACCGGCCAGCACGTCTGCTACGGCCGGGCCGGCGGCCCCGTCGCGGGCCCGCTGCGCTCGGTCGGCTGGGACGTGCTGTGCGGCAACGGCGGTATGGGCACTGAACTGACCCGGGTCACCGGCACCGACCGGCTGGCCGCCCTGCTCGCCCACGCCGGTCCGACGACCGCCTGGCTGCTGCTGGCCGCGCACGTCGGGGTCGGTCTGCTGGCCGCCGCCTGGCTGCGCCGGGGCGAACGGGCGCTGGCCCAACTGGTGCGCGCGGTGACCGCGACCACGTTCCGGCCGCTGCTGCTGGCGGTGGCCGCGGTGGCCGTCCGGCCGGATCCGGCGTCGGTGCGGCGGGTCCGGATCCCGCACACCCGTACGACCATCGCCCGGGACCGGCTTCTCGTGCACTCCCTGGGACGGCGTGGACCGCCGTGCTCGGTCGCCTTCGCCTGAGCGACACCTGAGCACGACCAGTCCCCCACACGTATTCCGCGTACGACCTGTGCGCGTCCCACATGGAGATCACCAAGATGAGCAAGCGGAACACCCAGGCGGCGAAGACGCAGGCCCGGGAGCGGCTGCGCCAGGAGCGCGAGCGCCAGGCCAAGCGCGACAAGGCCAAGCGGCAGGCCATCGTGGCCGGCTCGGTCGTGGCCGTCCTGGCGGCGGCCGGCGGCATAGGCTACGCCGTCGTCCAGGCCAACAAGCCCAGCGGCTGGGATGCGGTGAAAAAGGAGAAGCTGGTCAAGCCGGCCAACAGCACGGGGACGGACGGTACGACCGTCGTCATCGGAAAGAGCACCGCCAAGAAGACCCTCGTGATGTACGAGGACCCGCGCTGCCCGGTCTGCGCCCAGTTCGAGCAGACGGTCGGCTCGACGGTCAAGAAGGATCTCGATGCCGGCAAGTTCAAAATTCAGTACGTCGGCGCCACGTTCATCGACAACAACATCCCGGGCGAGGGCTCCAAGAACGCGCTGAGTGCACTGGGCGCGGCCCTGAACGTCAGCCCCGAGGCCTTCCTCGAGTACAAGACCGCTCTCTACTCGACGAAATTCCACCCGGATGAGCAGGACGACAAGTTCAAGAGCGACGACTACCTGATCAAGGTGGCGAACACAGTGAGCGCCCTCAAGAACAACACGGCGTTCCAAAATGCCGTGAAGAAGGGGACCTACGACAAGTGGGCCCTCGTGATGGGCAGCAAGTTCAACACGGATGGAAAGAAGTACGGTTTCCAGGGGACCCCGACACTGCTTATGGATGGCAAGATTGTCACCGGCAGCGACGGCAAGAGCGCCCCCATGTCGGTCACCGACTTCAATACCGCAATGCAGAAGGCTCTCAACTCTTAAGTTCCGCAGCCCACGTGAACGGGAAGTGCCCCGGGCCGGCTTCAGGCCCGGGACACTTCCCGTCCCCGTCGTCACCCGATGTGTCCGCTATCCAGGGGTGCGAACCGATTCGCGCCACTGCACGCATTCCATCCGCGTCGTGATCACAGACGGCGAGCTTGTCACCGTTCGCGGCAAAGTGCGTGTAACACCGGTCTCCACCGAGGACACCACGATGTCGCCATCGCCCGTGACGAGGACGGCTTCCCGCGGGAATCGCGGCGCGGAAATCGCGCTCCCACCAGGGAACATTTCGGCCAGATGTTTTCCGGAAACCCTGTGGTGGGCTCCATCGGCTGCCGGTTGAATCATGGTTCGCAAGATGACCTTGGTCAGAAAACGAGGGGTGCACATGGGATCTCACAAGAAGCTGGCGGCGGTACTGGGAGCGACCGCGCTGACCATGAGCGGCATCGCGCTGAACGTGGCGACCGCGGGCACGGCGGCTGCCGCAGCCTGTGATCACGTGTCGGCGAGCAACATATCCAACGGGGTTGTCGTGGTCGTGGGCGGCGCGACGGCGTACAAGGAGCCCGCGTCGGCGTGCACGGCGGTGATGAGCATGGCGCCGGGCCACGACCTGAACGCCTGGTGCTACACCATCAACCAATACGGCAACCAGTGGACCCGCGTGAGCGAGGGATGGATCTACAACGGACACCTGGCTCTCAAGTCGGGCACGGTGAAGCACTGCTGACCGGCGTCCGAATCGGCTGACATCCGACCGGTTCCGCGATTGCTTGAAACGCCCCCTCGGAATTCCTTCAACGGGTCCGAGGGGGCGTTTTGTTGTGATGGGGGCGGCGCCGAACGGCGAATGCGAACCGTGACGCACTTCACGTTGCGCTTCAAAGGGAGGACCGCCGGCGGGGTGGGGCGCAAACCAAACAAAGGGCACATTTAGGAGTTCACTCGCGCGCATGACGTACCGATCAGTAACCTGATCGGCCGTGACCAGTCGATACAGAGCCTCCACATCGTCCGAGAGCGTCAACTCCCTCTCCCCGCGCCGCCGCACGGTCGTCAAGGCCGCGGCGGCGACCGCTGTCCTGGCCGGCCCGCTCGCCGCCGCGCTGCCCGCCCGCGCGGCCGAGGCGCCCGCCTTCCTGCACGGCGTCGCCTCCGGCGACCCGCTGCCCGACGGCATCCTGCTGTGGACCCGGGTGACGCCCACCGCCGAGGCGACACCCGGGTCCGGGCTCGGCCCGGACACCGAGGTGAGCTGGGTGGTGGCGAAGGACAGGGCGTTCACCACCGTCGTCGCCAAGGGGTCCACCACCGCGACGGCCGCCTCCGACCACACGGTCAAGGCCGACATCCGCGGCCTGGAGCCCGCCACCGACTACTGGTTCCGCTTCTCGGCCGGCGGCACCGACTCCCCGGCGGCACGCACCCGCACCGCGCCGGCGGCCGACGCTGCCGTGACGGGGCTGCGCTTCGGCGTGGTCTCCTGCGCCAACTGGGAGGCCGGCTACTTCGCCTCGTACCGGCACCTCGCGGCCCGCGGCGACCTGGACGCCTGGCTGCACCTCGGCGACTACATCTACGAGTACGGCACCGGCGAGTACGGCACGCGCGGAACCGTCGTGCGGACGCACGCACCCACCCACGAGATCCTCACGCTCGCCGACTACCGCATCCGGCACGGCAAGTACAAGACCGACCCGGACCTCCAGGCCCTGCACACCAAGGCACCGGTCATCGCGATCTGGGACGACCACGAGTTCGCCAACGACGCCTGGTCGGGCGGCGCCGAGAACCACACCGAGGGCGCCGAGGGCGCCTGGAGCGCCCGTCAGGCCGCCGCAAAGCAGGCGTACTTCGAGTGGATGCCGGTCCGCCCGGCCGTCGCGGGCACCACCTACCGCCGGCTGCGCTTCGGCAAGCTCGCCGACCTCTCCCTGCTGGACCTGCGCTCGTTCCGCTCGCAGCAGGTCAAGGTCGGCAACGGCTCCGTGGACGACCCGGACCGCACGATCACCGGCCGCGCCCAACTGGACTGGCTCAAGGCCGGGTTGAAGGCATCGGACACCAGGTGGCGGCTCGTCGGCAACTCGGTGATGATCTCACCGTTCGCCATCGGCTCCCTCTCCGCCGACCTGTTCAAGCCGCTCGCCAAGCTGCTCGGGCTGCCGCAGGACGGCCTCGGCCTCAACACCGACCAGTGGGACGGCTACACCGACGACCGGCGCGAGCTGCTGGCCCACCTGCGCTCCAACGCCATCGGCAACACCGTCTTCCTGACCGGCGACATCCACATGGCGTGGGCCAACGACGTGCCGGTGGACGCCGGAACGTACCCGCTGTCCGCCTCCGCGGCCACCGAGTTCGTCGTCACCTCGGTCACCTCGGACAACCTCGACGACATCGTGAAGGTCCCCGAGGGCACCGTCTCCGCCATCGCCGCGCCGGTCATCAAGGCCGCCAACCGGCACGTCCACTGGGTCGACACCGACCGCCACGGCTACGGCGTCCTGGACATCACCGCCGACCGCGCACAGATGGACTACTACGTGCTGTCCGACCGCACGGATCCCAACGCCGCCTCCACCTGGGAGCGTTCGTACCGCACACGCAGCGGCACGCAGCAGGTCGAGCGCACCTACGACCCGGTGTAGCCGCCCGCTAGAGCGATTCGAGGAAGCCGAGCGCCACCCGCCAGGTGGCCTCGGCGGCCTCCTCGTCGTAGTCCGGCAGGTCGGGGTCGGTGTAGAGGTGACCGGCCCCGGCGTACCGGTACACCTCGACGTCGGCGCCGGCCCTGCCCATCTGGAGGTACCAGGCGCTCAGCCAGTCGTCCGTCTCGAACGGGTCCGGCTCGGCGACGTGCAGCTGCACCGGCAGCTCGTCCACGGAGACGTTCGGCGCGAGGTCCGACGTGCCGTGCAGGAGCAGCAGCCCGCGCGCCTTCTCGTCGCCCAGTGCGAGGGTCTGCGCGATGGAGGCACCGAGCGAGAACCCCGCGTACACGAGCCCCCGGTCGGAATACGGTGCGGCGGCCAGGACGGCCCGCTTGAGCAGTTCGTCCTTGCCGATCCCGTCGTTGAAGGCCATGCCCTCCTCGACCGTGTCGAACGTACGCCCTTCGAAGAGGTCCGGCGTCCACACCTCGTGCCCCGCGCCGCGCAGCCGGTCCGCGGCCCGGCGCACCGCGGGCCTGAGGCCGTAGGTCGAGTGAAAGAGCATGATGTCCATGAGGCCATGGTGCCAGCCGGGTACGACAGTGACCGACCGTGACCGTGCCGGGTCCTACCCAGGAGTGCGCGGAACTCACATGTTCAAGCCCGCCGCTGGCCGGTTACGTTCGGAGGCATGGAGAACGTACTCCGCCCACTGATCGTGATCGGCAGTGCGGTCGCACTGACCCTGCTCATCGGCTGGGCCACCGACCGGCTGCTGCGCAAGGCAGACGAACGGGATCGCGACACGCCCTTGTGGGGGCTGCTGCGCCGCGGGCGCATCCCCTACCAGCTCGTGCTGTGCGCCGCCATGCTGAGAGGGTCGTACGACCAGGCTCGGCTGCTGGAGCAGCACCAGGCCGGTATCGGCCGGACGCTGTCCCTGGTGCTGATCGGGTCCGCCGCCTGGCTGGTCATCCGGATCGCGAGCGCCATCGTCGAGACGTCGTACAGCCGGTACGCGCGGGTCCACCGCGATCCGGCCCGGGTGCGCCGGGTGCGTACGCAGGTCGAGCTGATCATGCGGGTGGTGTCGGCGATCGTGATCGTCGTGGCCGCCGCCTCGATGCTGCTGACGTTCCCGGCGATGCGCGCGGCCGGTGCCTCGCTGCTGGCCTCGGCGGGCATCCTCGGCATCGTCGCCGGTGTCGCCGCGCAGTCCACGCTGAGCAACATGTTCGCCGGGCTCCAGATCGCCTTCGGCGACATGGTGCGGATCGGGGACACCGTGGTGGTGAACGGCGAGTGGGGGACCGTCGAGGAGATCACGCTGACCTTCCTGACGGTCAAGACCTGGGACGAGCGCCGGATCACCATGCCTGTGTCGTATTTCACAGCGAACCCGTTCGAGAACTGGTCGCGCGGCACCCCGCAGATGACCGGCATCGTCTACTGGCACCTCGACCACAGCGCGCCCATCGAGGCGATGCGCGAGAAGCTGCGGGACATCCTCCGCAAGTGCGACGCCTGGGACGGCCGCGCCCACGGCCTGGTGGTCACCGACTCGACGCCCAACACGATCCAGGTCCGCGCCCTGATGACGGCGAAGGACGCCGACGACATCTGGACGACGCGGGTCACGGTCCGCGAGGAGATGATCAACTGGCTGTCCGCGGAGCACCCGTACGCCCTGCCCCGCGTCAACACGGCCGACGCTTCCCTCCCCCCGAACAGCCCCCGCATCCCGTCCCAGGACGGCGCCCACCACCGCGCCTACGAGACCCCCCGGACGGGCGGGGCCTGACGGCTTCCCGACCGACTGGAAACGGGTGAGGGCGGGGCGGTGGGAAACCCCCGCCCTCACCGCAGGCTACGCACGTCCAGATGCCGCAGCACCCGGTCCACGATCTCCGGATCCGCCCCGGGTTCGCTGCGCGCGGCCATCACCTCGTGCCGCGCGGCACTGAGCATCTCCCCCTGGATCCGCCGCACCTTCTTGAGCCGCCGCACCCGCCGCTCGTGCGCGTCGCGCCGCTCGTCCTGCCCCATGTCCGGACTGATCCGCAGCCCGATGTCGAACGCCCGCCGCGCCATCTGCTCGGACAGCTCCTCCGGCAGGTCCTCGACCGACTCGATCTCCCTCAGCCGCAGCTTGGCCGCCTTGGCCGCCCGCACGGCCAGCTGCTTCTCGAACTCCTTCTCCCGCTCCGTGTCCGCCCGCACGCCCAGCCGCCTCACCAGCCACGGCAGGGTCAGCCCCTGCAGCACCAGCGTCGCCATGATCACGCCGAAGGCGATGAACACGATCTCGTCCCGGTCGGGAAACGGCGACCCGTCGTCGGTCTTGAGCGGAACGGCCAGCGCCAGCGCCACCGAGGCCACGCCCCGCATCCCGGACCACCACATCACGACGGTCTCCCGCCAGCTGGTCGGGATGTCCTCGTCGTAGTCCCGCTTGGCGTGCAGCCGTTTGGTCAGCCAGGTCGCCGGCATCAGCCACAGCAGGCGTACGAGGACCACCACGCCCACGATCGTGCCCGCCCAGCCGAGCAGCTCGCCCCACCGCCCGGACGCCGTCCGGATCGCGTTGTGCAGCTCCAGGCCGATCAGCCCGAACGCCACCCCCGTGACGAGCGTGTCGACGATGTCCCAGAAGGTGTGCCCGGCCAGCCGCGTCATCACGTCGTCCGGGTGGGAGGCGTACTCGGCGAGGAAGAGCGCGGTGGTCAGCACGGCGAGCACCCCGGACCCGTGCAGCTCCTCCGCGAGGACGTACGAGGCGTACGGCACCAGCAGCGTCAGCCCGATCTGCAGGGTGGCGTCCTCCAGCACGTCCATCAGCCAGTTCGCCCCCCAGCCGAGTGCCAGGCCCACGGCGACGGCGACCACCGCGGACAGCACCAGGTCCAGTCCGGCCTGCCACGGTGAGAAGCTCCCGCCGACCACGGCGGCGATCGCCACGTGGTACAGCACGATGGCCGTGACGTCGTTGAACAGCCCCTCGCCCTCCAGGATGGACACCAGCCGGCGCGGCAGCCCGAGCTGTCCGGCGACGGCGGTCGCGGCGACCGGGTCGGGCGGGGCGACCAGCGCGCCCAGCGCCACGGCGGCGGCGACCGGCAGCCCGGGCACGATCGCGGAGGCGACGGCGGCCACGCACACCGTGGTGACGAACACCAGGGCGACGGCGAGCAGGAAGATCGGCCGTTTGTTGGCGGTGAACTGCCGCCAGGACGTCCGCCGCACCGCCGCGTAGAGCAGCGGCGGCAGCAGCGCGGGCAGGATCAGCTCCGGCGGGATGTTCACGTTCGGGACGAAGTCGGCCACCGCGAGCACGATGCCGAGCAGCGTCATCAGCACCGGCGCCGGCACTCCGAACCGGTCCCCCAGCGGCACGCTCACCAGGGCCCCCAGCAGCAGCACGAACAGCAGGGCCAACTGATCCACGGCGAGCGCTCCGGGAGTCGACGTCACAAGCAGGCCTCAAGACTGCCATGCCCCCGCCCCCACGGGCCGTCCGGCCCCCGGGGCTACAGCGTGCGCCGCATCGCCCGGTGCGGGATGCCCGCCTCCGGGTACTCCGGCCCGTACGCCTCGTATCCGAGCCGCTCGTAGAAGCCCAGCGCGTGGGTCTGCGCGTGCAGGTCGACGGCCGTCAGGCCGCGCGCGCGTGCCGCGTCCTCGATGGCCCGCACCAGGGCCACGCCGACGCCCAGGCCGCGTGCCCGACCGGTGACGGCGAGCCGTCCCAGGGAACCCACCGAGGCGTCCCCGCCGCCGGTCAGCGCGGCGGCCGCCGCGCCGTGCAGCAGCCGTCCGGTGCCCAGCGGCACGCCGTCCTCCCGGACCGCCAGGACGTGCACGGCGGCGGCGTCATGGGCGTCGTACTCGATGTCCTCGGGGACGCCCTGTTCGGCGACGAAGACCTCCTTGCGCACCGCGAAGCAGGCCTCCCGGTCGGCCGGGGCCTCGGCGATCCGCACGGTGTACGGCGTGCCACTCATCCGTAGGTCTCCTCGCGGACCTGGTCGAGCGCCGTCTGCAGATCCTCCGGGTAACCGCACTCGAACTCGACCCACCGGCCGTCCCCGGGGTGCTCGAAACCGAGCCGTACGGCGTGCAGCCACTGGCGGGTCAGGCGCAGCCGCTTGGCGAGCGTGGGGTCGGCGCCGTAGGTCAGGTCGCCGACGCACGGGTGGCGGTGCGCGGACATGTGGACACGGATCTGGTGGGTGCGGCCGGTCTCCAGCTTCACGTCCAGCAGGGAGGCGGCGCGGAACGCCTCGATGAGGTCGTAGTGGGTCACGGAGGGCTTGCCGTCCGCGGTGACGGCCCACTTGTAGTCGTGGTTGGGGTGGCGGCCGATCGGGGCGTCGATGGTGCCGCTGGTCGGGTCCGGGTGGCCCTGGACGAGCGTGTGGTACCGCTTGTCGACCGTGCGCTCCTTGAACTGGCGTTTGAGCGACGTGTACGCGTACTCGGACTTGGCGACCACCATCAGGCCGGACGTGCCCACGTCCAGGCGGTGCACGATGCCCTGGCGCTCGGCGGCCCCGGAGGTGGAGATCCGGTACCCGGCGGCGGCGAGGCCGCCGATGACGGTCGGTCCGGTCCAGCCCGGCGACGGGTGCGCGGCCACGCCCACGGGCTTCACGATCACGACCACGTCATCGTCGTCGTGCACGATCTCCATGCCCTCGACGGGTTCCGCGACGATCTGCACGGGCGCGGGCGCCCCCGGCATCTCGACCTCCAGCCAGGCCCCGCCGCGCACCCGCTCGGACTTGCCGACCACCGAGCCGTCCACCTGGACCTTTCCCGCCGCGGCAAGCTCGGCCGCCTTGGTACGGGAGAAGCCGAACATGCGGGAGATGGCGGCGTCGACGCGCTCGCCCTCCAGGCCGTCGGGCACGGGCAGGGTACGGATCTCGGGAAGGGTGCTCACCCGACGAGTATGCCGGACGGGCCCGACGGCCCCGGACGAGCCTGTGGACAACGCGACCCGGGGCTCAGTCCTTGTGGACGGTGCCGTCCGGGTCCAGGCCGCGGAA
Source organism: Streptomyces sp. NPDC020299 (assembly GCF_044387825.1). NCBI lineage: Bacteria > Bacillati > Actinomycetota > Actinomycetes > Kitasatosporales > Streptomycetaceae > Streptomyces > Streptomyces sp. NPDC020299. Next base: position 197,239 of record NZ_JBIRWL010000004.1, read on the forward strand.
GGACAGCAGGACGATCAGGACGCCGCCGCAGACGATCGCCGAGTCGGCGAGGTTGAACACCGCGAAGCCCTTGGGGGCGATGAAGTCGATGACCTCGCCCTGGAAGATCCCCGGCGAGCGGAAGATCCGGTCGGTCAGGTTGCCGAGCGCGCCGCCGAGCAGCAGGCCCAGCGCGATCGCCCAGGGCAGGCTGTAGAGCTTGCGGGCGAGGCGGATGATCACCACGATCACGGCGGCCGCGATGACCGTGAAGATGACCGTGTAGGCCTGCCCGAAGCTGAAGGCCGCGCCCGCGTTGCGGATGGCGGTGAACTCCAGCCAGTCCCCGATGACCTCGACCGACGCGTGGTGCTCCAGCTTCGCCACCACGATCAGCTTGCTGACCAGGTCGAGGGCGTAGGCGAAGGCGGCCACCGAGAACAGCACGGCGATCCGGCGCCGTCCCCGGGGCCGCTCGGCCGGGGTCGCCGCGGTCGCCGCGGCCTCATCGTGTCCCGCTCCCGGAGCTTCCGGGGTGTCCGGCGTACCGATGATGTGTTCCGCCTCTGCCACGTGAGTCCCTCAACCTAGGTACCTGACTGCACACGAGACTACGGCACGCCCTGGCGGGCCCCCGTGCCGGTCGGCACCGGCTCAGTACCGGCGTTCCTGCTTCTGCTTGCACTCCACGCACAGGGTCGCCCGTGGGAAGGCCTGCATGCGGGCCTTGCCGATGGGGTCGCCGCAGTTCTCGCACAGGCCGTACGTGCCCGCGTCCAGCCGTTCCAGGGCACGCTCGGTCTGGATCAGCATCTCGCGCGCGTTGGCGGCCAGCGCCATCTCGTGCTCGCGCGTGATGTTCTTGGTGCCGGTGTCGGCCTGGTCGTCGCCGGCACCGTCCCCGGAGTCCCGCATGAGCCCCACGATGGACTGTTCCGAGGCGGTGATCTCGGCGCTGAGCCGCCCCTCCTCGGACTGCAGTTCGGCACGCGCCTCCTCCACCTCCTCGGAGGTCCAGGGGTCCTCACCGGGGCGCACCGCGAGGTCGCCGGGGTCCACCGCGGTGAGGCGCGCCTTGGGGACTGCGGCCTTCGCCGCCGTGGCCGTGCCAGGAGTCTTCTTCGCAACCACCGTCGTGGCTCCCGTCTGCTTCGCGGTCTGCGCCGCGCCCGCCTTCTTGGCCGATCTCTTCCCGGCCACCGCCTCCTCGGTGCCCGCCTGCTGTCCTGCCGTCTGCGCGGCGCCCACCTTCGCGGCGCCGCCCCCTCCCGCACCGGCCGTGTCAGCGCCGGGTTTCCTGCCGCCCGGTTCCTTGCTGCCGGTCTTCTCGCCGCCCCGTTCCCTGAGGCCGGGTTTCCTGCCGCCCGGCGCCTTGGCCTGGGGTGTCCTGCCGCCCGGCGCCTCGGTGCGGGGCTCCTTGCCACCCCGTGCCCCGGTGTCGGTCCGCTTCGCCGCGGCTTCCGCGGCGCCCGCCTTCCTGGTCGTGGCCGGGCCGGTGCCGGTCTTCCTGGCCGTGGCCTTCGGCGGGCCGGTCTCCTCGGCCGGTGCCGCGGCCTTCCCGGAACCGCCCTTGGCGGCTGCCGTCGCCTTCTTGGCGGTGCTCTTCCTGGCGACCGGCTTCTTCCCCGCCCCACCCGCGTTCTTCTCGGCAGCCCCCTTGGCGGACGACGTCGTCCCGCCGGAGGCACCCGCAACCGCTCCCCTGGCCCTGCCGGGCGCCGCCGACTGCTGTACGGCGGTCTTCTTCGCCACCATGGCCGCGGCCCCTTCACATATTGTGATCTTGCTCGCGAATCGTGCTGGGACGATAAATCGACTTGAGTCCCGCGGCAACGGGGCACGCCGCCCGATCCGCCCGCCTCGCGACCCCCGCGCGACAAGCCTGCATGCGTTGTGCCCAGCTCCCAGCCGGGTAATCCGCCGAGCAGGGCATCCCAGGATCCGAACACGCGTACCTCGCCATTCAGGTCACATTCAGGACATATCAACCCTTCCCCGTCGACGGCCTCCCCGCACCGTCCCCGCACCCGAAATCGGTCTGCCGCTGTCGCCGGTGCGCCGTACACTGGGCGGAGCGAAAAGCGTGGATGGGGACGAGTAGCGGCGTACGCAGCCCAGAGCGACCCGGGGACGGTGGAAGCCCGGGGGCGAGCGCGACGTGAAGATCACCCCGGAGCCGCCGGAAGAAAGCCCCAGCGCAGGCCCAGGGGCCGGTAGAACCGGCATCGCGACCCCAATGAGGGGGCTCACCGGCGCATACGGCGCACGGGGAGCCAAGGAGGGTGGTACCGCGGGAGCGCGCCGCACCCGGCGCACGTAGCCGATACGGCTCTCGTCCCTCCGACGGAAGGCAGCAAGTCCGTTGGAGGAAGCTCGCTGATGACAGCGCCGACGTACCGCCAGGTACCCGCCCAGGTCGACCTGCCCGCGCTCGAGCACGCGGTGCTCGACTTCTGGCGCGAGCAGAAGATCTTCGCCAAGAGTCTGGAGCAGTCCGAGGGCCGCCCGGAGTGGGTGTTCTACGAGGGCCCGCCCACCGCCAACGGCATGCCCGGCGCCCACCACATCGAGGCCCGCGTCTTCAAGGACGTCTTCCCCCGCTTCCGCACCATGCGCGGCTACCACGTGGCCCGCAAGGCCGGCTGGGACTGCCACGGCCTCCCGGTGGAGCTGGCGGTCGAGAAGGAGCTGGGCTTCTCCGGCAAGCAGGACATCGAGGCGTACGGCATCGCCGAGTTCAACGCCAAGTGCCGCGAGTCGGTGACCCGGCACACGGACGCCTTCTCCGCGCTGACGACCCGCATGGGGTACTGGACGGACCTCGACGGCGCCTACCGCACCATGGACCCGGCGTACATCGAGTCCGTCTGGTGGTCGCTGAAGGAGATCTTCGACAAGGGCCTGCTGGTCCAGGACCACCGCGTCGCCCCCTGGTGCCCCCGCTGCGGAACCGGCCTGTCGGACCACGAGCTGGCGCAGGGCTACGAGACGGTCGTCGACCCCTCCGTGTACGTCCGTTTCCCGCTCACCTCCGGTCCGCTCGCCGGCGAAGCCGCGCTCCTGGTGTGGACGACCACCCCGTGGACCCTGGTGTCCAACACCGCCGTCGCCGCCCACCCCGAGGTCACCTACGTCGTCGCCACCGACGGCGAGGAGAAGCTCGTCGTCGCCGAGCCGCTCGTCGCCAAGGCGCTCGGCGAGGGCTGGGAGACCACGGGTCAGACCTTCACCGGCGCCGAAATGGAGCGCTGGACGTATCAACGTCCGCTCGAGCTCGTTGAGTTCCCGGCACCGGCCCATTTTGTCGTCAACGCCGACTACGTCACCACCGAGGACGGTACGGGCCTGGTCCACCAGTCCCCCGCCTTCGGTGAGGACGACCTCAAGGTCTGCCGCGCCTACGGCCTGCCGGTCGTGAACCCCGTCCGCCCCGACGGCACCTTCGAGGAGGGCGTCCCGCTGGTCGGCGGCGTCTTCTTCAAGAAGGCGGACGAAAAGCTCACCGAGGACCTCCAGCAGCGCGGCCTGCTCTTCAAGCACCTGCCGTACGAGCACAGCTACCCGCACTGCTGGCGCTGCCACACCGCGCTGCTCTACTACGCGCAGCCGTCCTGGTACATCCGCACCACGGCCATCAAGGACCGGCTGCTCCAGGAGAACGAGCGGACCAACTGGTTCCCGGAGACCGTCAAGCACGGCCGGTACGGCGACTGGCTGAACAACAACATCGACTGGGCGCTGTCCCGCAACCGCTACTGGGGCACCCCGCTGCCGATCTGGCGCTGCGAGGACGACCACCTCACCTGCGTCGGCTCCCGCGCGCAGCTGACCGAGCTGACCGGCACCGACCAGTCCGGGCTCGACCCGCACCGCCCGTTCATCGACGAGGTCACCTTCGCCTGCCCGCAGTGCGCGAAGACGGCCACGCGCGTGCCGGAGGTCATCGACGCCTGGTACGACTCGGGGTCGATGCCGTTCGCGCAGTGGGGCTACCCGTACCAGAACAAGGAGCTGTTCGAGAGCCGGTACCCGGCGCAGTTCATCTCCGAGGCCATCGACCAGACGCGCGGGTGGTTCTACACCCTCATGGCGGTCGGCACCCTGGTCTTCGACAAGTCGTCGTACGAGAACGTCGTCTGCCTGGGCCACATCCTCGCCGAGGACGGCCGCAAGATGTCCAAGCACCTGGGCAACACCCTGGAGCCGATCCCGCTCATGGACCGGCACGGCGCGGACGCGGTGCGCTGGTTCATGGCGGCCGGCGGCTCCCCCTGGGCGGCCCGCCGGGTGGGTCACGGCACGATCCAGGAGGTCGTCCGCAAGACCCTCCTCACGTACTGGAACACGGTCGCCTTCCAGGCCCTGTACGCCCGCACCTCCGGCTGGGCGCCCAGTGCGGCCGACCCGGCCCCGGCCGACCGGCCGCTGCTGGACCGCTGGCTGCTGTCCGAACTGCACGCGCTGACCGACCAGGTCACCCAGTCCCTGGAGGCCTACGACACCCAGCGCGCCGGCAAGCTGCTGTCGGCCTTCGTCGACGACCTGTCCAACTGGTACGTCCGCCGCTCCCGCCGCCGCTTCTGGCAGGGCGACAAGGCGGCGCTGCGCACCCTGCACGAGGTCGTCGAGACGGTCACCAAGCTGATGGCCCCGCTGACGCCGTTCATCACCGAGCGGGTCTGGCAGGACCTGGTGGTGCCGGTCAGCCCCGGCGCCCCCGAGTCCGTGCACCTGGCCGCCTGGCCCGAGGCGGACCTGTCGGCGATCGACCCGGTGCTGTCGAAGCAGATGGTCCTGGTCCGCCGCCTGGTGGAGCTGGGTCGCGCCACGCGCGCGGAGTCGGGCGTGAAGACGCGCCAGCCGCTGAGGCGCGCGCTCGTCGCGGCGACCGGCTTCGACGCCCTCGACACCGAACTGCACGCGCAGATCACCGAGGAGCTCAACGTCGAGGCGCTCGCCTCGCTGAGCGAGGTCGGCGGCTCGCTGGTCGACACCACGGCGAAGGCGAACTTCCGCGCGCTGGGCAAGCGGTTCGGCAAGCGCGTCCAGGACGTGGCGAAGGCGGTCGCCGCGGCCGACGCCGCCGCGCTGTCCCTGGCGCTGCGCGAGGGCACGGCGTCGGTGGAGGTCGACGGCGAGACGATCGCCCTCGCCCCCGACGAGGTGATCATCACCGAGACCCCGCGCGAAGGCTGGTCGGTGGCGTCCGACTCCGGTGCCACGGTCGCGCTCGACCTGGAGATCACCGAGGAGCTGCGGCAGGCGGGCCTGGCCCGTGACGCGATCCGGCTGATCCAGGAGGCCCGCAAGAACAGCGGCCTCGACGTGGCCGACCGTATCGCGCTGCGCTGGACCTCCACGGACCCGGCGGTCGTCGCGGCCCTGACCGAGCACGCGCCCCTGATCGCCGACGAGGTCCTGGCCACGGCCTTCGTGAATGAGCACAGCTCTGAGGGCGAGGCGGACGGCTCCTACGGCGACCCGTTCACCGACGAGGGCCTGTCCCTCACCTTCCGCCTGCGCAAGGCGTAGACGGCGTAGACAGCGGCACGCCGAAGGCCCGGTCCCCTGGGGGACCGGGCCTTCGGCGTCAGCACACGTCAGACACACGTCAAAAGGGAGGGGCCCCGGACCGAAGTCCGGGGCCCCTCCCTGAACGCTGCCGACGCCTACGGCGTACTACTGACCGTGCCGGCCGTCAGTTGTCGTCCTCATCGATCAGGAACCCGCGCATCGGCGAGGGAGCCTGGCCCATCGGCGACGGGCCCTGCGGACGGACCGGGGCCATCGGCTGGGTCATCGCCGGGGTCATCTGCTGCTGGCCGCCGTAGGACGGGGCAGCGGGGCTCGGCGGACCGCCCATGCTCTGGTTGCCGCCGTAGGACGGGGCGCTCGCGCCGGCCGGGGCCATGGAGGGCGCCGGGGACGGCGGCAGGGACGCCGTGGCCGGAGTGCGCGGCGGAGCCAGGGAGTCGTCGGCCTGGGTCTCCAGCTGGCGCAGCTGGGACTCGAGGTACGACTTCAGGCGCGTGCGGTACTCGCGCTCGAAGCCACGCAGGTCCTCGACCTTGCGCTCCAGCGTGGCGCGCGCGGACTCCAGGGAGCCCATGGCGACGCGGTGCTTCTCCTGCGCGTCCCGCTCGAGCGCGTCGGCCTTGGCGCGGGCGTCACGCTCGAGACCCTCGGCGCGGCTGCGGGCCTCACCGACGATCTTGTTGGCCTCGGAGCGGGCCTCGGCGATCGCCTGGTCGGCGGTCTGCTGAGCCAGCGAGAGGACTCGGGCGGCGCTGTCGCCACCGGGGCCCTGACCGGGGCCGCCCATCGGACCGCCCATGGGGCCGCCCATCGGACCGCCCATCTGCTGCTGCATGGGGGGCTGACCACCCATCGGGCCCTGGCCCATCGGACCCTGACCCATCGGGCCGGGACCCTGCGGACCGCCCTGACCGCCGGGGCCGGCGGGCAGCTGCGGGGCACCGCTCGGCAGCTGGGGCGGGCCACCCATGGGGCCACCCATCTGCTGCTGCGGCGGGCCCGATATTCCGGCGGGCACCGGAGCGCCGGGACCTCGCATGCCCTGCTGCGGCATACCGCCCTGCTGCATACCGCCCTGTGGCATGCCGCCTTGCTGCATGCCACCCTGCTGCATACCGCCTTGCTGCATACCGCCCTGCTGCATACCGCCTTGCTGCATACCGCCCTGCTGCTGGTCCTGCTCCGGGGGCTTGCGCATGTTCTGCTGGTTCTGCGCGGCCGCGCGCGTGGCCGCGGCCAGCTTGGCGCGCAGGTCCTCGTTCTCGCGGAGCAGACGGGTCAGTTCGGCTTCGACCTCGTCGAGGAAGGCATCGACCTCGTCCTCGTCATAGCCTTCTCGGAGGCGGACGGTCGTGAACTGCTTGTTCCGCACGTCCTCGGGGGTCAACGGCATCTCTTCACCTCAACGTAGTCATCGGCAGTCGGCAAGACCTTTCGTCCACTTTCACCCCACCAGGTTTCCCACGATGGAGATCAGGATGTAGACGATGATCATCAGTACGAAGAAGGACAGGTCTAGCGCCACGCCCCCGAGACGCAGCGGCGGAATGAACCGCCGCAGAAGCTTCAGCGGTGGATCGGTGACAGTGTAGGTGGCCTCCAGTACGACCACCATGGCCTTGCCAGGTTGCCACGAGCGGGCGAACTGGAAGACGTAGTCCATGACCAGCCGGAAGATGAGCACGATGAGGAACACCATCAGCGCGATGTAGATCACCTGCGCGAACACGCTCATGGATTGTGCTTCCCTCTCCCCTGCTTCGTGCTTCGTTCCGGGCGTACTTCTCAGCTCTGGTTGAAGAACCCGCCCTCTGCGATGCGGGCCTTGTCCTCCGCCGTGACATCGACGTTAGCAGGAGACAACAGAAACACCTTCTGCGTCACCCGCTCGATGCTGCCATGAAGACCAAACACCAAACCGGCCGCAAAGTCGACAAGTCGCTTCGCGTCTGTGTCATCCATCTCAGTCAGGTTCATGATCACCGGGGTGCCCTCGCGGAAGTGTTCCCCGATGGTACGGGCCTCGTTGTAGGTCCGGGGATGAAGCGTGGTGATCCGGTAAGGCTCTCGTTCCGACACGACCTTGGGCATGATCACCGGTGCGTTCTTCTCCAGGGACTGGCGTTCTTGTGTGATGGACGACACGGGCGCGATCCGCGCCGGGCGTCCCGATTCCGCGGGGAGCGAAGCGGCATGAGGAATCGGGTCGCGCTGCGCGGGAGGCTGCACGACTCGTACCGCTTCGTCCCTTTGGGACTGATGCGACTGGTGTGACGGCTCGTGCCGTCGATGGTCCCGCTCGGGCTCCGGGTCCAGTTCGGGCTCGAAGTCGTCGTCGGGGTCAAAACCGCGGCCGTCGTACCCATCGTCCTCCACGAGGCCGAGGTAGACCGCCATCTTGCGCATCGCGCCGGCCATGCTCTGAGTCCTCCGCTCTGTGGTGGATCCGCTGACGACCGCCAAGTGCCCGCGATCCACGAGGTCGTTCTGCACGCCTTTAGGCGACATTGACCATATTTTCTGCTGTGGTCCGACTTCTTGGCGACGTTACCCGAGCCTGGGGCGGACTCCGAGTACCGCAGTGCCGATGCGTACATGTGTCGCTCCGGCGGCCACAGCGTCCTCGAGGTCCGCACTCATCCCTGCGGACACCATGTTCGCAGCCGGATGGGCCCGGCGCAGGTCGGTCGACAAATCCATCATCCGCTCGAACGCGGCCCGTTGGCGCCCCGCGTACTCCCCGGTGAGCGGCGCGACGGTCATCAGCCCGTCGAGCCGCAGCCCCGGTGCGCCGGCGACCAGGTCGGCCAACTCCTCGATTCCGCCGGGCGCCACGCCACCGCGCTCGCCCCTCGCACTCTCCCCGGCGTCGAGCGCGACCTGGATGAGGCACCCCACCTCCCGCCCGGCCCGCACGGCCTCCGTCGACAGCGCCGTGACGAGCCTGGCACGGTCGACGGACTGCACGACATCGGCGTAAGCGACCACGGACCGCACCTTGTTGGTCTGCAACTGGCCGACGAAATGCCAGGAGAGCGGCAGATCCGAACAGGCGGCGGCCTTCGGGGCCGCGTCCTGGTCGCGGTTCTCCGCGACGTGGCGCACACCGAGTCCCGACAGGACCCGCACATCGCTCGCCGGGTAGGTCTTGGTGACCACGATCAGGGTCACCTCCTCCCGCTTGCGCCCGGCGGCCACACACGCCGCGGTGATGCGCTCCTCGACCCTCGCCAGGTTTGCGGCGAGTTCACCCTTACGATCCGTCATGTCCGATCAGTCCAGCCACACATAGCCCGCGAGCCGCCCGGTGGTGCGGTCCCGGCGGTACGAGAAGTGATCGCCCGATTCGAGCGTGCACACCGGCGACTGCTCCCGGTCGCGCACCCCGAGGCGTTCGAGCTGCGCGTGCACTCCGGCGCTCACGTCGACCGCCGGTGTGCCCCAACTCGTCTCGGCGTACGCCGCCGGTTCGACGGCGGCCACCTCGGCGCGCATCGCCTCCGGCACCTCGTAGCACCGCCCGCAGACGGCCGGTCCGGTGCGGGCGACGATCCGGTCCGGCTCGGCGCCGAGCCCGACCATGGCCCGTACGGCGGCGGGGACGACCCCGGCGACCATGCCGGGCCGGCCCGCGTGGGCCGCGGCGGCGATCCCGGCGACCGGGTCGGCGAGCAGCACCGGAGTGCAGTCGGCCGTGAGCACCGCCAGGGCGAGTCCCCGCCGGGCCGTGACGATCGCGTCGACCTCGGGCACCGGGCGGGCATCCCAGGGCCCTTCGACGACGGCCACGTCCGCCCCGTGCACCTGGTTCATCCAGACCACCCGCGCCGGGTCCAGGCCCAGCGACTTCGCGGCCAGTTCGCGGTTGTCCCGTACGGCGTCGGGGTCGTCACCGACCGCGCCGCCGAGGTTCAGCTCCTCGTACGGAACGGCGCTCACCCCGCCCCACCGGTCGGTGAAGGCGAAGTGCGCGCCGTTCACGATGTCGTGCCGTCCTATCACGTCAGGAGGATCACTTGAGGAAGTCCGGTACGTCCAGCTCCTCCGCGGCGCTGTCCGAGTAGGTCCGCGGGGCCGGCGGGATCGGCGGAGCGACCGGGATCTCGGCCACCGGCTCGGGAGCGGCGAGCTCCGGCTCCTCCTTGGGCGTGACGCTGCCGAGCGAGCCGAAGGACGGGCGGCTCTCGGGCTGCCGTACCGGGGCCGGCTCGTCGTGCCGCGCCGAGGACGAGGACGACGACGCCGACCCGAGGACGGTGTCCCGGCGGGCGGGGGGCTGGCCCCCGTCGAAGCCGGCCGCGATCACCGTGACCCGGACCTCGTCGCCGAGGGCGTCGTCGATCACCGCGCCGAAGATGATGTTGGCCTCGGGGTGGGCGGCCTCGCTGACCAGCTGGGCGGCCTCGTTGATCTCGAACAGGCCGAGGTCGGAGCCGCCGGAGATGGAGAGCAGGACGCCCCGGGCGCCGTCGATGGAGGCCTCGAGGAGCGGCGAGGAGATCGCCATCTCGGCGGCGGCCACCGCTCGGTCGTCGCCGCGGGCCGAGCCGATGCCCATGAGGGCGGAACCGGCCTCGGACATGACCGACTTCACGTCGGCGAAGTCGAGGTTGATGAGGCCGGGGGTGGTGATGAGGTCCGTGATGCCCTGCACACCGGAGAGCAGCACCTGGTCCGCGGACTTGAACGCGTCCAGCACGCTGACCTGGCGGTCCGAGATGGACAGCAGCCGGTCGTTGGGGATGACGATGAGGGTGTCGACCTCTTCGCGGAGTTCGGCGATGCCGTCCTCGGCCTGGTTGGCCCGGCGCCGTCCCTCGAAGGTGAACGGGCGGGTGACCACGCCGATGGTGAGGGCGCCCAGGGAGCGGGCGATGTTGGCCACGACGGGCGCGCCGCCGGTGCCGGTGCCGCCGCCTTCACCGGCCGTCACGAAGACCATGTCGGCCCCCTTGAGGACCTCCTCGATCTCCTCGCGGTGATCCTCGGCGGCCTTGCGGCCGACGGCCGGGTTGGCTCCGGCGCCGAGTCCGCGGGTGAGTTCGCGGCCGACGTCGAGCTTGACGTCGGCGTCGCTCATCAACAGCGCCTGTGCGTCGGTGTTGATGGCGATGAACTCGACGCCCTTGAGACCGACCTCGATCATCCGGTTGATGGCATTGACACCACCGCCGCCGACACCGATGACTTTGATGACTGCGAGGTAGTTCTGCGGTGCTGCCACGTCGAAGGCCTCTCGCCTCGAGTTACGTGTCGCTGAATCGTCGAGAAGCACTGCTGCCTCGCGATCCGACGACTGATGCCGAATGGGACGGTCCGTAGCGCCGACCCGAACCCTAACCCTGAAGTTTAGGGTTACCAGTGTGTCCGTTCCATGAAGTCTTCTGAACAGGACACTAAGTCGACAAGTGGCGCACGTTCAACGAACACGCCGAACCTCCCGTTTTTCTTTTCACCCTATGTGATCAGGCATAGCGGTGCCCAACCAGGGTGCTGGCCTGCGCGGATGTGCGTCAACTCCCTGATGACGCAGGCGCGGTGGGAACACTGACATCGAAGTGCCGTGCGCCGGGGGCGGCTTTCATGAGAGCGTTGAGGGTACGGGCCTTCGCGCGGCCGTTCTCGTCGCTGCCCCACTGCACCGTGCGCCCGCCGCTCAACTCCAGCGAGATGTCGTCATAGGAACGGACCTTGACGACCCGTGTCTCGCGCGCGACGGTGGCCGGAATGTAACCCGCCACCCCCACGGCTTCCCGCACCAGACGGTCCTGGTCGAAGCGGCGCAGGCTCGCGGCGGCGGAAGCGACGCGGGACGGGGCCAGTTCCAGGGTCGGAATGCCGTTCGGGGCCTGCGGAACCGTGGCGAAGCGGACACCGTCGTCGTCCACTTCGACGAAGTCCCGGCCCTTCTCCATGAGCAGCACCGGGACACGCTCGGTCACTTTCAGCCCGATTCCGTGAGGCCAGGAACGGACGACCTGAACCGAGTCGATTCGGGGCAGTTTCCGGCGCAGTCGGGCCTCGATGACATCCGTGTCCACGGAAATCAGCGGCTTGCCGACCGGCACCCGGGCGGCCTGGCGGACCTGTGCGGGCGTCAGGACCACCGTCCCGGAGACCGAGACGCGCTCCACCCGCAGCCACTTGGAGCCGTACAGCAGCCAGACCGCCCCCGAGACGAGGAGCACGAGGGCGGCGGCCAGGACGACGACTCCCCGGAGGCGGGGAAAGCGGAGTCTCCCCAACCGCCTTCCCGGCGGCGGGCCGGACGACTCCTGCTGGCGATCACCGCGCTCGGCGGTCGTCGGTCCGGCCACGCTCACTGCCCTCCGTGCATATCGTCCTATCGGCGTGAGGCGATCGCCTCGTACACCATGCCGACGAGCAGGTCGTCGGCGTCCCGGCGGCCGAACTCACCGGCGGCACGGGACATCTCGTACAGCCGGTGCGGGTCGGCGAGCACGGGCAGGACGTTCTGCTGCACCCACTCGGGCGTGAGTTCCGCGTCGTCGACCAGGAGGCCGCCGCCGGCCTTGACCACCGGCTGGGCGTTCAGCCGCTGCTCGCCGTTGCCGATGGGCAGCGGGACGTAGGCGGCCGGGAGCCCGACGGCGGAGAGTTCGGCGACGGTCATCGCGCCCGCGCGGCAGAGCATCATGTCGGCCGCGGCGTACGCGAGGTCCATCCGGTCCAGGTACGGTACCGGGACGTAGGGCGGCATTCCCGGCATCTGGTGTACCTGTGGCAGTTCGTTCTTCGGGCCGACCGCGTGCAGGATCTGGATCCCGGCCTGCTGGAGCCAGGGGGCGACCTGCTGGACCACCTCGTTGAGGCGGCGGGCGCCCTGCGAGCCGCCGGAGACGAGCAGCGTGGGCAGGTTCGGGTCGAGACCGAAGCGCGCGCGTGCCTCCGGGCGGGCCGCGGCGCGGTCCAGGGTGGCGATGGAGCGGCGCAGCGGGATGCCGATGTAGCGCGCGTCACGCAGCTTGCTGTCGGGCGTGGAGACGGCGACCCGGGCGGCGTACCGCGAGCCGATCTTGTTGGCCAGGCCGGGGCGGGCATTCGCCTCGTGGATCACGATGGGCACGCCGAGGCGCTTGGCGGCCAGATAGCCGGGCAGGGCGACGTAGCCGCCGAAGCCGACGACGCAGTCCGCCTTGGTGCGCTCCAGGATCTGCTCGGCGGCCTTGATCGTGCCGCGCAGCCGGCCCGGGACGGTGATCAGCTCGGGGGTGGGCTTGCGGGGCAGCGGCACCGCCGGGATCAGCGCGAGTTCGTAGCCGCGCTCCGGGACGAGCCGGGTCTCAAGGCCCCGCTCCGTGCCCAGGGCCGTGATCCCCACGGTGGGGTCCTGCCTGCGCAGGGCGTCCGCGAGGGCGAGCGCGGGCTCGATGTGGCCGGCGGTCCCCCCACCGGCGAGTACGACATGCACCGAAATTCACCGCTCTCCGGACGAGCGCGCCGCCGAGGCGCGCCGTCGCATCGTTTTCCATCTCCGGGGCCCCCGATTGAACACAGAACCCCCAGCCCCCCGTTTTTTACCAAAGCGAGGCTGCCGCATCGCAAGCGCCGCCCGCGCAGCGGGCTCGTCGCGCGCGAAGGCGATCAGCAGCCCGATGGCGAACATGGTCGGCAGCAGGGCGGACCCTCCGTAGGAGAACAGCGGGAGGGGGACGCCGGCGATCGGCAGCAGACCGAGCACCGCACCGATGTTGATCACCGCCTGGGCGGTGATCCAGGTGGTCACGCCTCCCGCGGCATACCTCACGAAGGGATCCTCCGTACGTCCGGCCACGCGGATACCCGCATAGCCTAGAGCCGCGAAGAGGGCGAGCACCGACAGCGTCCCTGCCAGGCCCAGTTCCTCACCGGTGACGGCGAAGATGAAGTCGGTGTGGGCTTCGGGGAGTTGGCCCCATTTTTCCACACTCGCGCCGAGCCCGGAGCCGAAGAGACCGCCGGAGGCGAGCGCGTAGATCCCGTGCACGGCCTGCCAGCAGTCGGCGACCCCGGAGCGGGGCTCGGTGGCGCCGATGCAGGCGAGGCGGGCCATGCGGTTGGGGCTGGTCTTGATCAGGACCACACCGATCAGGCCGGCGATCGACAGCACGCCGACGAACAGCCGGGTCGGCGCCCCCGCCAGCCACAGCAGTCCGAAGAGGATCGCGGTGAGGATGATCGCGGTGCCCATGTCCCCGCCGAGCATGATCAGCCCGAGCAGCAGGAAGGCGACCGGGACGAGCGGCACCAGCATGTGCTTCCACTGGGTCAGCAGCTTGCGGTCGTGCTTGCGCGCCATCAGGTCGGCGCCCCACAGCACCAGCGCGAGCTTGCCGAACTCGCTGGGCTGGATCTGGAAGGAGCCGCCGAGCGAGATCCAGTTCTGGTTGCCGTTGACCGCCATCCCTATCCCCGGCACCTGCACCAGGACCATCAGGAAGACGGCGCCGGCGAGGATCGGATAGGCCAGCGCCCGGTGCAGCTTCACCGGCATCCGGGAGGCGGCGAACATCAGCCCGCCGCCGATGGCCGCGGCCAGGAACTGCTTGCGGAAGAAGTACGACCCCGGCAGCGACAGCTGGAGCGCGGTGATCTGGGAGGCCGAGTAGACCATCACCAGCCCCAGCACGGTGATCAGCACGCTGCCGCCGAGGATCAGGTAGTAGGCGGTCAGCGGCCGGTCCCAGGCCTTCCGCGCGCGCGTGAAGAGCCGTCGTACGGGATTGTCGCGCGGCGGCCGGGGGGACGGCGGCCGTCTGACGGCCCGCTGAACGGGAGGACGGCCTGTACGGCTACCGGACATCACCGGCACCTCCCGACTTCAGCCACATCCGAGTCACGCGTCCCTCCTAGGGCCTGTCCTGAGTTCCCCAGAACCGAACCTGGGGTCCCGAAGCACCCGCTGGAGACGGGACCCGCCGTCAGGCGCCCGCGCCGAGTTCGCGGACCGCCTCCGCGAACGCGTCACCGCGCTGGTTGTAGTTGGTGAACATGTCCATGGAGGCACAGGCCGGCGCAAGCAGCACCGTGTCGCCCTCGACCGCCAGCCGCTTGGCTTCCGTCACCGCCTGGAGCATCGCCCCAGTGTCGGTCCGGTCGAGCTCGACGACGGGTACTTCCGGCGCGTGTCGCGCGAGGGCCTCGCGGATCAGGGCGCGGTCGGCGCCGATGAGGACGGCGGCGCGAAGTCGCTTTGCCGACTTGGCGACCAGTTCGTCGAAGGTGGCGCCCTTCGCCAGACCGCCCGCAATCCATACGATCGGCTCATATGACGCCAACGAGGCCTCTGCCGCGTGGGTGTTGGTGGCCTTCGAGTCGTCGATGTAGGTCACGCCCTCCACTTCCGCCACCTTCGCGATGCGGTGGGCGTCCGGGGTGAAGGCCCGCAGGCCGTCCCGCACGGCCTGCGGAGGCACGCCGAAGGCGCGCGCGAGGGCCGCCGCGGCAAGGGCGTTGGCGATGTTGTGCGGGGCGGGCGGGTTGACGTCGGAGACCTCGGCGAGCTCCTGGGCGTTCTTCTGCCGGTTCTCGACGAAGGCGCGGTCGACCAGGATGCCGTCCACCACGCCCAGTTGGGAGGGCCCGGGGGTGCCGAGGGTGAAGCCGATGGCCCGGCAGCCCTCCTCGACGTCCGCCTCGCGCACCAGGTCCTCGGTGAGCTTGTCGGCCACGTTGTAGACGCAGGCGACCCGATTGCCCTCGTAGATACGGCCCTTGTCGGCGGCGTAGGCCTCCATGGAGCCGTGCCAGTCGAGGTGGTCGGGCGCGAGGTTCAGCACCGCGGCCGAGTGCGCGCGCAGGGAGGGCGCCCAGTGCAGCTGGTAGCTGGAGAGCTCCACGGCGAGTACGTCGTACTCCTTCTCGCCGAGGACGGCGTCCAGCAGCGAGACGCCGATGTTGCCGACGGCCGCCGTGCGCAGGCCCGCCGCATCGAGGATGGAGGCGAGCATCTGGACGGTGGTGGTCTTTCCGTTGGTGCCGGTGACGGCGAGCCAGGGCGCGGCCTTCTTGCCGTCCCGGCCCCGCAGCCGCCAGGCGAGCTCGACGTCGCCCCAGACGGGGACGCCGGCCTGCCCGGCGGCGGCGAACAGCGGCTTGTCCGGCTGCCAGCCGGGTGCGGTGACGATCAGTTCGGTGCCCTGCGGCAGGGTGGCGCCGTCGCCGAGGCGCACGGTGATCCCGAGCGCCTCCAGCTCGGCCGCCTGGGCCCGTGCCCGCTCGTCGTCGCCGTCGTTGACGACGGTGACCTTCGCGCCGAGTCCGTGCAGCACCTTGGCCGCCGGGACGCCGGAGACGCCGAGCCCGGCGACGGTGACGTGCTTGCCCTGCCAGTCGGTCACTTTTCCGCTGCCCATCCCGCGTAGAAGAGGCCCAGTCCGACAATTACACAGATGCCCTGGATGATCCAGAATCGGACCACTACCAGGACTTCGGACCAGCCCTTGAGTTCGAAGTGGTGCTGGAGCGGCGCCATCCGGAAGACGCGCTTTCCGGTGAGCCGGAAGGAGCCGACCTGGATGACCACCGACATGGTGATGAGGACGAACAGACCGCCCATGAGGGCCACCAGCAGCTCCGTGCGGGAGAGGATGGCCAGGCCGGTGAGGACACCGCCGAGGGCGAGCGAACCGGTGTCGCCCATGAAGATCTTGGCCGGCGAGGTGTTCCACCACAGGAAGCCGATGCAGGAACCCATCAGCGCCGAGGCGATGACCGCGAGGTCCAGCGGGTCGCGCACCTCGTAGCAGGCGTTCGGGTTGGTCAGCGTCTGCGCGTTGGCGCAGGACTCCTGGAACTGCCAGACGCCGATGAACGTGTAGGCACCGAAGACGAGGACGGAGGCGCCGGTGGCGAGACCGTCCAGGCCGTCCGTCAGGTTCACGCCGTTCGACATCGCGAGGATCATGAACAGCGCCCAGACCACGAACAGCACCGGGCCGATCGACCAGCCGAAGTCCGTGATGAACGACAGCTTCGTGGACGCCGGGGTGTTGCCGCGCGAGTCGGAGAACATCAGCGACAGCACGGCGAAGCCGATACCGACGATCAGCTGGCCGGCCATCTTCGCCTTGGCCCGCAGACCCAGCGAACGCCGCTTGACGATCTTGATGTAGTCGTCCAGGAAGCCGACGAGGCCCATGCCCGCCATCAGGCCGAGGACCAGCAGCCCGGAGTACGTCGGCGGCTTGCCGGTGATCACCTTGCTGAGGAAGTAGGCGGCGATCGTGGCCAGGATGAACGCGATACCGCCCATGGTCGGCGTACCGCGCTTGCTGGCGTGCTCGCGCGGGCCGTCGTCACGGATGTACTGGCCGTAGCCCTTGCGGGCCAGCAGCTTGATCAGCAGCGGAGTGCCGACCAGCGTCAGGAAGAGGCCGATGACTCCCGAGAACAGGATCTGGTTCATCATCGGGCGGCAACCTCACCCTCGGCACCGCTCTCGACCAGCGCCTGGGCAACGCTCTCCAGCCCCACCGAACGGGACGCCTTCACCAGCACGACGTCCCCCGGGCGCAACTCGCTGCGCAACAGGTCGACCGCCGCCTGTGCGTCGGACACGTGCACCGACTCCTCACCCCACGAACCCTCGTTATATGCGCCCAGTTGCAGCCAGGAGGCTTCGATCCCCCCGACCGCGACGAGCTTGCTGACGTTGAGCCGGACGGCGAGCCGCCCGACCGCGTCGTGCTCGGCGAGCGCCTCGTCCCCGAGCTCGGCCATCTTGCCGAGCACCGCCCAGGTCCGCCGCCCCTGGCCCATGGCCGCGAGCGCGCGAAGCGCGGCCCGCATGGACTCGGGGTTGGCGTTGTAGGCGTCGTTGACGATGGTCACGCCGTCCGGGCGCTCCGTGACCTCCATGCGCCAGCGGGAGAGGGAGCCCGCCTCGGAGAGCGCGGTGGCGATCTCTTCCGCGGACATGCCCAGCTCATGGGCGACGGCGGCCGCGGCGAGCGCGTTCGACACGTGATGCTCACCGTACAGGCGCATGGTCACATCGCTTGCACCGGAGGGTGTGTGAAGCCTGAACCGGGGCTGTCCGCTGTCCGTGAGTCGCACGTTCTCGGCCCGTACGTCCGCTTCGGCCGACTCTCCGAAAAGGATCACCTTCGCCTGGGTACGGGAGGCCATGGCCCGGACCAACGGGTCGTCGGCGTTGAGGATCGCGGTCCCGCCGTCCTCGGCGGCGGGCAGGGCCTCCACGAGCTCGCCCTTCGCCTGCGCGATCTGCTCACGGCCGCCGAACTCGCCGATGTGGGCGGTGCCGACGTTGAGCACGAGCCCGACCTTCGGCGGGGTCAGCTCGGCGAGGTAGCGGATGTGGCCGATGCCCCGGGCGCCCATCTCCAGCACCAGGAAGCGGGTCTCCTCGGTGGCGGACAGGGCGGTCAGCGGCAGCCCGATCTCGTTGTTGAGCGAGCCGGGGGTGAACACCGTCGGCGCCTTGCGCCGCAGCACCTGGGCGATGAGGTCCTTGGTGCTGGTCTTGCCCGCCGAGCCGGTCAGGGCGACGAGGGTCGCGCCGAGCCGTCGTACGACGTGACGGGCGAGGGCGCCGAGGGCGCTCTGCACGTCCTCGACGACGATCGCGGGCACCCCGACGGGGCGCGAGGCCAGGACGGCGACCGAGCCCGCCGCCACGACCTGCGCGGCGAAGTCGTGGCCGTCGACGCGCTCGCCGACGAAGGCGACGAACAGGCTGCCCGGCACCGCCTCCCTGGAGTCCCGGACCACTGGCCCGGTGACCTGGACGGATGGATCCGGTATGTCGTGCGTCTGCCCGCCGACGACTGCTGCGATCTCGGCGAGGGAGAGGGCGATCACAAGTTCATCCCTGGGTCTTCTGGATAGCTTCGCGAAGCACCTGGCGGTCGTCGAAGGGACGGATCACGCCGGCGATGTCCTGGCCCTGCTCGTGGCCCTTGCCGGCGACCAGCACGGTGTCCCCGGGGTGCGCCCGGCCGACGGCGGCGGCGATCGCGGCGGCGCGCTCCTCGAAGAGCAGCACCTCGCCGCGCTCGTGCGCGGGCACGCCGGCCGCGCCCTGGAGCATGGTGGCCAGGATCGCGAGCGGGTCCTCGGAGCGGGGGTTGTCGGAGGTCAGTACGGCGGTGTCGGCGAACCGGGCGACGGCCGCGCCCATCGGGGCGCGCTTGGTGGTGTCGCGGTCGCCGCCGCAGCCGAGGACGACGTGCAGACGGCCCTTGGTGACCTTGCGCAGGGCCTTGAGCACCGACTCGACCGCGTCGGTCTTGTGGGCGTAGTCGACGACCGCCAGATACGGCTGCCCGGCGTCCACCCGCTCCAGGCGGCCCGGCACGCCCGGTACGGCGGCGATGCCGTCGGCGGCGGACTGCGGATCGAGACCGGCGGCGGCGAGGGCGACGATGGCGGCGAGGGTGTTCGCCACGTTGAAGGCGCCCGGCAGTGGCGCCTTGGCGGTGATCCGCTCGCCGTTCGGGCCGAGCACGGTGAACGTCGAGTCCATCGGGCCGACCTGGACGTCCTCCGCACGCCAGTCGGCGTCGGGGTGGCCCTCGGCGGAGAAGGTGACCACCGGGACGGTCGCCTCGCGGGCGAGCCGGCGGCCGTACTCGTCGTCGGTGTTGACCACGCCGAGTCTGCTGCGCTTCGGGGTGAAGAGCTGCGCCTTGGCCTGGAAGTAGTCCTCCATGCCGGAGTGGAACTCCATGTGCTCCGGGCTGAGGTTGGTGAAGACGGCGATGTCGAAGACGCAGCCGTCGACCCGGCCGAGGACCAGGGCGTGGCTGGAGACCTCCATGGCGACCGCCTCGACGCCCCGCTCGCGCATGACGGCGAACAGCGCCTGGAGGTCGGTGGCCTCGGGGGTGGTGCGCTCGGACTTGATGCGTTCGTCGCCGATGCGCATCTCGACCGTGCCGATCAGCCCGGTGGACCTGGCCGTCTTCAGACCGCCCTCGACGAGGTAGGCGGTGGTGGTCTTGCCGGAGGTGCCGGTGATGCCGATCTGGAGCAGATCGCGGCCGGGGTGGCCGTAGATGGTGGCCGCCAGCTCCCCCATGCACGCGCGCGGGTCGTCCACGACCAGGACCGGCAGTCCGGTCGCGGCGGCGCGCTCGGCGCCGGTCGGGTCGGTCAGGACCGCGACCGCGTCCAGGCCGGCGGCCTGGGTGACGAAGTCGGCGCCGTGCACGCGGGCGCCCGGCAGGGCGGCGTACAGGTCGCCGGGGCGGACGGCGCGCGAGTCGTGGGTGATGCCCGTGACCTCGGCGGCGCTCTGCGGTCGTTCGGCACCCAGCTGATCGGCGAGCTCCGCGAGGGGTGTGGCGGAGACCTGAACCGGCCGCGGCGGCCCCGGATATGTCACGGAAGCGCCCTTCTGGGTGGTTTGGGACTGATCAGCGTGTGGCACGGCGGTGAGCGTACCGGGAGTAGCCGCTCCGGAGCCAAGCGAGGGCCGGGGGGCGTCGGGGCTCCCGGGGCCGGGAGTGATCGTTGTCACGGGAATCGTTCCTGGTCAGGGCTTGAAGTCGACGGGCAGGTTCGCGGGCTTGGCACCGGTCGGCGGGACCTGGAGGGTCTTGAGCGCGAACTCCATCACCTGCTTGTAGATCGGGCCGCAGATCTGGCCACCGAAGTAGCTGCCCTTCGTGGCGTTCTGGATCGCGCAGTAGACGGTGACGCGCGGGTTGTCCGCGGGTGCGAATCCGGCGAACGACGAGGTGTACCCGCGGTACCTTCCGGTGGCCGGATCCACACGGTTGGCCGTGCCGGTCTTGCCGGCCACCCGGTACCCCGGGATACGGGCCTTGATGCCGGTGCCCTGCTCGTCGCCCACCACCGACTCCAGCATCCGGGCGAGGGCCTTGGCGGTCTTCTCGCTGATCACCCGGGTCTTCTTGGGCTTCGCCGCGGGGGTGAAGCGGCCGTCGGCGCCCTCCTCGCCGCGCACCAGGGTCGGCTGGACGCGGACGCCGCCGTTGGCGATGGTCGAGTAGACGGAGGCGGCCTGCATGGCGCTGAGGGAGAAACCCTGGCCGAAAGGAATCGTGTACTGCTGCGAGGTGGACCACTTGCCGGCGGGCGCGAGGATGCCGCTGGTCTCGCCGGGGAAGCCGAGCCCGGTGGGGCTGCCGATGCCGAACTTGCGCAGGTAGGAGTAGAGGACCCTGTTGGCCTGCGGCTGGGCCTTGCCGAGCTGGCCGGTGGCCAGGATGGTGCCGATGTTGCTGGACTTGGCCAGTACGCCGTTGAGCGTGAGGTACCAGGTGGCGTGGTCGATGTCGTCCTGGAAGAGCCGGTCGCCGCGGTGCAGCCGGTTGGGGACGACGACGTGGGTCAGCGGGGTGGCGACGTTCTGTTCCAGCACCGCCGCCATCGACATGATCTTCGCGGTGGAACCGGGCTCGAAGGCGTCCTGTACGGCCGCGTTGCCCATGGCCGCGCCGTCGGCCTTGGCCAGGTCGTTGGGGTCGAAGCCGGGCGAGTTGGCCATGGCCAGGATCTGGCCGGTGCGGGTGTCCTGGACGATCACGTAGCCGCGGTCCGCGCCGGACTTCTTCACCTGGTCGGTGATGGCGTTCTGGGCGGCCCACTGGATGTCGCGGTCGATGGTGAGCTCGACGTCGGCGCCGGGCACGGCGGGGGTCTCGGTGGAGCCCGCGGTGGGGACCTGGCGGCCGCCGGACTGGGCGTAGCGGACCTTGCCGTCCTTGCCGGTGAGCTGCTTGTTCAGCTGCTGCTCGATGCCTCCGCCGCCCTTGCCGTCGGCGTTGACCCAGCCCAGTATCCCGGCGGCCAGGTCGCGGTTGGGGTACACGCGCTTGCTGCTGGGGTCGGAGAAGACACCGGCGAGGACGTTGACGGTGGAGTGGTCCTTGGCCGCCTTCTCGGTGAGCGCGGACCTGATGTCCTTGATCTGGTTCCAGACCTGAGGGGTCTGGCGGCTCGCCAGCTTCACATAGCGCAGGTTCTTGTTCGCGGGCCGCAGCTTGCGCAGCAGGTCGGCCTGGTCCTGGCCGAGGATCGGGGCGAGCAGGGCGGCCGCCTGTTCGGGGCCGTCGTCGATCTTCAGCTGCTTGCGGTTGAACATCGTGGGGTCGGCCGTGATGTCGTAAGCGTCCTCGCTGATCGCCAGGGCCACGCCGTTGCGGTCGGTGATCCCGCCGCGCTCGGCGGCCAGCGTGTGCACGACGTAGCGGTTCTGCTCGGCCTTGGCGGTATACGCGCTCGCGTCGACGGCCTGGACCTGGAGCAGGCGTACGACGAAGGCGACGAGCACCAGCGTGAGCGCCAGGCTCACCATGCGCAGGCGCGGGCGCGGGCTGCCGAGCCGGATGCTGCGCGCCGGCGGCCGCGGCCGGCCGGGCCGCACCGGACGCCGCGCCGGACGGCCACCGGGCCCCGGACGCCCCGCCCCGCCCCCGCCGCTTGCCTTGCGGGGGCTGGGCGGCTTGGCGGGACCGGGCACGCGGCGGCGCGGGGGTTCCCTGTCGGACACTTCCGTCACCTGCCGGGGGTCGTGGTCGTGGCGGGCTGGAGGGCGGGGGGCACCGAGGTGGTGGGGTGGGGGGTGGTCTGGGGCTGGGCCTGCGCCGGGGGCGGGGTCGTCGCGGGGGGCTGGGAGCCGGAAGCGGACGGGGCGGCGGTGCCGGGTGCCGACAACGGGACGGCGGAGCCCGCGGACCCGTCCGCGGCGGCCGGGCTGGGGACGCCCTTGACGGTGCCGTCGGGGTCGAGGAAGGCCGGGTCTCCGCCGGGCACCATGCCGAGTTCGCGGGCGCGGCGCTGGAGGGCGTCGGGGGCGGAGTAGGCGTCGATGTCCCGCTGGAGGGCCTGCTGCTGGTCGGTGAGGTTCTTGGTCTGCTTCTGCAGGTCGTCGAGCTTGAACGACCCCTCGCTGAGCGCCGAGTTCAGCACGAGCAGGCCGATGAGGCCACCGCCCAGGAGCAGGACGACGAGGAGCACGAACGGGGTGCGCGCCGCCTGTCCCGGGCCGGCCGGGAAGAGCCGCGCGAGCCGGGCCGCCCGCCCCCTCAGTTCGGGTTTCCTACTCACTTGCCCTCCGGTGAGTTCGGGGAGACGAACGGCCCGGCTCGCTCACTCGACGTCCTCCCTGATGCGCTCGGCGCCGCGCAGCCGCGCCGGAGCGGCGCGGCGGTTCTCGGCGACCTCTTCCTCGGTGGGAAGTTCGGCACCGCGCGTGAGCAGCTTGAGCCGGGGCTGGTAGCGCTCGGGGACGACCGGCAGGCCGGGCGGCGCGGTGGTGGCGGCGCCGGCCGCGAGCACCTGCTTGATCAGGCGGTCCTCGAGCGAGTGGTACGACAGGACGGCGATCCGGCCGCCCACCGCGAGGGCCTTCACCGCGGCCGGGACCGCCCTCTCCAGGACGGCGAGTTCGCCGTTGACCTCGATCCGCAGGGCCTGGAAGGTGCGCTTGGCCGGGTTGCCCCCGGTGCGCTTGGCGGCCTGCGGCAGCGCGTCCCGGATCAGCTCGACGAGCCGCGCGCTGTTGTCGAACGGCTCCTTCTCGCGCTCCCGGACGATGGCCGAGACGATCCGCTTGGCCTGCTTCTCCTCGCCGTACGCGCGCAGGATCCGCACGAGCTCGCCGGCCGGGTAGGTGTTGAGGACCTCGGCGGCGCTCATGCCCGTCGTCTGGTCCATGCGCATGTCCAGGGGGGCGTCCTGGGCGTAGGCGAAGCCGCGGTCGGCCTCGTCGAGCTGCATGGAGGAGACACCGAGGTCGAACAGCACGCCCTGTACGCGCGGCAGGCCGAGCCGGTCGAGCACGTCGGGCAGCTCGTCGTACACGGCGTGGACCAGGGTCGCCCGGTCCCCGTACGGCGCCAGCCGCTCACCGGACAGGCGCAGGGCCTCCTTGTCGCGGTCCAGGGCGACCAGCCGGGCCTCGGGAAACCTCGTCAGCAGCGCCTCGCTGTGGCCGCCGAGCCCGAGGGTGCAGTCCACGACCACCGCCCCCGGCCGCTCCAGTGCGGGCGCCAGCAGGTCCAGGCACCGCTGGAGCATCACAGGGACGTGTCGACTATGGCCCTCCCGTCGCCCGCCACCACCCTTCTGCGGAAGCGCTTCGCGCCCATTCATTTTGAGGGCCTCTCATGTGCGGCACGGCGGCGTACGCACCGCCGGGTCCCCGCCCGCTCGTGAAGGGGAGGCCTGCCGGCGCCGAAGGCGTCAGCCGGCCGGGAGCGGGAGGAGGCCGGGCCGTGCGTACGCGCCGCGCGGGTAAATCGATGCTGCTCAGTCCAGCAGGGAGAGCGTCGCCTCCCGCTTCGCGTCACTTTAGTCCACCGTGTCGCGCGGTCAATCAACCGGCCTGCGCGTCGCGTACCGCATCCCGGACGGAGGCACAATTCGACGGGAATCACCTGTCCGGCCCAGTTTTGCCCTCCGTGTGGGTTAGCTCACAACAAGCCACGATGACGTTCTTTGTCCCCTCTCACAGCAGGCCGGGATCACGGTTGACCAGTAACGTCGTGCCTATGACGACTTCCGCAGCAGCTCCCACTGGATCCGAAGACGCCATAACGCAGGGCGGCAGGGTCACCGACCGCCTCGTGGCGGCCAACGAGCGGTACGCCTCGGCGTTCAAGGACCCCGGCATGGACGCCCGCCCGGTCCTGCGTGTCGCCGTGGTGGCCTGTATGGACGCCCGGCTCGACCTGCACGCCGCGCTGGGCCTCGAACTCGGCGACTGTCACACCATCCGCAACGCGGGCGGCGTGGTCACCGACGACGTGATCCGGTCCCTCACCATCAGCCAGCGCAAGCTGGGCACGCGCAGCATCGTCCTCATCCACCACACCGGCTGCGGCATGGAGACCCTCACCGAGGACTTCCGCAACGAGCTGGAGACGGAGGTCGGCCAGCGCCCGGCGTGGGCGGTGGAGTCCTTCCAGGACGCCGACCAGGACGTACGCCAGTCGATGCAGCGCGCACGCACTTCGCCGTTCTTGCTGCACACCGACGATGTGCGCGGCTTCGTCTTCGACGTCAAGACCGGTCTGCTGCGCGAGGTCGACGCGGCCTGAGCGGACCGCCCGCCCCGGAATCACCCCGCATCCCGCATCGAAAGTCCGGTCGAAAAGGTTGTAAGACCGACATAGTGCGGGCAGTTGTCCACAGTCGGATGACACGAAACGGTAACGGCGGCAAGAATGCGGGGGTGACGGCACGCGGAACCTTTCCCGCGTGGTGTCCGTGTTTCGGGGTGGGCACGCAGAGCGTCGCCCTTGTAAGAACGGGCCGAGGAGGGCCGGGTGACGACCTATGACGATCGAGCGAGCCTTACAGATCTGACTGCCACTGTGGAGCGGGTCCGCAGTTCGGTGGAAGGAGTGATCGAGGGCAAGCCCGAGGTCGTGCGGCTTTCGCTGACCGTACTGCTCGCCGAGGGGCATCTTCTGATCGAGGACGTTCCCGGCGTGGGCAAGACGATGCTGGCCAAGGCGCTGGCGCGGTCCATCGACTGTTCGGTGCGGCGCATCCAGTTCACGCCCGACCTGCTGCCCTCGGACATCACCGGGGTGTCCATCTGGGACCAGCAGCGCCGGGACTTCGAGTTCAAGCCGGGTGCCATCTTCGCGCAGATCGTGATCGGCGACGAGATCAACCGCGCCTCGCCCAAGACCCAGTCCGCGCTGCTGGAGTCGATGGAGGAGCGCCAGGTCACGATGGACGGGCAGACCTACGAACTGCCCAGCCCCTTCATGGTGGTGGCCACGCAGAACCCGGTCGAGATGGAGGGCACCTACCCGCTGCCCGAGGCCCAGCGCGACCGCTTCATGGCCCGGGTCTCCGTCGGCTACCCCAGCGCCGAGGCCGAGTTGCAGATGCTGGACGTGCACGGCGGAGTCTCGCCGCTGGAGGACCTCCAGCCGGTCGCGCACGCGCACGAGATCCTCAAGCTGATCGAGGCCGTGCGCGGCGTCCACGTCGCCGAACCGGTCCGGCGGTACGCGGTCGACCTGGTCGCCGCCACCCGCACCCACCCGGACCTCAGACTCGGGGCCTCCCCGCGCGCGACGCTGCATCTGCTGCGCGCGGCGAAGGCCTCCGCCGCCCTGAGCGGACGGGAGTACGCGCTCCCGGACGACCTGCAGGCCCTCGCCGTGGCCGTGCTGGCCCACCGGCTGCTGCCCACCGCGCAGGCCCAGCTCAACCGGCGCACCTCGGAGCAGGTCGTGCAGGAGATCCTGCAGCACACGCCGGTGCCCGCGGCGGCGCCGCAGCAGAGCGGCCTCGGCCTCGGCCGGGGCGTGCCGGACTATCCCTCGCAGCCCCCGCGGAGGCTGTGATGACCGCCGGGGGGACGGGGCAGGCGGAGGCCGGCCGTGAGGAGCGGGGCGGCATCCGTACGGCCCTGGCCGGGCTGACCACCCGCGGCCGGTCCTTCCTGGCGGCCGGTGTCGCCGCCGTGATCTGCGCGTTCGTCCTGGGCCAGAGCGATCTGCTCCGGGTCGGGGTACTGCTGGCCGTCCTCCCGCTGATCTGCGCGGCCGTGCTCTACCGCACGCGCTACCGGGTGGCCGGCAGCCGCCGGCTCTCCCCTTCGCGGGTGCCCGCCGCCAGCGAGGCCCGGGTGCACCTGCGGGTGGACAACGTCTCACGGCTGCCCACCGGCCTGCTGATGCTCCAGGACCGGGTGCCGTACGTCCTCGGTCCGCGGCCCCGCTTCGTCCTGGACCGGGTGGAGCCGGGCGGCCGGCGCGAGGTGTCCTACCGGGTCCGCTCGGACCTGCGCGGCCGCTATCCGCTGGGCCCGCTGCAACTGCGCCTGACGGACCCCTTCGGGATGTGCGAACTCACCCGTTCCTTCTCCTCGTACGACACCCTGACGGTGATCCCGCGTGTGGAGCCGCTGTCGCCGGTGCGGCTGAGCGGCGAGGCCAAGGGGTACGGCGACGGACGGCAGCGCTCGGTGGCGCTGGCGGGCGAGGACGACGTGATCCCGCGCGAATACCGCCACGGCGACGATCTGCGCCGGGTGCACTGGCGTTCCACCGCGCGCTACGGCGAGTTGATGGTGCGTCGTGAGGAGCAGCCGCAACGTTCCCGCTGCACGGTGCTGCTGGACACCCGGGGCATCGCCTACGCGGGCGCCGGCCCGGACTCGGCCTTCGAGTGGGCGGTGTCCGGCGCGGCGTCCGTGCTGGTGCACATGCTCGAACGGGGCTTCTCGGTACGGCTGCTGACGGACACCGGCAGTTCGGTGCCCGGCGAGGGGGCCGACGGGTTCGCCGGCGCCAGCCAGGAGACGGCGGACGCGGCCGGGATGATGATGGACACGCTCGCGGTGATCGACCACTCGGACGGCGCGGGCCTGTCCCGCGCGTACGACGTGCTGCGCGGCGGCAACGAAGGGCTGCTGGTGGCGTTCCTGGGCGACCTCGACGAGGAACAGGCCGCGGTGGTCGCCAAGATGCGCCGGCGCAGCGGCGGCGCGATCGCCTTCCTGCTGGACGGCGCGTGGCTGCGTGAGGGGGCCGAGGCGCCCGGCCCGGCGGAGCCGCACAGCGAGGGCCTGCGGATGCTGCGCGAGGCGGGCTGGACCGCCGTGAGCGTCCCGCGCGGCGCCTCCCTGAACGACCTGTGGCGCCAGGCGGACCACGACCGCCGGGACATGGCCGCGGTCAGCGGCGGGGAGGCACTGTGAGGACCGGCTGGGAGGAACTGTCATGAGCGGGCGGGCTCGGCTGGCCCTGTTCGCCGCGGCGGCCACGCTGATGGCGTCGTGTGCGCTGCTGCCCCTGGTGGACCGGCCGACGTGGCTGTTCCAGGCGGCCTTCCTGGTGGCGGTGCAGACGGGCGTGGGCGCGGCGACCCGTCGGGTGCCGCTGGCCCGGCCGCTGACCGTGGCGGCGCAGGCCCTGGTGACCCTGCTGATCCTGACCCTGCTCTTCGCCCATGAGCAGGCGGTCGCCGGGCTGATACCCGGCCCGGAGGCCTTCCGGCATCTGGCCGATCTGCTCCAGGAGGGTTCGGACGACGTCAGCCGGTACGCGATACCGGCGCCGCTGACCGACGGGATCCGGCTGATGCTCGTCGGCGGCGTCCTGGTCATCGGCCTGCTGGTGGACACCCTCGCGGTGACCTTCCGCAGCGCGGCCCCGGCCGGTCTGCCGCTGCTCGCCCTGTACTCCGTGGCCGCCGGGCTGTCCGACGGCGAGTACGACTGGGTGTGGTTCCTGGTCGCCGCCGCGGGCTATCTGCTGCTGCTGCTCGCCGAGGGCCGTGACCGGCTGTCGCAGTGGGGCCGGTTCTTCGGCGGCGCGGCGCGCACGCCCGGCGAGACACGGGACGGGGCGGTGGCGCCGGTCCGCACGGGGCACCGCATCGGCGTGGGCGCGCTGGGTGTGGCCCTGCTGGTGTCGTGGACGCTGCCCGCGATGAGCGGCGGGCTGCTGGACACGGCCGGGACGGGCATCGGGGCGGGCAACGGCTCCGGGGGCACGATCTCCGCGGTGAACCCGCTGGTGTCGCTGCGCGACAGCCTGAACGTGGACCAGGACCGCCAGGTGCTGTCCGTGAAGACGAGCACGAACGACGTCTCGGACCTGTATCTGCGGATCGTCTCCCTGGACGACTTCGACGGCACCACCTGGAAGCCGTCGCAGCGGCACATCGTCGGCGTGCCGGACCAGTTCCCCACGCCGATCGGGCTGAGCCCCGAGATCAAGCGCAGCAGCGTCCGGACCACGGTCACGGCGGCGGACTGGTACGCGCAGGACTGGCTGCCGATGCCGTACCCGCCGAGCAGTGTGCGGATCGGCGGCAACTGGCGGTACGAGCCGGTCGGCATGACGCTGGTCGGCGACCACGGCCAGACCACGCGCGGCGCGACGTACACGGTGACCAGCGTGGACGTGCAGCCGACGGCCGAGCAGCTGACGGCGGCCAAGCAACCGCCGGCGGCTCTGCTGCGGGAGTACACGGCGGTGCCGTCGTCGCTGCCCAAGGTGGTGGCGAGGACCGCCCAGGAGGTCACCGCGGGCGCGTCGAACCACTACGAGGAGGCGGTCAAGCTCCAGGACTACTTCGCCGTGACCGGTGGCTTCCAGTACGACACCCAGGTGGAGGTCGGACGGGGCCCGAACGCCATAGCGAACTTCCTGAAGCGGAAGCAGGGCTTCTGCGTGCACTTCTCCTTCGCGATGGCCGCGATGGCCCGCACGCTGGGCATCCCGGCCCGGGTGGCGGTGGGCTTCGCGCCCGGGTCCCCGCAGGCGGACGGCTCGGTGTCGGTCGGCCTGAAGGACGCGCACGCCTGGCCGGAGCTGTACTTCGAGGGCGTGGGCTGGACCCGTTTCGAGCCGACCCCGACCCGGGGCACGGCACCGTCGTACACCGAGTCGGACACGCCCGGCAGCAGCCTTCCGGACCAGGTGCGGCCCTCGCAGACGGAGAGCGCGGCGCCCGCGGTGCCGGTCTCGCCGAGCGAGAGCTGCACGGTCGAGGAGCGCAAGCTGCAGGCGTGCGACAGCCCGTCCGCGCAGGCCGCGCTGCAGAGGCAGCCGCACCCCCGGCCGTGGTGGGTGTACGCGCTGTGGGCGCTCGGCGGACTCGCCGTCGCGCTGGTCCCGTTCACGCCGATGCTCTGGCGGGCCCGGCTGCGGGCGGTACGGCTGGGCGGGCACGCCCGTACCGACGAGGGGGCGGCGGCGCACACGCTGGCAGCCTGGCGGGAACTGACCGATACCGCATGGGACTTCGGCATCCTGCCGGACGAGTCGCAGACCCCACGCCAAGCGGCCGCCCGGATCGTCCGGCTCGGGCATCTCGACCCGGTGGCCGGGGCGGCGGTGCACCGGCTGGCGGACGCGGTGGAGCAGGCCCTCTACGCGCCCCGGCCGCGCCCCGCGGCGGGTCTGGCCGAGGACGTACGCCGGGTGACCGCCGCGCTGGAGAGCACGGTGAGCCGCGGTACGCGACTGCGGGCGCTGTTCCTGCCCCGTTCGATCGTGCAGGTGCTGTGGGCGGCATCGGCCTGGTGGACGTCCGCCACGACGCGAGCGACGACGTCCCGCCCGCCCCTGCGCAGGGCACCGGGCCAGCAGGGCTGAGCCCCTGGGGAGGCGCCCGCCAGGGGGCTTCGCGGCATGAGTGAGGGGCGACCACCGGAAGGTGGCCGCCCCTCACACGCACCTCGGCCAACCGCCGAAGGCCGACGCCCTGCTCGTCACGGCAACACTGCGGGCACCGACCCAACCACGGGCATCACGACACACACGAGGGACGACCAACCAGAAGACGGCCACCCCGCACACGCACCTCGGCCAACCACCGAAGGCCGGCACCCTGCTCGTCGCGGCGACACTGCGGGCGCTGGCCGCGTCAGGGGCATCACGGCATGTGTGAGGGGCGGCCACCAGAAGGTGGCCGCCCCTCACACGTATGTCGCTGAACCGCCGGAGGCTAGTGGCCCTGCTCGTCGCGGCGGCGCTGCCAGCGCTGTTCGATCCTGTCCATCATGGAGCGCTTCTGCCGTCCCTGCCGGCGGGCGTGCGGGGCCCCGGTGGGCTGTTCGCCCGGCTTGGGGGCCTTGCGCCAGCCGGTGACGGCGAGCACCGCGCAGCCGAGCATCACGAGGAAGCCCACCACGCTGACCCAGATCTGCTGCGTGATCATTCCGGCCATGAGGAGCGCGATACCCACGAGGAAGCCTGCGACCGCCTGGTAGACCCGCCGCCGGGTGTACGTACGCAGCCCGCTTGCCTCGAGCGCCGACGCGAACTTGGGATCTTCGGCGTACAGCGCTCGCTCCATCTGCTCGAGCATGCGCTGCTCGTGCTCCGAGAGCGGCACGGAGTCCTCCTCATCGTGCAGTCGCCGGGGCGACCCGGGGGTCCCTTCAGGATAGGCAGGGAATCGCCCCCGTGAAACCCGCCCCTCTGCGCCAATTGGCCAACCGGAATCCGCCCTGACGGACCCGGCTCGCTGAGGCTTCCATTCCCCGGCGGCCGACCCGTCATGCCGAACGGTCTCCCTCGATCATACGGCGCAAACCCCTCGATCGGGGGGCCTGTGGCGTACTCCATGCGCCGCCGACGCCCTGATCAGCGGCGTGCCCCTGGTTGCACACCAGGCCGTTCACGCCCCCGGCGACACCGCTGTCTCGCCGAGCACGTGCAGCTGGGTGGCCACGGAGTGGAAGGCGGGGAGTTCGGCGGCCGCCGCCTCCAGCTTCAGCAGGGCGTCGAGGGCGCCGGGCTCGGTGTCCACGAGGACGCCCGGGACCAGGTCGGCGAAGACCCTGACGCCGTGCACGGCGCCGACCCTGAGGCCCGCGCCCTCCACCAGCGCGGTGAGCTGCTCGGCGGTGAAGCGGCGCGGCACCGGGTCGCCGGAGCCCCAGCGGCCGTCCGGGCTCTCCAGCGCCTGTTTGGCCTCCTTGAAGTGGCCCGCGAGGGCGCGGGCGAGCACCGCGCCGCCGAGGCCGGCGGCGAGCAGGCTGAGGACGCCCTCGGCACGCAGGGCGGCCACCGCGTTGCGGACGCCCTCCGCCGGGTCGTCCACGTACTCCAGGACGCCGTGGCACAGCACCACGTCGTACCCGCCGCGCTCCACCACGTCGAACAGGCCGTGCGCGTCTCCCTGCACGCCCCGCACCCGGTCGGCGACGCCGGCCTCGGCGGCCCGGCGCTCCAGCGCGAACAGCGCGTTCGGACTGGGGTCGACGACGGTGACGCGATGGCCGAGACGGGCGACGGGCACCGCGAACTTGCCGCTGCCGCCGCCGGTGTCGAGGACGTCCAGCGAGTCCCGGCCCGTGGCCTTGAGCCTGCGGTCGAGGGCGTCCTGGAGGACCTCCCAGACCACGGCGGTACGGAGAGAGGCGCGGGGTCGCATCGGGTCCGACACGGCAGTTGACTCCTTGGGGACGCAAGGCTCGGCGAGGCTTCAGGCGCCTTCCACCCTATTGCCTCCGGTCCCGCTCGCGGTCACGCGTGGCTGGGGCAGGACCGGCTGGAGCACCAGCATCCGCTCGACGATGCGGACGAACATCGCCACGTCCCGTATCAGGTCGTCGGCGTCGCGGTTGTTGGCCGCGCCCTGGATGCCCGCCTCGGCCTTGGCGCGGCGGGCGGCGCCGGAGGCGAACAGGGCGCTCCACTCGGTGAGTTCGGGTGCTATCTCGGGGAGCACCTCCCAGGCGCTGCGGATGCGGGCGCGGCGCCTGGGTGAGGGCTCGGGACGGCCGCGTGCGGCGAGGACGGCGGCGGCTGTGCGCAGGGCGGCGAGGTGGGCCGTCGCATAGCGCTCGTTGGGGGTTTCGAGGACGGCGGCCTCTTCGAGTCCGGTGCGGGCCTGGGCGAGCAGGTCGAGGGCGGCGGGCGGGGCCGTGGACCGGCGCAGCACGGGGTGCACGTCGCTCGCGGGTCCGGTCAGTGAGGGGGCAGGGCCGGTGGCGCGGCGCCGGCGGGCGGCGGCTGCGGACGGGTTGGCCATGACGAACCTCCTGTCGTCTGGGTGACGGCACACCTGCTACGGGGTGCCGTATGTGCCCATCGTGAGGTATGGCACTGACAATCCGTTCTGACCTGGCCTTTTGCCTCGATCGAAGGTTCGGGTTAGTTTTTGCACTGACCAGTCAGTTCAAAAACAAGTTCACGGGGAAGGCGGGAGCCATGGACCCGTCACAGGACTCGACACCGGACTCGCCACCGGACAGCGCCCACGGCCTCGGCGTCACCACCCACGACTTCGGGCTGCGCGGGCCCCGGGGCTGGGTCTTCCGAGGCGTCCGCCTGGACGCGGAGCCCGGGTCGCTGATCGCGGTCGAGGGGCCCTCCGGCTCCGGCCGTACGTGTCTGCTGCTCGCGCTCACGGGACGCATGAAGCCCACGGAGGGAGTGGCCACCGTCGGCGGGATCGAACTCCCCCGGCAGATGTCCGCCCTGCGCCGGGTCAGCGCCCTGGCCAACGTCGCCGGGGTCACCGACCTCGACCCGGCCCTCACCGTCGGCGAGCACCTGCGCGAACGGGCGCTGCTGCAAAGGCGCTTCGAGGGCCCCCTGCGCGGACTGCTGCGGCCCCGGGCGGAACGGGCCGGCGCGGCCCGGCGGCGGACCGAGAGCGCGCTGGCCGCCGCCGGGCTCGACCTGGACGCCCTGCCCAAGGGTGCCCGGACGGCCGTACGGGATCTGGAACGACTGGAAGCGCTGCGCCTGTCCATCGCCCTGGCCCTCGTCGGCGGCCCCCGGCTGCTCGCCGTGGACGACACCGACCTCAAGCTCTCCGACGCCGAGCGGGCCGAGGCGCACGCGCTGCTGGCCTCGGTCGCGGCGGCCGGGACGACGGTCGTGGCGGTGTACGCCGAGGCCCCCGAGGGCGCCGTGACCGTCTCCACCCGGCCCGCCGAGACCGGCGGCATCCCCGACGAAGACGCGAAGGAGGCGGCCGATGCGCTCGCCGAAACTGGCCGCGCTTGAGCTCAGGCGCTTCGGCCGGGGCAAGCTCCCCCGCGCCGCCCTGGTCGCGCTCCTCGTGCTGCCCCTGCTGTACGGCGCCCTGTACCTGTGGTCCTTCTGGGACCCGTACGGCCGCCTCGACCGCATCCCCGTGGCCCTGGTGAACGACGACAAGGGGGCGACCGCCGGCGGGAAGAAGCTCGCGGCGGGCGACGACATCGTCGACGGGCTGCGCGACAGCCGGACCTTCGCATGGCACGAGGTGAGTGCCGCCGAGGCCCGCAGGGGCGTCGAGGACGGCACCTACTACCTGTCGCTGACCATGCCGGCCGACTTCAGCCGGCGCATCGCCTCCAGCTCGGGGGACTCCCCCGAGACGAGCGCGCTCCAGGTACGGACGAACGACGCGAACAACTACATCGTCGGGCAGATATCCCGGTCGGTGTTCAGCGAGGTGCGGACGGCCGCGTCCACCAAGGCCTCCCGGCAGTTCCTGGACCGGATCTTCATCTCCTTCTCCGACATCCACGGCAGGACCGAGAAGGCCGCCAAGGGCGCCGACAAGCTCGAAGGGGGCATCGGGAAGGCGGAGAAGGGCTCCAAGGACCTCGCCGACGGGCTGAAGGACGCCAAGGGCGGCAGCGGCAAGCTGGTCAAGGGCCTGACGAAGCTCGACAAGGGCGCGGGCGACCTCCAGGACGGCTCGCGGCAGGTCGCCGACGGCACCCAGACCCTCGCCGACAAGGTCAACGGGGTCTACGACAAGGCCGGCCCCTTCGTGAAGGCCAACGAGAAGACCATCGGGGACACCGCCCAGCTCGTCGCCGACTCGGCGAAGACGGTCCGCGACAACCTCGGCGACCTGGTGAAGGCGGCACCGGCCGCCGCCAGGGCCGCCCACGCGGCCTCCACCACGCTCGACGAGGTCTACCGGACGCACTGCGAGACGGCGCTGCTGCCCGACGACGTCTGCCCCGGCCTCAAGAAGGCGAAGACGGCGGCCTCCGACGTGGCCACCGTCGCCGACGACCTCAACACGCTGATCGCCGACCAGGACGGCGACCTGAAGACGCTGCGCACGAACCTCGGCACGCTCCAGAAGCAGGCCCAGGCGCTCGCCGACCGCGCGCCGCACCTCTCCGAGGACCTCGACGACGCCGTGTCCCGCGTCAACAAGCTGAACGAGGGCGCGGGCAAGGTCGCCGCGGGCGCCGAGAAGCTGCACACCGGGCTCGGCACCGCGAAGACCGGCGCGACCGACCTCGACAAGGGCATCGGCACGGCCGAGTCGGGCGCCGAGACCCTCAGCGGCGGCATGTACAAGCTCGTCGACGGCTCCGGGAAGCTCGCCGGCGGCCTGCACGACGGGGCGAAGAAGATCCCCGACTACGACGAACGGGACCGCGACCAGCGCACCGGGGTCATGGCCGACCCGGTCCAGCTCGCCTCCAGGGACCTGCACCACGCGCCGAACTACGGCACCGGATTCGCCCCGTACTTCATCCCGCTGTCCCTGTGGGTGGGCGCGATGGTGGCGTACATGCTGATCCCGCCGCTCAACCGGCGCGCCCTCGGGGCCGGCTCGTCCGCGTGGCGGACCGCGCTGGCGGGCTGGCTGCCGGTGGCCGCGGTCGGGGTGCTCCAGACGGCCGCCCTGATGTCCGTCCTGCACTGGGCGATCGGCCTGGAGATGACCCGGGCGGCCGGGACGGTGGGCTTCCTGTTCCTGGTGGCGGCCTGCTTCGCGGCGATCGTGCAGTGGCTGAACGCGCGCTTCGGCGCGGCGGGCCGGATCCTGGTGCTCGCCCTGCTCATGCTCCAGCTGACCTCCGCGGGCGGTACCTACCCGGTGCAGACCAGTCCCCGCTTCTTCAACGCGATCCACCCGTTCCTGCCGATGAGCTACGTCGTGCAGGCCCTGCGCAGGCTCATCACGGGCGGCGGCCTCGGCCCGGTGTGGCTGGCCTGCGGCGTGCTGACGGCGTTCACCGCGGGCGCCCTCGCGCTCACCGCCCTGTCGGCCCGCCGCCACCAGGTGTGGACGCTGGACCGGCTGCATCCTGAGCTGAGCCTGTGACCTCGCCTTTCGTGTCCCCTTCGGACGCCGTTCCTGTGAGAATCGACGCCATGGAAAGCAGCAGCGCCACGTCGGGTGGCAGCACGCGCCGCGAGGCCACCCGGCAGAAGCTCTACGAGGCTGCCGTCACGCTCATCGCCGAACAGGGCTTCTCCGCCACCACGGTGGACGAGATCGCCGAGCG
This sequence comes from Streptomyces sp. NPDC020299, assembly GCF_044387825.1. Lineage (NCBI taxonomy): Bacteria > Bacillati > Actinomycetota > Actinomycetes > Kitasatosporales > Streptomycetaceae > Streptomyces > Streptomyces sp. NPDC020299. The sequence goes on from NZ_JBIRWL010000004.1 coordinate 232,424, forward strand.
TGCCGGGGTCGCGAAGGGCACGGTCTACTACAACTTCGCGAGCAAATCGGTTCTCTTCGAGGAACTGCTGCGGCACGGCGTCGGCCTCCTCACCGCGTCCCTGCGCGAGGCGGCCGAGCGGACGGCACGCGAGGGCGGCAGCAGGGTCGACGCCCTGGACGCGATGGTCCGGGCCGGGCTGGTCTTCATCGACCGCTATCCGGCCTTCACCCAGCTGTACGTGGCCGAGCTGTGGCGCACGAACCGCGCCTGGCAGTCCACGCTGATGGTGGTCCGGCAGGAGGCCGTCGCCGTCGTGGAGGGCGTGCTGCGCGAGGGCGTGGCGAACGGCGAGTTCAGCGAGGAGATCGATGTGCAGCTGACCGCGGCCGCGCTGGTCGGCATGGTGCTGGTGGCCGCGCTGGACTGGAAGTCGTTCCAGCCGGAGCGGTCCCTGGACGACGTCCACGCGGCGCTGTCCCGGCTGCTCCAGGGGCGGGTCAGCGGTAAGGGCTGAGCCGGCGCGCCCCGGCGGTAGCCGCACGCGCGCGTGCACGGCTAAGCGCCGGTCCGTTGTGGCCGCGTCCCCCGCGGGCCACCTCGAACCGGCGCTTCCCTCGTGCTCCCCCGTACGTTCCCCCGTCGGACCCCCCGTTCGGTCGTCCCCCGGGTCCCCCCGTGCCTCGCTTCCGCCGACGGAATCGGCGGAAGGAGCGGATCGAGGGCCGCTCCGTTCCGGCGCCCCGTGTCGCCGGTGCCGGAGCCGCGCCCCTTCTCCGTGTCTCCACTCTCTCGTTCGCGCAGGTGGCAGCCCATCCGTGCGCGTACTCATCTCATGCACTAGGTACGGATACTCAGCCCTGCGCGCTCATCCCCAGCCCGTGGCGGGGATTGTCGGTGGGGGTCGCTAAAGTCGCGGGCATGGCACGGATTGCGGTGATCGGCGCCGGGATGGGCGCGATGGCGGCCGCCGCCCGGCTGGCCGTCGCGGGCCACCGGGTGGCGGTGTACGAGCGTACGGAGACGTACGGCGGTGCGGTGCGCCGGTTCGAGCGGGACGGGTTCCGCTTCGACACCGGACCCGGGCTGCTCCCCCTGCCCGCCGTCTACCGCGACCTGTTCGTCAAGACCGGCAAGGAGCCGCTGGAGGCCTGCGTCGAGCTGGTGCAGGTCGACCCGTCGTCCCGGCACGTCTTCGCGGACGGCACCGAGGTGTCGTTGCCGAACGCCTCCCGCGCGGGTGTCGTCGCCGCCCTGGACGAAGCGCTCGGCGCGGGCGCGGGCGGGCGCTGGGGGGACTTCCTGGTGCGGGCGCGCGAGGCCTGGGACCGCACCCGGCGTCCGCTGCTGGAAGAGCCCCTGTGGCCGAACTGGCGTGTGCTGGCGGAGCGGGACCCCTATCCCTCGGTCCCGCACAAGCGGCTGCTGCGCACCCGGCGGGCGTCCACGCTCACCGAGGTCGGGGAGTGGGAGCTGCGCGACCCGCGTCTCGCGGCGCTCCTGGAGAGCCACGCGCTCGCGTACGGCCTCGAACCCCGCACCGCTCCGGCGAGCGCGGCCGTACTGCCGTACATGGAGCACGCCTTCGGTAGCTGGTATGTGCGCGGCGGCATAAGGGAGTTGGCGCGCGCGGTGTACGAGCGGTGCGTGGCCCGCCGGGTGGAGTTCACCTTCGGCGCGGAGGTCACCGGCATCGTGGAGAAGGACGGCCGGGCGGCGGGGGTGGAGCTGTCTGGGGGCACCTCCCAGGCTTTCGGCTCTGGGGGAGGCACGGTGGCGGAGGCCGACCATGTGGTGGCGGACGTGGACCCGGTGCGGCTGCGGGGCCTGACAAGGCATCCGCTGGACGCGGACGGGGATGTGCGCGCGGAGACCGTGACATCCCGTCCGGGCCGATTCACCCTGCTGCTGGCGCTGCGCGGCGAGCGTGAGCCCGGTACCGCGCACCGCACGGTCGTGCACGCGCCGGACGCCGAGATCGAGCAGGACTTCCTGGCCTCCCCCGGCGGCGACCTGCCGGTGCAGCCCACGGTGACCGTGCTGCGGCCCGACGACCCCGCCCTGCGTCCGGAGGGCGCGTACGAGTCGGTGGTCGTCCAGGCGGTGGTGCCGACGGACGCGGGCTGGGAAGAGGAGAGCCTGGTCCAGCGCTTCACCGGCCTCGTCCTGGACGCCGCCGGGGCCGCTGTTCCCGGCCTGCGCGAGCGGCTGATCTGGCACGAGGTGCGGACGCCCGGTCATACCGGGGCCGAGACGGGCTCCGTAGCCGTCCCCGCGCCCGCGCTCGCCGCCGCGGACGGCCGTTTCCTGCACCCGGCGAACACCACACGTCTGCCGGGCCTGTACCGGGTGGGCGGCTGGTCACACCCCGGCGGTGGACTCCCCCACGCCGGGATGTCCGGCGCGCTGGTGGCGGGGCTGATCGTGGAGGGGCCGGACTTCCGCGGCTCGCAGTGAGCCCCCGGAGCGGCGGGCCTCAGAAACGGTACTGCTCGTCGAACCCGTTCCCCTGCTGCTGACCGTTCGTCTGGTACGGGTACGGCTGCTCGGTGGGGAGTTCACCGCCGTAGGACCCGTCGGTGCGCTGCTGCGGGACCCAGACGCCGTCCGCGGGGGTCTCGCCGTAGCCGCCGGTGCCGTACTGGCCCTGGCCGTAACCCTGCTGGTCGTACTGCTGGCCGCCGTACGTCTGGTCGTAGCCGGTGGTGCCGTACGGGTCGGAGTAGCCGCTGTACTGCTGCTGGCCGCCGGTGTCGTAGCCGTACTGCTGCTCGCCGTAGCCGGAGTAGTCGTACGCGTACGACTGGTCGGTGCCCTGGTGCTGGGTGTGCTGGGTGTGCTGGGTGGCGGACGGCTGGGCGGAGCCTGAGAAGGAGTCGCCGTATATGCCGTACGTACCGGTTTCGTCGGGCATGGGCTGCGGCTCGTAGACCGCGGTGGTCTCCGCGGCGGTGGGTGCGGCGGAGCGGGCGGCGGGGGCGAAGACGTCGTCGCGGTCGTAGTCGTCGTCGGCGTCGCCGTAGCCGGCCGCCTGGGCCCCCTGGACGGCGGAGGCGTCGAGAACCGGGTCCTGGTGTTCGGATTCGCCGCGGCGGCGCTTGCTCTTGCCGGTGGCGCCGGGGTCCGGGCGGCTGACCGCCCAGCCGGCGGCGAAGCCGCGGCGGAACGACAGCGTGACGTAGGTCTGCCCGACCGCGAAGGCGGCCGCGCCCAGGCCGATGACCGGCACGGACGGGATCAGCACACCGAACACGACACCGACGAAGCCGACGAAGGCGAGGAGCCGCCAGCGCAGCCGCGCCTTGTACTGCAGCAGCACCTCACCCAGCAACCACAGCGCGACGATGCCGAACGCGATGTAGAGGACCGTCCAGCCCATGTACGCCCCTCTCCCAGTGACCGCTACGCAGTGTGTCGTATCGCGGTGCGGCCGGTCTAGGCCTGCGGGGGATGGTGCAGGCCCAGGTTCTCGTAGATTTCCAGCGTCGCCGTGGAGTTGTTGAGCGTGATGAAGTGCAGTCCGGGCACTCCCTCGGACAGCAACCGTGCGCAGAACTCCGTGGCGAATTCGATACCAATGGAGCGTACCGCCGCCGGATCGTCTTTCGCTGTGAGGATCCGCTCTTTCAGGGCGGACGGGAACGCGGCGTTGCTGAGCTTCGGCAACCGTTGCAGCATCTTCACGCTGGTCACCGGCAGCACCTCGGGGATGACCGGGGTCTCGCAGCCCGCGGCGGCCACCCGGTCGCGCAGGCGCAGATAGGACTCCGGCTGGAAGAACATCTGCGTGATGGCGTAGTCGGCGCCGGCCCGGCACTTGTCCACGAAGTGCTCGACGTCGGTGTCCCATTCGCTGGAGCGCGGGTGCATCTCCGGGAACGCGGCGACGCCCACGCAGAAGTCGCCGGACTCCTTGATGAGCCGGACCAGTTCGGCCGCGTAGGTCAGACCCTGGGGGTGCGGCACCCAGTCGCCCATCGGGTCGCCGGGCGGGTCGCCGCGCACGGCCAGCATGTTGCGGATCCCGGCGTCCGCGTACTGGCCGATGATGTTGCGCAGTTCGGCGATGGAGTGGTTGACCGCGGTGAGGTGGGCGACCGGCGTCAGCGTGGTGTCGACGACGATCTGCTGGGTCTCCTTGACCGTGGTGGCGCGCGTGGAACCGCCGGCGCCGTACGTCACGGAGACGAAGTCGGGCGCCACCGCCTCGACCCGGCGCAGCGCGTTCCAGAGGTTCCGCTCACCCTGGGGGGTCTTGGGCGCGTAGAACTCGAAGGAGTACGTCGTTTTGCCGGTGCCGAGGATGTCACGCACCGTACGCGCGCGATCGGTCCTGGTTGATGCGGTTCCGAGGGCCATACCGGCAGGTTAGCCAGGGGCGGCCGGTCCCCCAACCGAGAGCCGGAAATTTGCCCGAATTGTCGGCCTGTTGTCCACCCCTTGGACAGACGTGGACACCGGATCGGGTACGGCGTCACGCCTGCCGGAGCCGTTTGGCGAACTCCGCCGCTGCCGCTCCGGGGTCCGGGGCCTGTGTGATCGCCCGGACGACGACGACCCTGCGGGCTCCCGCGTCCAGCACTTCGTCGAGGTTGCCCAGGTCGATGCCGCCGATGGCGAACCAGGGGCGGTCGGTGCCCAGCGCGGCGGTGTGCCGGACCAGGTCGAGGCCGGGTGCGTGCCGGCCGGGCTTGGTGGGGGTGGGCCAGCACGGGCCGGTGCAGAAGTAGTCGACGCCCTCCTGGACGGCGGCGGCCTCGGCCTCGGACTCGGCGTGCGTGGAACGGCCTATGACGACGTCCGCGCCGAGGACCGCGCGGGCCGCGGGGACCGGGAGGTCACCCTGGCCGAGGTGGAGCACGTCCGCGGCGGCGGCGTGGGCGACGTCCGCGCGGTCGTTGACCGCGAGCAGCTTGCCGTGCCGGGCGCAGGCCTCGGCGAGGACCGCGAGGTGCTCCAGCTCCTCGGCCGCCTCCATGCCCTTGTCCCGCAGCTGCACGATGTCCACACCGCCGGCCAGTACCGCGTCCAGGAACTCGGCGAGGTCGCCCTGCCGCTTGCGGGCGTCCGTGCACAGGTAGAGCCGGGCGCCGGCAAGGCGTTCGCGGGCGGTGGCCGTGCCGGCGGCAGTGTCAGACATGCGTGGGTCCCCCCGTTGTCGGTGCGCTGTCGGCGGCGTACGGGCCGTGACCCACCGTGGCCGGGACCCCCGGGGCCGCGGCCCGTACGCCGGACGGTGTTCGGTTCGGATGCTCGGGTCAGACGGCGAGCGCCTGGGCGCGGCGCTTCACCTCCGTGCCGCGATTCTCGCTCAGGGCCTGCGCGGGGGTGCCGGGGAGGCTCGGGTCCGGGGTGAAGAGCCATTCCAGCATCTCTTCGTCGGTGAAGCCGTCGTCCCTGAGGAGCGTCAAGGTCCCGGACAGGCCCTTGACGACCTTGTCCCCGTCGATGAAGGCGGCGGGGACGTGCAGAGCCCGGTTCTCACCACGGCGTACGGCGATGAGCTGGCCCTCCTTGACCAGGTGCCGAACACGTGTCACCTCGACGCCGAGCTTTTCGGCGATGTCGGGCAGGTTCAGCCAGGCGGGGACGAGAGCATCGGTCTTCGCGTCAATCTCGGTCACGGGAACAAGCCTGCCATCTGCCACTGACACTCGGAAGCCAGGCCGGTCCACCTGGGGCGACTTCCCTGGTCCCGGGCCTATGCCGTGGCGTTCTTCAGCGGCCTCGCCGGGTCGGCCAGCAGCTCGGGCCGCATCGGTGTGCCCGCCTCGATCAGCCGTCGCCCCTGTGCCAGGTCCCTCGGGCGTCCCACGGCGAGCAGGGCCACCAGCCGGTCCTCCTTCAGCCAGCAGACCGTCCAGGCGGGACCGGCCGGGTCGCCGCGCCAGAGGGTGCGGTCGGCCGCGCCGTGGTGACCGGCGTACTGGACGAAGCGGCCGAACTGCTCGGACCAGAAGTACGGCACGGGGTCGTAGGCCGCGGGGGTCTCGCCGATGATGTTGGCGGCGACCGTGCGCGGGCCCTGGAGGGCGTTGTCCCAGTGGTGGACGAGCAGCCGCTCCCCGTACCGCCGGGAGGGGAAGGAGGCGCAGTCGCCGACCGCGTACACGTCCGGGGCGCAGGTCCGCAGGTGCTCGTCGGCCACCACCTCGCCGTGCGCGCCGAGTTCGATGCCGGAGCCGGCCAGCCACGCCGTGGCGGGGCGGGCGCCGATGCCGACGACGACGGCGCCCGCGGCCACCCGCGAGCCGTCGTCGAGCACCACCGCGCCCGGCTCGACGCGCTCCACGCGCGCGTGGGTGCGCAACACGGCGCCGCTGTCGGCGTACCAGGGCACCATCGGCGCGGCCACCTCGGCCGGGAGCGCGCCGGCGAGGGGGCGGTCCGCCGCCTCCACGACCGTCACCGCACAGCCCGCCTCGCGGGCCGCCGTGGCGAACTCGGCGCCGATCCAGCCCGCGCCGACGACCACGATGTCGTGCTGCCGGGCCAGTACCGGCCGCAGCCGTTCGGCGTCGTCGAGGGTGCGGAGCAGGTGCACGCCGGGGACGCCCTCCGTGCCGGGCAGCCGCACCGGTTCGGCGCCGGCGGCCAGGACCAGGACGTCGTACGGCACGGGCCCGGCCTCGGTGTCGACCTCGTGGTCGTCCGGGCGCACGCCCAGCGCCTCGCGGCCGAGCAGGAGTTCGATGCCGAGCGCCTCGAAGTCGACGTCGAAGGCGGAGCCCTCGGCCTTGCCGAGCAGCACGGCCTTGGACAACGGGGGCCGGTCGTACGGTTGGTGGGGTTCGGCGCCGATCAGTGTCACGGTGTCCCGGAAGCCTTGTTCGCGCAGGGCGACGGCGGTCTGCACCCCGGCCATGCCCGCGCCGACGACGACCACGCGCCGCGCCTGTGACGTGCCCTGTTCCCGCGTCTGCTCGCTCACTCGATCACCATAGTCAACTGACTCTTCGTCAGTCAGGGGGCGTGCTCAGTGATCTGTTCCACAACGCTCGTACCCGCTCCGGACTGCGATTCCCACTCCCAGGTCTCCTTCAGCCGCACCCGGCCGTCGGGCAGCTCGACGACGGTGGACGCGCAGTGCCCCGAGGAGGTCGTCCCGTCCCGCTTCAGCTGCACGTACCGGAAGTCCAGCCGGTCTCCCTCCCGGGTGCCCACCAGACACCCGCGTACGACATCGCCGCCCGCGTACTCGGCCCAGATCTCGCCGTCCTTCTCGTGGTACGCGAACCGGGTGCGCGTACCCACCTGCCCCGGCGCCTGGTCCGCGACGGGGGCGAGGATCAGACCGTCGAGCGAGCGGGCCATCGGCGGAGGCCTCCTTACACGTCACGTGCTACGGGGGGTACGGTACAAGCACTCGCGGGAGCCCGGACGCACCGGGCTGAGAGGGAGGCTGGCGGCCTCCGACCGTACGAACCTGATCCGGGTCATGCCGGCGAAGGGAGGGGCTGGACGCCCATGTCGTCACGTACGTCCGACGTCCTCGTCATCGGGGGCGGAATCATCGGCCTGGTCACCGCCTGGCGGGCCGCGCAGCGCGGCCTGGCCACGGCCGTGGTGGACCCGGCGCCGGGCGGCGGGGCCGCCCAGGTGGCGGCCGGGATGCTGGCCGCCGTCACGGAACTGCACCACGGCGAGCAGACGCTGCTCGGCCTGAACCTGGCGTCGGCCCGCCGCTATCCGGACTTCGCGGCCGAGCTGACCGAGCTCACCGGCCTGGACCTCGGCTACCGCAGATGCGGCACGCTCGCCGTCGCGCTGGACGCCGACGACCGCGCCCACCTGCGCGAACTGCACGCCCTTCAGCACCGCTCCGGCCTGGAGTCGGAGTGGCTGTCGGGGCGGGAGTGCCGGCGCCTCGAGCCGCTGCTCGCGCCGGGCGTGCGCGGGGGTCTGCGGGTGGACGGCGACCACCAGATCGACCCGCGCCGCCTGGCGGCCGCGCTGCTCGCCGCGTGCGAGCGGGCCGGTGTGGTCTTCCACCGGGTGTGGGCCGAGCGCTTCGACGTCGTACGGGACCGGGCGGCCGGCGTCACCGCCTCGGACGGCGGTGAGCTGCGCGCGGGCCAGGTGGTGCTGGCGGGCGGGAGCCTGAGCGGGCGGCTCGCGGGCCTGCCCGAGGACCTGCTGCCGCCGGTGCGGCCGGTGAAGGGGCAGGTAGTGCGGCTGACCGTGCCGGAGCGGTACGCGCCGTTCCTCAACCGGACCGTACGGGCCGTGGTGCGCGGCAGTCACGTCTATCTGGTGCCCCGGGAGAACGGCGAGCTGGTCGTCGGGGCCACCAGCGAGGAACTGGGCTGGGACACGACGGTGACCGCGGGCGGGGTGTACCAGCTGCTGCGCGACGCGCACGAGCTGGTGCCCGGCATCACCGAGCTGCCGCTCACCGAGACCCGGGCCGGACTGCGCCCCGGCTCCCCCGACAACGCGCCGCTGCTCGGCCCGACCGGTCTGGACGGGCTGCTGCTGGCCACCGGGCACTACCGCAACGGTGTGCTGCTCACGCCGGTCACCGGGGACGCCCTGGCGCACGCCCTGACCACCGGCGAACTGCCCGAGGAAGCCCGGCCGTTCACCCTCAAGCGCTTCAGCGAGGCCCGCACGGAGCTGCCCGTATGAACAACCCGCTCACCATTTCCGTCAACGGAGAGCGCCGGGAGGTCGCCCCGGGCACCGCTCTCGACACCCTCGTGAAGTCCCTCACCGCGGCGCCGCGCGGTGTGGCCGCCGCGCTCAACGAAACCGTCGTCCCGCGCGCGCAGTGGCCGTCCACGGCCCTGGCCGAGGGGGACCGCGTCGAAGTCCTCACCGCCGTCCAGGGAGGCTGACCATGGCCGACGACCCCTTCGTCCTCGGCGGTACGTCCTTCACGTCCCGCCTGATCATGGGTACGGGCGGTGCGCCCAGCCTCGACGTGCTGGACCGGGCGCTGGTCGCCTCCGGCACGGAGCTGACGACCGTGGCGATGCGTCGGGTGGACCCCGGCGTGCACGGCTCGGTGCTGTCCGTGCTGGAACGGCTCGGCATCCGGGTGCTGCCGAACACCGCGGGATGCTTCACCGCCGGGGAGGCCGTGCTCACCGCCCGGCTGGCACGCGAGGCACTGGGGACCGACCTGGTGAAGCTTGAGGTCATCGCGGACGAGCGCACGCTGCTGCCGGATCCGATCGAGACACTGGAGGCGGCGGAGACGCTGGTCGACGACGGGTTCACGGTGCTGCCGTACACCAATGACGATCCCGTGCTGGCGCGGAAGCTGGAGGACGCCGGGTGTGCGGCGATCATGCCGCTGGGGTCGCCGATCGGGTCCGGGCTGGGCATCCGCAATCCGCACAACTTCCAGCTGATCGTCGAGCACGCGCGCGTGCCGGTGATCCTGGACGCGGGGGCCGGTACGGCGTCGGACGTGGCGCTGGCGATGGAGCTGGGGTGTGCGGGGGTGATGCTGGCCTCGGCGGTCACGCGGGCGCAGGAGCCGGTTCTGATGGCGGAGGCGATGCGGCGCGCGGTGGAGGCGGGGCGGCTGGCGCGGCGGGCGGGGCGGATTCCCCGGCGGCACTTCGCCTCGGCGTCCTCTCCTGCGGAGGGCTTGGCTGTGCTTGATCCTGAGCGGCCCGCTTTCTAGTGCGGCCTTGCTGTAGTCCCGTTCTTGTCTCCCACCCACGCACCACCCGTTTCCAGTTGGTTGACAGGTGGACGTTTCCTGTGGGGGTCAGGCGCCGTTGGCGGCCTTCCGGTCGTGGGAAGCGTCACAGGTCGGCTGCAGTCGGGGTGCTGTTCTGGCCGAAACCGTGGGGGTGTCGGTCCTGGCTCGTAGACTCACCTGCGTGGATATGACCCTTCAGGACCCTCTCGTCGGGCAGGTGCTCGACGGCCGTTACCGCGTGGACGCGCGGATCGCGGTCGGCGGGATGGCCACGGTCTACCGGGCGCTGGACACCCGGCTCGACCGGGTCCTCGCGCTCAAGGTGATGCACCCGACGCTCGCGGCCGACGGATCGTTCGTGGAGCGGTTCATCCGGGAGGCGAAGTCGGTGGCCCGGCTCGCCCACCCCAATGTCGTACAGGTGTTCGACCAGGGGGCCGACGGGTCGTACGTGTATCTGGCCATGGAGTACATCGCCGGGTGCACCCTGCGGGACGTGCTGCGGGAGCGGGGCGCGCTGCAGCCGCGGGCCGCGCTGGACATCCTGGAGCCGGTGCTGGCCGCGCTGGGTGCCGCGCACCGGGCCGGGTTCGTGCACCGGGACATGAAGCCGGAGAACGTCCTGATAGGGGACGACGGGCGGGTCAAGGTGGCCGACTTCGGGCTCGTGCGGTCCGTGGACACGGTGACCAGCACGACCGGCGCCGTGCTCGGGACGGTGTCGTACCTGGCGCCCGAGCAGGTCGAGCACGGGACGGCGGATCCGCGTGTCGACGTGTACGCGTGCGGTGTCGTGCTCTACGAGATGCTGACCGGCGGCAAGCCGCACGCCGGGGACACCCCGGCCCAGATCCTCTACAAGCACATCCACGAGGACGTGCCGCCGCCCTCGGCCGCCGTGCCGGGACTGGCGTACGAACTGGACGAGCTGGTCGCCGCCGCCACCGCCCGCTCCCCCGAGCTCAGGCCGCAGGACGCCGTGGCCCTTCTCTCCCAGGTGCGGGAGGCCCGCGCGCAGGTCGGTGAGGAGCGGCTGGACGTGGTGCCGCCGCAGGCGATCTCCGGCCCGCACGACAACGCCGAGGACCGGACGAGTGTGATCCCGCGCGCGTTGACGTCCCCCACGCTCGGCTCCGCTCGCGCGGGGGGACCCCCATCTCGCCCGCTGCCGGTCAACGAGGCGGACGAGCCGGGGGCGGTCCTGAACCGGACCAGCCTGCTCCAGGCCCCGCCGGCCGAACCGCCCGGGCGCCGGCCGGGGCGGCCGAGGCGCGGGCTCGTCACGGTCGTCGCGGCCGTGCTGCTGGTCTTCGGGGTCGGTGCGGGGATCTGGTACATCAACTCCGGCCAGTTCACGCGGGTCCCCCCGCTGGTGACGAAGACCGAGGCGCAGGCCGAGGCGCGGCTGGAGAAGGCCGGGCTCAAGGTCAAGCAGGTCAAGCACGCCTACAACGACACCGTGGCGAAGGGCACGGTGATCAGCAGCGACCCGGCGACCGGCGCCCGCATCCGCAGCAACGACTCGGTGACGCTGACGATCTCCGACGGCCCGAAGACCGTGAAGGTGCCGGACCTGTCGGGCCGGAAGCTGGCCGAGGCACGGGAGCGGCTGAAGGCGGTGGGACTGGCGCCGGGCATGGTCACCCGGGAGTTCAGCGAGGACGTGCCGAACGGTTCCGTGATCCGCACGGCCCCCGACGCCGGCACCGTGCGGCACGCGGGTTCGGCGATCGCGCTGACCGTCAGCAAGGGCAGCCCGATCGACGTGCCGGACGTCACCGGCGACGACCTGGACAGCGCGAAGCAGGAGCTCCAGGGCGCCGGGCTGAAGGTGAAGGTGTCCGCGCAGCAGGTCAACTCCGAGTACGACAAGGGCAAGGTCGCCCGGCAGACCCCGGCGGGCGACGGCCGGGCCGCGGAGGGCGACACGGTGACGCTGACCGTGTCCAAGGGCCCGGTCATGGTCGAGGTGCCGGACGTGGTGGGCGACAGCGTGGACGACGCGCACCAGCAGCTGGAGGCCGCCGGCTTCCAGGTCGACGAGGACCGCGGGCTGCTCGGGCTGTTCGGCGACACCGTGAAGAAGCAGTCCGTGGACGGCGGCGAGAAGGCGCCCAAGGGGTCGACGATCACGATCACCATCCGGTGACGGGGGGCGGCCCGGGCCATGACACCCTGAAGGGGTGACACCGCAGCACTCCGGCTCCGCCGCCCCCGGCCCCGACCCGGCCCCCGCCCCCGTTCCCGCCCGCAATCCCGTGGGCGGTCACGTGCCCGTGGCCGGCGGCCTGCACTCGGTCGGGCTGTCGTACGCCCGTGATCTGAAGGCCGAGACCGTGCAGGTCTTCGTGGCCAACCCGCGCGGCTGGGCCACGCCCGCCGGGAACCCCCGGCAGGACGAGGCGTTCCGCGAGGCCTGCGAGGAGGGGGCGATCCCGGCCTACGTTCACGCGCCGTATCTGATCAACTTCGGCTCGCACACCGAGGCGACCGTGGAGCGGTCGGTGGAGTCCCTGCGGCACTCGCTGCGGCGGGGGCGGGAGATCGGCGCGCTCGGCGTGGTGGTGCACACGGGGAGCGCGACCGGCGGCCGGGACCGGTCGGTGGCGCTGAAGCAGGTGCGGGCGCATCTGCTGCCGCTGCTGGACGACCTCACCCACGACGACGATCCGTATCTGCTGCTGGAGTCCACGGCCGGACAGGGTGCCTCGCTCTGCTCCCGCACCTGGGACTTCGGGCCGTACTTCGAGGCCCTGGACGCCCACCCGAAGCTGGGCGTGTGCCTGGACACCTGCCACATCTTCGCCGCCGGGCACGACCTGACCGGGCCGAGCGGCATGCACCAGACGCTGGACCTGCTGGTGGACACGGTCGGCGAGGGCCGGCTGAAGCTGATCCACGCCAACGACTCCAAGGACGTGGTGGGCGCCCACAAGGACCGCCACGAGAACATCGGCGCCGGCCACATCGGCGAGGACCCCTTCCGCGCCCTGATGACCCACCCGGCGACCGCGGGCGTCCCCCTGATCATCGAGACGCCCGGCGGCAAGGAGGGCCACGCGGCCGACGTGGAGCGCCTGAAGAAGCTCAGGGACGGCTGACGGCGGGAGCGCCGGTCAGAGTTCCGGCCCGTCCCCCGGGCCCTCCTGGTAGGAGTACCGCTGCTCTTTCCAGGGGTCGCCGATGTTGTGGTAGCCGCGCTCCTCCCAGAAGCCGCGGCGGTCGGTGGTCATGTACTCGATGCCGCGGACCCACTTGGGGCCCTTCCAGGCGTACAGGTGGGGGACGACGAGGCGGAGCGGGAAGCCGTGCTCGGCGGTGAGGAGTTCGCCGTCCTTGTGGGTGGCGAAGAGCGTGCGCTCGGAGGCGAAGTCCGGCAGGCGGAGGTTGGAGCTGAACCCGTACTCCGCCCAGACCATCACATGGGTGACGTCCGGCGCGGGCGGGGCGGCCTGAAGGATCGTCCGGGCCGGGATGCCACCCCATTCGGCGCCGAGCATGCTGAACTTGGTGACGCAGTGCAGATCGGCCACGACGGTGGTGTACGGCAGCGCCGTGAACTCCTCGTGGGTCCAGCAGTGCTTCGCACCGTCGGCGGTGGCGCCGAAGACCCGGAACTCCCAGCGCTCGGGCCGGAACTTGGGCACGGGCCCGTAGTGCGTGACCGGCCAGCCGCGCTGGAGTCGCTGCCCCGGCGGAAGCCCGGGCCCTACGGCCTCTCCCGATTCTCCAGACTCGCGCTCCTCCGGCTGACCCATGTCTCCATCCTGACAGACCCCGGGCAGTGCACATGACCAGGGAGGCGCGAAAACGGGGCAAGCAGCGCCAAGCATCCATTTACTTACTAAGTGCGCACTTACTGGACGATCATCAACACCGATGCAATCATGCCGCCGCAACCTCCCTTGTTCCCCATGTGGAAGGAGCCGCTGCGATGCAGGGCGATCCCGAGGTCATCGAGTTCCTCAACGAGCAGCTCACCGGCGAGCTCACGGCGATCAACCAGTACTTCCTGCACGCGAAGATGCAGGAGAACTTCGGCTGGACGAAGCTCGCGAAGTACACCCGGCACGAGTCGTTCGACGAGATGAAGCACGCCGAGGTGCTCACCGACCGGATCCTGTTCCTGGAGGGGCTGCCGAACTACCAGCGCCTGTTCCATGTGCGCGTCGGGCAGACGGTCAAGGAGATGTTCGAGGCGGACAGGCAGATCGAGGTGGAGGCGATCGACCGGCTCAAGCGGGGCATCAAGGTGATGCGCGAGAAGGGCGACATCACGTCCGCGAACATCTTCGAGGACATCCTCGCCGACGAGGAGCACCACATCGACTACCTCGACACCCAGCTGGAGCTGCTGGAGAAGCTCGGCGAGGCGCTCTACATCGCCCAGCTGATCGAACAGCCGGAGAGCTAGCGCGGAGAGCCAGGGCGGAGAGTCAGGCGGCGTCCGGGAGGTCCGCCAGTACCGGCCGGCCCTCGTCGGCCGGCTCCCGGCGCGGGCAGGCGCCGCGGCCGAGAATGGCCTGGATCCGGCGGACGCACGAGCCGCAGTCCGTGCCGGCCTTGCAGGCCGAGGCTATCTGCCGGGGGGTGCAGGCGCCGTCCTCCGCATGCTTCTTCACCTGCGCCTCGGTGACGCCGAAGCAGCTGCAGACGAACACGCGGATTCACCTCCCGACGGGATCACTGGTCTTACTGCCATCCCGCTTTCTTCGGTGAGGCAAACCTAACCTTACCCGGCCGCCCGTACCCGCAAAAGTGGAGAGGGGCGCGGATCGTGTGTGATCCGCGCCCCATCGAGAACCACCAGGACTACTGGTCGCGGTACATCTCCGCGACGAGGAACGCCAGGTCCAGGGACTGGCTGCGGTTCAGACGCGGGTCGCAGGCCGTCTCGTAGCGCTGGTGCAGATCGTCGACGAAGATCTCGTCGCCGCCGCCCACGCACTCGGTGACATCGTCACCGGTGAGCTCGACGTGGATGCCGCCCGGGTGGGTGCCGAGGCCCTTGTGCACCTCGAAGAAGCCCTTGACCTCGTCGAGCACGTCGTCGAAGCGGCGGGTCTTGTGCCCGGAGGCCGCCTCGAAGGTGTTGCCGTGCATCGGGTCGGTCACCCAGGCCACCGTCGCGCCGGACGCCGTGACCTTCTCGACGAGCTGCGGCAGATGGTCGCGGATCTTGTCGGCGCCCATGCGGACGATGAAGGTGAGGCGGCCCGGCTCGCGGTCCGGGTCGAGGCGCTCGATGTACTGGAGCGCCTCCTCGGCCGTCGTCGTCGGACCGAGCTTGATGCCGATCGGGTTGCGGATCTTCGAGGCGAACTCGATGTGCGCGCCGTCCAGCTGGCGGGTGCGCTCACCGATCCACACCATGTGCCCGGAGACGTCGTACAGCTGACCGGTGCGGGAGTCGACCCGGGTGAGGGCCGACTCGTAGTCCAGCAGCAGCGCCTCGTGCGAGGAGAAGAACTCGACGGTCTTGAACTCCTCCGGGTCGGTGCCGCAGGCCCGCATGAAGTTCAGCGCGTTGTCGATCTCGCGGGCCAGCTGCTCGTAGCGCTGGCCGGACGGGGACGACTTCACGAAGTCCTGGTTCCAGGCGTGCACCTGGCGCAGGTCGGCGTAGCCGCCGGTGGTGAAGGCACGCACCAGGTTCAGGGTGGAGGCGGACGCGTGGTACATCCGCTTCAGCCGCTCCGGGTCGGGGACGCGGGAGGCCTCGTCGAAGTCGAAGCCGTTGACGGAGTCGCCCCGGTAGGTCGGGAGCGTCACGCCGTCGCGGGTCTCGGTCGGCTTGGAGCGCGGCTTGGAGTACTGGCCGGCGATACGGCCGACCTTCACCACGGGCACGGACGCGGCGTACGTCAGGACGGCGCCCATCTGGAGCAGCGTCTTGAGCTTGTTGCGGATGTGGTCGGCGGACACCGCGTCGAAGGCCTCGGCGCAGTCGCCGCCCTGGAGGAGGAACGCCTCTCCCTTGGCGACGGCCGCCATCCGGGCGCGCAGCTGGTCGCACTCGCCCGCGAAGACGAGCGGCGGATACGACTCGAGGTCCGCGATCACTGCGCGCAGAGCCTCGGTGTCGGGGTACTCGGGCTGCTGCGCCGCGGGCAGGTCTCGCCAGGTGTTGCCAGCACTCGGGCTGGTCTTAGCGTTCACGGTCACCTCGTAAACACTACGGGGTCGTGTCGAAGGATTTTTCTCCAGCTCGAAAAGTGAGACGGCGCGATCACCCTACGGACGGCCGGGTGGTGCGGTATGGTTCCGGCATGCTCGCGCACTCGAACCAGAACTCCCACCAGAACTGGTGGTGGACCGCTCATCCGGCGGCCCACTGACTGCGCGTACGCAAGACTTCGCGAAGGCCGCCCGAGGGGCGGCCTTCGGTGTTTCCCGGGGTCGTTCCTCTCTGTCGAGAAGGATGACCCATGCATCTGAAGGACCTGCTGTCCGAGTCCCGTCCCTTCGCACTGCTCCGCCGTCGCACACCGGGCCGCGAGGAGCACACGGTGGAGGTGCTGCTCGGTCCGGTCACCTCCCGGGAGCGCCTCGCCGACCTGCCCGGTGAGGGCCTCGCGCTCGTGCCGTTCCGGCAGATCCGCGAGCGCGGCTTCGACGTCCGCGACGACGGCACACCGCTCACGGTGCTGGTTCCCGAGGAGCGGTACGAGATCCCGCTCGCCGACGCGCTGGACCAGCTCCCCTCGCACGACGTGCGCGTCGAGGGCGGCGGCTTCGACGTGCCCGACGAGGAGTACGCGGAGATCGTCGGGCGGGTGCTGCGCGAGGAGATCGGGCGGGGCGAGGGCGCCAACTTCGTGATCCGGCGGACGTACGAGGGTCAGATCCCGGGGTTCTCCAGAGGCGACGCCCTCGCGCTGTTCCGGCGGCTGCTGGAGGGCGAGCGGGGCGCGTACTGGACCTTCGTCGTGCACACCGGGGACCGCACGCTGGTCGGCGCGAGCCCGGAGGTGCATGTGCGGATGTCCGGCGGAACGGTGGTGATGAACCCGATCAGCGGGACGTACCGCTATCCGGCCGAGGGGCCCACGCCCGAGCACCTGCTCGGCTTCCTCGCCGACGGCAAGGAGATCGAGGAGCTGTCGATGGTCGTCGACGAGGAGCTCAAGATGATGTGCACCGTCGGCGACATGGGCGGGGTCGTGGTCGGTCCCCGGCTCAAAGAGATGGCGCACCTCGCGCACACCGAGTACGAGCTGCGTGGGAAGTCCTCCCTGGACGTGCGGGAGGTGCTGAAGGAGACGATGTTCGCGGCGACGGTCACCGGGTCGCCGGTGCAGAACGCGTGCCGGGTGATCGAGCGCCACGAGGTCGGGGGCCGCGGTTACTACGCGGGCGCGCTGGCCCTCCTCGGCCGGGACTCCGGGGGCGCCCAGACCCTGGACTCCCCGATCCTGATCCGCACGGCGGACATCTCCCGCGACGGCCGGCTGCGCGTTCCGGTCGGCGCCACGCTCGTCCGCGGCTCGGACCCGGCGGGTGAGGTCGCCGAGACGCACGCGAAGGCGGCGGGCGTCCTGGCGGCGCTGGGCGTACGTCCGTCCAGGCCTCGCGCGCAGTCCGCGCGCCCGCGTCTCGCCGACGACCCCCGGGTGCGGGCCGCGCTCGACGGGCGCCGGACCGCGCTGGCCCCTTTCTGGCTGCGGATGCAGGAGCCGTCGCAGGAGCTGACGGGGCACGCCTTGGTCATCGACGGCGAGGACACCTTCACGGCGATGCTGGCGCACGTGCTGCGCTCCGGCGGCCTCGAGGTGACCGTCCGGCGGTACGACGAGCCGGGTCTGCGGGAGGCGGTGCTCGCGCACGAGGGGCCGGTGGTGCTCGGGCCGGGTCCGGGTGACCCCTCGGACCTGACCGACCCGAAGATGCGCCTCCTGCGCGCCCTTGCCGCCGAGGTGATCCGGGAGCACCGGCACGGTGTGCTCGGGGTCTGCCTCGGCCACGAGCTGATCGCGGCCGAGCTGGGCCTTGGCCTCGTGCGCAAGCAGGTGCCGTACCAGGGGGCGCAGACGACGATCGACCTCTTCGGGCGGCCGGAGACCGTCGGCTTCTACAACAGCTTCGTCGCCCACTGCGACGAGGAGACCGCCCGGGAGCTGGCCGCGCACGGGGTCGAGGTGAGCCGGGCGGAGAACGGCGAGGTGCACGCCGTACGGGGCCCCGGGTTCGCCGGGGTGCAGTTCCACCCGGAGTCGGTGCTGACCCTGAACGGGGCGGCGGTCGTACGAGAGCTGATCGCCCGGCTCCGCACGACGAGCAGCACGAGCTGAGCGGGCGGGCCCGGGAACCTCATGGCTCCCGGGCCCTGAGCGGGCCGTCAGCCGTCAGATGTCAGCCGAAGAAGACGCCGACCTCGGCGTACAGGGCCGGGTCCACCGTCTTCAGCTTCGCCGTGGCCTCGGCGATGGGGACGCGGACGATGTCGGTGCCGCGCAGGGCGACCATCTTGCCGAAGTCGCCCTCGCGGACGCAGTCGATGGCGTGCAGGCCGAAGCGGGTGGCGAGCCAGCGGTCGAAGGCGCTGGGGGTGCCGCCGCGCTGGATGTGCCCCAGCACGGTCGTGCGGGCCTCCTTGCCGGTGCGCTTCTCGATCTCCTTGGCCAGCCACTCGCCGACCCCGGACAGCCGGACGTGTCCGAAGGAGTCGAGCGAGCCGTCCTTGAGGACCACGTCGCCGTCCTTCGGCATGGCGCCCTCCGCGATCACGACGATCGGGGCGTAGGAGGCTTTGAAGCGGGAGGTGATCCAGGCGCAGACCTGGTCGAGGTCGAAGCGCTGCTCGGGGATGAGGATGACGTTGGCGCCGCCCGCGAGCCCGGAGTGCAGGGCGATCCAGCCGGCGTGACGGCCCATCACCTCGCAGACCAGGACGCGCATGTGGGACTCGGCGGTGGTGTGCAGCCGGTCGATGGCCTCGGTGGCGATACCGACCGCGGTGTCGAAGCCGAAGGTGTAGTCGGTGGCGGAGAGGTCGTTGTCGATGGTCTTGGGCACGCCCACGCACGGCACGCCGTACTCCTCCGACAGCCGCGCGGCCACCCCGAGGGTGTCCTCGCCGCCGATCGTGATCAGCGCCTCGACCTCCTCCTTGGCGAGGTTGTCCTTGATCCGGCGGACGCCGTCCTCCTGCTTGAGGGGGTTGGTCCGCGAGGAGCCGAGGATCGTGCCGCCGCGCGGCAGGATGCCCCGCACGGTGGGGATGTCGAGGCGGACGGTGTCGCCCTCCAGGGGCCCTCGCCAGCCGTCCCGGAAGCCGACGAAGTCATAGCCGTACTCCTGTACGCCCTTGCGCACGATGCCCCGGATGACGGCGTTGAGCCCGGGGCAGTCGCCGCCTCCGGTCAGTACTCCGACCCGCATGGAAATGTCCCTTCGCAGCGGTTGCCTGACGCAGAGTCACGGTAGCCGTGATGCGCGTCACACAGGGAGAGGCGGGAAGGGCAATTCCGGTGAACTGTCGGGCGTTCGCTTTACTCGTCGTCAAGCCCGCGCTCTATGGCGTACCGCACGAGCTCGACCCGGTTGTGCAACTGGAGCTTGCCCAGGGTGTTCTGGACGTGGTTCTGCACGGTGCGGTGCGAGATGACCAGGCGCTCGGCGATCTGTTTGTAGCTCAGGCCCTTGGCGACCAGCCGCAGCACCTCGGTCTCGCGCTCGGTGAGCCGGGGCGCCTTCGGTTCGTCGGTGTCCGGGGCGGGGGCGGGCTCGGAGGCGAGCCTGCGGTACTCGCCGAGGACGAGTCCGGCGAGGCCGGGGGTGAAGACCGGGTCGCCGACCGCCGTTCGGCGCACCGCGTCCAGCAGTTCCTCCGTGGACGCCGACTTCAGCAGATAGCCGGTCGCGCCGGACTTCACCGCCTCCAGGACATCGGCGTGCTCACCGCTCGCCGACAGCACCAGCACACGCAGCGCCGGGTTGGCGGCCACCAGTTCCTTGCAGACCTGGACGCCCGGCTTGGCGGGCAGGTTGAGGTCCAGGACGAGGACATCGGGCGCGGCGGCCTTGGCGCGGCGCACCGCCTGTTCGCCGTCCCCGGCGGTGGCGACCACATCGAGGCCGGACTCGGCCAGGTCCCGGGCGACGGCATCACGCCACATCGGGTGGTCGTCGACCACCATGACCCTGATCGGGTCCCGCTGCTCCGTCATCGCTTGTCCGCCTTCCCCCGGGAGACCTTCGGGGCCTTCTGGTCCTCCCGACCCTCCCGGTCCGTCTGGTCCTTCGGTACCTTCAGTTCGACTTCCGTGCCCTGCCCCGGAGTCGACAGCAGCTCGGCGCTGCCGCCGAGGTCGCGCAGCCGCCCCCGGATGGACAGGGCCACCCCGAGCCGCCCCTCGCCCTCGGCCTGGGCGAGCCGCCCCTCCGGGATGCCGGGACCGTCGTCCCGTACGGTCACCACGACCTCGTGCGGTTCGTCCTCGACCAGGATCCAGGCCCGCGCGTCCTCGCCCGCGTGCCGCCGGACGTTGTCCAGGGCGGCGCCGACGGCCGCGGCCAGCTCCCGTGCCGCGCCGGCCGGCAGCGGCACCTGAGCGCCGGGTTCGGCGAGGCTGACCCGGGCGCCGGCGAAGGGGGCGAGCAGCGAGCGCAGGTCGACCGGGCCGCCGGGGCCGGCGGTGTCGTCCGGTTCGTCCACCGCCCGTACCACCGCCCCCTCGGCCGGGTCCTCGGAGGCACGCGGTACGGGCACCAGGCCGCCGGAGACCAGCGTGCGCAGCGCCACCTCCTGCTCCCCCGCCATCCGGCCCAGCTCGGCCGCCTCGCCGCCGATGACCGCGCCGCGCCGCTGCACCATGGCCAGTACCTGGAGCACGCTGTCGTGGATGTCCCGGGCCAGCCGCTCCCGCTCCCTGGTGGCGGCCTCGATCTCCAGGGCGCGGGCGAGGGTGCGCTCGGAGGCGCGGGCCACCTCGACCACGTAGCCGATGGCGATGGCCGCGACCCACACGAGGATCACGTTGTGCACGGTGTCGCGGGCGGGACGGCCGCGCTCGACCAGATTGGCGACGGCGACCAGCGTGGAGGCCAGGGCCGCCCAGCGCCAGCCGCCCTTGAGCGCGAAGGCCAGCACCGATCCGGCGGTCCATATCGACGGCAGCGTCGGCCCGCCCTCGGCGATCCGGTGGTGGGCGTCGGCGAGCGGGGTGAGCAGGATGCCGGTGAGCGCGATCGTCAGGTCGGCGGCGAGGAAGCGCTTGGTGCAGCTCGCCGCGTTCGCCACCCGGGGCAGCGTGGCCAGGGTCCACCCGACCAGGACGACGTAGTAGGCGATCGCGACCCAGGGGCGGACGAACTGGTCGTACGCGGTGGCGCACAGACCGATCGCGTACAGCATCGTCAGCACCCGGTAGCCGGTGAGCGCACGCCACAGCGGCAGCTCGACCGACATCCGCATGACTCGCTCGCGCCTGGCCATGTCCCCCCTCGCCCCGACTCCCCCGACGCCCCGGCTCCCCCGGCTAGGACTCGGCCTTCTTCTTCTCCGCCTTCTCGGCCTTCTCCGCCTCCTTGGACGCCTTCGCCGCGTCCGCGATCTGACGCTTGGCGGCGGTGGCGTACATGTCGACGTACTCCTGGCCGGAGAGCTTCATGATCTCGTACATGACCTCGTCGGTCACCGCGCGCAGCACGAAGCGGTCGTGCTCCATGCCCTGGTAGCGGCTGAAGTCCAGGGGCTTGCCGATGCGGATGCCGGGCCGCATCAGCTTCGGCATGACCTTCCCGGGCGGCTGGATCTTCTCCGTGTCGATCATCGCGACGGGGATGACCGGCGCACCGGTGGCGAGGGCCACGCGGGCGAGGCCGCCGGGCTTGCCCCGGTACAGTCGGCCGTCGGGCGAGCGGGTGCCCTCGGGATAGATGCCGAACAGCTCACCGCGTTCCAGGACCTCTATCCCGCTCTTGATCGCCGCCTCGCCGGCGCCCCGCGCGCCGGAGCGGTCGACGGGGAGCTGGCCGACACCCTTGAAGAAGGCAGCGGTGAGCCGGCCCTTCACGCCGGGCGTGGTGAAGTACTCCGCCTTCGCGATGAAGGTGACCTTGCGGTCGAGGATGGCGGGCAGGAAGAACGAGTCCGAGAACGACAGGTGGTTGCTCGCCAGAATGGCGGCACCCGCGGCCGGAACGTTCTCGAGGCCTTCCACCCAGGGCCTGAAGGCGACCTTCAGCGGTCCCCCGATGGCGACCTTCATCGTGCCGTACAACAACCGAGTGCCTCCTGTTTCCGTCGATGAGACCTTAACCCGCTCCGCCGTCAAAGGCGCCGACGGCCCTGGTCGGTGTCAGTGCGGTCGCGTACGGTGAAGCAACACCTGGAGTCGTTCACACCCTTCTCTCGAAGCACCTCCTCTGGAAGTCCCTTCTCATGAACAGGAGACCGACGTGCCGGTTCTCCCCGGAGCCGAGCCGTACCGCCATGAGGGCGGTCCGGTGGGTGTCCTCCTCTGCCACG
This sequence comes from Streptomyces sp. NPDC020299, assembly GCF_044387825.1. Classification (NCBI taxonomy): domain Bacteria; kingdom Bacillati; phylum Actinomycetota; class Actinomycetes; order Kitasatosporales; family Streptomycetaceae; genus Streptomyces; species Streptomyces sp. NPDC020299. The sequence continues at coordinate 254,530 of NZ_JBIRWL010000004.1, forward strand.
GCTTCACCGGCTCACCCCAGTCGCTGCGCCCGTGGGCGGAGCAGCACGCGGCGCACGGTCTGACCGTCTCGCTGCCGCTGCTGCCCGGGCACGGCACGAGCTGGGAGGACATGCAGGTCACCGGCTGGCAGGACTGGTACGCGGAGGTCGACCACGAGCTGCGTCTGCTGCGTGAGCGGTGCGAGCGGGTGTTCGTGGCGGGCCTGTCGATGGGCGGGGCGCTCGCGCTGCGGCTCGCCGCGAAGCACGGGGAGCTCGTAGAGGGCGTCGTGGTCGTCAATCCGGCGAACAAGGTGCACGGCCTGTCCGCGTACGCGCTTCCGGTGGCCCGGCATCTCGTCCGTACGACGAAGGGCATCGCGAGCGACATCGCGAAAGGGGGCGCGGCGGAGCTGGGGTACGACCGGGTGCCGCTGCACGCCGCGCACTCCCTGCGGAACTTCTTCCGGCTGGTGGACGGCGAGCTGCCGCAGGTCACCCAGCCGCTGCTGCTCCTGCGCAGTGCGCACGACCATGTGGTGCCGGCGGTCGATTCGGCCCGCATCCTGAGCCGGGTGTCATCCACGGACGTAACGGAGGTCGTGCTGGAACAGAGTTACCACGTGGCGACGTTGGACCACGATGCGGACCGGATCTTCGAGGAGAGCCTCGCCTTCATCGGCCGGCTCGCACCCAGTGTCGGCAAGGAAGGGACGGCCGCAGTTGGCTGAGCACGAGTCCGACCGCGAGGACCGCGAGCCGGACGAGAAGGGTGTGCCCTTCGACGAGGCGGCCGCCTGGGCGGCGATCGTCGCCGGGTACGGCGAGGAGCCGCCGGACCCGCCGGGCACCAGGCCGTTCAGGCCGGTGGAGGATCTCGCGCTGCCCGAGAACGACGTCGAGAAGGGCGTCGAGAAGGATCTCGAGAAGAAGCTCAAGAGGAACACGGACAGGGACACGGACAGGGGCACGGACAGGGACACGGACGACGGCGAGGAGCAGCGGCGGCCGCCCGCCGGGCCGCTGGGCAGCTCCGTCTCCTTCGCACCCGGGGTCGGGCCACGCGACTACACGGCGCCCGAGGCGTCCGAGGACGACTTCGACGAGGACGACGAGGGTCACTTCGTACCGCCCGAGCCGCCGCCGCTGCCCGCCGCCGACACCACCGCCAAGTTCGCCTGGCTCGGTGTGGTCGGCGGACCGATCCTGCTCCTGCTGGCCGTGCTGCTCGGCTGGGACATGACCTGGTGGCTGGCGACCCTCGGCATCGGCGGCTTCCTCGGCGGCTTCACCGCGCTGGTGGTGCGGATGCGGCCCGACGACGAGGACGACGATCCGGGCCGGGGCGCGGTTGTCTGAGCGACGCTTTACACGGTCGGGATTCTGAGGGCGGCCACGGACCGGGAGACGGTCCGTGGCCGCCCTCGACGCAGAGGCTCGCGCTCAGGCCGCGGGCACCCGAAGCGCCGCCAGCACGGGCAGGTGGTCCGTCGCCCTCGCGAGATCGGCCTCGGTCACTCCGGGAAGGCCCAGCGGTACCCCGCAGCCCAGTACCTCGATGCCCTTCGTGGCGAAGATCGCGTCGATGCGGCGGTGGGGTTCGTCGCGGGTCCAGGTGTGTTCGCCGCCCCAGGGGGCGGTGGCCCGGCAGTCGTGGAGGGTCTCGGCGAGCCGCCGGAAGGCCGGGCCGTCGGGGCGCTCGTTGAGGTCGCCGCCCGCGATGGCGTGCGGGGTGCCGAGGCCGGCCAGGCGGTCGAGGAGCATGCCGCCCTGCTCGTACCGCTCCTCCTTCTGGAGGCTGAGGTGACAGCTCAGGACGCCGAGGCGGGCGCCGCCGAAGCGGACCACCGCCGTGGCGAAGCCGCGCCTGTGCAGTCCGGGGGTGAGCGGGAGGAGTACGTCTTCCGTCCGCTCCACGGTGGCCCGCAGCGAGCAGAGGACCGCCGGCCCCGCGGCCGTCGCGCCGCCCGTGAGGACGACCTGGCCGGAGGCGGCCGCCAGGCGGGCCAGCTTCTTGCGCCAGCGGAAGAAGCGGGGGGCTTCCTGGACGAGGACGAGGTCGGGGGCGCAGGCGGTGATGACGCGGGCGAGGGCGTCGGTGTCGTCGCGCATGGAGCGGATGTTGTAGCTGAGGACGCGGATGACGGCTGAACCGTCCGGCTCGGTCAGGGAGTTCGGCAGCGGCTCCATGGCGATCAATGTACGCCCAACGGAGAGGGGCGCGAGGTCCGTGACCTCGCGCCCCTGTGCGTCATACGTCTTTTACATGATCGGGTCGGGCTCGCGGGCCAGGTCCGCCGCGCCGACGAGGCCCGCCTTGTTGCCGAGCTGCGCGGCGATCACGTCGGCGACCGGGCGCCAGTTGCCGCCGACCAGCCAGCGCTTGTAGGACTTGCGGATCGGGTCGAGGACCAGCTCGCCCTCCTCCGAGAGGCCGCCGCCGACGATGAAGGCGGAGGGGTCGAAGAGGGAGGCGAGGTCGGCGAGGCCGGCGCCGGCCCAGCGGGCCAGCTCGCGGTAGGAGTCGACGGCGACCGGGTCGCCCTGGCGGGCGGCCATGGAGATGTGCTTGCCCTCGATGCCGTCGGGGGTGCCGTCGCCGAGGGCGAGCAGGATCTCGGCGAGCTCGGGGGTGGCGTTGGCGCGCTGCTTGGCGTATCTGACGAGGGCGCGTCCGGAGGCGTACTGCTCCCAGCAGCCCTGCGAGCCGCAGCCGCACAGCAGGCCGTCGGGGACCATCCGGATGTGGCCGAACTCGGCGGCCACGCCGAAGTGGCCGCGGCGCAGCTTGTTGCCGATGATGATGCCGCCGCCGAGGCCGGTGCCGAGCGTGATGCAGATGACGTTGCGGTGGCCCTTGCCGGCGCCGAACTTGTACTCGCCCCACGCGGCGGCGTTGGCGTCGTTCTCGACGACGACCGGGAGGCCCACGCGGGCCTCGACCTTCTCCTTCAGCGGTTCCTGGCGCCAGTCGATGTTGGGCGCGAAGTAGACCGTGGAGCGCTGGCGGTTGACGTAGCCGGCGGCACCGATGCCCACGCCGACGATCTCGTGCCCGGCGCGGGCGCCCTCCACGGCCGAGGCGATGGCGTCCACGATGCCCTCGGGCGTACCCGGGGTCGGCACCTTGAAGGTCGAGAGGATGTTGCCTTCCTCGTCGACCACGCCGGCCGCGATCTTCGTGCCGCCGATGTCGACGCCGATGGTGAGTCCCATGAATCCCTCAGTTTCGGTCGAGCCCCGCTACCGCCAACCGTACCCGAGGCCCTGCCGTCAGCCGTCAGTCCAAGTCGATGCGCTCCCCTGGACCGGTGCCCTCACCCCGGTCGCCGCGATCGTCCCAGTCGGGCCTAGGGGCGTCCTGGAGGCCTCCCGGACGGGACGTCCAGCGCTGTTCCTGGGCCTGGACGGCCGAGCGGTAGGCGGCCAGCAGTTCGGTCCCGGCCGCCGCCAGGTGGTCGAAGACGTCGGGGTTGCGCTCCATGACGGGCTCGACGGCCGCCTTGGCCTGCTGTACGACCTGCCGGACCACCTGCTGGGCGGCGGGTCCGGCGACCGCGCCGAGCAGCGGGGACTGGATGCCGGACAGCTTGTCGGCGACCGCGTCGACGAGCCTGCGCAGTTCCTCCGCGGCCGAGCCGGGGGGCGGCCCGTGTTCGGCCCGGCGGCGGGCCTTCTCCGCCGCGAGGTCCTCGGCGCAGGCCGTGGCCCAGGCGTCGGCGTCGGTCGCCCGTACCTGGTCGGCCGCCTCCGGTTCGGAGTCGTCGGGCGTGGGGCGCTCTTCGCTCATGACGGTCTCCTGACTACGTTTCGCCCCTACGACGTTACCCGAAGGGGTCTCGCCGGTTCATCGTCCGTCAGGTCCCGCGCGGCCACAGGCCCGGGTCGGGCGCGAACCTGATGCGCAGCTCGCCCTCGCGCAGGGCGGCCCCCGCGACGGTGCAGCGGCGCAGGGCGGAGGGCAGCGGGACGATCCGGCGGAACGGGCCGGCCGTGATCACGAGTTCGTCCCCGCGCCGGATGAGGTCGAGTTCGTCCCGTATGGCGCCGGGCAGCGGGATGTGCCAGACCAGGACGCCGTCCTCGGTGATCCGGTCGGTGACCGGCCACTCGACGGGCGCGGGTGCCGGGTTGACGCCGGGCACGGCGAGCGCGGCGAGGTCGTCGGCGCCGCGCGGGTCACGGCCGAGGTGGGCGACGGCGTGCACGTCGTACGACTCGTGCCACTCGGCGAGGGTCTTGCCCTGCTGGGCGGTGAGGCCGGCCAGCCAGGGGTCGTGGGCGGTCTCGGGCAGGACGCGGTTGGCGATCAGCGCCTCGGTGCGCAGACCGCGCAGGGCGAGTCCGAGGCGGGCGCCGCGTACGGCGTCGGCGGCGGCCGGGCCCGGTTCGGCGACCAGGTGGACGGCGGTGTCGCGGTCGGCGAGGACGGATTCCACGGCGGCGAGTTCGACGTCCCAGCGGCCGGCCGTCTCGTACAGCCAGTCCGCGGGCATGGGGACCCCGGCGAGCCGTCCGAGGACGGGGCGCAGGGCGCGGGCCGCCTGCCGCTCGGGCGGCAGGAGGCGGCGCAGGTAGCGGCGCAGTTCCTCCGGCAGGGAGAGCAGGGCGAGGGCCCGGGAGGCGGGCGGCAGGTCGACGACGAGCAGGTCGTACCGCTCGGAGAGGGCCGCGTCCCGCAGGGCGCGCAGGAAGGACAGCTCCTCGGCGCCGGGGAGCGGGGTGACCTCCTCGGCGTCCAGCCGGGCGGCGCCGAGCAGGTCGAGGACGTTCGCGGCGCGGCTCTGGAAGGCGGTGAGGTCCTCCCGGAAGCGCTCGGTGGCGTCCGGCCGCCAGGCGGTGAGGCGGTCAGCGGCCCGGACCGGGACCGGTCCCGTCGCCGTGCCCAGCGCCGCGCCGAGGGTGTCCGTGCGGTCGGCGCTCAGCACGAGGGTGTCGATGCCGTCGCCCGCCGCTCGCAGCGCGGTGGCCGCGGCGACGGTCGTACGTCCGCAGCCGCCGGGGCCCGTGATCAGGATGGTACGCATGATGCCGAACGCTACCGCTGCCCGGCACACGCTACGGGCAGCGTTACTGCTCGCCCGACTCCACGCGCTTCTTCAGCCCCGCCAGCGCCCGGTCGATGATGACCTTCTCGGCCTTGCGCTTGATCATGCCGAGCATGGGGATCTTGACGTCCACGGTCAGCAGGTAGGTGACCTCGGTCGTCCCGGCGCCGGCGGCCTTGAGGATGTACGAGCCGTCCAGCGAGCGCAGCATCTGGGACTTCACCAGGGTCCAGGAGACCTCGTTCTCGCCGGTCCAGGTGTAGGCGAGGGTCTGGTCGTCCTTGATGGCGCCCGCGTCCATGACGAGGCGGACCTGCTCCGCGCGGCCCTGGTCGTCGCTCTTGAGGACCTCCGCCTCCTTCACCTCGCCGGTCCAGTCCGGGTAGCGGGCGAAGTCGGCGATCACCCCCATGACGTCGGCCGGTGCCGCCTCGATCGTGATGCTCGAGCTGGTGTGTTCCGCCATCGCCGTGGCTCCTCCAGATGCGGGCCGGATTTTCGGGTGGTCGTCGTGCGTGGCCGCCGTGCGGGCGCGCCTGCGCACGGGTGTGCAGCGGAAGGCTACCGCGCCCGCCACCAGCCGACTTCACCCAGTACCCCCCGGTCCCTCACCATTCCAGCGCCCAGGGCTTCCCGGTGCCGGCGAAGTGCCCCACGTTCACGCACTCGGTCGCCCCGATCCGCATCCGCTTCACCAGCGGCTGGTGGACGTGACCGAAGAGGGAGTAGCGCGGTCTGGTGCGGCGGATCGCGTCCAGCAGGGCGCGGCTGCCCCGTTCGAAGCGGCGGGCGACCGTGTCGTAGACCAGCTCCGGGACCTCGGGCGGGATGTGTGTGCACAGCACGTCGACCTCGCCGACGGCCTCGATCTTCGCCGCGTACTGCTCGTCGCTGATCTCGTACGGCGTCCGCATCGGGGTGCGCAGACCGCCGCCGACGAAGCCGAAGACCCGGCCGCCGATCTCCACCCGCTCGCCGTCCAGGACGGTCGTGCCGGGCCCGGCGTACTCCCGCCACAAGGGCGGCATGTCGACATTGCCGTACGTCGCGTACGTCGGTATCGGGAACGCGGCGAACATCTCGGCGTACTGCTTGCGCACCGCCTTCTCGATGGCGCTGGCCCGGTCGGCGTCGATGCCCGCCCACAGCCGGGCCCCGAGCTCGCGGGCCTCCTCGAAGCGGCGGGCGGTGCGCAGTTCGACGAGGCGGTCGGCGTTCTCCTCGCCGAACAGGTCGGGGAAGATGCCGCGCGAGTGGTCGGCGTAGTCGAGGAAGAGGACGAGGTCGCCGAGACAGATCAGCGCGTCGGCTCCCTCGCCGGCTCTGGCCAGGTCACGGGCGTTGCCGTGCACATCACTGACCACGTGGACGCGGGTCCTGGGCCTGCCGGCCGATGTGGGTGCCATGGTGATCAAGGGTAGGTCGCGCGATGCACTTGTGAACAGTGCCGTCCGGGCCTGCGGTTACTGGCTAGTCATTAAAGGCGTCGACTACTGTGCGGCAAGGAAACACCAACCCGTGTGACGCAGCGAACATCTCGCCGGGCCCCCTGTCGAAGAAGCCATACCGGCGGGTAACGTCCGGGCAGTCCAGTCGTGCTCAGGATTTCAACAGCTGAATTCCCGAGTACTTGCCCGAGCCTTGGACCGCACCGTCGCATCACACAACGTCGTGGCGCCGGCGCCCTATGAGGAGCAGCAGTCTTGCGCGAGTTCAGCCTTCCGGCTTTGTACGAGGTCCCTGCGGACGGAAACCTGACCGACATCGTCCGCAGAAACGCCGCGCAGCATCCCGACGTCGCCGTAATCGCCCGCAAGGTGGGTGGTGCGTGGCAGGACGTGACCGCCACGGTGTTCCTGGCCGAGGTGCAGGCCGCGGCCAAGGGCCTGATCGCCTCCGGCGTCCAGCCGGGCGACCGGGTGGCCCTGATGTCCCGGACCCGCTACGAGTGGACACTGCTGGACTTCGCGATCTGGAGCGCCGGCGCGATCACCGTGCCGGTGTACGAGACCAGCTCACCGGAGCAGGTGCAGTGGATCCTCTCCGACTCGGGCGCCACCGCCTGCGTCGTGGAGCAGGCGGGCCACGCCGCCGCCGTGGAGTCGGTCCGCGAGTCGCTGCCCGCGCTCAAGCACGTCTGGCAGATCGACGCCGGAGGCGTGGAGGAGCTGGGCCGGCTGGGGCAGGACGTCGCGGACGCGACCGTCGAGGAGCGCAGTTCGCTGGCGAAGGCCGACGACCCGGCGACGATCGTCTACACCTCGGGCACGACGGGCCGCCCCAAGGGCTGTGTCCTCACCCACCGCAGCTTCTTCGCCGAGTGCGGCAACGTCGTGGAGCGGCTGCGCCCGCTGTTCCGCACCGGTGAGTGTTCCGTCCTGCTGTTCCTGCCGCTCGCGCACGTCTTCGGGCGCCTGGTGCAGATCGCCCCGATGATGGCGCCGATCAAGCTGGGCAACGTCCCGGACATCAAGAACCTCACCGACGAACTGTCCGCGTTCCGCCCGACGCTGATCCTCGGCGTGCCGCGCGTGTTCGAGAAGGTGTACAACACCGCCCGGGCCAAGGCGCAGGCGGACGGCAAGGGCGCGATCTTCGACAAGGCCGCCGACACGGCCATCGCGTACAGCAAGGCCCTGGGCACGCCGTCCGGCCCGTCCGTCGGTCTGAAGATCAAGCACAAGGTCTTCGACAAGCTGGTCTACAGCAAGCTGCGCGCGGTGCTCGGCGGGCGCGGCGAGTACGCCATCTCCGGTGGCGCCCCGCTGGGCGAGCGGCTCGGCCACTTCTTCCGCGGCATCGGCTTCACGGTCCTGGAGGGCTACGGCCTGACCGAGTCCTGCGCGGCCACCGCGTTCAACCCCTGGGACCGGCAGAAGATCGGCACGGTCGGGCAGCCGCTGCCGGGCTCCGTGGTCCGCATCGCCGACGACGGCGAGGTGCTGCTGCACGGCGAGCACCTGTTCAAGGGCTACTGGAACAACGAGGCCGCGACCGCCGAGGCGCTGGCGGACGGCTGGTTCCACACCGGTGACATCGGCACCCTCGACGAGGACGGCTATCTGAAGATCACCGGCCGCAAGAAGGAGATCATCGTCACCGCGGGCGGCAAGAACGTCGCCCCGGCGGTGATAGAGGACCGCATCCGGGCGCACGCGCTGGTCGCGGAGTGCATGGTGGTGGGCGACGGGCGGCCGTTCGTGGGCGCGCTGGTCACCATCGACGAGGAGTTCCTGGGCCGTTGGTGCGCCGAGCACGGCAAGCCGGCGGGCTCCACCGCGGCGTCGCTGCGCGAGGACCCGGATCTGCTGGCGGCGGTCCAGGACGCGGTCGACGACGGCAACGCCGCGGTGTCGAAGGCGGAATCGGTGCGGAAGTTCCGCATTCTGTCCTCCCAGTTCACGGAGGAGACGGGCCATCTCACGCCGTCCCTGAAGCTCAAGCGGGGCGTGGTGGCGAAGGACTTCGCGGGCGAGATCGAGGCTATCTACGCGAAGTAGTCACCTCCTGCCTGTGGCTCGACGGTTCATGGCGCGGTGTCCTCGGCGAGGACCCGCGCCATGGTGCGTTCGGCGAGCGCGGTGATCGTCACGAAGGGGTTGACGCCGATCGAGCCGGGCACGAGCGAGCCGTCGGTGATGTACAGCTTCGAATACCCCTTGACCCGGCCGTAGTTGTCGGTGGCCTTGCCGAGGACGCAGCCGCCCAGTGGGTGGTAGGTGAAGTCGTCGGCGAAGACCTTGCTGCTGGAGCCGAACAGGTCGTACCGGTAGATGGTGGCGTTGGCCGCGTTGATCCGGTCGAACAGTTTCTTGGCCATGGCGACCGACACCGCGCTCTGGGCCGCGGTCCAGCCCAGCTTCACCGTCCCCGACGAGGCGTCGTACGTGAATCTCGCCCGCTGGGGGTTCTTGGTGATCGCGAGATACAGGCTGACCCAGTGCTCGAAGCCCATGGGCAGCGGGGCGATCTCGGCGAAGACCGGGTTGTCGGCGTTGGCCCAGTCGTCGATGCCCATCACGGGCATGGTGGCCTGGTTGGCGCCGACGGTGTCCCAGATGTGGTTGGCGCGGCCGAGCATGGTGTTGCCGTTGGTGCCCCAGCCGGCGCCGACGCTCGCGTCCAGGCCGGGCAGGGTGCCGGAGTCCCGGGCGCGGACGAGGAGTTCGGTGGTGCCGATGCTGCCGCCGCCGAGGAAGAGGTACGTGCAGCCGTAGCTCTTGGTCTCGACGACCGCGCCGGTGTTGTCGATGCGGTCGGCGGTCAGGACGTAACCGCCGTCGCTCGCCCGGCTGATGGTCCTCACCTTCTCCAGGCTGTGGATGGTGACGTTGCCGGTGCCGAGCGCGGCGGCCAGGTAGGTCTTGTCCAGGCTGCGCTTGCCGTAGTTGTTGCCGTAGATGACCTCCCCGGCGAGCGCGGACTTGGTGGCGGTGCCGGCCGCCTCGCGCTGCATGTAGCCGAAGTCGTAGACGTTCGGTACGAAGGTGGTCTTCAGGCCGGTGGCGTCGGCGGCCTTGCGGGAGGTACGGGCGAACTTGTACCACTCGGTCGACTCGAACCACGCGGGGTCGATGCTGTTGACGCCGAGCATGGCGCGGGCGCGCGGGAAGTACGTGCCGTACATCTCGCTCGCGTCCACGGTGGGGAACTGCTCGGTGAAGTAGGACTGGAGCGGGGTGACCGCCATCCCGCCGTTGACCAGGGAGCCGCCGCCGACGCCCCGGCCGAGGAAGACGGACATGGCGTCGTAGTGCACGCGGTCGAGGGCCCCGGGGTAGGGGGTGATGTCCCTGTTGACGAGGTCCAGCCACAGGAACGTGGCCAGCGGTGCCTCGGTGCGGGTGCGGAACCACATGGACCGCTGGTCCGGGGCGTTGGTGGAGCAGAACACCTTGCCGTCGGAGCCGGTGGTGTTCCACAGCCGGCCCATTTCGAGGACGACGGTACGGATGCCGGCCTGGCCGAGGCGGAGGGCGGCGACGGCGCCGCCGTAGCCGGAGCCGATCACGATGGCCGGGGCGGATTCGACTGCGTCGGGCTCAGCGGCATGGGCCGATTGCAGGCCTACCCGGGTGAAGCCGAGGGTGGCCGCCGTCTGCAGGGCGGCCATACCAAGGATATGACGTCTCGTCAGCTGACGCTGCATCAGTTTGGCTGTCATGCGCGCAGCATCGGCGGATTATGGCGCTCCGGCTAGAGCAGCGTTTTCAACTTCTCGGCCAAAAGGTCCCAGCGCCACTTCTCCTCCACCCACTGCCGTCCCCGCTCCCCCATCCGTCGCCGCAGTTCCGCGTCGCCGAGGAGGGCGGTGATCCGCTCGGTGGCCTCGTCCGGGAAGCCGCCGCGGACGACCCAGCCGGTCTCGCCGTCGAGGACCGCGTCGGGGGCGCCGCCGGAGTCGCCGGCGACGACGGGCAGCCCGGTGGCGGAGGCCTCCAGGTAGACGATGCCGAGCCCTTCGACGTCCAGGCCGCCCCGCCGGGTCCGGCAGGGCATGGCGAAGACGTCCCCGGCGCCGTAGTGCGCGGGCAGCTCGGACCAGGGCACGGGGCCGGTGAAGCGCACGGAGTCCGCGACGCCGGTCTCGTGGGCGAGGCGGCGGAGGTCCTTCCCGTACGGCCCGCCGCCGACGATCAGCAGCACGGCGTCCGGCTCGGCCGCCAGGATCCGCGGCATGGCCCGGATCAGCGTGTCCTGCCCCTTGCGCGGGACCAGCCGGGACACGCACACCACGACCGGCCGTTCGGTCAGCCCGAGCCGCGCCCGCACCTCGGCGCCGCCCGACTCCGGGTGGAAGGTCTTCTCGTCGACCCCGGGCGGCAGCTGCACCATCCGCCCGGCCGCCTCGGGGGTCAGCGCGCCGGCGATCCGCGAGCGCGTGTACTCGCCGAGGTAGGTGATCGTGTCCGTCGACTCCCCGATCCGGCGCAGCAGCTGCCGCGCGGCGGGCAGCTGGGCCCACCCGGCCTCGTGACCGTGGGTGGTGGCCACGATCCGCCGGGCGCCCGCCTTCCTGAGGGCCGGCGCCATCAGCCCGAGCGGGGCCGCCGCCCCGAACCACACCGAGCCGCACCCGTGCTGCCGGAGCAGCCCGGCCGCCCGGCGGGTGGCCTGCGGGGTCGGCAGCAGCATGGTCGTGCGGTCGCGTACGACGGTGAAGGGCTGCTCGGCGTCGAACGCGGCGGTGGCCTCGACCCCCTCCCGGCTCCGCTTCCAGGTGGAGGCGTAGACGACCAGCCGGTCCGGGTCCAGGCGCAGTGCCATGTTGTGCAGGAACGCCTGGATGCCGCCCGGCCGGGGCGGGAAGTCGTTGGTGACGATCAGGGTCTTGTCCATCGCCGCCGACCCTACCGAACCGGCCGTGCCGGGCCGGGCCGGGCGTGGCCGAGTCTGTGGCAGGCTCACAGCCGGGCAGGACATCATGTTCCCCTCAAACGGAAAATCGAACGGCAGGGGATGGTGTGGAGAGCAAGGGCGCGGGGTGGTCCCTGGCTGGGCTGTCGGTGACCTGGGCCGCGACCAGGCTGCTGGTGCTGCTCTACGCCTTCCGGGTGCTCGTCTTCCCGGGCGCGGACGTCACGGCCGACGTGTCCGTGACCTACCAGGGCTGGTACGACGTGCTGAGCACCGGCACCTTCCCGCTGGACGACGTGACCTGGCAGTACCCGCCCGCCGCCGCGCTGGCCATCCTCTCCCCCGCCGCGCTGCCCTTCCTCAGCTACACCCACGCCTTCTTCGTCCTGGCCTTCCTCGCCGACCTGGCCGTGCTGGGCCTGCTGCTGTACACCGGCCGCCGCCCCGGCAGGTCGCTGCGCGGCGCCTGGGTGTGGGTGGTGGGCGTCCCGCTGCTCGGCCCGACGGTGTACTCCCGCTACGACGTGATGGTGACCGCCGTCGCGGTGGCGGCGCTGCTCGCCGGTGCCCGGCACCCGAGGGTGATGGGCGCGCTGGCGGGCTTCGGGGCGATGCTCAAGGTGTGGCCGGCGCTGCTGCTGGTGGGGGCCGTACGGCGCCGGGCGTGGGGCGCGGCGGCGGTGGCCGCGTCGGGTCTGGCCGCGCTGTTCTCGGTCGCCATGCCCGGTGCCTTCGCCTTCGTCACCTTCCAGCGGGACCGGGGCACCGAGGTGGAGTCGCTGGGCGCCCTGGTCTTCCACGTGTGGCGGCACTTCGGCTGGCAGGGCGAGGTGCTGCTGAACTACGGCTCGATCGAGTTCCTCGGCCCGTACGTGGGCGCGGTGAGCACCGTCGCGCTGACGCTCACCGGGGTCTGCTTCGGCTGGCTGCTGCTGTGGCGGATGAACGCGGACCGGTTCAGGACCCACACGCTCGCGGACGCCGCCTTCACCGCGGTGCTGATGTTCACCGTGACGAGCCGGGTGATCAGCCCGCAGTACCTGGTGTGGCTGGTCGGCCTGGCCGCGGTCTGCCTGTGCTTCAGGGCCGGCCGGATGGGCCTGCCCGCCCTGCTGGTGCTCGCGGCGACCTTCGTCACGGTCCTGGAGTTCCCGACCGGCTTCACGCACGTCGTCGCCAGCGACTGGTACGGCACGGCCCTGCTGTTCCTGCGCAACGGTCTGCTGGTCGCCGCCTCGGTCAGCGCGGCCCGCCGCCTGTGGCGCTCCACCGTCACCCCGGTCCCGCTGCCGGCGCTGCCGGCCCAGAACACGCCCTCGACTCAGACCCAGACTCAGCCGAGCTGAGCGCGCAGGTAGTCCTGCCACTTCGCGGTGAACGTCTGCGGTGTCGTCCCGAGCACCTTCTTCAGGGCGTCCTCGACCGCTCCGGCCCGCTTCCGGTGGGCGCCGACGGCCCGGTAGAACTCGCCGAGCCGGACCTCGCCCCAGTGGTCGGCGATCATCCGGCAGGCCAGCCAGCCGCCCTCGTAGGCCCGGGCCAGGTCGACGGCGTCCGTGCTGAAGCCGAAGTCCTTGTCGACCGGCAGCCGCGAGGGGATCTCGCCGTCCTGGACCGCACGGGCCAGCTCCGGCGCGGCCTGCTGCGCCGTTCGGCCCGTGCCGAGGTAGCCGATCCAGTCGGCGTAGCCCTCGGAGAGCCACAGCGGGGTGGCGGCGTCGGTGTGGGCGCGGGTGGCCACGTGGGTGGTCTCGTGGGTGAGCACGACCTGTTTGCCGACATCGCCGAGGACGGCGTACGCGTCCGGGTTGACGATGATCCGGTCGGCCGGCGACCGGTTCGAGCCTCCCGCCTCGCCGGTGGTGACCGCGGCGATGCCCCGGTAGGAGGAGGCGGGCGAGCCGAGCAGCCCCGCCATGCCCTTCAGGGAGTCCGGTACGAGCACCACGACCCGCCGGGTCCAGTCGGTGCCCCACGCCTGCGACACCGCCGGGACGGCGCGGTCGGCGAGCCGGGCGAAGCCGCGCAGCTCGTCACCGGACTGCCCCACCCCGAGCACCAGGCTGTGCTCGCCCCGCGCGGCCGTCACCCTGCCCTGGTCCCACAGCTGCTGCCCGGCCTTCTTGGCGGGCCGGTCGGCGGTGACGTACCAGTGCCCGTCGGCACTGCGCCCGAGGGTGAGGGTGCGGTCGGCGGTGACGGGTGCCTTGTCGTAGCCGCGCACCCGGTAGCGCAGTTCGGCATCGGCGGTGGCGGTGGCGCCGCCGCGGTGCAGGCCGGTCACCCGGTAGGTCCAGGACACCAGCGGCACCGCGCGCAGCCGCTCGTACTGCTCGGCGCCGCCGGTCCTGTCGTACGCCGCCTCGTCGTGGTGCAGCAGGGCCGCCGCCCGGCGGTCGAGCACCCGCTGCACCTCGGCCTTCGCCGAGTCGGTGGCGGACGGCCCGCCGCACCCGGTCAGGGAGGCGAGCAGCAGACAGAGCCCCGCCACCGAGGTACGCCACGCCCGTCTGCGACCAGCCATTTCCCGATCGTACGGCCCGGCGCGGAAAAGTCAGGGCCGGGTGACCGAGGAGATCGGCATCATCCCGACCGGGTCGTAGCGCACCGGCGCGCCGGGATAGGGCGCGTGGATCACCTGGCCGTTGCCCGCGTACATGGCGACATGGCCGGCGTCGGACCGGTAGACGACGAGGTCACCGGGCCGGGCCTGGGAGAGCGGGATCTGCCGGCCGGCGTACCGCTGCTCCTGCGAGGTGCGCGGCAGTTGGACGCCCGCCTGCGCGTACGACCACTGCGTCAGGCCCGAACAGTCGAAACCGGAGGGTCCGTTGGCGCCCCAGACGTAGGGCCGGCCGAGGGCGGAGCGGGCGGCGGCGAGGGCCGCGGCGGCGCGGGCGTTCGGGGCGCTGGCGCCGGAGAAGTCGGGCATGCCGGTGCGGGCGGAGCGGGAGGCCCGCTCGTAGGCGGTGCGCTGGTCGGCCGGCAGCGAGTTGAGCAGCTGCCGGGCCTTGGCGAGCTTCTTCTCCACGGTCCGCTTGTGGGAGGCGACCGCTGTGCGGCTCTTCTCCAGCTCGGCGAGCTTCCCGGCGGTCTCGGTGCGTTCCTGGGCGAGTTCGCGCATCGCGGACTGGAGTTCCTTCAGCCGGCCGGCCTGGCGGGCGCCGATCCGGTCGAGTGTGGCGGCCTTGTCGAGGTAGTCCTCCGGGTCGTCGGAGAACAGCAGGGCGACGGCCGGGTCGAGGCCGCCGGAGCGGTACTGGGCACCGGCCAGCGAACCGAGCGTCTCCCGCAGGGCGTTGACGCGCTGCTGCTGCCGGGCGATCCGGTCCCGGGCCTCGCCGACCTCCTTGCGCAGCGTGTCGGCGCGCTCGTCGGCCTTGTCGTAGGCCTGGGTCGCCCGCTCTGCCTCCTGGTAGAGCCGGTCCACCTCGGCACCGGTGTCGGGGTGCGGCGTGGCGTGCGCGGAGACGGCGCCGAGCGCGGCGGTCGCGACGGACAGCACACCGAGGGCGGTGCCGGCGCTCCGGTCGAACCCGGACGGTGCAAGGCGGCGATGGGACCCCACGGGATGCCGCACTCCTTCCGCTGGCGGATGTCTGGAAAAGCTCGCCAGACAGTAGCCGCGCGAACACGCACCGTCCAAAGCCGTAACCGGCCGCTCACGGCTCCGCAACGCGAAACCCCGCCGCTGACGCAGGTCACCGGCGGGGCGTGGAGTCAGTTTTCGGTTGTCGCGAATCGCCCGTTCGGGCGGCACCCGCAGGGTCAGATACGGACGCCGAACTCGAACGTCATGTTGCTCATCGCCTCGTAGCGCACCACGGCACCCGTGTGCGGGGCGTGCAGCACCTGGCCGTTGCCCGCGTACAGGCCGACGTGGTGGAAGTCGCCGAAGAAGATGATCAGGTCGCCGACCTTGAGGTCCGCCTGATTGTAGATCCGGGTGCCGGCGTTGGCCTGCGCCTCGGAGGTGCGCGGGATGGTGACGCCGGCCTGGGCGTAGGCCCAGGAGGTCAGGCCCGAGCAGTCGAAGGAGGACGGGCCGGTGGCGCCCCAGGAGTAGGGCGAGCCGATCTTGCTCTGGGCGGCGGCGAAGGCCGCGGCGGCACGACCGGAGCCGGTCGGGGCGTCGCCGAGGTTGACGCGCTCGGTGGAGGAGCGGCTGGCGCGGTTCTGCTCCGCGGCGAGCGCCGCCTTCTCCTTGGCGGTCAGGGTGTTGAGCAGCCTCTGCGCCTCGGAGAGCTTTTCCTGGGTTTCCTTCTTCTTCTTGCCCAGCTCCGCGCGGGTGAAGGAGAGGTCCTTGAGCTTCCCGCTGGCCTCGGCGCGCTCCTGGGCGAGTTCGCGCTGTTTGTCCTGGATCTTCTGCAGGGCCTCGACCTGCTGGCCGCTCAACTGGTCGAGCGTGGAGGCCTTGTCGAGGTAGTCGTCCGGGTTGGAGGACAGCAGCAGCTGGAGCGAGGGGTCTATGCCGCCGGAGCGGTACTGGGCGGTGGCCATCGAACCCAGGCCGTCGCGCAGCTTGTTGAGGTCCTCCTGGCCGCGGGCGACGTTGTCCTGGATGGTGGAGATCTCCTTCTGGAGCTTCTCCTGCTTCTCCTTGGCCCCGTCGTACTTCTCGGTGGCCTGCTCCGCTTCCTCGTAGAGCTTGTCGACCTTCGCCTTGACCTCGCTCTTGCTCAGCTTCTCGCTGGGCGCGGCGTTGGCGGCGTTCGCACTGAAGGCGACGGCGGCGGCCGCCGCGGTGGTCAGCACGGTGATACGCGTGCGACTGGGCTGCTTGGGTCGACGATGGGACGCCACGACAGGCGAACTCCTTCTCGTGAGTGATCACCCGCTCGGAGGTTCGAGGCCAGACCCTAGTGACCCTCTTGTGATCAGATCAAATCCTCACACCAAAAAACCTCGTCACACAATGCATTCTTTGCACTCAACCCACATGGAGTGAAGCCGGGTTGACGCTACGTTGCGTGACGGTTCCGTCAAATCGGGCATTAAACCTTTACGTTGCCGTTTTCAGGACAGGCGCTTGAGAAGCACCGCAGAAGCCACCGGACGCGCGCCCGCCTTGGCGACCCCGTCGGCCACCTCGCGATCGGTCGAGGCGACGATGACCGGACGGCCCGGCGGCTCCGCGCGCACCAGCTGGCGGATGAGCTCGTCGGCCGTGACGCCCGGCTTGGAGAACAGCACACGCACCCCGCGCGGCGGCGCGAGCAGCACCGGCGCGGCCAGTTCGGCCCCGTCGAAGACACAGGTGACCTCGGCGCCGGTCTGGGCGGCGAGCTGGGAGAGCTGGCCGAGCAGCCGCAGGCGCTGCTTCTCCAGCGGCATCT
The DNA here is from genome assembly GCF_044387825.1 of Streptomyces sp. NPDC020299. Taxonomy (NCBI): domain Bacteria; kingdom Bacillati; phylum Actinomycetota; class Actinomycetes; order Kitasatosporales; family Streptomycetaceae; genus Streptomyces; species Streptomyces sp. NPDC020299. The sequence goes on from NZ_JBIRWL010000004.1 coordinate 271,250, forward strand.
GCGGATAGCCGGTCTTGGTGACGTTGTAGCCGTCGACCACCAAGTGCGCCTGGGGCAGGGCGAGAAGCTGGTCGAGGATGGCCGGGTCGTTCTCGGACAACGCCCGCGCCGCGATGTCCTTCGGGGTCATTCGTCCCGGTTCGACCGCGTCCACCGTCTCCGCCGGCCGCACCGACACGGGCGGCAACGCCAGCTCCCGGCGCAGCCCCTGGGTCGCGTCCAGAAGGGTGTCAAGGAGCAGCCGGACGCGCATGTCCTCGACACTGCGCCCCTCGCGCGCTGCTCTGCGCGTGACCTCCAGCGCGGCCTCGGCCTCGCCCAGGCGGGCCTTGAGCCGCCGGGTCTCGCTCTCCGCGGCGGACACCTGGGCGTGCCCCTCGGCGCGTACGGTCTCGATCTCGCTCTGCGTCTTGCGCAGTGCCGCCTCGCCGCGCTTGACGTCGCTGAGGGCGGCGCGGAGCTTGCGGTGCAGCGACTCGGCTTCCTTCTTGGCCGTGTCCAGCTCGACGCGCAGCCGCTCGGTCTCGGCCCGGGTCTGCTCACGGGCCCGGTCGAGCTCCTCGCGCAGCCGCTCCAGTTCGGCGCGGCTCTCCTCGTCGGCGCGCTCGGCGTCCGCCCGCTGGGCCTCCTCGCCGGCCGCGGTCACCAGCTTCACCCAGCCGGCGGGGCGCAGTACATAGGCCGCGGCCGCCACATCGAGCGGGTCCGCGGCCGGGGGCGGGGAGCCTGAGTCGAGGGCGCCGGCGAGTTCCGGCTGGGCCTCTCTGAGCTTCTCCCCGATGCGCTGCCGGAACAGCGGGTCGGTCTCCAGGGCCGCCGCCATCGCGTTGCCGGCGAACTTGGCGCGGCGATTGGGGGCGAAACGGGCGTACTGTCTGAGCTGTGCGGGCAGTTCGGCGACCGTCAGCCCGCCGAAGCCGTCCGAGACGATCTGCACGACCCGCCGTCGCACGCCGTCGGGCAGCGGGCGGTCAAGCACCTCGGCGGTGCCGTCGCCCGGCCCCCCGCCTGTGGTCTCCACCATCCGTCACACCCCACTACATGCGCGACCGCTCCGTTCAGGAGTCGGCGCCCGGCCTGTCCACGAGTTCCACCTGGTCCACCGCGTTGCACCAGCGGCAGCGCACCGACTCGATGGTCTCACTGACCACCTCGCGCTCCTCCACCTTCGGCGCACCGGCGAGGTCGAGGTGGATGTACTCGACGACCTTCGACGAGCGGGTCACGTCGAAGCGGGTGAGGTTGCCGCAGAGCGTGCAGCGCCACCGGGTCTGGTCGGTCGGCAGGGGAACCGGCATCGTGACTGTTCGCTTCCTTCTAGTGTCCGTGACGCGTCCTCTCGGCGACGCGTGTGGCTCGTAACCCTACGGCCTGGCGGGTACTCGCCGCCCGTCCGTCCACGGCGGCGAGGCGGTCTGTTCGCTTGCGTCCGGTTACGTCATGCTCTGTGTCCATGATCAGCAACTGGAGCGCGGCGGCCGGCGGGACCCTGGAGCGGGTCCGGCGCTCGCCGGCGCCGATGACGTACGCCCTGATCGTCCTGTGCTGCCTGCTCTTCCTGGTCGGGCCGGCGGCCGGGCTGAATCCGGAGTACGGCTCCGGCGACGGACTGCTCGCCGCCCAGCGGGCCTACTTCCGGCACTGGGGCGTGATCCCCGCCGAGCTCTTCGACGGCCCGGCCCGGGCGGTCCTCACCCCGGCCACGGCACTGTTCGTGCACGGCAGCTGGGTGCATCTGCTGGGCAACATGCTCTTCCTCTACGTCTTCGGGGCGATGACCGAGGAACGGATGGGCCGCGTGCGGTTCACCCTCTTCTATCTCGGCTGCGGCTACCTGGCGCTGCTCGGCTACGCCGCCGCCAACGCCACCTCCGAGCAGTCCCTGGTCGGGGCGTCGGGGGCGATCTCGGCGGTGCTCGGCGCGTTCCTCTACCTGTTCCCCGGTGCCCGCGTCACCAGTCTCCTCCCCTTTCTGTTCTTTCTCCCGCTGCGCTTCCCCGCCTGGGTCGTCCTGCCCTTCTGGGCGGCCCTGCAATGGCTGGCGGCACGCCGGGCCGTCCAGGGCCCGGGCGTGGCGTACCTGGCCCACCTGGTGGGCTTCGGACTGGGCTTCGTCCTCGCGTGGGTGCTGTTCGGGCGGGCCATGAGGGCCTGCCCTAAAGTTGAGCCCGCCCCAGCTCCGGCCCCCGAGGGAGAGAACCAGCCGTGATCACCGCGATCGTGCTCATCAAGACCAGCGTGGACCGGATCCCCGAGATCGCGGAGCAGATCGCCGCGCTGGACAGCGTCAGCGAGGTCTTCTCCGTCACCGGCACCTACGACCTGATCGCCATGGTCCGCGTACGCCAGCACGAGAACCTGGCGGATGTCATCCCCGGCAAGATCAGCAAGATCCCCGGCGTCGAGGGCACCGACACCCACGTGGCGTTCCGCACCTACTCCCAGCACGACCTCGAGGCGGCCTTCGCGATCGGGCTGGACAACTAGGGCCTGCCCGGCGGATCAGGTCGCGGGAAAGGGCCGGTACCCCGTCGACGCCGGTGAGCGGGGCCGTCCAGGCCGAACGCCCGCACGCCGTCGTCGCCGCGCGCATGGCGGTGCCGCCGGACGCCGCCATGCGGAGGAGGCCGCCCGGGGCCGGGTCGTACGACCACGCCTTGGTGCCGTCGCCGGCCGGACCGCGAACCGCGCTTCGGCCGCCTGCGGGGACTGCCCGCCACCGGGAGCCGCGCGGGCAGCAGCCCGTGCGGACCACGCCGCCCGCGACGAGCGGGGCGGCGGCCCCGGGACCGGCCGCCGTGCTCGCCCGCGGGTCCGGAGGTGGCGGCGGTGATCAGACGGCCGGCACGCAACGGCCGTTCTCGGTGCGGTAGTTCCACTTCGCGCCGGTGCGTACGAGCTCGCGGACCGCGCCGACGAACCGCTCCACGTGCTCGTCCGGCGTGCCCGCGCCGAAGCTGACGCGGATGGCGTTGAGGGACTTCTCGCCGGGTGCGGCCTCGGGGGCGCCGCACTCGCCCTGGGTCTGCGGGTCGCTGCCGAGCAGGGTGCGCAGGAGGGGGTGGGCGCAGAACAGGCCGTCGCGGACGCCGATGCCGTACTCGGCGGAGAGGGCGGCGGCGAAGTGCGAGCTGTTCCAGCCGTCGACGACGAAGGAGATGACGCCGACGCGCGGGGCGTCGTCGCCGAAGAGGGAGAGGACCCGGACCTCGGGGACCTCGGCGAGGCCCGCGCGGACCTTCCCGATCAGGTACTCCTCCCGGGCGACCAGGGTGTCGAAGCCCGCCTCGGTGAGTGCCTTGCAGGCCGAGGCGATGGAGTAGGCGCCGATGACGTTCGGGGAGCCGGCCTCGTGGCGGGCGGCGCTGTCGTGCCACTCCACGTCCACTCCCCCGTCGTCACGCCGGCTGACCTTGCGGCTGGCGCCGCCGCCCGCGAGGTACGGCTCGGCAGCCTGGAGCCAGTCGGCGCGACCGGCGAGGACGCCGGAGCCGAACGGGGCGTACAGCTTGTGCCCGGAGAAGGCGACCCAGTCGACGTAGAGGTCCCGGACGGACACCGGGTGGTGCGGGGCCAGCTGGGCGGCGTCCAGGACGATCCGGGCGCCGTGCGCGTGGGCGGCGGCGGCCAGCTCGCGGACCGGCCACAGCTCGCCGGTGACGTTCGAGGCGCCGGTGACGCACACCAGGGCCGGACCGTAGGGGTCGCGGTCGGCCAGGGCCCGCTCCAGCGTCTCGACGGCCTGCCGCGGGGTGCGCGGGGCGTCGAGGCAGGTGACCCGGGCGTCCTGCCAGGGCAGCAGCGAGGCGTGGTGCTCGGTCTCGAAGACGAAGACCTGGCAGTCGGCGGGCAGCGCGCGGGCGAGCAGGTTGAGGGAGTCCGTGGTGGACCGGGTGAAGACCACCTGGTCGTCGTCCCGGCAGTCGAGGAACTCGGCGACGGTCTTCCGGGCGTTCTCGAAGAGGTCGGTGGACAGCTGCGAGAGGTAACCGGCGCCCCGGTGCACGCTGCCGTAGTACGGGGCGTACGCGGCCACGTCGTCCCAGACCCGCTGGAGCGCGGGGGCGCTGGCCGCGTAGTCGAGCGCGGCGTAGGAGACCTCGCCGCCGGTGACGAGCGGCACGGTGACGTCCCGGCCCAGCACGGGCAGCGGGGCACAGACGGACTGGTCGGCGGCAAGAGCGGAGACGGACATGGGTGTACTCCCGTGAAAGCAGGCGGAGATCGCCGACGCGAGCGAACGGGTGCTCCAGCGCCGACAGGGTGAAAGGGGTATGCGGAGGCGGGGCTCGGCGCCCTATCGCATTCGCTTGCTCACGGAAGGCTCCCTCGACGACCAGGACCCCTGGCGTGCGAGGGGTCCGCGCTTGCCGCAGACCTCGCTGCCTGCGGCCTGGTCTTCACCCGGGGCACCCCGCCACGGACGGAGGGTTGCCGGACAGTCGGCCGGGGCCTCATGACTGTCACTCATGACCTGCGAAAGAACGTACGCGAGCCGATCACCGGCCCGCAACCCGTGTCCGGATCGCGGGACACCCGCCTCGCGTCGAGGTCAGCGGACGAAGTGGTGCCGATGCGAGCGCCGGGACCAGCGCATACCGAACAGCACCAGGTCCAGCGCCAGGACCACCGCGCCGATGACCAGGAGGTAGAACAACCCGTTCGCCACGCCGACGAGTCCCAGGACGATCGCCACGATGATCAGGAACAGGAAGAGCGCCATGGGTGACCACATCCTCCGGCAGACCGGTCAGCCGCGCGCGAGACGGCGCCCGCGTGCGGCACCGGCCTCGTAGGGCCTGTCGTAGTGTTCGAAGATCTCGTGTTCCCGCTCGGCCGGGAGGACGTCGTCCATGCCGATGGACGGCGACTTCTTCACCTGCCCGCGGGCGTGGGCCACCCGCACGTAACCGGGTCCGAGGGTCGCCTCGTCGAGCGGGACGAAGACGAGCCGATGCCGGGTCGGCATCCCGGTGCGGACGGTGACCATGGCGGGCGTGTCGTCGGTGGTGTCCAGGTAGACCGCTTCGAGGGCCCCGATCTTGCGGCCCCTGGGATCGATCACGTCGCGGTTGCGCCACTCGCGGATATCGGCTGAGTGGATCATGCCTCGCTCCTCGCGGCCCGCCCTCCCGGACACCGCAGGGGAAAGCGGAGCGGCCGCGGGAGAGCTACCACCTCTTCACTGTACTCCCGCGGCCCTCCGGCGTTACGCGTTGCTCGCGGCCACCCAGCGCTCCAGGGTCCGTCTGGCCGAGCCGGAGTCGATCGAATCGGCCGCCTTGCGCATCCCGGCGCTCAGCTGCTCGGCCAGCGGCTCCTGAGCCGGGTCCAGGGCCACCAGGGCCGCCGCCGAGTTCAGCAGCACGGCGTCCCGTACGGGGCCCGTCTCGCCGTCGAGGAGTCTCAGGGCGACCTCGGCGTTGTACGACGGGTCACCGCCGCGCAGGGCCTGAACCGGCACCAGCTCGATGCCTACGTCGCGCGGGTCGAAGCGCTCCTCGGTGACCTTGCCGTCGCGCACGACCCAGACGTGGGACGTGGCCGTCGTGGTCAGCTCGTCGAGGCCGTCGTCGCCGCGGAAGACCAGGGAGGAGTTGCCGCGTTCGGCCAGGACACCCGCGATCATCGGCGCCAGCCGGGGGTCCGCGACGCCGACCGCCTGTGCCTTCACCTTCGCCGGGTTGGTCAGCGGCCCGAGGGCGTTGAAGACCGTCCGGATGCCCAGCTGGCCGCGCGCGGCGGCCACATGACGCAGCGCCGGGTGGAACTTCACCGCGAAGCAGAAGGTGATGCCCGCCTCCTCGGCGACCTCGGCCACCCGCTGGGGCGTCAGGTCCAGATTGACGCCCAGCTTCTCCAGGACGTCCGACGAGCCCGACGCCGAGGAGGCCGCCCGGTTGCCGTGCTTGACGACCTTCGCGCCCGTGCCGGCCACCACGAGCGCCGACATCGTGGAGATGTTCACCGTCTTGGCGCCGTCGCCGCCGGTGCCCACGATGTCGACCGTGCGGCCCGACACCTCGATGACGTTGGCGTGCTCGTACATCGCCCGGACCACACCGGTGATCTCCTCGACGGTCTCGCCCTTGGCACGCAGCGCGACCACGAAGCCGGCGATCTGCGCGTCGGTGGCCTCGCCGCGCATGATCTGGTCCATCGCCCAGGCCGTCGCGTCGGCGCTCTGGTCGCGGCCGTACAGCAGGGCGTTCAGTACCTCGGGCCAGGAACGGCCCGCCGCGGTGTCGCCTCCAGCGGGGGTCACAGCGCTCATCAGCCGCTCCTGGTGGTCGTAGAAGAGTGTGTCGTCGTAGAAGAGTGTGCTGCCACCCTATCCAGGCCGGGGCACGGCGAAGGGCCCCGTCCGAACACCGGACGGGGCCCTTCGCGCGTGGCGTGGCGTGCGCAGCGATCAGTGGTGGCCGTGGCCGCTCGTGATCTCCTTGTACTCCTCCACACTCGGCTTCGGGATCTGGTTGTCCTCGCCGTAGTAGGCGTTGCTGAGCTTGGCGCGCAGCTTCTCGGAGCCCTTGATCTTCCGCTCGACGCCGTTCTCGTCGACCGTCGGGCCGATCTCGGCCGGCTCGTACTGGTTGTGAGCCGTGAGGGTGTGCAGCTGCTCCTGGCTGAGCGGCTCGTGGACCTCGATGAACTCACCGTGTGGCAGGCGCTTGATGATGCCGGTCTCGCGGCCGTGCAGCACCTTGTCGCGGTCGCGGCGCTGGAGGCCGAGGCAGATCCGCTTGGTGACGATGAACGCGATGACCGGTCCGGCGAAGAAGCCGATCCGGACGAACCAGGTGACGTCGTTGATCGACAGGTGGAAGTGCGTGGCCCACAGGTCGTTGCCGCCGCCGACGAGACCGATCATGTAGACGGTGATCCAGGCGACGCCGAACCCGGTACGGGTCGGGGCGTTGCGCGGGCGGTCCAGGATGTGGTGCTCGCTCTTGTCGCCGGTGACCCAGGACTCGATGAACGGGTAGAGCGCGATCGCCGCGAGCACGACGCCGAAGAGGACCAGCGGGATGAACACGCCCAGGACGAGCGTGTGGCCCCAGAGGTTGATCTCCCAGCCCGGCATGTAGCGGATCAGACCCTCGGCGAAGCCCATGTACCAGTCGGGCTGTGCGCCGGTGGACACCTGGTCCGGTCGGTAGGGGCCCATGGCCCAGATCGGGTTGATCTGGGCGATCGCCGCGATGGCCGCGATGACACCGAAGACCAGGAAGAAGAAGCCTCCGGCCTTGGCCATGTAGACCGGCAGCAGCGGCATGCCGACGACGTTCTTGTTGCTCTTGCCGGGACCCGCGAACTGCGTGTGCTTGTGGTAGAAGACCAGGATCAGGTGGCCGACGACCAGGCCGAGCATGATGCCCGGCAGCAGCAGGATGTGGATCGAGTAGAACCGGGCCACGAAGTCGTGGCCGGGGAACTCGCCGCCGAAGAGGAAGAACGAGATGTACGTGCCGACGATCGGCATGGACAGGATCGCGCCCTCGGTGAAGCGGACACCGGTGCCGGAGAGCAGGTCGTCCGGGAGCGAGTAACCGGTGAAGCCGGTGAACATGCCCAGGACGAACAGCAGGAAGCCGAACAGCCAGTTGATCTCACGCGGCTTGCGGAACGCGCCGGTGAAGAACACGCGCATCATGTGCACGAACATGCCGGCCAGGAAGATCAGCGCGGCCCAGTGGTGGATCTGCCGGATGAGCAGACCACCGCGCACGTCGAAGGAGATGTGCAGGGTCGAGCTGAACGCCTCGCTCATCAGCTGGCCCTGCAGCGGGACGTAGCTGCCGTGGTACTCCACCTCGTTCATCGACGGGTGGAAGAACAGCGTCAGGTACACACCCGTGAGGATGATGATGAGGAAGCTGTAGAGGCAGACCTCACCCAACATGAACGACCAGTGGTCGGGGAAGATCTTGCGCATGTTGGCCTTGGCCAGGGAGTAGATCCCGAGCCGGCCGTCGGCCCAGTCGGCGACGCGCTCGCCGGCCGGTGCCTTCCCGCGGGGGCGGCCCGCCGCGTCAGCGGCAGGTGAATTCGTTTCGTTGGCTGAAGTATTCATCCGCGCTCCCAGAATGCAGGACCGACGGGCTCCTCGAAGTCGCCGAGGGCCTGGAGGTAACCGTCGCCGTTCACACCGATGCGGAGCTGGGGCAGGGCGTGACCGGCGGGGCCGAAGATCACTCGGGCACCGTCGGAGAGGTCGAAGGTGGACTGGTGGCACGGGCACAGCACGTGGTGCGTCTGCTGCTCGTACAGGGAGATCGGGCAACCGACGTGGGTGCAGATCTTCGAGTACGCGACGATGCCCTCGTGCGACCACTCGAGCTCGCGCTTGTCCTTGATGTTGTCCGGCTGGAGCCGGATGATCATCAGGGCCGCCTTGGCGATCTCGTTCTGGAAATCCTCCTGCGCCTCCTCCAGCCCGTCGGGCTTGGCGAAGGTGAGGGAGCCGACCTGCACGTCCTCGGGACGCAGCGGCAGGTTGGTGTTCACGTTGACCAGCAGCTTGCCCTTGGACCAGATCGTGTGGCGGAGCTTGGTCTGGGGCAGCGGACCGAGGTCACGCAGCAGGACGACGCCGGAGAGCGGCACCAGGGTGAGCGCGCCGAGCATCGTGTTGCGGATCAGCTTGCGGCGGCCGAGCGCCGACTCCTGGGCGCCCAGCTTGAAGTCGGCGTGGACCTTCGCCCGGACCTCGGGGGAGGCCGCGATCGGGTGACGCTCGTCTGCGACCTCCACGTCGGACATCAGGGTGCGGGCCCAGTGGACCGCGCCCGCGCCGATGGTGAACAGCGCCGTGCCGAGGCACAGGCCCAGCGCGAAGTTGAGCGCGCTGATGTGCCCGATCGGGAAGACGAAGATGTTCTTGTCGGCCGGGATCGTCACGTAGGACGCGATGAAGCCGATCGTGGCCAGCATCGACACCGTGAACAGCAGGGCGACCATGCGCTCGGACCGCTTGGCGGCCCGCTCGTCGATGTCCTGGATCCGGTGCTCGTGCGGCGGCAGCCCCGGGTCGGCGAACGGGTTCTTCTCGTCCGCGACGTCCACGGCGCCGTGCGTGTGGTCCTGCTCGGCGGGCAGGTTCTCTTCTGGAATGTCTTGGCTACTCATGACTTCTTGGCCTTTGCGGTCCGAGCGGCGACCCAGACGGCGACCGCGACAAGTGCGCCGAGACCGAAGATCCACGCGAACAGACCCTCGCTGACCGGCCCGAGGCCGCCCAGCTCCAGACCGCCGGGGTTCGTCGTCTCATCGCCGTTGACCGCGTGCAGGTACGCGATGATGTCCTTCTTGTTCTTCTCCGACATCGTGGTGTCGGGGAAGGACGGCATGTTCTGCGGGCCGGTCTGCATGGCCTCGTAGATGTGCTTCGGGTCGACGCCGTCCAGGGACGGGGCGAACTTGCCCTTGGTCAGCGCACCACCCTTGCCGATGAAGTTGTGGCACTGCGCGCAGTTGGTGCGGAACAGCTCGCCACCCTTGGCGATGTCGCCGTCACCCGGGCTGTACTGCTCCGAGGTCGGCACGTTCGGGCCGGCGCCCAGGGAGGCGACGAACGCCGCCAGCTGGTCGATCTGGGCCTGGGTGTAGATGTTCTTCTTCTTAGGGACCTGCGCGCCCTGCGAGGTGGCGGCCGGCATACGGCCGGTGCCGACCTGGAAGTCGACGGCCGCGGCGCCCACGCCCACCAGGCTCGGCCCGTCGGAGGAGCCCTGGCCACCGGTGCCGTGGCAGCTGGCGCAACCGACCTCGTAGAGCTTCTTGCCCTCTTCGATGGTCAGGGACTGGGAGGACTCGTCGGCCTGCGCCTTGCTCGCGGGCGCGAACGCGGCGTACAGCCCCCCAGTGGCCGCCAGCGCGAGGAGTAGGACGACGACCGCCGCCAGCGGATGGCGTCGTCGTGCGGAGAGCTTTTTCACGGATTACCCCGGTGTCAGGATCTTCTGCGTCGATGCTTCTGGATGTGCGGGAGCGGTCCCGGCTACTTGATCAGGTAGATCGTGGCGAAAAGGCCGATCCAGACGACATCGACGAAGTGCCAGTAGTAGGACACGACGATCGCGGCGGTCGCCTGCTCGTGCGTGAACCTCTTCGCCGCGTAGGTGCGGCCGAGGACCAGCAGGAAGGCGATGAGACCACCCGTCACGTGCATGCCGTGGAACCCGGTGGTCAGGTAGAACACCGAGCCGTACGGGTCGGAGGAGAGCGAGAGCCCGTCCTTCTTCACCAGCTCGGTGTACTCGAAGATCTGGCCGCCGATGAAGATCGCACCCATCACGAACGTGACGATGAACCAGCCCCGGAGCTTCTTCACGTCACCGCGCTCGGCCGCGAACACGCCGAGCTGGCAGGTGAGCGAGGAGAGCACCAGGATCGTGGTGTTCGTCGCCGAGAACGGAAGGTTCAGGCTGGAGGCCATCTCCTTCCAGTGATCGGGACCCGTCACCGATCGCAGGGTGAAGTACATCGCGAAGAGGGCCGCGAAGAACATCAGCTCGGAACTCAGCCAGATGATGGTTCCGACGCTGGTGAGGTTCGGCCGGTTGACCGACGGGTGCGCGTGCCCGGTTTCTACTGTCGTTGCTGTCGCCACGACCGACATTATGTCGGTCGCTTATCTCGCCCTCACTCCGGGGGGTGCCGTTCGGAGTGTTCGCAGGGTGTGCAGTGCCCGTATGGCCCAGCAGACGGTCTTTCCCCGTCGTGTCCGGACCAGTGTTGACAGGGTGTCTGAGGGGGTGTCCGAGGGGGTAGCATCCGCCGCATCGGTCCTGTTCGTACGACGGCGTACGCCCTGTGTATCGGAGGAACCATGCAGCCGACCGCCACGGTGCTGGTCTACAGCGACGACTCCAACACCCGCGAGCAGGTCCGGCTCGCCACCGGGCGCCGGCCGGCCCCGGACGCGCCCGTGGTGGAGTTCCTGGAGTGCGCGACGCCCGCGGCGGTACTCGCGGAGCTGGACAAGGGCGGCATCGACGTCTGCGTCCTGGACGGCGAGGCCGTGCCCATGGGGGGCATGGGGATGTGCCGGCAGATCAAGGACGAGATCTTCAACTGCCCGCCGGTGCTGCTGCTGATCGGGCGCCCGCAGGACGCCTGGCTGGCGACATGGAGCCGGGCCGACGCGGCGGTGACGCTGCCGGTCGACCCGGTGGAGTTCGCCTCGGCGCTGGCCTCCCTGCTGCGCAAGAAGAAGCTGCAGAGCGCCTGACGGCCAGGGCCAGACAGGCCTTGGGGGCGCGGCCCGGCCGCGCCCCTTGCGCTTCTGCCCTCACACCGCCGTCGGCTGGAGTCTCAGCGCGTCCTGCGGGGCCGGGCCGTCCGGCTTGCCGTTGGTCAGGGCGCTGCCGGTGCGCCACTTGTTCCAGTCGAGGTTCCAGTCACCGAAGCCGTTGCCGAAGGGCTCCATCGTGTGACCGCCCGAGTTGACGACCTTGACGATGTCACCCGGGTGGACGGTGTCGAAGAACCACTCCGCGTTGGACGTGCTCATGCCCGTACAGCCGTGGCTGACGTTCGCGTAGCCCTGGGAGCCGACGGACCAGGGGGCGGCGTGCACGTACTCGCCGGACCAGGTGACGCGGGTGGCGTAGTAGACCGGCAGGTCGTAGGAGTCGGAGGTGCCCTCGGCGATGCCGACGGTGCTGCCGCGCATACGTACGTACTGCTGCTTCTCCAGGACGACCTTGACGCCGTTGCGGGTCTCGAAGCCGGGCTTTCCGGTGGTGATGGGGATCTGGTTGATCACCGCGCCGTTCTTGTAGACCGTCATCTGGTGGGATGACGCGTCCGTGACGGCCTCGATCCGGTCGCCGATGGTGAGCGTCAGCGGCTTGGCGGTGCCGCCCAGGAGGCGGTCGTTGATCCGCACGCCGTCCAGGTTGCTGTGCACCCGCAGGGTGGCGTGCGCGGGCCAGTACTCCTTGGGCCGGTAGTGGAGTTCCTTGCCGTTCACCCAGTACCAGGAGCCGGCCACGGCCGGGACGGAGTCGACCCTGAGGGCGCGCTCCACGACGGCCCGCTGCGCCTTGTCCTTGACCTCCTGGTTCAGCTTCGCCGTGATGGGCTGGCCGACGCCGTACGCGCCCGCGTCGGGCCCGAAGGCGACGTCCAGGCGCTTGGTGGTGCTGGGCAGGCTGGTGTCGAAGGTGAGGGTCCGGCGGCCGGGCGCCCCGTCCTCGTCCTCCGTGCTGATCCGCACCGTGTAGTGGGCGTTGGCGGCCAGCGGGGCGGTGCTGTGCCAGCGGCTGCCGTCGGCGGCGAGTTCGCCCGCCACATAGCGTCCCGTGGCGTCCACGGCGGTGACGTCGGTGATACGCCCGTCGTCCTCTGCGGTGACCTCCAGGGGCTTGTCCGGGTCGGCCTTCTTCCCGTCGCCGGTGACACCGCTGAAGGAGATCTGGTCCGCCGCGTCGTACGGCTTGTCCGCCAGGGGGTTGCCGTCCGATCCGCAGGCGGTGACGCCCGCGCCGAGGGCGGCCATCAGCAGGGCGCAGCTGACGACGGTGCGGGTGCGCGGAGAAATGCTCATGAGCTCAACGTAAGGAGCTTCCCCGGCCCGGGCGCGCTGGGTGGAGCGGACGGGGGAAGGGCCGCGCGCGGGGCCGTGCGGGAACGCCGGGAGCCCGGACCTCCTCGCGGAGTGTCCGGGCTCCCGGTGCGCGCTATGACTTCGGCGTACTACTGGGTGCGGTTCTCACCGTGGTAGTACTCGAAGACCCAGCCGAACAGGCCGATCATGATGATCGGTGCCGCGAAGTAGATCAGCCACCAGCCGACCGCGATGCTGAGGAACGCGATCGCACCGCCGGTGCCGAGCATGAGCGGCTGCCAGCTGTGCGGGCTGAAGAAGCCCAGCTCGCCCGCGTCGTCCGCGACATCGGCCTCCTTGTCGTCCTGGGCACCCGCGTCGACCCGCTTGGCGGTGAAGCCCAGGTAGAAGCCGATCATGATGCACAGGCCGAAGGCCAGGAAGAGCGCGGTGGTACCCGCCGGCTCCTTCGACCACACGCCGTACACGCAGGCGATGATCAGGACGAAAATGCTCAGCCAGAAGAACATCCGGCCCTGGATCTTCACTTGCCGGCCTCCTTGCTGCCCGCGATGGCGCTGCTGCTGCCGTGACCGGCGTGCTCGAGCTGCTCAAGAGCGGCGATCTCGGGGTGGTGCAGGTCGAACGCCGGGGATTCGCTGCGGATCCGCGGCAGGGTGAGGAAGTTGTGCCGCGGCGGCGGGCAGGAGGTCGCCCACTCGAGCGAACGGCCGTAGCCCCACGGGTCGTCGACGCCGACCGGCTTGCCGTACTTGGCCGTCTTCCACACGTTGTAGAGGAACGGCAGGATCGACAGGCCGAGCACGAACGAGCTGATGGTCGAGACCGTGTTCAGGGCGGTGAAGCCGTCGGCCGCGAGGTAGTCCGCGTACCGGCGGGGCATGCCCTCGGCGCCCAGCCAGTGCTGGACCAGGAAGGTGCCGTGGAAGCCGATGAACAGCGTCCAGAAGGTGATCTTGCCGAGGCGCTCGTCGAGCATCTTGCCGGTGAACTTCGGCCACCAGAAGTGGAAGCCGGAGAACATCGCGAAGACGACGGTGCCGAAGACGACGTAGTGGAAGTGCGCCACCACGAAGTACGAGTCCGAGACGTGGAAGTCCATCGGCGGCGAGGCCAGGATGACACCGGTCAGACCACCGAACGTGAAGGTGATCAGGAAGCCGGTCGCCCAGAGCATCGGGGTCTCGAAGCTCAGCGAGCCCTTCCACATGGTGCCGATCCAGTTGAAGAACTTCACACCGGTCGGGACCGCGATCAGGAAGGTCATGAAGGAGAAGAACGGCAGGAGCACGCCACCGGTGACGTACATGTGGTGCGCCCACACCGTCACGGACAGACCGGCGATCGAGATGGTCGCGGCGATCAGGCCCATGTAGCCGAACATCGGCTTGCGGCTGAAGACCGGGATGACCTCGGAAATGATGCCGAAGAACGGTAGCGCGATGATGTACACCTCTGGATGGCCGAAGAACCAGAAGAGGTGTTGCCACAGTAGTGATCCGCCGTTGGCGGCGTCGAAGACGTGGGCACCGAACTTCCGGTCCGCCTCCAGGGCGAACAGCGCGGCGGCCAGGACCGGGAAGGCCAGCAGGACCAGGACACCGGTCAGCAGCACGTTCCAGGTGAAGATCGGCATGCGGAACATGGTCATGCCCGGCGCGCGCATGCAGATGATCGTGGTGATGAAGTTGACCGAGCCGAGGATCGTGCCGAAGCCGGAGAAGGCCAGACCCATGATCCACATGTCGGCGCCGACGCCGGGGCTGCGGATCGCGTCCGACAGCGGGGCGTAGGCGAACCAGCCGAAGTCGGCCGCACCCTGCGGGGTGAGGAAGCCGGCCACCGCGATCAGCGAGCCGAACAGGTACAGCCAGTAGGCGAACATGTTCAGCCGCGGGAACGCCACGTCGGGCGCGCCGATCTGCAGCGGCATGATCCAGTTCGTGAAACCGGCGAACAGCGGCGTCGCGAACATCAGCAGCATGATCGTGCCGTGCATCGTGAACGCCTGGTTGAACTGCTCGTTCGACATGAACTGCAGGCCCGGCCGGGCCAGCTCGGCGCGCATGAGCAGAGCCATGACGCCGCCGATGATGAAGAACGCGAACGACGTGACGAGGTAGAGCGTGCCGATCGTCTTGTGGTCGGTGGTCGTCAGCCACTTCACCACGACGTTGCCGGGTTGCTTGCGCCTTACCGGCAGCTCGTTCTCGTAAGAGTCAGCCGCCGCGGCACCCTGGGGTTCGTTGAGGATGCTCACAGGTTGTTCGTCTCCCGGTTCTTCTCGTGGCTCGTCTGCGCGATGCCGGCGGGAATGTAACCGGTCTGCCCCTTCTTGACGAGGTCCTTGAGGTGCTGCTCGTACGCCGCCGGGGAGACGACCTTCACGTTGAACAGCATCCGGGAGTGGTCGACGCCGCAGAGCTCGGCGCACTTGCCCCTGAAGGTGCCGTAGGCGTTCGGAGTCACCTGGAAGGCGTTGGTGTGGCCCGGGATGACGTCCTGCTTCATCAGGAACGGCAGCACCCAGAAGGAGTGGATGACGTCACGCGAGGTCAGGACGAAGCGGACCGTCTTGCCCTTGGGCAGCCACAGCGTCGGACCCGGGTTGTGGGTCTCCGGGTTCTTCGTGCCGGGCGTGCCGACGTCGTAGACACCGCCCGCGTTCGCCGGGAAGTCGGTCTTGAACCGGTCCGGGATCGCGTTCAGCTGCGGGTCGGTCTTGGCGTTTCCGGTGGAACCGGGCACGTCCTCGATGTAGTTGAAGCCCCAGCTCCACTGGAAGCCGACGACGTTGACGGTGACGTCGGGCTTCTTGGAGAGGTCCAGGAGCTTCGACTCGTCACGGGCCGTGAAGTAGAAGAGCACCGAGATGATGATGATCGGGACCACCGTGTACAGCGCCTCGATGGGCATGTTGTACCGGGTCTGCGGAGGTACCTCGATCTTGGTGCGGCTGCGCCGGTGGAACATGGCGCTCCACAGGATCAGGCCCCACACCAGCACGCCGACGGCGAGCGCGGCAGCCCAGGAACCCTGCCACAGGGAGAGGATCCGCGGAGCCTCTTCCGTGGTCGGGGTGGGCATGCCAAGGCGGGGGAAGTCCTTGTATGTGCAACCGGTTGCGGTCGCCAGGACCAGGCCCGCGGTCATTGCCTGCAGCAGCTTCCGCCGCATCGGGCGCCGCGGCGAGCGGTCGGAGCCGTTGGGACTCACGTAGCGCCTTCCCGAGAGTCTCGCCCGCGCTGGTTGGCTGCGGCCTTCTCGCTGGTCGGTCGCCGCCCTGCGTCGGGCAGGGGTTTGATGTTTATGCGGACCAAACCCTACTGGACGCCTTCCGGCGGGTCGCGGGGAGGGGGGCCTAGTGGCTGGGGAGGTTAGCTTGTTTGGCGGCTGCGGGTTTTTTGTGGCTGGTCGCGCCCACGCGGCGGAGCCGAAATCGACACAGCCCCGCGCCCCTTTGGGGCGCTGCACCCGAGGGTCGTCATAGCGTTTACGTATGTCCTATTTCGACGCTGCATCCTCCGTTCCTCTCCATCCCGTCGCCCGTCAGGCGTTGTTGGCCTCCCTGGATGAGGGGTGGGCCGACCCCTCTCGGCTCTATCGGGAGGGACGTCGGGCACGGATGTTGTTGGACGCCGCGCGGGAAGCCGCCGCGGAGGCTGTTGGGTGTCGGGTGGACGAGCTGACGTTCACCTCCTCCGGGACCAGGGCCGTGCACGGTGGGATGGCGGGGGCGTTGGCGGGGCGGCGGCGGGTCGGACGTCACCTGATCGTGTCAGCCGTCGAGCATTCGTCGGTCCTCCATTCGGCGGACAGGCATGAAGCGGACGGCGGCACGGTCACGCAGGTCGCCGTGGGCCGTACGGGCTCGGTGGCCGTCGACGCGTACGGGGACGCCCTCCGGCCCGACACCGCGCTCGCCTGTCTGCAGTCGGCCAACCACGAGGTGGGGACCGTGCAGCCGGTGGCGGAGGTGGCCGAGGTGTGCCGGGCGGCGGGGGTGCCGCTGCTGGTGGACGCGGCGCAGTCGCTGGGGTGGGGCCGGGTCGAGGGTGGCTGGTCGCTGCTGACGGCGAGTGCGCACAAGTGGGGCGGCCCGTCCGGGGTGGGGCTGCTGGTGGTCCGCAAGGGGGTGCGGTTCGCGCCGCAAGGGCCGGTGGACGAGCGGGAGTCGGGGCGGGCGTCCGGCTTCGAGAACCTCCCGGCGATCGTGGCCGCGGCGGCCTCGCTGCGGGCGGTGCGGGCGGAGGCCGCCCAGGAGGCGGCACGGCTGCGGGAGCTGACGGGGCGGATCCGCGCACGGGTGCCCAAGGCGGTGCCGGACGTGGAGGTGGTGGGCGATCCGGAGCGGCGGCTGCCCGGGATCGTCACCTTCTCCTGTCTCTATGTCGACGGGGAGACCCTGCTGCACGAGCTGGACCGGGCCGGCTTCTCCGTCTCGTCCGGTTCGTCCTGTACGAGCAGCACCCTGACGCCCAGCCATGTGCTCAAGGCGATGGGGGTGCTGAGCGAGGGCAACGTCCGGGTGTCGCTGCCGCCGGGGGCGGCCGAGGAGGACGTGGAGCGGTTCCTGTCGGTGCTGCCGGGCGTGGTGGCGGGGGTGCGGGAGAAGCTCGGGGCGCCGGTGCCCGCCGCGGCGGTCGTACGGGCGGACGAGGTGGTCGTCGACTCGCTCGGCAAGCGCTGCCCGATCCCGGTCATCGAGCTGGCGAAGGTCATCGGGGACGTGCCGGTGGGCGGCACGGTCCGGGTCCTCTCCGACGACGAGGCGGCCCGCCTCGACATCCCGGCGTGGTGCGAGATGCGCGGGCAGGAGTACGTCGGTGAGGAGCCGGCGGACCACGGTTCGGCGTACGTGGTCCGCCGTATCGCGTGACTAGGCGAGGTGCTGCTGGACCTCGGCGGCGGCCTCGTGGCCGTAGGCCTTGGTGAAGCGGTCCATGAAGTGGGCGCGGCGCAGCGTGTACTCCTGGGTGCCGACGGTCTCGATGACCAGGGTCGCGAGCATGCAGCCGACCTGGGCGGCGCGCTCGTGGGAGACGCCCCAGGCGAGGCCGGAGAGGAAGCCGGCGCGGAAGGCGTCGCCGACGCCGGTGGGGTCGGCCTTGCGCTCCTCCTCGGGGCAGCCGACCTCGACCGTGTCCTCACCGGACCGTTCGATGCGGACGCCCTGTGAGCCGAGGGTGGTGACCCGGTGGCCGACCTTGCCCAGGATCTCCTCGTCGGTCCAGCCCGTCTTGGACTCGATGAGGCCCTTCTCGTACTCGTTGGAGAACAGGTACGTCGCCCCGTCCAGCAGTATCCGGATCTCCTCGCCGTCCATGCGGGCGATCTGCTGGGAGAAGTCGGCGGCGAACGGGATGTTCCGCGAGCGGCACTCCTCGGTGTGGCGGAGCATCCCCTCGGGGTCGTCGGCGCCGATCAGGACCAGGTCCAGGCCGCCGACGCGGTCGGCGACGGTCTTGAGCTCGATCAGCCGGGCCTCGCTCATGGCGCCGGTGTAGAAGGAGCCGATCTGGTTGTGGTCGGTGTCGGTGGTGCACACGAAGCGGGCGGTGTGCAGGGTCTCGGAGATGCGCACCGACTCGGTGTCCACGCCGTGCCGCTCCAGCCAGGCGCGGTACTCGTCGAAGTCGAAGCCCGCGGCGCCGACCAGGATCGGCCGGGTGCCGAGCTGTCCCATGCCGAAGGCGATGTTCGCGCCGACGCCGCCACGGCGGACGTCGAGGTTGTCGACCAGGAAGGAGAGGGAGACCGTGTGCAGCTGGTCCGCGACCAGCTGGTCGGCGAAGCGGCCGGGGAAGGTCATGAGGTGGTCGGTGGCGATGGAGCCGGTGACTGCGATGCGCACGGCGAGGATTCTCCTGAGGGAGGCGGTTTGACAGTTCACGCTACCCGGTCCGGCCGTTCACACCACCTGTTCCGGCCGAGGTGCGAGAACGGGAAAACTACCCGATAGTAGATCTTTATCCGCTGACGTCACATGCTTACGGTGCCGCTATGACGAACCTCAAGGTCCACGCCCCCGTTCCGGCCGACCTCGACGGCGACCTGGCGTCGCTGCGCGGTGACTGCGCCCGGATGGCTCCGCACTGGGCGGTGGCGGACCGGGACTCCTCCGTTCCCGTGCCCCCCTCGCTGATCCACGGTGTGACCGTCCCCGTGACCTCCGCGCGGCTGCTGGACGCCATGTCGGACTACGGCGACTGATTCATCCGCTCCGTTCGAGGGAACCGCTCGCTCCCCCGCCGCGTCCCATCGCCGTCCCCCGTGGAGGGGATGCGGGATACGACCCAGCAAGGAGCGATGCGGTGAACACCGAGCGACCCGACAACGACGACGCGGCCGCGGCGGAGAACCGGATTCCGGAGGCCGGGACCACGCCCGAGCATGGAGCCGAGGGGGAGCCCGAGGCGGCGGCGGCAGCTGGCGCGGAGCCGGAAGCCTCGCCCGAGCCGGAGGCCGTATCCGAACAGCCGGAAGCCGCGTCCGAAGCGGCGGCGGAGCCGAAGCCGGAAGCCGTGCCCGAGCCCGAAGCCGTATCCGAGGCGGCGGAGCCGGAGCCCCCGATCGTGGCCGAGGTGGCCGACGACGAACTTCCCCGGGACGACGAGGTCCCCCGGGACGGGGTTCACGGCGAGGCCGATGACGAGCGGCCCGCCCGTCGCCGCTCCCCCGCGGTCATCGCCTCCGTCGCCGCCGCCGTACTGCTGCTCGGTGGCGGCGGGGCGTACCTCACGGCCACCGCGAACGGCGCCTCGGGCGGCGGTACGGGGTCCGCGGCCTCCGGTGGGACTCCCCCGCCCCTCACCCTGGACGGCTCCTCGGAGGGCATCGCGCCCGGTGAGCCCAACCCGTACGGCGTCACCTACAAGGCCACCGGCACCCTTCCCGACGGCCCCGGCTCGGCGCCGGTGTACCGGGCCGGCGGCGAGGTCACCAAGGACGAGGTGGCCCGGCTGGCGAAGGCACTGGGCGTCGACGGCACCCCGGTGGCCGAGGGGGAGACCTGGCGGGTCGGCTCCGGGAAGGACGGGTCCGGGCCGAGTCTCCAGGTCAACAAGGAGGCGCCGGGCACCTGGACGTTCAGCCGCTACGCGCCCGGCACCGACAACTGCAAGAAGATCACCGTCTGCACGCAGGACCCCGCCAACCCGGCCACCGACGGGGTGAGCGAGTCGGCCGCGAAGAAGGCGGCGGCGCCGGTGCTCAAGGCTGTCGGCCAGGAGGACGCCAAGGTGGACGCGAGCCAGGTCATGGGCGCCCAGCGGGTGGTGAACGCCGACCCCGTGGTGGGTGGGCTGCCCACCTACGGCTGGGCTACCGGTCTGACCGTCGGCAAGCAGGGCGAGGTGGTCGGCGGCCACGGTGAGCTCAAGGCGCCGGTGAAGGGGGACACGTATCCCGTCCTGAGCGCCGGGAAGACGCTGAGCCTGATGAACGCGTCGCCCGGGACCGACCACCGGATGGGCATCGGCGGTTGCGCCACTCCCGTACCGCAGAAGGACCGGCTGGAGCAGCCGTGCGGGTCGGGGGCGGCTTCAGGGTCGGCCGTGCCTGCGCCTTCGCGCGAGACGGTCACCGTGGAGAAGGCGGTGTTCGGGCTGGCCGCGCACTCCGTCGACGGCCGGCAGGCGCTGGTGCCGTCCTGGCTCTTCCAGACGCGGGGGTCGGCGGACACCTTCACGGTGACACATCCGGCCGTCGACCCGAAGTACCTGGCGTCGCCGGGCAGCACACAGTCGGGTACGCAGCCGGGCACGCCGTCGGGGTCTCCGACCGAGAAGCCCGTGACGGTGACCGGCTACAGCGTCGCGGGCGACGACGTGACCGTGGCGTTCGAGGGCGGGGTGTGCGCCGACTACAAGGCGTCGGCCGCCGAGGACTCCGGCAAGGTGACCGTCACGGTGACCGAGAAGCCCTGGCCGAACAAGATCTGCGTGATGATCGCCAAGGTCTACCACCGGACCGTGCACCTGGACCAGCCGCTCGGCGACCGGAAGGTGGTCGGCTCGGACGGCCAGGAGATCCAGAAGGAGCTCCCGGGCACCCGCCTGCCGAAGACGTCATAGGCCCGTAGGCCGGGTCACAGGCCCAGGAGACGCGCGAAGGCGGCGGCCCCGTCGGAGGGGGCCGCCGCCTTCGCGCTGTGCGCGGTGTCCGTCGCGCGTGCGCGGCTCAGCTGAAGGAGTCGCCGCAGGCGCAGGAGCCGGTCGCGTTCGGGTTGTCGATCGTGAAGCCCTGCTTCTCGATCGTGTCCACGAAGTCGACGGTGGCGCCGCCCAGGTACGGGGCGCTCATCCGGTCGGTGACCACCTTGACGCCGCCGAAGTCCTTCTCGACGTCGCCGTCGAGCGAACGCTCGTCGAAGAAGAGCTGGTAGCGCAGGCCGGAGCAGCCGCCGGGCTGGACGGCGACGCGCAGGGCGAGGTCGTCACGGCCTTCCTGGTCGAGCAGGGCCTTGACCTTCTCAGCGGCGGCTTCGGTCAGGATGATGCCGTCGGTGACGGTGCTGGTCTCGTCCGATACGGACATCTACATCTCTCCCGGGTTGTACGGAGACTGCTTGCCGACGGTTGCAACCGGCGGGGCCGCGGATTCATTCCGGGCCGAGCGTTTGTCTTGTCGTTCCCTTCTCATGCTCGCACATGCGGTTGGAAGCGGAAAACGCCTCACCGGCGCCCATCGGCACCCGGCCGGGATTCACGTCACATCGACGCAATGACCATCGTCAAAGTGACGTGAAGCGGGTTATGATAGATAACGTCAATTCGACGAAAAATAGAGAAACCCAGAAAGGGTGCGTGCCGTGACCACCGCCCAAACCCCGGAGCTCGACGTACAGCCGTCCCCGCTCGCCCTGCTGCTGCTCGGCCGTGAGGCCGACCCGAAGAGCGAGCGGGGTGTCGAGTGCCCCGGCGACCTGCCCTCGCCGTCCGACCCCGACCTGGTCGAGCGCGCCCGCGCGGCCAAGGCGAAGCTCGGCGACAAGGTCTTCGTGCTCGGCCACCACTACCAGCGCGACGAGGTCATCCAGTTCGCCGATGTCACAGGCGACTCCTTCAAGCTGGCCCGGGACGCGGCCGCGCGCCCGGAGGCCGAGTACATCGTCTTCTGCGGTGTGCACTTCATGGCCGAGTCGGCCGACATCCTCACCTCCGACGACCAGAAGGTCGTCCTGCCCGACCTCGCCGCCGGCTGCTCCATGGCCGACATGGCGACGGCCGAGCAGGTGGCGGAGTGCTGGGACGTCCTGACGGAGGCCGGCATCGCCGAGCAGGTGGTGCCCGTCTCGTACATGAACTCCTCCGCGGACATCAAGGCGTTCACCGGCAAGCACGGCGGCACCATCTGCACGTCGTCCAACGCGAAGCGGGCCCTGGACTGGGCCTTCGAACAGGGCGAGAAGGTCCTCTTCCTCCCGGACCAGCACCTCGGCCGCAACACCGCCGTCCGCGACATGGGCATGTCCCTGGACGACTGCGTGCTCTACAACCCGCACAAGCCGAACGGCGGCCTGACCGCCGACGAGCTGCGCGCCGCCAAGATGATCCTGTGGCGCGGCCACTGCTCGGTCCACGGCCGCTTCAGCCTCGACTCGGTGAACGACGTGCGCGCCCGCATCCCCGGCGTCAACGTCCTGGTCCACCCCGAGTGCAAGCACGAGGTCGTGGCCGCGGCCGACTACGTCGGCTCCACGGAGTACATCATCAAGGCCCTGGAGGCCGCCCCGGCCGGCTCCAAGTGGGCCATCGGCACGGAGCTGAACCTGGTCCGCCGCCTGGCGAACCGTTTCGCACCCGAGGGCAAGGAGATCGTCTTCCTCGACAAGACGGTCTGCTTCTGCTCGACCATGAACCGCATCGACCTCCCCCACCTGGTCTGGACCCTGGAGTCCCTCGCCGAGGGCAACCTCGTCAACCGCATCGAGGTCGACAGGGAGACGGAGACCTTCGCGAAGCTGGCCCTGGAGCGGATGCTGGCGCTGCCGTAGCTCGGTTGCTCGCCTGTGCTGGGAGATGCCCCTTCCTGGACGGAAGGGGCATCTTCGGGTTCAGCGCTTGAGCGTGAAGGTGAAGTCGCCGGAGAGCTTGCCGCTGAGCCGCACCGCCGAAACGAGCTTCCCCTTCGCGATCAGTCTCTCGACCTCGGCCCGT
This sequence comes from Streptomyces sp. NPDC020299, assembly GCF_044387825.1. Taxonomy (NCBI): domain Bacteria; kingdom Bacillati; phylum Actinomycetota; class Actinomycetes; order Kitasatosporales; family Streptomycetaceae; genus Streptomyces; species Streptomyces sp. NPDC020299. The sequence continues at coordinate 293,984 of NZ_JBIRWL010000004.1, forward strand.
GAAAGACCGCAGCCTTCAGCGATCAGTCGCACCGGCCGGACGGGGATCCGCGCCGCGAAGCGGACCGACACGTCGATCACCTCGCGGTCGAGGTGGTCCGGTCCGCCGGTGTCGAGGCACCAGGCGTCGTCCCAGTCGAGGGCGATGCGATTACGGCGCCGCACGACCGGATCCTGGAGCAGCTCAGCTGCCAGGCCCGGGTCGTTGTCATGCATTCGGTCCAGCAGTTCAGGCCGTACGGAGCGCACGTTCACCCGCTCCAGGACCGTGAGCTTCGTGGTGTCCCCGCAAGCGGTACAGAGCGCGAGGAGCCAGGCGTCGATGAGCTTGTGGTTCGCGTTGACGCGGAACTTACCGCTCGTCAGGAAGCGCTCGGACGCGCACGCGTGGCAACGGCGGAGAACGAGCGGCAGGCAGGTGGGCATGACCACCCAGATGTTGAGCACAGAAGTACACCGGTTTCAGTGAGAAATCCGCAGCAAAAAGCAGCGCGGCGCAGATGCGCGACGCGCGACCGATCAGCTCTCGGGAGGTCTCACAGGGTGTACAACGGCACGTCCTTTACTCGACGACTCGGTTCGGCAGCACGCTAACGGCGCACAACTGCGCTGCACCACTGGTTTACGGCGGGGCAGGCCCTACCCTCCCAACCGCACCCCCCGGCTCACCGCCACCCGCAACGCATCCTCCAACGCCTCCGCCAGTCGCACCCCGGCGAACCGCAACTCCCCGCTTCCCGCACCCGGTTCACCCAGCACCCCGCGCGCCAGCCCGAGCACCACCTCGGCCCCCTCCAGTAACTCCGCCTCCACGGCATCCGCAAGCTGCGACAGCCGACTGTCGGGGTCATCCGTACTGAGGTAGCAAGGCAGCCCCTCCGCCGTTTTCCACGGCAGCAACCGCAGCGAAGCACCCGTACCGTCACGCAGCATCCGACGCCTCTCCTTTCCGAAACCGCCCCATCGGCACACTCAGCACCGACATGATTACCCAGTGCGCACACATCATTGCCGTACGCACTCACCGCAGGTAGGGACCGCCCCGTCCCACTCCGCGAATCGGGACAACGGAGAGGCAGAACAATGACGTTCAAGCCGCAGACACTCACCCCGTACCTCTCGGCCCGCCACTACTTCGGCGCCGAACAACGCCGTCACCGGGAGGTCGCGGGTCTTTCCCTCGTCCAGCTCGCCGGCATCGTGAACTCCAGCAAGAGCACGCTCGCGCGTATCGAGACGGCGGAGTTGATGCCGCCCCCGGATCTGCCGGACCGCCTGGACGCCGCGTTCGGCTCGGACAGGCACTTTCACGGGCTGTACGAACTTGCCAAGCGGGAGGCTCACCCGGACCAGTACCGCCGGTTCATGGACTTCGAGGCGCAGGCTGAAGTCATCGAGAACTTCGGCGCGCAGGCTCTCCCAGGGCTGCTTCAGACCAGGGAGTACGCCGAAGCCCAACTCAGCCTCCAGGAAGAGTTGCCCCGAGAGAAGGTGGAGGAGCTCGTCAACGCCCGCATGTCCCGCAAGGACCGCCTCCACTCGTCTCAACGCCCCCTGCGCTGGGCGATCATCGACGAGGCTGCCCTCCGACGTCCGGTCGGCGACAGCGAATGCATGCACAAACAACTGGCCTCGCTGCTCACGCAGGTGGATACTCCGGACAGCAAGGTCCAGGTAATGCCCTTCAGCGCAGGCGCGCACTACTTGACGGGCGGCGCACTGACCCTGCTGACGCTTCCCAACGGCTCCACCATGGCCTACGAAGAGGGCATCGAGCTCGGTCACCTCTATGAGGACCGGGAATCGACGAAGAAGTGGCGACGGCGGTACGAAGTACTCCGGGCCAACGCCCTCTCGCCGGCCGCCTCGGCGGAGCTGATCCGACAGGCGATGGAGGACTACAAGCCATGCGACACACCCCCGAGTTGAGCTCCGCCCGTTGGCGCAGGAGCAGTTACAGCAACGCCAACGGGGGCGAATGCGTAGAAATCACCGAGGACTTCCCCGGCCTCGTCCCCGTCCGCGACAGCAAGACCCCCCACGGCCCCGTACTCGTCGTCCCAGCCCCCGCCTGGGACGCATTCGTCGCCACGCTCAAGCAGTAGTCGTCACTCCGCCCGCGGCCGCACCAGCCCCGACTCATAGGCGATCACCACGAGCTGCGCCCGGTCCCGGGCCCCCAGCTTGGCCATCGCACGGTTCACGTGGGTCTTCACGGTCAGCGGGCTGACCTCCAGCCGTTCCGCGATCTCGTCGTTGGAGTGGCCGCCGGCGACCTGCACCAGCACCTCCCGCTCCCGCCCGGTGAGCGCCGCGAGGCGTTGCGCGCGGGCCGGGTCGTGGTCGTCGTCGGCCGCGTCGCCCTGGGCGAGGAAGCGGGCGATGAGACCCTTGGTGGCCGTCGGGGAGAGCAGGGCCTCTCCCTCGGCGGCCACCCGGATGGCGTTGAGGAGTTCCTCCGGTTCGCTGCCCTTGCCCAGGAAGCCGGAGGCACCTGCCCGCAGTGCCTGCACCACGTAGTCGTCGACCTCGAAGGTCGTGAGGATGACGACCCGGACATGCGTCAGCCCAGGGTCCGCGCTGATGAGGCGGGTGGCCGCCAGCCCGTCCGTGCCCGGCATGCGGATGTCCATCAGCACGACGTCAGCCCGGTGGTGAGAGGCCAGCCGCACGGCTTCCGCGCCGTCCGACGCCTCCCCGACCACCTCCATGTCCGGCTCGGAGTCGACGAGCACTCTGAAGGCGCTGCGCAGCAGTGCCTGGTCGTCGGCCAGCAGGACGCGGATGGTCATGCGGAGTCTCCCGGGGCGGCGGTGCCGGTCTTGACCGGCAGGATGGCATGGACGCGGAACCCGCCGCCGTAGCGGGGGCCGGTGGTGAGGGTGCCGCGCAGGGCGGTGGCGCGCTCGCGCATGCCGAGCAGGCCGTGGCCCCCGCCCGAGACAGCGGGCTCGTTCTCGCCCGGGTGGCCGTCGTCGAGGACCGTGACCTCGATGTTCGGGCCGACGCGGACCACGCTGACCTCGGCCTTGGCGTCGGTGCCCGCGTGCTTCTGCACGTTGGTGAGGGCTTCCTGGATGATGCGGTACGCGGCGAGGTCGACGGCGGCGGGCAGTTCGGTGCCCTGGTCGGCGCGGGCGACCTCGACCGGGAGACCGGCGTTGCGGAAGGTGTCGGCGAGGTCTTCGAGGCCGCTGAGGCCGGGGGCGGGTTCGGTGGGGGCCTTCGGGTCGCCGGACTGGCGGAGCAGGCCGACGGTGGCGCGGAGTTCGTCGAGGGCGGAGCGACTGGCCTCGCGGACATGGGCCAGGGCCTCTTTCGCCTGGTCGGGGCGCTTGTCCATGACGTGGGCGGCGACTCCGGCCTGGACGTTGACCAGGGCGATGTGGTGGGCGACGACGTCGTGCAGGTCGCGGGCGATGCGCAGGCGTTCCTCGGCGACCCGGCGGCGGGCCTCCTCCTCGCGGGTGCGTTCGGCGCGTTCGGCGCGTTCGCGGATGGCCTGGACGACCGCGCGGCGGCTGCGGACGGCGTCTCCGGCGGTGGCGCCGATGCCGGTCCAGGCGAGGATGGCGAGGTTCTCCTGGGCGTACCAGGGCAGGGGGCCGCCGAGCATGGCGGCGCCGGTCAGCACGGTCATGGTGAGCAGGCCCGCGCGCCAGGTGGTGGCGCGGTCGGTGGTCGAGGCGACGGTGTAGAGGGCGACCACGGCGGACATCGCGACCGGGGCGCGGGGGTCGCCGGTGACGCATTCGATCAGGGAGACGGTGCCGGTGACGGCGAGGACCGTCTTGGGGGCGCTGCGGCGGAAGACGAGGGCCGCGGCGCCGATGGTGATGAGCAGCAGGCTGAGCGGGTCGGGGCTGTGGACGCCCCAGGCGACGTCGTTCCCGTCCTGCGGGGTCACGAAGGACCCCACGACCATGCAGATGAGCACGCCCGCCGCGAGTGCCGCGTCCAGTGCGAGGGGGTGTGCCTGGAGGCGGCATCTGGCGCGGTCGAGGGTGCTCACACTGCTCACGCTGCTCTCACACTGCTCACACCGTGAACGGTACGGACAGTCCGGTCAGCCCGGGATCAGGCCGTCGTCGCTCAGCAGTTCCCGGACCTCCTCCAGCGTCGCGTCGGGTGACGGGAGGATGAGGTCGGAGGGGTCCAGGGAGTCGTCGGGGACGGGCTCGCCGAGGTCGCGGACCTTGGTGAGGAGGGCCCGGAGGGTGCGGCGGAAGCCGGGGCCGTCGCCGTTCTCCATCTCGGCCAGCAGCTCGTCGTCGAGCTTGTTCAGTTCGGTGAGGTGGCTGTCCGCCAGCCGCACCTGCCCCTCCCCCATGATCCGTACGATCATGTCGGCCATGTCGCCCTCCAGGCTGTGGCTGTCGGCGCTCGGGCTACTGCTTGTCGAAGCGCGGGGTGTCCTGCGGCTGCTGGGACTGCGCCTGGCCGGTGCCGCCCTCGATCGCCTGCTGGGGCGCGCCTCCGGCCAGCTCGGCCTTCATGCGCTGGAGTTCCAGCTCCACATCCGTACCACCGGAGAGCCGGTCCAGCTCGGCGGCGATGTCGTCCTTGGCCGTGCCGGTGGGGTCGTCGAGGGCGCCCGAGGCGAGGAGCTCGTCGATGGCGCCGGCCCGGGCCTGGAGCTGCTGGGTCTTGTCCTCGGCGCGCTGGATGGCCAGGCCGACGTCGCCCATCTCCTCGGAGATGCCGGTGAAGGCCTCGCCGATGCGGGTCTGCGCCTGGGCGGCGGTGTAGGTGGCCTTGATGGTCTCCTTCTTCGTACGGAAGGCGTCGACCTTGGCCTGGAGCCGCTGGGCCGCGAGGGTGAGCTTCTCCTCCTCGCCCTGGAGGGTGGTGTGCTGCGTCTCCAGGTCCGTCACCTGCTGCTGGAGCGCGGCGCGGCGGGAGAGCGCCTCGCGGGCCAGGTCCTCGCGGCCGAGCGCGAGCGCCTTGCGGCCCTGGTCCTCCAGCTTGGTCGACTGCGACTGGAGCTGGTTGAGCTGGAGCTCCAGGCGCTTGCGGGAGGTGGCCACGTCGGCGACGCCGCGGCGGACCTTCTGGAGCAGCTCCAGCTGCTTCTGGTACGAGTAATCGAGGGTCTCGCGCGGGTCCTCGGCCCGGTCAAGGGCCTTGTTCGCCTTCGCGCGGAAGATCATCCCCATACGCTTCATGACACCGCTCATGGGCTTCGCGCGCCCCCTTCTGACGGACTCCAGCTCACAGATCCTGCGACAGAACCCACAGTACGGGCCCTGCATCTATTACCGCACTGTTCGGGGACGGATGCGCTCATCCCCAAGGACGACTGCGTACGGCTCCGCTCCGGCGTAGGGAGTAGGTGGCTCCCGGGGTGCCCCTGAGTGAAGCGTCCGCGACGTCCCCTGTGTCCCCCTAGAGACGAATGGTGTTGCCGGATCGTTCCCCACGGGGCTGGGGTCCATGCCCCGGCACCCCGTACCCTTGGGTTTTGTGTTCCGTAGCCGTGCCAAGGAAGAGAAGGTCCCCACCGACAAGGTGGCGGTGACCGACTCCAAGCAGCCCCGTGACCCGCAGGCCCCCAAGGGCAGGCCCACGCCGAAGCGCAGTGAGGCCCAGTCCCAGCGCCGCAGCGTCGCCAGCACTCCGACGAACCGGAAGGACGCCGCCAAGCGGCAGCGCGAGGAGCGCCGCGTCCAGATGGAGCGGCAGCGCCAGGCGCTGGCGAGCGGCGACGAGCGGTACCTGCCGGCCCGTGACAAGGGCCCGGTCCGCCGGTTCGCGCGTGAGTGGGTCGACTCGCGGTTCAACGTGGCGGAGTTCTTCCTGCCGCTGGCCGTGGTCATCCTGGTGCTGAGCGTGGTGCGGGTGCCGGCGCTGCAGACCATCGCGCTGCTGCTGTGGCTGATCGTGATCGTGCTGATCGTGCTGGACTCGATCCTCAGTGGTTTCCGGCTCAGGAAGCGGCTGGGTGAGCGCTTCCCGGACCAGAACCGGAAGGGCGCGGTGGCGTACGCCCTGATGCGCTCTCTCCAGATGCGTCGGCTCCGGCTGCCGAAGCCGCAGGTCAAGCGCGGAGAGCGGCCCTGAGTACAGACGCCTTCCAGGGGGGTGCGGCGGATGCCTGGCTCAGCAAGCTGGGCGGGCTGCGGGACGTCGTACGGCAGGAGCTGGTGGCCCGGCAGCTCGAGGAGCAGATAGTCGGGCGGTTCCCGGTCGGGCAGCGGCTGCGGGTGCTCGACGTGGGGATGGGCCAGGGCACGCAGGCGCTGCGGCTGGCCCGGGCCGGGCACCAGGTGACCGGCGTCGAGCAGGACCCGACGATGATCTCGGCGGCGCGCGAGGCGCTCTCCGGCGAGCCCGAGGGGATCCGCGAGCGGATGCGGATCGTCCAGGGCGACGGGCGGGACACGGGGGTGCACTTCCTGCCGGGCAGCTTCGACGTGGTGCTGTGCCACGGGGTGCTGATGTACGTCGAGGAGCCCGACGCGCTGCTGGCCGGGCTGGCCCGGATGCTCGCCCCGGGCGGGCTGCTGTCGCTGCTGGTGCGCAACGGCGACGCGCTGGCGATGCGGCCGGGACTGTCCGGGGACTGGGCGGGCGCGCTGGCCGCGTTCGACACGACCTCTTACCGCAACCGGCTCGGCCTCGATGTCCGCGCGGACCGGCTCGCCACGCTGACCTCCACGCTCGCCGGGATCGGGGCGCCGCTGCACGCCTGGTACGGGGTGCGGGTCTTCACGGACACGGCGGTGGACGGCGCGGAGATCCCGGCCGAACCGGACACCTTGCTGGCCGCCGAGGAGCGGGCCGGGCGAACGGACCCGTACCGCGGGGTGGCGGCGCTGCTGCACCTGTGCGGGGTACGGGGCTGAGACACCGAGGGAGGGGTGGGCGAGGACCGGTCACGGCACCCGCCGCACCCCTTCCGACCTCCGGGACGTTCAGGACCCGTCGGCGTGCAGGCTCATCGGGCCGTAGATCTCCGTGGTGTCCTCGAACAGCCGGACCTGGTCCGCGCCGCCCTCCAGCAGGGCCTTGTAGTGCTCTCCGACCCAGGACTCGGCATCTCCTTGCGTGGTGAACTCCTCGGGCTGAACCGCGGGCTGGACCTCCGTCCCGTCGGCCTTCTCGAACCGCCACGTCCAAGCCACCATGTGCGCCTCCCTGGTGCGACCACGTGCAGAGCTGCGGCCGGATCTTGGTCCGGCTCGTGCCCCGAGCCTAGGGCCTGACGCGCAAGACCTGCGGCGACAAGCGAAAATCAGGTCCGTGGAACTGACTCTGCTCGGCACCGGTGCCCCCGCGGGACTGCCCCGCCCCGACTGTCCCTGCGCGGCCTGCGCCACCGCGCTCGGCCCGGCGGCGCGGGCCGCCACCGCGGTGCTCGTCGACGGGACGCTGCTGCTCGATCTGACACCCGGCGCGGCGTTCGCGGCGGCCCGCGCCGGTCATTCGCTGGGCGGGGTACGGCAGGTGGTGCTGTCGCATCCGCACGACGGGCCGCCGGTCGAGGTGCCGGCCGGGCTGCCGCAGCCCGTACGGGTGCCGGACGGACGGGAGTTGACGCTGCTGACGGGGCATCGGGTGCGGGCGCTGGCGATGGACGCGGGCGGCACCGGGTACGCGGTGACCGGGCCGGACGGGCAGCGGCTGCTGTATCTGCCGCCGGGCGGCGCGCCCGCCGGGCTGGAGAGCGGGGCGGGGCGCGGCGCGGCGTACGACATGGTGCTCACGGACGTCGTGGGGCGGCCGGACGCGCTGGCCCGGCTGCGGGCGGTGGGCGCGGTGGGGCCGACCACGGACGTCGTCGCCGTCCACCTCGACCACGACGTGCCGCCGGGGCCGGAGTTGCGGCGGCGGCTGGCGGCCGCGGGGGCGCGCGCGGTGCCGGATGGGACGACGCTGGTGGTGGGGGTGTACGAGCACGTGCCCGACGTGCCGCGGCGGACGCTGGTGCTGGGGGGCGCGCGGTCGGGGAAGTCGGTGGAGGCCGAGCGGCGTCTTGAGGCCTTCCCCGATGTGCTGTACGTGGCGACGGGCGGGGCGCGGAACGGGGACACGGAGTGGGCGTCGCGGGTGGCCGCGCACCGGGACCGGCGGCCGGGTTCGTGGCGTACGGCGGAGACGTGCGATCTCGTGCCGTTGCTCGCCGAGGACGGGCCTGCGCTGCTCATCGACTGTCTGTCGTTGTGGCTGACGGACGCGATGGACTCCGTCGGGGCGTGGGACGACGCGGAGTGGGCGTCCGGTGGGGAGCGGGCGTTGCGGGAGCGGGTACGGGAGTTGGCCTCGGCGGTGCGGGCGGCTCGGCGGACCGTGGTCGCGGTGTCGAACGAGGTGGGGTCGGGGATCGTACCGGCGACCGCCTCCGGGCGGCGGTACCGCGATGAGCTGGGGCGGCTGAACTCGGCGTTCGCGGCCGAGTGCGAGCAGGTGCTGCTGGTGGTGGCGGGGCAGGCCGTGGTGCTGCGGGGTTGAGGGGCGCGGGGGAGGCGGCCCACGCCTACGGACGCGCGGCCTACGGTCTGTCCTTCCGGGCGATGAGGCGGTACGCGTTCGAGAAGCGGGTGCGGCGCAGGAGGGGGGCCAGGGCGCGGTCCAGGAGGGCTGCCGCGTCGGGCAGGGGGCTGGTGGCTCCCAGGAGTACCGCGCGGAGCGCCTGTTGGAGTTCGCCCGGCGGGTTCGCCCGCCACGGGGCGTCCGGGGCCGGGAAGGCCTGGCTGAGGGCGAGGGCGACGGTGGCCGAGAGGTCGTACGGGATGTGCGGGGCCCTGCGGTCCGTCAGCAGGACCGTGCAGCCGCGGGACTCCAGTTCCGTACGGAGGTTGGCCAGGGGCATGAGGTGGAGGCGGCGGGGCTGGCCCTGAGGGAGCCACCACTTGCCCAGGAGGACGGCGAACACGCTGCGCGGGTCGGCCGCCTCCACCAGCAGATGCCCGCCGGGGCGCAGCGCGGTGAGCGCGGCGTGGAGTTCGGCCCGGGGGTCGAGGGTGTGCTCCAGGTGGTGGAACATGCTGACGACGTCGTAGCGGGCGCGCAGGCGGGCGAGGACGCCGGGTGTGGTGAGGTGGCCCCGGTGGGCCTCCTCGACCCATCCGGCCCGGCGGGCCTCCTCGACGCGGAGGGTGGTGTCGACTCCGTCGAAGGAGGTGTACGGGAAGAGTTCCCGGGCCGTCCGCGGGAAGTGGGCGCGGCCGGTGCCGACGTCCAGCCAGCTCTCCGGTTCGGGGTGCAGCGCCAGGACCGCGCGGGCCGCGTGCCGGTGGCGCCGTGGGCCCGAGTGGGCGGCGAGGAGGCGTTCCGCGAAGTGCTCCAGGTGCCCGTCGTGGATGTCCCCGTGGTGGAAGGCGTGCCCCTCGGCGGTGAGCCGGGGGTTCTGGAAGGCGTGCCCGCAGTCCCGGCACTGGTCGAGGACGAACGTGCCCGGCTTGCGCTGGAGGAGGTCGGGGCTGCGCAGGCGGGTGCGCAGGCGTTTCGAGCCGCACCACGGGCAGTCCTCGCGGCGGGGCCCGGTGAACCGGTCGGTGCCCAGGGCGAGTTCGGCGGCGTACAAGGCCCGGTGCCGTTCGATGGCGGCTAGGGTGGATGGCGAGGGCTGCATGGGTGGCTCCCTGTGCGACATTCCGCTGCAAAGCGGAACGTATGGGATGCCGATCTTGGGTGCAAAGACATCGTGGCTGTGTGGTGGCGATGTGGCGCGGAACTGTTCGATCGCTGCCGGTACTGTTCGGCGAATGAGCTCGCTTAATCTCGACGACTTCACCGATCTGATCGAGCGTCCGGACGGGGGCGTGCGCCGTGACGCCGAGGCCCGCCGGGAGCGCCGGATCGTGCCGCCCGGGTCCCTGGGCCGCCTCGACGACCTGGGTGAGTGGCTGGCCGCCGCGCAGGGGGCCGTGCCGGTACGGCCGGTCGTTCAGCCGCGGGTCGTGCTCTTCGCCGGTGACCACGGCGTCGCCGACCTGGGCGTCTCGGCCCGTCCCGCGGGCACGGCCGATCAGCTGGTCCGGGCGGTCCTGGAGGGTGCGAGCCCGGCGGCGGTGCTCGCCCGGAGGCTGGACGTCCCGGTGCGGGTGGTGGACATGGCGCTGGACTGCGAGCCGGAGTCGCTGCCCGCGGAGGTCGTACGGCACCGGGTGCGGCGCGGCAGCGGTCGTATCGACGTCGAGGACGCGCTGACCCTCGAGGAGGCCGAGGCGGCGTTCCGGGCGGGCGTCGCCGTGGCCGACGAGGAGGCCGACTCCGGTACGGATCTGGTGGTGCTCGGCGATGTGAGCGTCGGCGGGACCACGGCGGCCGCCGTGCTGGTGGCCGCGCTGTGCGGGACGGACGCGTCGGTGGTGACCGGGCGGGGCGGCCGGGCGATCGACGACCTGGCGTGGATGCGCAAGTGCGCCGCGATCCGGGACGCGCTGCGGCGGGCGCGGCCGGTGCTCGGCGACCAGTTGCAGTTGCTGGCGACCGTGGGCGGGGCCGACCTCGCGGCGATGACCGGGTTCCTGCTGCAGGCCGCGGTGCGCAAGCTGCCGGTGATCCTGGACGGGGTCGTCGCGTCCGCCTGCGCGCTGGTCGGGCAGCGGGTCGCGTTCCGGGCGCCGGACTGGTGGCTGGCCGGGCACGCCAGCGGGGAGCCGGGCCAGGCGAAGGCCCTGGACCGGATGGCCCTGGAGCCGCTGCTCGAGCAGGGGGTGACCGTCGGCGAGGGAGCCGGGGCACTGCTCGCCCTGCCACTGGTCCAGGCGGCGGCCGCACTGGCGGCGGAGCTGCCGGAGCGTGAACCGGAGAAGCCGGAGCAGTTGGAGGAGTCCGAGAAGTCACCGGAGTCCCAGTCGGAGGAATCCGAGGGGCAGGAGTCCGCGGCGGCGGAGTAACCGGCAGAGAGGGCGATCCCGCCGGAGGAATCCGGCGGGCAGGAGCCCCTGGAGGCGGAGCAGCCCTGGAGGCACGAGCCGAAGGAATCCGAGGGGCGGGAGTCCGCGCGGGTGGAGTAATCCGTGGAGAAGGCGGTCCGGCCGGAGGAGTCCGAGAAGCCGGAGCGGCCCTGGAGGCCCGAGCGGAGGAATCCGAGACGCAGGCCCCCCGGAGGCGGAGCAGCCCGCGCTGAAGGCAGTCCGGCCGGGAGTGCCCGAGAAGCCGCAGGAGTCCGCCTCGGAGGAATCCGCGGAGCAGAAATCCCCGGAGGCGGAGTAACCCGCGCAGAGGGCGGTCCGGCCGGAGGAGTCCGAGAAGCCGGAGCGGCCCTGGAGGCCCGAGCGGAGGAATCCGAGACACAGGCCCCCCGGAGGCGGAGCAGCCCGCGCTGAAGGCAGTCCGGCCGGGAGTGCCCGAGAAGCCGCAGGAGTCCGCCTCGGAGGAATCCGCGGAGA
>NZ_JBIRWL010000004.1:305420-405525 GCF_044387825.1 Streptomyces sp. NPDC020299
CCCGGAGGCGGAGTAACCCGCGCAGAGGGCGGTCCGGCCGGAGGAGTCCGAGAAGCCGGAGCGGCCCTGGAGGCCCGAGCGGAGGAATCCGAGACGCAGGCCCCCCCGGAGGCGGACGGAGCAGCCCGCGCTGAGGTCCGGTCGGTAGAGCCCTAGAAGCCGGAGCAGCGCTAGAGATCCGAGTCGGAGGAATCCGACGGGCGGGAGTCCGCGCGGGCGGAGCAACCCGCGGCGAGCGTGGGCGGGCCGGTCGGAAAAGCGTGGTTCGTCGGTGTGGCGCCATATGATCCTCCCTTATGGGAGATGCCCGAATTGCCGCGGATCAGGAAGCCGCCGGGGACCGGCCGGGTGGGGACGGGCGGCGGTCGACCGGAGCGTCCCGGCGGGCCGCCGCCCTCGCCGTCTGGTACCTGCGCGCCGTCGCCTTCATCAACTTCCTGAGCGCCGTGTGGGTCTCCCTGGGCCAGGACGTGCGGCGCCACAACCAGCAGAACTTCTTCACGCCGTACCTGCTGACGGCCGGCTTCGCCTCGGGCGTGTTCACGGCGTTCCTGGCCATCACCATGCGGCGCCGCAAGCGGGCCGCGTGGATCCTGAACCTGGTGCTCAGCGGCCTGTTCCTGGCCCTGTTCGCGTTCGCCATGACGTTCCCGGACATCCAGCGGTACGCGCAGAACTGGATCTCCCTGTTCCTCACGGCCGGCTTCGTCGGCGCGCTGCTGCTGGGCCGCCGGGAGTTCTACGCCAAGGGCGACCGCTCCAACCCCAGGCTCGCCGTCATGGTCGCCGTCGGCGGCGGGCTGGTCGCCTCGCTGCTGGCCGCGCTGCTGGTCACGGCCGCCAACCAGGCCCCGGACGCCGCGAGATCGACGTTCCCCGAGCGCTGGCACTACGGGACGCTGCGGCTGATCTCGGTCGCCGCCGACGAGACCCGGTTCCCGGGGATCTCCTCCCCGAACTGGGCCAACGTCGCCATCAACGTGATGAGCACCGCCCTGGTCCTGGCCGTGTTCTACGCCGCGTTCCGCTCCCGGCGTGCCGTCGACCCGATCACCGAGGAGGACGAGAAGCGGCTGCGGGCGCTGCTGGACAGGCATGGCGAGCGGGACTCGCTCGGCTACTTCGCGCTGCGCCGGGAGAAGAGCGTGGTGTGGTCGCCGACCGGCAAGGCGGCGGTGGCCTACCGGGTGGTGGGCGGGGTGTCGCTGGCCTCAGGGGATCCGATCGGCGACCCGGAGGCATGGCCGGGCGCGATCGCGCCGTGGCTGGCCCAGGCGCGGGAGCACGGCTGGATCCCGGCGGTGATGGGCACGAGCGAGGAGGCGGGCACCGTGTACGCGCGGCACGGGCTGGACGCGCTGGAGCTCGGCGACGAGGCGATCGTCGAGGTCGCCGAGTTCACGCTGGAGGGGCGGGCCATGCGGACCGTCCGGCAGGCGTACAACCGGGTGAAGCGGGCCGGGTACGCGGTGCGCATCCGGCGGCACGCGGACATCCCGGCCGAGGAGATGGCGTACCTCGTGCAGCGGGCGGACGACTGGCGCGACGGGGCCACCGAGCGCGGGTTCAGCATGGCGCTGGGCCGGCTCGGGGACCCGCGGGACGGGCAGTGCGTGATGCTGGAGTGCACGGACGCGCGAGGTGACCTCCGGGCACTGCTGTCCTTCGTGCCCTGGGGACCGTACGGGCTGTCCCTGGACCTCATGCGCCGCGACCGGGACTCCGACAACGGGCTGATGGAGTTCATGGTCATCGAGCTGCTGCGGCGGGCCGCGGAGATCGGGATCACGCAGGTCTCGCTCAACTTCGCCATGTTCCGTTCCGTCTTCGAACGTGGCGCACGCCTCGGCGCCGGGCCGGTGCTGAGGCTGTGGCGGTCGCTGCTCAGCTTCTTCTCCCGCTGGTGGCAGATCGAGTCGCTGTACCGCGCCAACGCCAAGTACCGGCCCATCTGGGAGCCCAGGTTCCTGCTCTTCGAGAAGAGCGCGGACCTGCCGCGCATCGGCCTGGCGTCGGCCCGCGCGGAAGGGTTCCTGGAGGCGCCGGGGCTGCCGAAGTGGTTGCACCGCAAGCACCTGGAGACGCATAGATGAGTCCGCTCGTCCGCTGGGCCCGCGCCGAATGGGGGCCGGTGCACGCCACCGTGCGTGCCGCGCTGCTGGAGCGGCGCCTGCGGGCGATCCCGATGACGGCCGGGGTGGTGTGCCTGACGGCACTGGTGCAGCTGGTGCAGAACCAGCCCTGGGGCTACCGGCCGGTGCAGGCCTTAGGGGCCGTACGGGCCGCGGACCCCCTGTGGCTGGCGTTGCTGCGGACTCCGCTCTCCCTGTTCGTGCCGGCGCTGGACCTGCCCGTGTGGGGGGCGCTCGCGCAACTCCTGTTCGTGTTCGGCATCGCCGAGATCTGCCTCGGCCGCCGGCGGACGCTGACCATCGCGTACGTGGCCACGCTCGCCGGAACCCTGTACGCGCGCGTCGGCATCGCCCTGGGCCCGCACCACCCCCTGGGCCTGCCGGGAACGGACGCCCAGGTCGTGGACACCGGCCCGTCGGCGGCCGTGGTGGGCCTCGCCGTGTACCTGGGCCGCCGCTACGGCGCCCACGCCACCGCGGGCTGCGTGGCCACCGCGATGCTGGCCGAGGTCCTGCTCAAGGAGAACCTGGCGGGCAAGGAACACCTGGCGGCCCTGGCGGGCGTGGCACTGCTGTGCGCGATGGAAACCCTGCGGGAGCGTCAGCGCCGGCCGGTCTCACTCGACGGCGTCGGGTCGGGTCTGCCGCCCCTCCAGCCCTGAACCACCGGGCGGGGCCACATCCACCGGCAGGGCGGCGGAAACCCCGCGGGAGCGTCAGCGCCGGCCCGTCACGCTCGACGGCGTCGGATCCGGCCTGCCGCCGATCCAGTCCTGAACGGCCAGTCCGGTGCGCAGCCAGCGGCGGTCGTGCCGGTAGGCGCGCAGCAGGGACCGCGCGCGGGCGCGGGCGCGGTGGCGGTAGAAGCGGCGGGCCCAGTACGAGCCGGGCCGGGCCAGCCGTACCGCGCCGACCAGGGCGACGACCGGGACGATCGCGCCGAAGATCGCGGTGCGGAGTTTGCCCTTGGTCAGGGCGACCAGGGAGAGGACGAAGTTGCCGGCGACGGTGGAGATGACGGTGCCGCGGTCCTGGAGTTCGTCCCGGGAGAGGTCGTTCACGCCGAACGGGGAGAAACCGGCGAGGACCAGACCGACGAGGGCGGCGGTGAGGACGACGGCCTCGACGCTCTGGCGGCCCTCCTCGGTCCAGTAGACGTCGTGGAGGTGCAGGATCAGCGCGAACTCGTCCAGGACGAGCCCCGCGCCGATGCCGAAGACGACCGCGAAGAGCCCCCCGCCGAAGCCGTGCCGGTCGCTGGCGACCACGCCGAAGCCGCCGACGACCGTGAGGACGACGCCGGGCACCACGTGGTGGATGTGCAGCCCGCCCGCCCCCGTGACATCGCCGAACGGCCCCTTGCCCGCCCGGATCATCCTGGTGATGACGCGAGTGATCACGAAGGTGAGGACGAAGGCGCCGAGGGCGAGGAGCAGCGGGAGCTTGCCCGGCTCGACGACGTTCCGCCACCACCAATGTCCCATATGCGAACTTTAGTCTCGGGGTGCGGGCGGGTTCGTACGAGCCCGCCCGGTCTCCCGGTGACCCGCGCCGGTAACCTGCGCCGGTGCCCGAGCCCTCTGCGACCTCCTCCCCCGCCCCCTGGCCGGACGGCCTGCGCTTCGCCTTCGGCACCCTCACCGTCCTCCCGGTCCGGGTCACCCGCTGGGACCGGGCGGCGGCCCGCGGCGGCATGCTGTGCGCCCCGCTGGCCGGCCTCGTGGTCGGCGCGTGCGCGGCCGCGCTCGGCGTGCTGCTGCTCCTCCTCGGCGCCGGTCCCCTGCTCGCCGCCGTCGCCACCGCCGCCGTGCCCGCCGCGCTGACCCGGGGCCTGCACCTGGACGGGCTGGCCGACACCGCGGACGGGCTGGGCAGCGGCAAGCCCGCCGAGGACGCGCTGCGGATCATGAAGCAGTCGGACATCGGGCCGTTCGGCGTGCTCACACTGGTGCTCGTACTCCTGGCCCAAGTGGCCGCGCTGGCCCAGGCGTACGGCGACTCCTGGGCCCGGGGCGCGCTCGCCGCCGTCGTCTCGGCGACGGCCGCCCGGCTGGCACTCACCCTCGCCGCCCGCGACGGGGTGCCCGCCGCCCGGCCGGAGGGGCTGGGCGCGGCGGTCGCCGGAGTGGTGCCCGTCGGCGGCGCGCTGGCCGTCGCGGCCGGAGTGGTGGCGGCGGCCGGGGCCGGGGGCGCCTGCCTCGGCGCGTACGACACCGCCCGCGCCGCCCTCGCCGTGCCGGCCGCCGTCGCGGTCGCCGAACTCCTGCTGCGCCACTGCACACGCCGCTTCGGCGGCGTCACCGGCGACGTGTTCGGAGGCCTCGCGGAAACCGCGGCGACCACGGCCCTCGTGGTCCTGAGTCTGGGCCGCTAGGACCTGCCGTTCGGATCAGGCCGGCCGTGGGTCACAGCGCCTTCCAGCCGACCCGAGCGGGGGCAGGTGCGTGCGGCAGCCGCATGGCCTGGCGCCCGCCCGGCGTATCACGCCGCGGACGCGGGGCTCGGCACGCCCTCCCCCACGCGCGGGGAACCTCATCGCGTCAACGCCCTCCGCCGCCTCGCGGTTGGACGCTCCCCACGCTTGAACCAACTCGCGCGGGGCACCCCCATGCGGCGGGAAGCCGGGCCGCCGGCCCCTGCGTGGCCGGCGGATCGCCCGCCGGAAGGCGACGCGTGGACGGCCACGGCAATGAGCGAACGCGACGACGCGCGTAGGCTCGTCCCGGGTGTTCGCCGACAGGGTGATGGCCCCGGTCGCAACGCGCCATCAGGCCGGATCTAGGGTGGTCGCTTCCCGGGCCCGGTCGACCCACCCGCATCGGCCAAAGTAACTTCACATCGGAAGCGAGAATTCACCACCGTGACTGCTCTCACTCTCAGCACCGCCGCGGCGCCCGGCCTCCGGGCCGACGCGATCGTGATCGGTGTCGCCAAGGGCGCCAAAGGCCCCGTCGTCGCGCCGGGCGCCGAAGCCGTGGACAAGGCGTACGACGGCAAGCTCGCCGGCGTCCTGGAGACCCTCGGCGCCTCGGGTGCCGAGGGCGAGCTGACGAAGCTGCCCGCCCCGGCCGGCTTCAAGACGCCGCTCGTCATGGCGGTGGGTCTGGGGGCGGAGCCGGTCAAGGACGCCGGGTACGACGCCGAGGCGCTGCGCCGGGCCGCCGGCGTGGCCGCCCGCGCCCTCGGCGGCGCCAAGAAGGCCGCCTTCGCGCTGCCCGTCGGCGACAGCGGCGACGTCGGCGCGATCGCGGAGGGCGTGCTGCTCGGCGCGTACTCCTTCGACACGTACAAGGACAACAACAAGGACGGCTCCGCGCGGGCGAAGAACGGCAAGGGCCCGCTCGCCGAGGCCGCGCTGCTCGGCGGCAAGCCCCGGGACGCCGCCCACAAGGGCGCCGTCGCGCGTGCCGCCGCCGTCGCCGAGGAGCTCAACCGGGCCCGTGACCTGATCAACATGCCGCCGAACGACCTCACCCCCCAGGCGTTCGCCCAGGTCGCGCAGACCGCGGCCAAGGAGCACGGCCTCAAGGTGCAGGTGCTCGACGAGAAGGCCCTGGCCAGGGGCGGCTACGGCGGCATCCTCGGCGTCGGCGGCGGCTCGGCGGCGACGCCCCGCCTGGTGAAGCTGTCGTACACGAACTCGAAGGCGAAGAAGCACCTGGCCCTCGTCGGCAAGGGCATCACCTACGACTCGGGCGGCATCTCCCTCAAGCCCGCCGGTCACAACGAGACGATGAAGTGCGACATGAGCGGTGCCGCCGCCGTGTTCGCCGCCGTCGTCGCCGCCGCCCGGCTGGGCCTGGAGGTCAACGTCACCGGCTGGCTGGCGCTCGCCGAGAACATGCCGTCGGGCACCGCGGTCCGCCCCGGAGACGTGCTGCGCATGTACAGCGGCAAGACCGTCGAGGTCCTCAACACCGACGCCGAGGGCCGCCTGGTCCTGGCCGACGCGCTGTGGGCGGCCTCGCTGGAGAAGCCGGACGCGATCGTCGACGTGGCGACGCTGACCGGTGCGATGGTGCTGGCGCTGGGCAGCCGCACCTTCGGTGTCATGGCCAACGACGACGCCTTCCGCACGGCGATCGTCGAGGCCGCCGAGGAGGTCGGCGAGGCGTCCTGGCCGATGCCGCTGCCGGAACACCTGCGCAAGGGCATGGACTCCCCCACCGCCGACATCGCCAACATGGGCGAGCGGATGGGCGGCGGCCTGGTCGCCGGTCTCTTCCTTCGCGAGTTCGTCGGCGACGGCATCACCTGGGCCCACCTCGACATCGCCGGCCCGGCCTTCAACGAGGCCGGCCCCTTCGGCTACACGCCCAAGGGCGGCACGGGCTCGGGCGTCCGGACGCTGGTCCGGCTCGCGGAGCTGACCGCCGCGGGCGACCTGGGCTGAGTTCGCACGTCCCCTGGGGGCCGCGCCCGTGAGGGTGCGGCCCCTTCTCACATCTGAACGTGGGACGTCTCACACACCGGCCCCGCGTCTCGAACTCGAGCGACAAGTGCGAAGATGGGGCACGGCAGGACAGGGCCCCCACCACAGGGCCGAAGAAAGAGCGGCCGGACACCAGCCGCCGCCCGGTCGACGCAGACCGGCGTACGGCGCACATGCATGGAGGACGTGACGTGGCGAACGACGCCAGCACCGTTTTCGACCTAGTGATCCTCGGCGGTGGTAGTGGCGGTTACGCCGCGGCCCTGCGCGGGGCGCAGCTGGGCCTGGACGTCGCCCTGATCGAGAAGGACAAGGTCGGCGGCACCTGCCTGCACCGGGGTTGCATCCCCACCAAGGCCCTGCTGCACGCGGGCGAGATCGCCGACCAGGCCCGCGAGAGCGAGCAGTTCGGCGTCAAGGCCACCTTCGAGGGCATCGACGTCCCCGCCGTCCACAAGTACAAGGACGGTGTCATCTCCGGCCTGTACAAGGGTCTGCAGGGTCTGATCGCCTCCCGCAAGGTGACCTACATCGAGGGTGAGGGCCGTCTGTCCTCCCCGACCTCCGTCGACGTGGGCGGCCAGCGTGTCCAGGGCCGTCACGTCCTGCTGGCGACCGGCTCCGTGCCGAAGTCGCTGCCGGGCCTGGAGATCGACGGCAACCGGATCATCTCCTCCGACCACGCCCTCGTCCTGGACCGCGTGCCCAAGTCCGCGATCATCCTGGGCGGCGGTGTCATCGGCGTCGAGTTCGCCTCGGCGTGGAAGTCCTTCGGCTCGGACGTCACGGTCATCGAGGGCCTCAAGCACCTCGTCCCGGTCGAGGACGAGAACTCCTCCAAGCTTCTTGAGCGCGCGTTCCGCAAGCGCGGGATCAAGTTCAACCTCGGCACCTTCTTCCAGAAGGCCGAGTACACGCAGGACGGCGTCAAGGTCACCCTCGCCGACGGCAAGGAGTTCGAGGCGGAGGTCCTCCTCGTCGCCGTCGGCCGCGGCCCGGTCTCGCAGGGCCTCGGCTACGAGGAGCAGGGCGTCGCGATGGACCGCGGTTACGTCCTGGTCGACGAGTACATGCGGACGAACGTCCCGACCATCTCCGCTGTCGGTGACCTGGTCCCCACGCTCCAGCTCGCGCACGTCGGCTTCGCCGAGGGCATCCTGGTGGCGGAGCGTCTGGCCGGTCTGAAGGCCGTTCCGATCGACTACGACGGTGTCCCGCGGGTGACGTACTGCCACCCGGAGGTCGCCTCCGTCGGCATCACCGAGGCCAAGGCCAAGGAGATCTACGGTGCGGACAAGGTCGTCGCGCTGAAGTACAACCTGGCGGGCAACGGCAAGAGCAAGATCCTGAACACCTCGGGCGAGATCAAGCTCGTCCAGGTGAAGGACGGCGCCGTGGTCGGCGTCCACATGGTCGGCGACCGTATGGGCGAGCAGGTCGGCGAGGCCCAGCTGATCTACAACTGGGAGGCGCTGCCGGCCGAGGTCGCCCAGCTCATCCACGCCCACCCGACGCAGAACGAGGCGCTCGGCGAGGCCCACCTGGCCCTCGCGGGCAAGCCCCTGCACTCGCACGACTGACCCCTCGGTCGACGAAGCGACTCCGCTTTGAACACAGACTTCCGCAACTCGTAAGGAGCAACCGAAACCATGGCGGTTTCCGTAACCCTTCCGGCGCTCGGCGAGAGCGTCACCGAGGGCACTGTCACCCGCTGGCTGAAGGCCGAGGGCGAACGCGTCGAGGCCGACGAGCCGCTGCTCGAGGTCTCGACCGACAAGGTCGACACCGAGATCCCCTCGCCCGCCGCCGGTGTGCTGGCCTCCATCAAGGTCGCCGAGGACGAGACCGTCGAGGTCGGCGCCGAGCTGGCCGTGATCGACGACGGCACGGGGGCCCCCGCGGCTGCCCCGGCCCCCGCCGCCGAGGCCGCCCCGGCCGCCGCGCCGGCGCCGACCCCCACGGCCGCTCCGGCCGCGCAGACCCCGGCCGCCCCCGCCACCGAGCAGGCCGCCCCTGCCCCGGCCCCGACCGCCGAGGCCACCGCCGGTGCCGCCGGCGCCGAGGGCACGGACGTGGTCCTGCCCGCGCTCGGTGAGTCCGTCACCGAGGGCACCGTCACCCGCTGGCTGAAGGAGGTCGGCGACTCCGTCGAGGCCGACGAGCCGCTGCTCGAGGTCTCCACGGACAAGGTCGACACCGAGATCCCGGCGCCCACCTCCGGTGTGCTGCTGGAGATCGTGGTCGGCGAGGACGAGACCGCCGAGGTCGGCGCCAAGCTCGCCGTCATCGGCGCCCCGGGTGCCGCTCCGGCTCCGGCCGCCCCGGCGCCCGCCGCCGCCCCGGCCCCGGCTCCCGCCCCGGCCGCGCCCGCTGCTCCGGCGCCCGCGCCCGCTCCGGCCCCGCAGGCGCCCACGGCTCCGGCCCCGCAGCAGGTGACCACCCCGGCCCCCGAGCCGGTGCCGTCCGCTCCGGTGCCCGCCCCGGCTCCGGCCCCGGTCACGCCGGCCACCGCGCCGACCTCTCCGACCGCCACCCAGGCGACCGACGAGGGCGCGTACGTCACCCCGCTGGTGCGCAAGCTCGCCGCCGAGAACGGCGTCGACCTGTCCACCGTCAAGGGCACCGGCGTCGGCGGCCGCATCCGCAAGCAGGACGTCATCGCCGCCGCCGAGGCCGCGAAGGCCGCCGCCGCTGCCCCGGCGCCCGCCGCCGCTGCCGCCCCGGCCGCCGCGAAGAAGGCCCCGGCCCTGGAGGTCTCCCCCCTCCGCGGCCAGACCGTCAAGATGCCCCGCATCCGCAAGGTCATCGGCGACAACATGGTCAAGGCGCTGCACGAGCAGGCCCAGCTGTCGTCGGTCGTCGAGGTCGACGTCACCCGCCTGATGCGGCTGCGCGCCCAGGCCAAGGACTCCTTCGCCGCGCGCGAGGGCGTCAAGCTCTCCCCGATGCCGTTCTTCGTGAAGGCGGCGGCCCAGGCGCTGAAGGCCCACCCGGTCATCAACGCCAAGATCAACGAGGCCGAGGGCACGATCACCTACTTCGACTCCGAGAACGTCGGAATCGCGGTGGACTCCGAGAAGGGCCTGATGACCCCGGTCATCAAGCACGCGGGCGACCTCAACATCGCCGGTATCGCCAAGGCCACGGCCGAGCTCGCGGGCAAGGTCCGGGCCAACAAGATCACCCCGGACGAGCTGTCCGGCGCGACCTTCACCATCTCCAACACCGGTTCGCGTGGCGCCCTGTTCGACACGATCATCGTGCCGCCGGGCCAGGTCGCGATCCTCGGCATCGGTGCCACGGTCAAGCGTCCGGCCGTCATCGAGACCGAGGAGGGCACGGTCATCGGCGTCCGCGACATGACCTACCTGACCCTCTCCTACGACCACCGCCTGGTCGACGGCGCCGACGCGGCCCGTTACCTGACGGCGGTCAAGGCGATCCTGGAAGCGGGCGAGTTCGAGGTCGAGCTCGGCCTGTAATCGCCGGTCAGCTGCAACACATTGGTGCCCTTGCCGGGAGACTCCGGGCAAGGGCACCGACTTTTCAGGGGCGCGGGGAACTGCGCGACAAGCCCCGGACAACCCGCAGCCGCCCCACAGCCATCCGCACCGAGCTCTCACGCGCCGAAAACCCCGTGTGCGCCTCGTCTCACCTGGGCAAAAGCCCGCCCACCCGCCCTACCCGCGGAGCGAACCCGCCGTATTGTCTAAACGTCAACGCGCCCTAAGGAGCCCCCATGACCGCGCCCGTCGTCCACTCGCTGCGCGAGCAGATCCGCGAGCACATCGTGGAGGGAATCGTCAGCGGGCGCTGGCAGCCGGGCGAGCGCATCGTGGAGCGCCGGATCGCCACCGAGCTGGAGGTCAGCCAGACCCCGGTGCGGGAGGCCCTCCGCGAGCTGGAGTCCCTGCGCCTGATCGAGTCCGCACCGAACAAGGGCGTACGCGTACGCAACCTGACCGCGGCCGACCTGGAGGAGAGCTACCCGGTACGGGCCGGCCTGGAGGCCATCGCGGCCGAGCTGGCGGCCGACCGCCTCGCGGAGGACTGCTCGGCCCTGGAGCCGCACGTACTGGCCCTCTACGAGGCCGACCGCGACGCCGACGGCACGGGCCAGGTCCGCCACACGGTGGGCTTCCACCGGGAACTGGTCCGCGCGGCGGGCAACTCGGTACTGCTGCACACCTGGGAGGGCCTCGGCATCGAGGTGTTCACCGCCCTCTCCATCCGCTGGCTGGGCACGGTCCAGCAGTCGTACGCGGAGGAGCACGAGGAACTGGTGCAAGCCTTCAAGCGACGGGACCCCCGTATCGCGGAACTGGTGAAGGCCCACGTCCTGGGCTGCGCCCCGCGCGCTTGATTCAGTCGAGCATCCCCGCGCTCACCTGCGAAAACGCCGCCCAGCCACGACACTCGGTGCCCCCGCCGGAGGCACCCCGTGCCTACTTTCTCGAAATCAAGAGGTTTTGCCTCTCAACCCTTTGATCGATCATCGATCAGGGAGTTAAAGTCACCGACGGACCTCTACCGCGGTCCGTCGCCCTGTCCTGCCAAAGACCTAGGGCACCCCGACAACTCTCACAGGGAACCCCCTTCGACTGAGGAAGGCGGCGACATGACCGACCCCAACGCCATCCAGCAGAGCGCGCTCGACCAGCTCCCGGACCGCGACCCGGAGGAGACCGCCGAATGGCAGGCCTCCCTGGACGCCGTCGCCAGGGAGGCCGGGCCGCACCGCGCCGCGTACCTGATGCGGCGCACGCTGGAGCGCGCCGAGGCGGGCGGCATCGCGCTGCCGAAGCTCCTCGAGACCGACTACGTCAACACCATCCCCACCTCCGCCGAGCCGGGCCTGCCCGGCGACCCGGAGATGGAGGCCCGGATCACCGCCTGGAACCGCTGGAACGCGGCCGCCATGGTGACCCGGGGCAGCAAACACGGCGTCGGCGGCCACATCGCCACCTTCGCCTCCGCGGCCTGGCTGTACGAGACCGGCTTCAACCACTTCTTCAAGGGCAAGGAGGCCGACGGCTCGGGCGACCAGCTCTACATCCAGGGCCACGCCTCCCCCGGCATCTACGCCCGCGCCTTCCTCGACGGCCGTCTCACCGAGGCCCACCTCGACAACTTCCGCCAGGAGGCCGGCGGCAACGGCCTGCCCTCCTACCCGCACCCCCGCCGCCTGCCCTGGCTGTGGGAGTTCCCGACGGTGTCGATGGGCCTCGGCCCGCTCTCCGCGATCTACCAGGCGCGCTTCAACCGCTATCTCTCGGCGCGCGGCATCAAGGACGTCTCCTCCTCGCACGTGTGGGCCTTCCTCGGCGACGGCGAGATGGACGAGCCGGAGTCGACCGCGGCGCTCGCGCTCGCCTCCCGCGAAGGTCTGGACAACCTCACCTTCGTCATCAACTGCAACCTGCAGCGCCTCGACGGCCCGGTCCGCGCCAACTTCAAGATCGTGCAGGAGCTGGAGGCCCAGTTCCGCGGCGCCGGCTGGAACGTCGTCAAGAGCCTGTGGGGCTCCGCCTGGGACGAGCTGTTCGCCCTCGACACCACGGGCGCGCTCGTACGCCGTCTGCGCCAGGTGCCGGACGCGCAGGTACAGACGTACCAGACCCGCGACGCCGCCTACATCCGCCAGGACTTCTTCGGCGCCGACCCGGCGCTCGTGGAGATGGCGAAGCTGCTGAGCGACGACAAGATCCTCGAGTGTTTCCACCTCTCGCGCGGTGGTCACGAGGCCCGCAAGGTCTACGCCGCGTACAAGGCCGCCGTCGAGCACAAGGGCGCGCCGACCGTGATCCTGGCCCAGACGGTCAAGGGCCACACCCTCGGCCAGGGCTTCGCGTCGAAGAACGCCAACCACCAGATGAAGAAGCTGTCGGTGGACGAGTTCAAGGCGATGCGCGACCTGCTCGAACTGCCGATCAAGGACAGCGACTTCACCGACGGCGTGGTCCCCTACGGCCACCCCGGCGCCGACTCCCCCGAGGTCCGCTACCTCCAGGAGCGCCGCGCGGCCCTCGGCGGCCCGGCCCCGGCCCGCCGCGTCCACCCCCTCGCCCCGCTGCCCGCCCCCGCCGAGAAGGCCTTCGCCTCCTTCGACAAGGGCTCCGGCTCCCAGAACGTGGCCACCACCATGGCCTTCGTCCGCCTCGTCAAGGACCTCGTCCGCGACAAGGAGACGGGCAAGCGCTGGGTGCCGATCGTCCCGGACGAGGCCCGGACCTTCGGCATGGAATCGCTCTTCCCCTCCCTCGGCATCTACTCGCCGAAGGGCCAGACGTACGAGCCGGTCGACCGCGACCAGCTGATGTACTACAAGGAAGCCAAGAACGGACAGATCCTCAACGAGGGGATCACCGAGGCCGGTTCGATGGCCGACTTCATCGCCGCGTCGACCGCGTACGCGACGCACGGCGAGGCGATGATCCCGTTCTACATCTTCTACTCGATGTTCGGCTGGCAGCGCACCGCCGACCAGATGTGGCAGCTCGGCGACCAGCTCGGCCGCGGCTTCCTCGTCGGCGCCACGGCCGGCCGTACGACGCTGACGGGCGAGGGCCTCCAGCACGCCGACGGCCACTCCCCGGTGATCGCGGCAACGAACCCGGCGGCGCTGTCGTACGACCCGGCGTTCGCGTACGAGGTCGCGGCGATCGTCAAGGACGGTCTGCGCCGGATGTACGGCGAGGCGGCCCCGGGCGAGGACCAGAACGTCTTCTACTACCTGACCGTCTACAACGAGCCGCTGCCTCAGCCCGCCAAGCCGGCCGTCCCCGGCATCGACGAGGGCATCGTCAAGGGCCTGTACCGCTTCAACACGGCGGAGTCCGCGGGCATCACCCCGCCCGCCAACGCCCCGCGCATCCAGCTGCTGGGCTCCGGTACGGCGATCCACTGGGCGCTGAAGGCGCAGCGGCTGCTCGCCGACGAGTGGGGCGTGGCCGCCGACGTCTGGTCGGCAACCTCCTGGACGGAGCTGCGCCGCGACGCCCTCGACGCCGACGCGGCCCTGCTGCGCGGCGAGGAGCGGGTGCCGTACGTCCGCCAGGCGCTGCACGGCGCCGAGGGCCCGGTGCTCGCGGTCTCCGACTACATGCGCCAGGTCCCCGACCAGATCGCGCAGTGGGTCGAGCAGGACTGGTCCTCGCTGGGCGCCGACGGCTTCGGCCTCTCGGACACCCGCGACGCGGCCCGCCGCCACTTCGGCGTCGACGCGGAGTCGATCGTCGTCGCGGCCCTGGCCCAGCTCGCCAGGCGCGGCGAGGTCAAGGCCACGGCGGTGAAGGAAGCGCGGGAGAAGTACGGCCTGTAGTAGTTCATGGCTGCTGGAAGGGGCACGGCGTGATCGCCGTGCCCCTTCGTCGTCGGTGCCGCTGTCAGTGGTGCCCGGCATCATGAACGTATGCGCGCCGCCCGCCTGATCAAGATGGTGCTCCTGCTCCAGTCCCGCCCCTCCATGACCGCCGCGGAACTCGCCCGCGAGCTGGAGGTGTCGGAGCGCACGGTCACCCGGGACGCGCAGGCGCTGTCGGAGGCGGGGGTGCCGGTGTACGCGGACCGGGGCCGGGCCGGGGGCTACCGGCTGATCGGCGGCTACCGGACCCGGCTGACCGGCCTGGCCCGCACCGAGGCGGAGGCGCTGTTCCTGTCCGGCGTACCCGGGGCGCTGCGCGAGATGGGCCTGGAGGACGTGGCCTCGGCGGCCCACCTGAAGGTGTCCGCCGCCCTGCTCCCCTCCGTCCGCGACGCCCCGCGCACGGCGGCCCAGCGCTTCCACCTGGACGCGCCGGCCTGGTTCCGCGAGCCGGAGACGCCCGCGCTGCTACCCACGGTCGCCGAGGCGGTGTGGGCCGACCGCCGCGTGACGGCCCGCTACCGGCGGGACGGTACCGCGGAGGTCGAGCGGGAGCTGGAGCCGTACGGGCTGGTGCTGAAGGCGGGCGTCTGGTACCTGTGCGCGCGGCTCCCGGAGGCGGACGGTGCCTTCCGGACGTACCGCATGGACCGCTTC
Source organism: Streptomyces sp. NPDC020299 (assembly GCF_044387825.1). Taxonomy (NCBI): domain Bacteria; kingdom Bacillati; phylum Actinomycetota; class Actinomycetes; order Kitasatosporales; family Streptomycetaceae; genus Streptomyces; species Streptomyces sp. NPDC020299. The sequence continues at coordinate 320,005 of NZ_JBIRWL010000004.1, forward strand.
ACCGCCGTAGAGGTCTCGCCGACCCGCTTCCACCGGGACGAGGACTTCGACCTGCCGGACCACTGGGCGCAACAGGCGGAGGGCTTCGCCCGCTCGATCCTGCGGGCGGAGGTGGTGGTCCGGCTGTCGCCGGAGGGGATACGGAAGCTGCCGTGGGCGGTCGATCCGGTCTCCGCGAGAGACGCGATACGGCTGGCGGGCGAGCCGGACGGCGACGGCTGGGTGACCCTGACCCTGCGAGTGGAGTCCGAGGAGGTCGCGCACGCCCAGCTCACGGTCCTCGGCCCGGAGGCGGAGGTGCTGGCACCGGAGTCGCTGCGGGCACGCTTCGCGCGGGATGCGATACGACTGGCGTCGTTGTACCCCTCCCCATAACAATCCGCCGCACTCCACGTGCGCCCCTGTGCCTGAGGGCCGATGCTGGACCCGTGATGGACGAGATGGAGTTCTGGGAGCTGGTGGACGCCACCCGCGAGGCCGCCGAGGGCGATCCCGAGGAGCAGGCCGACGTGCTCGTGGACCGGCTTCTCCAGCTTGACCCGGACATGATCCTGGACTTCGCCCGTCACTTCGAGGCCCGCTACAACCGCGCGTACACCTGGGACCTGTGGGGCGCCGCCTGGGTGCTCCTGGACGGGGCGAGCGACGACGCGTTCGACTTCTTCCGCTGCTGGCTGATCGGCCAGGGCCGCGAGATCTACGAGGGCGCGGTGCACGTCCCGGACTCCCTGGCCGAGCTCCTGGACGACTTCGACGAGGAGGTCGACGGCGACGGCGAGGAACTGGGCTACGCGGCGGACGAGGCGTACGAGCAGCTCACCGGCACGGTGGCCCCCGACCTGGGCATCGCCCCGGCCCCGGCGGAGCCGGAGGGCACCCCGGTCGACTTCGAGAACGAGTCCGCCCTCGCCGAGCGCTACCCCCGCCTGTGGGCCCGCTTCAAGGAGTGAGAAGAGGTCTGAACCGGGACGGCTACTGCAGAAAGCCGTTGAGGTCGTCCACAGGGTACTTCGCGTGGCTGCCGCGCGTGGAGACGTGGCCGAACCCTGCGCGCTCCAGGGCTTTGGCGATCTCGGTGCCGGACAGACCCGTGGGCACGGCGGGACTCACGCGACTCGGACCTCGACGGGTGCGGTGATCACATCGGTGACCTCGGGGGCCGGGGCGTCCTCGAAGTAAAGTTCCAGGGCTTCGCGAAGGTTGTCGAGGGCCTCCTCGATGGTTTCGCCCTGGCTGGTGACCTCGGCCTGGAGGCAGCGGGCCACGTACCACTCGCCTTCGCGCGTGATCGCGGCGGTGAGATGCAGTGCATGCGACGTCATGGACAAAGTCTGGCACGCCTACCCGCCGTCGTCTTGCGTGTGCTGTCAGTCCCAGCAGCCGGCCTCCGCGCGCGGGGCCTCGATACTGCTGAGGCTCACGCGGCGGCGCGACGCCGGTTGGTGCTGTCCGCCGGGATGTACGCCTGCGGCTGCTCGGCCCGCACCGTGTGGTGCATCGGCGCCGCGTTGGCCTGCTCGAGCGCGGACGCCGTGACGGCGGCCGGCCCGAGGACGACCGCGGCGACGGCGCAGACGACGGTCCAGGCACTCTTCTTCATCTCGGTGCTCATCTTGATCCCCACCTTCGGTCAGTGCGTACCCCTGACGCTATGGCGCCCCGCTCAGCGGGATCAGTGAGCCACCTACGAGCAACCTGTGAGCGCGGCCCGGACGAGGGCGATGCCGCGGAGTGCGACCGGGGCTTGTGCGGTCGGAGGCGACGGGACCAGTCCCGCGCAACGTCGGCAGATGCCCGCCCCCGCGCCCCGGGGCAGCGGATCACGGCACTCTCCGCACTCGCCCGGCCGCTCGACCGGTGTGCGTGGCGCGGGTGTCCGGTTCTCCAGGCGGTACGCGAGAAGAGCCGCCGGGGCCCGCACAGGCCGGGGCAGGTCGACGGTCAGGACATGCCGGAGCTCGGCCTCCGTGGCACCGGCCGTAGCGAGCCAGCGCGCGACGAGGGGCGCGAGCCGCTCGACCTCACGGGCACCGAGCCGAAGGGCGGGGGTGTGATCGCCGAGCCGGATCAGGAAGGCCGCGGCGGCCGGGTTGGAGGTGTTCTCCTCGGTGTTCTCCCCGATAGGGGATGCGCCGACGGCCTGACCGGCCACGTCACCGGCGGGCGGGTCCTGGTCACTCGGAGCCCGTACGCCGTTGAAGGCGGCAGCGATCTCGGCGTCGGTCGTCAACGCGACGTTGGAGACAAGCACTTGCGTGGACCAGCGCCCGGTCTCCGGGTCCTGCGTCCGCCGGGTGTGAAGGTAGGCCTCTTCTTCGAGCTGCCGCCGAGCCTTGCGCACCGCAAGGCGCCCTTCCGGCATCTTCTCGCCGATGCTCTGGACGGTCTCGCGAGAGCCCTCGGGAAGAGACAGTGCCCACTGGAGCAGCCGCACGGCGGTCCCGTTGAGCCGAGGATGCCTGATGATCTCGTTCGGCGTCTGGGAGAAGAACCGGGCGGGAGGGATAGCATGCTTGAGCATCGCGGTGGACCGTTCTTCCACTCGTCGGTGAAGGCCCTCAGACCGGTGTTGGCGCACCACTGGGGGCCGCTCCGTGTTGGCGCACGGAGCGTGATGACGCGATTACTCTACCGCCGTCCGGGCGGCGAACTGCACGAAAGCCGTCCACTCGTACGCCGAGAAGGCGAGGGTGGGGTGGGACTTGGCTTTCGAGTCGCGGATGTGGACGGTGGGGGCGGAGGGTTCGAGGGCGGCTTCGAGGCACTGCCCCCCCGCGTCGCCGCTGTAACTGGACTTGAACCACGTCAAAGGCTCTGTGCTCATAGCACGCTCGCCATCCCCTCGATCAGCTTCGCGGACTCTCCCGGCGGGAGGGCCTGAGACCGGATCATGCCAAACCGCGTGACCAGTTCGCTCACCTCTTCGCGGTCCTCGATCACAAGACCTCCGGCCTGCCCTTCAACGTACGCCGCCCATTCCCGTCCGGGCGTCTCCAGCAGCGTCCAGGCACCATTGAACCCGGCATGCGACTCAACCGCGGTTGGCATGATCTGGATCGAAATGTTCCGCTTCGCCGTCAGCTCCAGCAGTCGTTCCAACTGCTTCCGCAGAACGGCCTGTCCACCCACTGGGCGCCTCAGCACCCACTCCTCGATGACCATCGCCAAGGACACGGGCGGCACCCGGGTGAGGACCGCCTGCCGTGCCATGCGAGCACACACGCGGTGCTCGATCTCCTCGTCGTATAGCACCGGCACACGGGCGCTGAGCACAGCCCGGGCGTACTCCTCGGTCTGCACAAGCCCCATGATCACATGGGTGTCATACGACCACAGGCTGATGGCCTCGGCCTCCCGCTCCACGTAGTTGTCGAACCACGACGGATACCTACGCCGTTCCAGATGCGCCGCAGCCGCCTCAATGGCCTCCCGCGCGTTCAGGAACTCCCCCGCGCGGGCGACGAACTGCGCACTCGGCATCCGTTCCCCCCGCTCGACCATCGCCACCTGCGACGCCGAATACCCGACGTACTCCCCGAACTGCTCCCGCGTACCGCCCTGCGCCTCCCGCAGGGCCCGCGCCACCGCGCCGAACATACGCATGCTGGAAGAACCCTCAGCACCATTGCTCACAGCGAACCCCCTCATCTGCACACCGCGTTGTGTGCCCCTGCCGGTACTGGCGAGGCTAGCCACTTGTCACGCACGGTGAGGGCATGCAAACGCAATCGCCACCCGAAGTGGTGCTCCAACTCCTGGCTGAACCTGAGGGATTCGCGGCCATCCGCCGTACCGTCGTCGCGCACCTACGGGACTGGGGACACGCCGATCTGGTCGACGCGGCGACGGTGTGCGTGACGGAGATACTGGCGAACGTGCACCGCCACGTGGACTCCCCCGAATGCGAGCTCAGACTGCGCACGCTCCCGGAGGGCGGCGTCCAGCTCTCGCTGGAGGACCGCTCCCCCACCCTGCCGGTCTGGCACACGGAACCCGACTGGGAGAGGGAAACGGGCCGAGGCATGTTCCTGATCGCGGCCATGGCAGATCTGCATGGCGTCACGCCGAGCCAGGACGGAAAGCGGGTCTGGGCCCAGCTGCGCTGAGGCCGTACCGGCCGGCGCCTGCTCAGGCGCTCCCGCTGGACGGGGCCAGTCCGCATGCGCCGGCCACCGCACAACGACCGTGCCGCGCGTTTCACCTGGAACGGGCATCCCTGTGCTGAAGCTCTTTGAGCACCCCGGCCACGGTGGCGTAGTCGTTGTCCACGTGGAGGACGGTGTGCCCGTGGTGAACCGCGGTGGCACAGACGAGCAGGTCGATCGCTCCGGCCGCGCGGTGCTGACCCTGCTGCGTCAGCTTGTACTGAGCGGTGTCCACCCAGCGCCAGGCGTTCTTCGGGACGGGGCAGAGATGGCACAACGTGTCCAGCTCCTCGGCCAGCTCGTCCCGGTGAGACGGACCGGTGGCCGAGTACAGGAACTCGACGCGCGTCGGCTCGCAGATGTGGAACATGCCGGCGGCGATGTGACTTTCCCAGGACCCTAGTGCTCCGGGGGTACGGAACAAGTGCCACAGCGCCGAGGTGTCGAGCAGGTAGGTGATCACTCGAAGGCCGTCCGCCGCGCACGCTTCATCGCGTTGTACGCAGCCGACGCCTGCTCGAACTCGCCCCGGGCTCCTCGCTCGGCCAGCCGCTCGGCAGCCTCCAGCCGCTTGATCCGTGCCACGTAGTCACGCAGGGCAACGTTGACGGTTTCCTTCTTGGTCGTGGTACCCATGAGCCGCATGGCCTCGGCCAGCGCCTCGTCGTCGAGGTCGATCTGAGTCACGGACACGCTGATCAACCCTCTCGTATTGGCGATGTACATGAACATGGTACATCGCCAACATGCCTGGGCGTTTCAGCGGCGCCGCAGGGTCGGGTCCAGTAGGGCCGGCGGAGTGTCGAACTTCTCGTGGGGGGCCAGGTCCGTGCCGGGGGTGACGATCGTGTCTATCGCGTCGAGGAGGTCGGCGGAGAGGACCGTGTCGGCGGCGGCCAGTTGGGTGTGCAGGTGGTCCAGGGTGCGGGGGCCGATGAGGGCGCTGGTGACGGCGGGGTGGGTGGTGACGAAGCCCAGGGCCAGCTGGATCATGGTCAGGCCGGCCTCGTCGGCGAGCTTGGCCAGTTGCTCGACGGCGTCCAGTCGGGCGCGGTTGGCGGGGACGGTGGTGTCGAAGAGCTGTGGCATGAAGGTCGAGCGGCTGGTGGTGATGTCGCGACCCTCGCGGACCGCGCCCGACAGCCAGCCCGAGGCCAGGGGGCTCCACACCAGGACACCGAGGCCGTACTGCTCGGTCACCGGCAGGACGTGGGTCTCGATGCCGCGCTGGAGGATCGAGTAGCTGGGCTGTTCGGTGACGTAACGGCTCAGGTGGTGCTCGCGGGCGGCCCACTGCGCCTGCACGATGCGGTGTGCGGGGAAGGTCGAGGAGCCGAAGTAGCGGATCTTGCCCGCACGTTGCAGGTCGGTCAGGGCCGAGAGCGTCTCCTCGTCGCTGGTCCTCGGGTCCCAGCGGTGGATCTGGTAGAGGTCGACGTGGTCCACGCCGAGGCGGCGCAGGCTGTTGTCCAGTTCGGTGATCAGCCAGCGGCGCGAGCTGCCTTGGTGGTTGCGCTCCTCGCTCATCGGCATGCCCGCCTTCGTGGCCAGCACGATGTCGTCGCGGCGGCCGGCGATGGCCTTGCCGACCATCACCTCCGACTCGCCGTCGCTGTACATGTCCGCGGTGTCGATGAGGTTGATCCCCGCCTCCAGGGCGGCGTCGACGAGGGCGGTGGCCTCGTCCTGGGTGGTGCGTCCGATCGTGCCGAAGTTCATCGCGCCGAGCGCGAGGGTGCTGACCTGCACGCCGGTCTGGCCCAAGGTGCGGTACTGCATGACGTGTCGTGCCTCCTGGCATCGCGAATAAGCGGAACCTTGTTCCGGAACCATACGGAACAAGGTTCCGCTTACGCAAGCGCAGCGGCCGTCGGCTTGCTCAGGCGCTGCCCGCCCGGCCCAGGTCCGGCACTCCGGCGGAAGCGGTTCGTTGCTGCGGGAACACCCGGTCGGGGTCCGCGTGCGGGTCCGGGTGGGGATCGGTGAGGTCGCGTACCGCTTTCTCGGCCAAAGCGTTGACGGCCGTATTGAATTGCTCCATGGAAGTCGGGTGATCCGGGCCCAGAACGTATTCCTTCAGGGTGCGGCGATCGGCGGCCATGGGGTCGTGGTGGGGTGCGCGCACCGCGTCCAGAATTTCCGGTAGGCGCGTGCAGTCGCGGTCCAGGAGATACGCGCCGCCCGCCGTGGTGTACGCGGCGCGGAATTCCTCGTCGGGAAGATCGTGGGCATTGGTCAGGACATAGGGCTTGAGGCTCGCGACGAAATCGGCGACCACGGAGGAGACGTCGCTGATGAGGATGTCCGCCTGGTCGAAGCACTCGTAGAGGGTGGGGAGTTGCCTGAGTACGACGTTGTGGCGGACGGGGCCGCGGGACTCCCAGAAGACGCGGTGCCACTCGGCGCGCAGGGCCTGCCACTCGGCGGCGCCGCCGCGGTCGGGTATGCGGGCGTCGCGGGTCTGCTGGGTGTAGTCGCCCTCGCCGCGGCCGGACAGTTCGTCGAGGCGGGCCTGGATCTCCTGGAGGCGGGGCGTGGCGGCGGTCACCGCGGCCTCCGTCCGCTCGGCGTCCCGCTGTTCGTTGTCGGCGCGCAGCAGGGCGCGGATGGCCTGGTCGGCGGCGGCTGCCTCCGGCGAGCGCTTGCCGGTGAGGGGGTGGGGCTTGTAGAGGACGCGGACGTTCTCGGTGAGGAGCTTCTCGATCAGGGGCACGCCCATCGGGATCAGGGAGGTGTGGCAGTCGTCGTCGCTCCAGCCCTCCCAGGTGGGGGCGTACAGGACGACGGGCAGCGGGCCGGGCGTGTGGTCGGCGTGCAGGCGGATCGGGGACAGCTGGGGGCGGCCCACCTCGACGATGGACTCGTCGCTGATGGCGTGGCGTACGCGCTGGTAGCGGTCGCGGCCCGCCCGGCCGGCCACCCAGATCTCGTCGTAGACCTTGCTGACCCGGTTGCTGCTGGCGAGCTTGTCGCTGTCGCCGTGACCGATGAAGACGTGCTTGGCCTCGGCGACGCGCAGCATGTGCACGTTCTTGCCGGCGTTGCCGGGGTAGAGCACGACGCGGACGCCGGACAGGTCCAGCTCGGCCAGGTCGTCGGCCTTGGGCACGCAGACGACCGGGATCCAGGTACGGCTGAGGTGACGGAACGAGGCCTTCTCGCGAAGGACGATCACCGGGCGGCGGTCGAGCTGCTCCAGCGTCTCGATCCACATGTTGACCTGGTACATGAAGTCCCGGGAGACGGCGGCGAAGCTGAAGTACAGGGCCACCTCGGGGCGGTAGCCGGCCAGTTGCCGGTTGACCTCGGCGATCATCTCGTCCCGGCCGGGGGTCCGGCGGGCCGCGCGGAAGTGCCGGAGCAGGGCCAGTACCGCCGCGACCGACAGGCCGGTCGTCAGCGCGTAGCCGATGGCCGCCGGGTACCGCTCCCCCGTCGCCAGCGCGGCCAGCAGCCCCGCGTGGGCCGGCAGGTCGAGGTGGAGGAGCTTGCGCAGGACGCGCCGGTAGAGGAGGGCGGGCGGGCTCTGCGGGATGCCCGCACCGCTCATGTCCAGGTTGCGTACGACCACGGGCAGGCCGCGCCGGATGCTGATGGCGCGGTGCAGCGCCGAGTACAGCATGACGAGCGCGAAGTGGACGCTGAGGACGACCAGTCCGGCGATCAGCACCGCGTCCGGCGCGTCCATCCGGTCGGCCAGGGCGAGCAGCATCACCGTCCTGATGGCGAACCGCATGGTGCGGCTGAGCTGGAGCGTCGCCAGCCGGCGCACGAAGCCGGGGGCGCGGGCGTGCAGCACCTCGTCCGCGAGGTACGTCACCGCCGAAGCCGCGGCGAATCCCCACAGGGACGGCAGCAGGGCGAAGACGGGCAGCGCCGCGAAACCGGCGCCGAACAGCAGCACCAGGAATAGCTCGGTCTTCCCGCGCACCCGCAGGGCAGCGCAAAGCCAACGGATCGGCCTGGACAAGGATTCCCCCCGGAATTCTGTCTTCTCGCTTGTTTGGCCAGTTCGACAGGGACGGGGGGCGAATGGTTGTACACCTGGGCGACAGAAATAGTTCATCTTCCGTTGAGTAATGCGGAGAATGCGGAAGCGGACGTTCTACTTTCGCCGGCCCTGAAGTCGTGCCGCCGTCTCCCGGATGGCCGGGAGTTTCGCGGTGAGGGCCGCGCCCGGGCAGGTCGTCATATAGCCGTCGTTGTGGCCGGCGACGGCGGGGAGGGTGGCCGTGGTGCCGCTCTTGAAGCGGCTGTAGCTGTTGCTGGAGACCAGGGCCACCCGGGACCGCGGGTCGATGTCGGCCAGGCCGAGCTTCCAGGCGGTCAGTGCGGCGATCGCGTCCGTCATGGCCCGCGGGACGGGGACCCCGGCGGTGAAGGTGCCGAGGGCGGCGATGCCGGCGGTGCGGTGGTTGAAGCCCAGGGTGTGGGCGCCGGTGACGGCCCGGTCGGCGCCGCCGGCACGGCCCTCGTAGATGGTGCCGCAGCGGTCGACGAGGAAGTTGTAGCCGAGGTCGTCCCAGCTGCGGGCGCCGGTCTGGCCGGAGTAGAGGTCGCGGATGATGCGGGGCGTGTCGGCGCAGGCGTAGCCGTTGGGCGAGTCGGTGTGGTGGACGAAGACGGCGACGACCTTGTCGTCGTAGCGCGGTGGCGGCTGGGTGTGCCGGGCGATGGCGATGTCCAGCCATGCCGTGCGCGGCATGATGCGCGGGCGGGCGGCGCGGTGGTGGACCACGGGATCCGCCTGGCCCGCGCCGGAGCGGGCCGCCGTGGTCCGGGCGTGCCGCGCCTCGGCGACCGCGTCCTCGACCCCCCGGGCGCACAGCGCGGGCGCGATGACGGCGGCGAGGCCGGGCAGGCAGCCCAGCACGGTGCGGGCGGCGGCGCGTGCGTCCATGGCCCCAATGTCGGCGGGGTCCGCTGCGTCCGCGATGTGCGATGTGCCACCTGGCGGAACCATCGTCCTGGTCCAGGACGTTTCTGGGGGTACACGCACACGTGGCCGGATCCAGCGGTGCCGGGTGCGTGTAACTGATCACTGGGCCCGTCCCACCCGTATTAGGGGGTTCCGAGAGAAAGGCGGCTCCGTGGACTTGCTCGACCTGGTGCTTGCGCTGGTGATCCTGGCCTACGCGGCTTCCGGATACCGGCGTGGGCTGGTTGCCGGTTGCGTCTCGCTGGCCGGGTTCGTGGGCGGGGCGGTCGTGGGTGTGTGGGTGCTGCCGTGGGTGATGGACCTCGTCACCCGCGGGACCCCGGCGGCGACCGTCGCCGCGGTGCTGACGGTGCTGGTCCCGGGCGTGGTGGGGCACGAGCTGGCGCTGCGGCTGCGGCGCGAGCTGGACGAGGGTCCGCTGCGGGTGGCCGACGGGGTCGGCGGGGCTGCGGCGAACTCGGTCGCCGTGCTGATCGTGGCGTGGGTGGCCGCGAGTGTGCTGGGGGCGTCCTCGTCCCTGACGGTGACGACGGCGATACGTGACTCGGCGCTGCTGGGCGCGGTGCAGAACGCGATGCCGGACACCACGCCGACGTGGTTCTCGCGGGCGACGTCCGCCCTCACGGAGGCGGGCTTCCCGCAGGTCTTCAACCCCTTCGAGAACGAGTCGACGGCCCGGGTGGCCAAGCCCTCCGGGGACAGTGTGACGCGCAAGGCGACGAACGCCGCCAAGACGAGCACGGTGAAGATCGAGGGTGTCTCCGGCACGCAGGGACGCGAGGGCAGCGGGTTCGTGTACGCGCCGGAGCATGTGATGACCAACGCCCACGTGGTGGCGGGCATCGACGACCCGACCGTACGCATCGGGGGCGTCGGGCAGTCGTACGACGCGCGCGTGGTGCTCTTCGACCCGAACCGGGACGTGGCGGTGCTGTACGTGCCGTATCTGCGTGCCCCGGTGCTGCGCTTCGACGACAAGGCCTCGCGCGGTGACTCGGCGGTGGTCGCGGGCTATCCGCAGGACGGCGACCTCAACCTCCAGGCGGCCACGGTGGCGAACCGGGTGCAGGCGACCGGCCAGAACATCTACAACGACGCCACCGTCACCCGCGAGATCTACTCCATACGGTCGACGGTCCGGCCCGGCAACTCGGGCGGGCCGCTGCTGACCAGCGGTGGCCGGGTGTACGGCGTGGTCTTCGCCCGCTCCACCTCGGACGACGAGACGGGGTACGTGCTGACGGCGGACGAGGTGTCTTCCGACGCCGCGCGCGCGAAGGACGCGACAACGCCGGTGGACACCGGGGAACTGGTCACCTCCTGACCCCGGCTTGTTTGCTGGCCAGGGAGCACGTCTACGGGTGTTTTACCTCGATCGTGTGATGGTCTGCTTCCGGGCTTGCGGCGGCCTGGGCTGTTTGGGCTACGGTGATGACGCAATCTGGGACGCCGGGTACGGCGCCAGCGTGCGGGGCCCCCGCTCCACCGGAGTGATGGTTCGGGGCCTCCCCGTCGCCTCTGGCCGCACCCATCTGGCCAGGTCGTGAGGGAACCGGCCTCCCGGGATCGGACCACGGACAGGATCCGTGTCGCTGCCCCGGGGTCGAGTACGCCGGGGACCAGTGCGCCCACAACCGTTCGGGGCGTGCGGCTGAGAGGACTGACTCCTACTCAGTCCACAGGAACGGTGTTGTGCCCGAGTACGCGCAGTGCGCCGGGCTCCGCGTCGGCGGGCCTCCGTAAGGCCCGCCCTCCGGGGAGACGACGGCCATTGCCAGACAGGCCCCAGGAGATCTTCACGGGGCTTTCACGCGGACAACGGGCAGGATGGGCGGCATGCAACGATCACGCATCGCGGTGACCGGCGCGTCCGGTCTCATCGGCAGCGCTCTGGTGCGGTCCCTGACCGCCGACGGACACGAGGTGGTGCGCCTGGTCCGCCGTGCGGCCCGGAGCGAGGACGAGGTCTGCTGGGACCCCGAGGGGCAGTACGTGGACGCGGCCGGGCTCATCGGCTGCGACGCGGTGGTCAACCTGGCCGGGGCGGGCGTGGGCGACCGCCGCTGGACCGAGGACTACAAGAAGCGGATCCGGGAGAGCCGGGTGCTGGGCACGGCGGCGCTGGCGGAGGCCGTCGCCTCGCTCGAGGAGCCGCCACGTGTCCTGGTCAACGGCAGCGCGATCGGGATCTACGGCGACACCGGGGACCGGGTGGCCGACGAGGACACCCCGCCCGGGGACGGTTTCCTGCCGTCGCTGTGCACGGAGTGGGAGGAGGCCACCGCGCCCGCGCAGGAGGCGGGCGTGCGGACGGTGTTCGCGCGGACCGGGCTGGTGGTGGCCCGCGGCGGCGGCGCGTGGGGGCGGCTGTTCCCGCTGTTCAAGGCCGGGCTCGGTGGGCGGATGGGCGACGGGCGGCAGTACTGGTCGTACATCGCGCTGCACGACGAGGTGGCCGCGCTGCGCCATCTCATCGCCGGGGACGGGCTGTCGGGGCCGTTCAACCTGACCGCCCCGCAGCCGCTGACCAACCGGGAGATCACCGAGGCCATGGGGCGCGTGCTGCGCCGGCCGACGGCGTTCGCGGTCCCGGCGCCGGTGCTCAGGGCCGCGCTGGGCGAGATGGCGGGGGACGTGCTGGGCAGCCAACGGGTGGTGCCCAAGCGGCTGCTGGAGTCGGGGTTCACCTTCGCGTTTCCGGGGATCGAGGACGCGATCCGGGCGGCCTGATGAACTCCTGTGACCATATGCGACCGCCGTGCGACCGTGCCCTGTCCATGCGCGACTGCCTCTGACCGATAAGGGCCCTAGCCTCGAGCTGAACTCGGGTATCCCTGGAGCCTGTTGGGGGCATGACGTCTCCACCGGCCGCACAACCTCGAGGAGGGCCTCGTGCTTGAGCCCGTGTACCAGGTGGACGTCGTCATCGTGGGAGCCGGGATCGCCGGTCTCTCGGCGGCACATCGGCTGACCAGCGCAGGAGTGACGACCGCGGTCCTGGAGGCCGCCCCTGACGTGGGCGGCCGCATGTCGACGGAGAAGGTCGACGGTTTCCGGCTCGACCGGATCGGCCAGTTCCTGTCCACGTCGTATCCGGAACTACGCCTGACACCAGGGCTCGACGCCCTCGTTCTGCGCCCCTTCGCGCCCGGCGTCCTGCTGCACCGCGACGGCCGCCGGCAGCGCGCGGGCGCACCGGCGGTCGGAGGGAGCGCAAGGGGCGCACTCCATGCTGTACGCGCCCTGGCAAGCGCCCCCAGGAGCACGGCCGTGTCGCCCGTGCGCAAGACCGGCGCACCGGTCGGCGGCGCCGTCGACCAGGCCCGCCTCCAGGCTGCTCTGGTCCGGATCGCCGGTACGCCCGTCGAACGCATCCTGGCCCGCCCCGAACTCCCCGCCGCCCAGGCCCTCGCCGCCCGCGGGGTGCCCGCCCGCACCATCGACGGCTTCCTGCGCCCGCTGCTCGCCGCCCTGCTGTGCGACCCGGAGCTGACCACCTCCAGCCGGTGCGCCGACCTCGCGCTGCGCTCCTTCGCGAGCGGCCTGCTGTGCGTGCCGGAGGGCGGTGCCGATGTGCTGCCGGAACTGCTGGCGCGGTCCCTGCCCCCCGGCACCGTGCACACCGGGGTCCGGGCCACCTCCGTCGCCACCACGGTCGTGACCACCGCCGAGCACGGCGAGTTCCGCTGCCGCGCGGTCCTGCTGGCGACCGACGCGCGTGCCGCGGCCGAACTGCTGCCCGGACTGCGCGTGCCGGACTTCCACCCCGTCACGGTGGTCCACCACACGACGGACGAGCCGCCGACGACGGGCGCCTCGCTCCTGCTGGAGGCCGACCGCGGCGGCCCCGTCGCGCACACCGCGGTGGTCAGCGAGGTCGACCCGAGCCGCGCGCCCGCGGGCCGGGCGCTGGTCTCCTCGACCGTCCTCGGCAGTCCTCCCGAGGGCGTCGACACCGCCGTCCGTATGCATCTGTCCCGGCTGTACGGCACCTCGACGCGCCGCTGGGAGACCCTGGCCGTACACCACACGGCCGAGGCCGTCCCCGCGATGCGCCCGCCGCACGACCTGCGGCGGCCGGTGCGGCTGATGGCGGGGCTGTACGTGTGCGGCGACCACCGAGACACCAGCACCGTCCAGGGCGCGCTGCACTCGGCCCACCGGGCCGCCGCCGCGGTCCTGACGGACCTGGGGGCGGCGGGCTCGATGCACCGGGCGGACCCGCCGGCCACCCTGCGGAAGGCGGCCTGATCCCGGGACCCGGAAGGGACAGGGGCGGGTCAGGGTCGGGGCAGGGGCGGGTCAGGGGCTCACCCGAGCGCCGCGATCTTGTCGCGGTAGCCCCTGACCGGCGCCGCGTCCTTGTACGGCTCCAGCCGGCGTTCGAACTCCTTGACGTACTCGATCGCCCGGACCGAGCGCATCTCCGCCGCCTGCCCGGCCGCCTCCGCGCCCAGCGCGCAGGCCTGGTCGAGTTCGCCGAGGCCGAGGCGGGCGGTGGCGAGGACGACCCGGCAGAACAGCCGGCTGCGGGCGTACGAGGGGGCGCGCAGCTGCAGGGAGCGCTCGGCGTGCTGGGCGGCGGCGCGGAACTGCTGGAGGTCCCGGTGGCAGTGACCGAACTCGTCGGCGAGCTGCGCCTCGTCGAAGAAGCGCGCCCAGTACGGCACTTCGTCCCCGGGCCGGGCCGTCTCCAGGGCGCGCTCGGCCCGCACCAGCGCGCCGGTGCACGCCCGCACCTCCCCCAGCACGCCGTGCGCCCGCGCCTCGGACGCGTGCAGCAGCGCCTGTACGACCGGGGGGGCGCTGCTCCCGACGCCCTGCTGCGCCACGCGGGCCAGCTGGACGGCTTCGCGGCCGTGCCCGAGGTAGACGGCCTGGCGGCTCATGGTGACCAGCACGTAGGAGCCGTAGGTCCGGTCCCCGGCCGCCTGGGCGAGCCGCAGCGCCTGTACGAAGTAGCGCTGGGCGAGGCCGTGCGCGGCGATGTCGTACGAGGTCCAGCCCGCGAGACGGGTGAGGTCGGCGGCGGCGGCGAACAGGCGGCGGCCGGTCTGCTCGCCGTAAGTGCCGCGGAGCATCGGCTCGCACTCGTGCTCCAGGTAGCGGACCAGGGCCTGGCGGGCGTGGCCGCCGCCGTAGGCGTCGTCGAGGGTGCGGAAGAGCTCGCCGACGGAGCGGAGTGCGGCGATGTCGCCGCCGGTGACCTTCTGGCCGGCGCCGCGCTCGGCCTGCCCGCGCTGGCGGGGCACCACCGGGCGGCCCTGCACGGGCACCCGGACGGGCGGCTCGCCGCGGGCCACCTTGTCGTCGGGCCGGCCGATCAGCCAGTCCCGGCTGGGCACGACGAGGCCGGCCGGGGTGAAGGCGATCTTGCGCAGCTCGGCGTGGCTGCCGGAGTCCTTGCGCCACAGCCCGCTGACGATGTCGACGGCCTCCTCGGGGCTCGCCGCGAACTCCAGGCCCGCGTAGACCGGTGCGCAGGCGTCCAGGCCCAGGTCCTGGGCGGTCAGGCGGCGGCCGAGGCGGCGGGTGAAGACCTCGGCGATGAGAGCGGGGGTGGTCCCCCTCGGCTGCTGGCCGCGCAGCCATCGGGTCACCGATGTCTTGTCGTATCTGAGGTCCAGCCCGTGTTCGAGACCGAGCTGGTCCACGCGACGGGCCAGCCCCGCGTTGGAGAACCCCGCTTCTGCGATGAGCGCGGCGAGCTGTCGGTTGGGGGTGCGCTGCGCGGGTCGGTCCGTCATCTGCGGTGCGGTCTCCTGCCTTTCGGACCCAAGCAGTGTGGCCGCTTGCGCCCGGATTGCCTGTGAGCAGCCCTTATGGCCTCGTGAACGGCGCGAATGTAGCGGAGAGTGAACAGCTGATCACATACTTTGACGTGCATTCATCCGATCGTGTGAGGATTGACCCCCGGGCTGACGCGTGGCGACCGAACTGGCCGGACGTACAGTGGCGTGGGCGCGTGACGTGCCTGACGAGCTTCTAGGGAGGCGCTTGCCGTGAGTGAGTTGCGGTTCGTCCGCATGGGATTCGGTGCCGAGGCCGTGGACTACCAGGTGGCCTGGGACGAGCAGCGCCGGGTGCACGCGGCGCGGTTCGCGGACGAGGTCCCCGACACGGTCCTGCTCCTCGAACACCCCCCCGTCTACACGGCGGGACGGCGCACCGAGGACAGCGAGCGGCCTCTCGACGGCACTCCCGTCATCGACGTGGACCGCGGCGGCAAGATCACCTGGCACGGGCCGGGGCAGCTGGTGGGCTACCCGATCCAGAAGCTCCCGCGGCCGGTGGACGTGGTCGCGCACGTGCGGCGCCTGGAGGAGGCGCTGATCCGTACCTGTGCGGAGTTCGGCCTGGAGACGACCCGGGTCGAGGGGCGCAGCGGGGTGTGGGTGCTCGGCGATCCGGTCGAGCGGCGGCCGGCGCTCGGGGGGCTGGCGCTGGACTTCGACCCGCGGCTGACCGACGACCAGTTCGATCCGCGGCTGAACGGGCCCGAGTACGCGCCGTCCAACGCCGGGCAGCGGCGTGAGGACCGGAAGATCGCGCAGATCGGGATCCGGGTGGCCAAGGGGGTCACGATGCACGGCTTCTCGTTCAACGTGAACCCCGACAACCGCTGGTTCGACAAGATCATCCCTTGCGGGATCCGGGATGCCGGGGTGGCCTCGCTCGCCGGCGAGCTGGACCGTGACGTGACGATCGGGGAGGTGCTGCCGGTGGTCGAGCGGCACCTGCGGGAGGTGCTCGAGGGTGCGGAGCTGAAGCCGCGGGAGATCGAGCGGGCGCCGGCGTAGCGCCGGGGGCGCAGCCCGGGGGTTTCCTCGCCCCCGCCGCCCCTACCCATTCCCATCCCCAGGGGCTCCGCCCCTTCGACCCCACCGGGGGCTACGCCCCCTGGACCCCCGCGGGGCTCCGCCCCTGCACCCCGTCAGGGGCCTCGCCCCTCGAACCCCATAGGGCGCCGCCCCGCACCCCGCCTGGAGCTGCGCCTCTGCACCCCGCTGGGGCTGCGACCCGCGGCCGGAGGCTTCGCGCCTCAAACAAACCACTGCCCCGCACCCCCAGGGGCCCCGCCGCTGGGACAACGCACCCCGACAGGGGCTCCGCCCCTCGAACCCCGCGGGGTGCCGCCCCGCGCCGCACCGGGGCTCCGCCCCGCAGACCCCCGCCCCCACGCGCCGGTGGGGCTGGATTGGTACGGGCGTACTCTGGTGTACGCCGAAGAATCGAAGCTACAGGGAGCCGGTCGTGTCCGCAGTCACCCCCGACGGACGCAAGATGCTGCGCCTGGAGGTCCGTAACAGCCAGACCCCCATCGAGCGCAAGCCCGAGTGGATCAAGACGCGGGCGAAAATGGGGCCCGAGTACACGAAGATGCAGAACCTCGTGAAGAGCGAGGGGCTGCACACCGTGTGCCAGGAAGCCGGCTGTCCGAACATCTACGAGTGCTGGGAGGACCGGGAGGCGACCTTCCTCATCGGTGGCGACCAGTGCACCCGGCGCTGTGACTTCTGCCAGATCGACACCGGCAAGCCCGAGGCGCTGGACCGTGACGAGCCGCGCCGCGTGGGCGAGTCCGTGGTCACCATGGACCTGAACTACGCCACCATCACCGGCGTCGCCCGCGACGACCTGGAGGACGGCGGCGCCTGGCTGTACGCCGAGACGGTCCGGCAGATCCACCAGCAGACCGAGGGCCGCGAAGGCGGCCGGACGAAGGTCGAGCTGCTGGCTCCCGACTTCAACGCCGTCCCCGAGTTGCTGGAAGAAGTCTTCTCCTCGCGGCCCGAGGTCTTCGCTCACAACGTCGAGACCGTCCCGCGGATCTTCAAGCGCATCCGCCCCGGCTTCCGCTACGACCGCTCGCTGAAGGTCATCACCGACGCCCGCGACTACGGCCTGGTCACCAAGTCCAACCTGATCCTCGGCATGGGCGAGACCCGCGAGGAGGTCAGCGACGCGCTGAAGCAGCTGCACGAGGCCGGCTGCGAGCTGATCACCATCACGCAGTACCTGCGCCCGAGCGTGCGCCACCACCCGGTGGAGCGCTGGGTCAAGCCGCACGAGTTCGTGGAGCTGCAGCAGGAGGCCGAGCAGATCGGCTTCTCCGGCGTGATGTCCGGTCCGCTGGTCCGCTCCTCGTACCGCGCCGGGCGTCTCTACAAGATGGCCATCGAACAGCGTCAATCAGCCGCTCCGCAGCGGGGGGCCGCCTCCATCGCCTCGCAGGCCGTCTGACCCGCGGTCTTCCCGGTTGCTCCGTCCGGGCGCCGGACAAGCGTGTGAATTCACGCACAAGGAACTACCGGCCAGTAGTGACCGATACGACGCGGTCCTGACAGTCCTCGCAGATGAGGACGCCCGTCAGGACCGCGCCGTCGTTTCTACCTGGTCCAACGAGGCTTCATTGCCGTTTGACCGGTCGGTCACACCCTGGTAACACCAATCAGTGACGCTGGACTCACGCCACGTACACCCCGTATCCGCAGCCGTACAGAGGGGGGACCTCCACATGCAGGCCGCGCCCGTTCGCGCCACCGCCATCCCGTCGTTCACCGACGCACTCCGAGCCGTCGAGTCCCTGCTCATGAGCGGCGGCCAGCGCACCGCCCGCCGCAACGCCTGGACCTCCGTCCTGGAGGACCGCCGCCGCGCCAAGGACCGGGTCGAGGCGCAGCGCGTCCTCGAGCAGACACTCACCCCCCGCCCCTGAGCACCCCCTGAATCGCACCCGCCCGGACACTGCCGTCGTGGGCGCTCCCGGGGCCACGTAGACTTCGGGGCATGGCGAGGAAGGAAACCGCAGCGGACGCTGCGAATGCGGGGCGACTGAAGCAGATCGCCCTTACCTACAAGATGACCCGCAAGGCCGACAAGAAGATCGGTCTTGTACTCGCAGCCGTCGGCATCGGCATCCTCGGTGTCTTCCTCGCGATCGGCTTCTTGATCGGGCACCCCATCTATCTCGGCATTCTGGGCCTGCTGCTCGCCTTCCTCGGGACGGCGATCGTGTTCGGCCGCCGGGCCGAGCGGGCCGCCTTCGGCCAGATGGAGGGCCAGCCGGGCGCCGCCGCGGCCGTGCTCGACAATGTCGGCCGGGGCTGGACGACCACCCCCGCGGTGGCGATGAACCGCAGCCAGGACGTGGTGCACCGCGCGATCGGCAAGGCCGGCATCGTGCTGGTCGCCGAGGGCAACCCGAACCGGGTGAAGAGCCTGCTGGCCGCCGAGAAGAAGAAGATGAACCGCGTCGTCTCGGACGTGCCGGTGCACGACATCATCGTCGGCACGGGCGAGGGCCAGGTCGAGCTGAAGAAGCTGCGCACGACGATGCTCAAGCTCCCGCGGGTCCTGACCGGCCCCCAGGTCACCGCCACCAACGACCGGCTGCGCGCGATGGGCGACCTGATGAGCAATATGCCGCTGCCGAAGGGCCCGATGCCCAAGGGGATGCGGATGCCGCGCGGCGGGCCGAAGGGCCGCTGAGTTTCTCCCGTTCGAGTACGACGATGGGGCGCCCGGATCACTCCGGGCGCCCCATCGTCGTACTCGAACGTCGTACTCGAACTAGATGCGGACCTCGACCGTCCTGGCCAGCCGGTCGTGCAGCCCGCGGCCGTCGCGGTCCCAGATCAGGGCCGGGATCGCCAGGCACAGCAGGATCGTGCGGACCAGGGAGCGCAGCGGCTGGACGCGGCCGCTGTCCGCGGCGACCACGCGGATGCCGAAGAGGCGCTTACCGGGCGTGAAGCCGACCGTGCCGACGGTCAGGACGCTCAGGACGAGGAAGACGAGCAGGGCCCAGTTGCTGGTGGCGGGGCTGTAGCCGTGCGTGATCAGACCGTATGCGATCAAGACGCACAGAGCCCAGTCCACGGCCAGCGCTCCCAGCCGCCGCCCCGGACGGGCGATCGAGCCCGGTCCGTCCTCGGGGAGACCGAGCTGCTCGCCCCGGTACCCGAAGTCGGCACCGGCGTCTTCCATGGCCGCACGGGGCCCGGAAAGCCACGATCCGATTGCTTGCCTGTTGTCCACCCGTCCACGGTACTGCGCCCGTATATGCCCGCCGGACGGCGGGGTGTCTCAGGGGGTGGTCGGGGCTACGGTGGAACGAGGACCGGTTAACTTCTGCGAAACAAATGGGTCACGCCCGAGAAATCACCCGTCCCTAGGGTCGAGGTCAGCGTGTGCCACCGCACT
The DNA here is from genome assembly GCF_044387825.1 of Streptomyces sp. NPDC020299. Classification (NCBI taxonomy): domain Bacteria; kingdom Bacillati; phylum Actinomycetota; class Actinomycetes; order Kitasatosporales; family Streptomycetaceae; genus Streptomyces; species Streptomyces sp. NPDC020299. Next base: position 339,295 of record NZ_JBIRWL010000004.1, read on the forward strand.
GGCCGCACTTACGAACTACCACCCCGGCACGGGAACGGCCGGGAGTAGGAGGAGCTGGATGTTCCAGAACGCCGACGAGGCCAAGAAGTTCATCGCGGACGAGGACGTCAAGTTCGTCGACGTCCGGTTCTGCGACCTGCCGGGCGTCATGCAGCACTTCACGGTGCCCGTCGAGGCGTTCGACCCGGACGAGGAGCTCGCCTTCGACGGATCGTCGATCCGCGGTTTCCAGGCGATCCACGAGTCCGACATGGCGCTGCGCGCGGACCTGTCGACCGCCCGGGTCGACCCGTTCCGCCGCGACAAGACCCTCAACATCAACTTCTTCATCCACGACCCGATCACGGGCGAGCAGTACTCCCGCGACCCGCGCAACGTGGCGAAGAAGGCCGAGGCGTACCTCGCCTCCACCGGGATCGCGGACACCGCGTACTTCGGTCCCGAGGCGGAGTTCTACGTCTTCGACTCCGTCCGCTTCGCGACCACCGCGAACGAGTCCTTCTACCACATCGACTCCGAGGCGGGCGCCTGGAACACCGGCGCCCTCGAGGACAACCGTGGTTACAAGGTCCGCTACAAGGGCGGCTACTTCCCGGTCCCGCCGGTCGACCACTTCGCCGACCTGCGCGCCGAGATCTCCCTGGAGCTGGAGAAGAACGGCCTGAAGGTCGAGCGCCAGCACCACGAGGTCGGCACCGCCGGCCAGGCCGAGATCAACTACAAGTTCAACACGCTGCTCGCCGCCGCCGACGACCTTCAGCTCTTCAAGTACATCGTGAAGAACGTCGCCTGGCGCAACGGCAAGACCGCGACCTTCATGCCGAAGCCGATCTTCGGTGACAACGGCTCGGGCATGCACGTGCACCAGTCGCTGTGGAGCAACGGCGACCCGCTGTTCTACGACGAGCAGGGCTACGCCGGCCTGTCGGACATGGCCCGCTACTACATCGGCGGCATCCTCAAGCACGCCCCGTCGCTGCTGGCCTTCACCAACCCGACGGTGAACTCCTACCACCGTCTGGTGCCGGGCTTCGAGGCGCCGATCAACCTGGTGTACTCGCAGCGCAACCGCTCCGCCGCGATGCGTATCCCGATCACGGGCTCGAACCCGAAGGCCAAGCGCGTCGAGTTCCGCGCGCCCGACTCCTCCGGCAACCCGTACCTGGCCTTCTCGGCCCTGCTGCTCGCCGGCCTGGACGGCATCAAGAACAAGATCGAGCCGGCCGAGCCGATCGACAAGGACCTCTACGAGCTGGCTCCCGAGGAGCACGCGAACGTCGCGCAGGTCCCGACCTCGCTCCCGGCCGTCCTCGACTCCCTCGAGCGCGACCACGAGTTCCTGCTCGCCGGTGACGTCTTCACGTCCGACCTGATCGAGACGTGGATCGACTTCAAGCGTGCGAACGAGATCGCTCCGCTGCAGCTGCGTCCGCACCCGCACGAGTTCGAGCTGTACTTCGACGTGTGATCCGGGCCTGACCCGAGATGGTCGAGGGCCGCCACCCCCACGGGTGGCGGCCCTCGCCGTTGGCGCTCTCAGCTGACCACGATCACCACGAAGCCGCCGGTGTTGAAGCCGTTGTTGAAGCCGTTGTTGAAGCCGAAGCCGCTGTTGAATCCGCAGTTGTTGAAGAAGCGGTTGCTGCGGTCGAAGCAGCCGAAGTTGGTCGGTGCCTTGGTCGCCTTGGACGGGGCCGCTGCCGAGGCCACGCCCGCCGCCCCGATCGTGGCGCCGCCGGCCATCAGAACACTGATCGCGGAGACCGCGAAGAGTCGCCTCGCGCGTTGTGCCTTCATGAGTGAACCTCCTTCCATCCCCTCGTGCGGTCTTCTGGGCACGAGACGGATGGCCGCGGCCGCCGGACTAGGAGTCGGCGCGGTCGTAGGTGGTGCCGCCCGGGTACAGAAGCAGGGCTGAACGCAGCCCCCTAAGCGGCTCTCACCTGAAAAGCCTAGCCGTGCATCGACCACCCGGCATCCCGTGCAACCTTCCGGGCCTCCCAGGCTTCCTACTGTCGGGGGAGCATCCCTCCCGACACCGACGGACGAGAGAGGTTGTACGGGGATGGCTGAACAGGACGACTGGGAGCGGGAGTTCGACCACAGATGGGCGAGGTCGGCCGAGCACAAGGAGCCGTCCGCCCGGGCCCGGATGCTGGCCGCCCGGTGGAAGGAGAATCCGCCGGACCCGGCACCGTTCCGCGCGGACCCGGGCCCCGTGGCGCCGCGCCGGTCGTCGTGGATATCGACGGCCGTGGTGCTGGGCTGTGTGGCCGGGGTGATCGTTCTGCTCGGTTACGCGCAGATGCGGGCCTACCGGTGACTCACCGGGACCTTTGCGGCTCCTAGGACCGTTCGGGACCTCTTCATGGGATTCCGCGGGTGCACACTGGACAGCGGGACGAGTGCCTGACTGCGGGGTGATGCAAGATGCAGAGCCGCTTCCGGAGCGACCGGCGGCTGACCGCGCGCATGGGGCTCACGCTGTTCCTGCTGGGCCTGCTGTACGTGGGGTTCGTCGCCGCGCTGATCGTATTGCTGAAGTCCTGGGTGCTGGTCGCGGTGGTCGCGGCGGCGCTGCTCGGGGCCCAGTACTGGTTCTCCGACCGGATCGCGCTGTTCGCGATGCACGGGCGGGTCGTGGAGCGGGAGGAGTATCCCGAGCTGCACGCGGTGATCGACCGGCTGTGCGCCATGGCGGACATGCCGAAGCCGGTCGTCGCCGTGTCCAGCATGGACATGCCGAATGCGTTCGCGACCGGGCGGAACGCCGACAACGCCGTGGTCTGCGTGACAAGCGGGCTGCTCAGACGGCTGGAACCGGCGGAGCTTGAGGGCGTGCTCGCGCACGAGCTGTCGCACGTGGCGCACAAGGACGTCGCGGTGATCACGATCGCCTCGTTCCTCGGTGTGATCGCGGGCCTGATCGTGCGGTTCGCGTTCTACTCCGGCCTGTTCGGCGGGGGCCGCAGGGACCAGAACACCGCTGCCGTACTCGCCGGTGTGATGGCGGTCTCGGCGGCCGTCTACGCCATCAGCTTCCTGCTCATCCGGGCACTGTCCCGCTACCGGGAGCTGGCCGCGGACCGCGCGGCGGCGCTGCTGACCGGCCGTCCGTCGGCGCTGGCCGCCGCGCTCACCAAGGTCACCGGCGACATCGCCCGGATCCCGACCGACGACCTGCGCACGGCCCAGGCCTTCAACGCCTTCTACTTCACCCCCGCGCTGGGCTCCGAGCCCGGGCTGTCCCGGATCTTCTCCACCCACCCCAGCCTGGAGCAGCGGCTGGAGCAGCTGGCCCGGATCTCCGGCGAGCTGGGTGAGGCGGCGCGGCCGGGCAAGGCGGGGTGAGCATGGGGCTCCTGGACATCCTGCTCGGCCGTACGAAGCCGGTCGCCCCCGACCTGGACCAGTTGTTCGCGCTGCCCTCGGCGGCCGTGACCCTTCAGGCCGCGGCCGGGTTCACGCCGACCGGGGGCGGCGCGGTGTGTTTCGCGACGGTCGAGGGCGCGGCCTTCGAGCAGACGCACCGGGAGGTCCAGGCGCTCCTCGACGCGGACACGGACCGCACCGGCCCACCGGTGGAGCTCCGCCAGGACGACTACGGCTACTCCTGGCTGGTCTCCGAGCGCACCCCCGACCAGTTGCCCCAGCTGGTCAACGACCTGCACGCGGTGAACAGCTCCATGGAGGTCAACGGCTTCGGCCCGCAACTGCTGTGCTCCCTGGCGGGCTTCCGGGACGACTCGGACCGCCGGCTGGCGCTGGTGTACCTCTACAAGCGGGGCACCTTCTACCCCTTCGCCCCGCTGCCCGGCACGTCCCAGCGACGCGACAACGCCCTCGAGTTGCGGGTCAAGGCGGCCCTCGCCGACGACCTGCGCATCGAGCAGGACCTGAGCCGCTGGTTCCCGGTGTGGGGAGCCCCCGGCCTGTGACCGGGGGCTCCCGCCGGGCCTGTCAGCGCTGCTTCAGCTCTTCTTCTCGCGCTCCTGGCGGCGGGCCTCGAAGGGGCGCTCGCGGCGGTAGCGGCGCTCCCACTTGGCCTGTGTGTCACGGCGCTCGCGGTACGCCCGGTACGTGGCGGGCGTACCCGCTGCCCCGGCGGACGGGGCCGCACCGCCCGGGGACGATGCCGAGGACGCGCTCACGCCGTACCGCACGTACAGGAAGAGCAGGGCGGCCGCGGCGAGCCACCAGGTGTGGTTTCCGAATCCCAGGACGACCAGGACGACCGCCCCGGACATGACGATGGTGCCCATCTCGGGCCTCCGTTTCCGTGGGTTCGCATTCAGCGTAGGGAGCCGATCACTGGGCGTGCATCCCGTTTTCCGTGAGTGAATGGGCGCCATGACCGATCTCTCCTCCCTCACCCCCTTCACGTACGCGTACGACGGTGAGCTGCTCGCGGGTGTCCAGGGCGGAGGGCCCGGCCGGGCCGCCGTGGTCCTGCTGCACGGTGCCGGCCAGGGCAGCGAGGAGCGGTTGCGGCCGCTGCTCGGGGAGTTCGTCGCCCGGGGCTGCCGCGGGCTCGCCCTCGACTTCTCGGGGCACGGCAACAGCACCGGCGCGCTGCGGGAGTTGAGCCTGCGGCGGCGCTTCGAGCAGGCGGTCGCGGTGATCGACGCGCGGGTTCCGGCGGCCGAGCCGCTGGTGCTGGTCGGGTTCAGCATGAGCGGCCAGACGGTGGCGGACCTCGCCCGGTACTACGGGGACCGGGTGGCCGCCCTGGGGCTGTGCGCTCCCGCGGTGTACGCCCCGGAAGCGTGGGAGGTGCCCTTCGGCGACGGGGACGGGCGGTTCAGCGGGATCATCCGGACGCCCGGCGGCTGGCGCCGGTCGGCCGCCCTGGAGACGCTGCGGGCCTACGCGGGCCGGGCGGTGCTCGCGGTGCCCGGCACGGAGGCGGTCATCCCGCCGGAGGTGACGGAGGCCGTCCAGGACGCGCTCTCCGCGCACGCCCAGTTCACCACGTTCGAACTCCCGGACGCGGAGCACCGGTTGGGCCTGTGGTTCCGGGACCACGCGGACGACCGGCGGGACTTCGCGGACGCCCTGCTGACCGGTCTCGGCGACCGGGGCTGGACGGCCACCCTGGGCTGGGCGGCCAAGCAACTGCCCGAGGGCCGTGCGGTCACCGGCTCCCGCTTCCTGCGGGGCGGCTGGAGCGCCCAGATGCGCGGGCTCACCCTCGACGACGGCACCGGGCTGGTCCTGCGCACCTTCGTGAAGCCCTTCTTCCGTCGCCACGCACCCGGTCTACTGGTCCGCGAGGCCGCCGTGCTGACGCTGCTCGCCGGTGCGGACGGCATCCCGGCCCCTGCCCTGGTGGCGGTGGACGCCACGGCCGAACACTGCGACCATCCCTCCCTGTTGACGACCAGGCTGCCCGGCGAGGTCAGGGCCGACGAGCCGGGCGCGGCGGAGCTGGAGCGCCGTCTGGACCTGCTCGCCGCGCAATTGGTCCGGATCCACCGGGTGGTTCCGGCTGAACGGCCTCGCCCGTACCAGGCGTGGACCTCCCCGGAACGCGTGCGCACTCCCGTCGGCGACCTGTGGGACCGGGCCGTGGACGTCATCCGGCGTGAGCCGCCACCGTACGAGGGCTGCTTCCTGCACCGGGACTTCCACCCGGGGAACGTGCTGTTCACCGGTGCGGGCGAGGAGCTGCGGGTGTCAGGGGTGGTGGACTGGGTGGAGACCTCCTGGGGCCCCGCCGACCTCGACGTCGCCCACTGCTCGACCGCCCTGGCGCTGCTGCACGGCCCGGAGCAGGGCCTGGGGTTCCGGGACCGCTACGAGGCCCACGGCGGCCGTCCACTGGCCATCGGCCCGGACCACTTGTACTGGCGCCTCCTCGACGCCCTGGCCTACTCCCCCGACGCCGCGAAACTGGCCGGTCCGTGGCGCGAGCTGGGCCGGACCGATCTGACCCCAGAGGTGCTGGCCGGACGCCTGGAGGCGTACGTCCGGGGCCTGCTGGAGCGCTACGGCTGAGGGTGTTGTCAGTGGGCTCGGCGAAGATGAACGCGAGCACCGATGGCTGGCGGGCGGAGGTCGAAGATGAGCGGCGGGCGGCGTCACATCGACGCGGCGGAACGGCGGGCCCGGCTGGCCCTGCGCCACCGGCTGGCGGGTACGGAGCGGGCGACGCGCCCCGAGGAGGTCGCGGCCTCGCTGGTGGCGCTGCACGGCACGGACCCGGCGACGGTGTTCGTGGCGGTGGGCGCGCGGCTGGCCGAGGCGGCGAGGACCGTGCCGACGACCGAGCGGGCGCTGTACGAGGACCGCACGCTGGTGCGGATGCACGGCATGCGGCACACGGTGTTCGTGTTCCCGGCGGACCTGACGGCGGTGGTGCACGCGTCGACGGCCCTGGACGTGGCCGCGCGCGCCCGGGCCACGCTGGTCAAGGACATGGCGAAGGGCGGCGGGCCGGACGCGGCGTGGCTGGCGGCGGTGGAGGCGTCGACCCTGGCCGCGCTGGCCGGGCGCGGCCAGGCGACGGCGGCGGAACTGGCCCAGGACGAACCGAGGTTGCGGGAGCAGTTCGTGTACGCGGCCGGCAAGAGCTACGAGGCGATGCACACGGTCTCCGGACGCCTGCTGCGTCTCCTGGGTGTGGAGGGCAAGGTGGTCCGCGGCCGGCCGCTCGGTTCCTGGACCTCGAGCCAGTTCCGCTGGGCGGTGGCACCCGAACACCCCGAACTGGACCCCGCCGGGGCCCGCACCGCTCTGCTGCGCCGCTGGCTCACCGCGTGCGGTCCGGCGACCGAGGCGGACCTGAAGTGGTGGACGGGCTGGCGCGTGACGGACGTACGGGCGGCGCTGCGGGCGATCGGGGCGGAGGAGGTCTCCCTGGACGAGGGGGTGGGGTACGTCGTCCCGGGCGATTCCGATCCCGTCACCGGTCCGGATTCCCCCTGGGCGGCCCTCCTGCCGGGTCTGGACCCGACGGCGATGGGCTGGCAGCAGCGGGACTGGTACCTCGCGCCGGAGTTCCGGCCACCGCTGTTCGACGGCAGCGGGAACGTGGGTCCGACGGTGTGGTGGGACGGGCGCGTCGTGGGCGGCTGGGCTCAGCGGGCGTCCGGTGAGATCGTCTGGCGGTTCCTGGACGAGGGGGTACGCCGCGCGGCCGAGCCCGCGGTGGCGGCGGAGGCGGAACGGCTGCGGGGGTGGCTGGGCGATGCCAGGGTGACCCCGCGGTTCCGGACTCCGCTGGAACGGGAGCTGTCGGCTTGACGGCTGCCCGGGGCAGAGCCGGGCGCGACTGCCCGCAGCTACGGCGGCTGCGGGCAGTCGCGCCGGCGGTCAGCGTGAGTAGCGCATCAGGGCCCTGACCATGTGGCAGGTCGTGTCCGACGGCGGGTGGATTCCGATGCGCTCCGCCGTGCTCCGGATCGTCTCGTCGCGAGCCTGGTTCGGCACATAGACGCCGGAGTCGAGCAGGGCGATGGCGAGGCGCATGGCCTTGAGGCGGCGGTTGTGGGTGACGTACCACTCACGGGGACGTCCAGGCGGCAGCGGGCGCTTCATGACGGACGGGGCGGCAGCGGGCACAGGCATCCTCCTGTCGCGGTAAGGGCGTTGCGCGGGGACCCGGCAACACCCTCGAACACTGCTTCTATTCTACGACCCGCCACTGACAAAAGGCCCTGGCCACAAGGCCCTTCGCCGAGACTCTCGCGTACCGTTGGCCCCATGGAAATCTGGATCAACCCGGCCTGTTCCAAGTGCCGCAGCGCCATCAGCCTGCTCGACGCCGAGGGCGCCGAGTACACCGTCCGCCGCTATCTGGAGGACGTACCGAGCGAGGACGAGATCCGGGGCGTACTGGAGCGGCTCGGTCTCGAACCGTGGGACATCACCCGCACCCAGGAGGCCGCCGCCAAGGAGCTCGGGCTCAAGGAGTGGCCGCGGGACGACTCCGCGCGCGGCCGCTGGATCACCGCCCTCGCCGAGCACCCGAAGCTCATCCAGCGCCCGATCATCACGGCGGACGACGGCACGGCGGTGGTGGCCCGTACGGACGAGGCCGTGCAGGACGCCCTGACCAGGAAGTGAACTTCTCTGTGACGCAGACCACTTGAGAAGGCTCGGGTGACCACTGAGTAACTCCGTTCGGTATCTCGTACATAGCGGCGTACGCTCCCCTACCTCTTCAGGAGGCGCGCATGTCGCGCAGGAGAAAGCTCGGTACGAAGAAGACGATCGCGCTGCTGGTCAGTGCCGCCGCGGTGGCGGGAGGCGGCGCCTTCGTCCTGGCGTCCACCTCGAACGCCGCGCAGAGTCCGCAGAAGGCGAACACCCTGTCGTCGGCCGCGGATTCGACCGTCTGCCAGGGGCTGGCCACGGCCCTCGGCAACAACCAGAAGTTCATCGACGGTCAGAAGGCCAATCCGGACGCGCAGTCAGAGGCAAGGATCGCCAACCGCGAGGCGGTCATCGAACAGATCAAGGTGCAGCAGAAGGCGTCGGGGTGCGTCGTTGGGGAGTCGGCTCAGGGCTCCCAGGCGACGCAGTCGGCGCAGGCCGGTGCGCAGGGTGACCAGCAGGCCGGTGCGCAGGGTGACCAGCAGGCCGGTCAGGACGCCGGCCAGCAGAGCGCGCAGCCCTCGCAGAGCGCCGCCGCGGGAAACACCGGCGGCGACGCTGCCGCGGCCTCCGGTCAGCAGGTCTGCAAGGGCTCCACCGTGACGCTCTCCGGCGAGGGCGGTGCCCCGGCGGCCTCCAGTAACCAGTTCCCGGCGGGAACCACGCTGAAGGTCACCAACCTGGACAACAACAAGTCCACGACGGTGAAGGTCACCTCGGTCTCCGGCAGCTGTGTGCTGCTGAACAACGCGGCCTTCGAACAGGTCCGCGAGTCCGGCAAGTTCCTCATCCGCCGGGCGGTGATCGAGAAGGTGGGGTGACGCTCAGGCCGACAGGAACCGGGTGAGGTGGCCGGCCAGGCCGGCGGGTGCCGCCTGCGGCAGCGCGTGGTGCGAGACCTCCGGGAGCACGACCGTCTCGACGCGCTGCAGCAGCGCGCCGGCCCGGTCCGCCACCTCGTACGTGTCATGAGTCCTGCTGCTCCCGCCCAGGAGCAGCAGGACCGGCATGTCCAGGCCCCGCAGCGCGTCCGGCGCCGGACGCGGCCCCGTCACCGGCTTCACGGTGGGGAATCCGGCGGCCGTCTCCTGAAGGCGCAGCCAGTCGGCGTCCAGGGCCGCTCCCCCGGTCTCCCAGTCCAGGAAGGCGCGGACCCGGCGGGGCGAGGGCCGCAGCAGCATCGGCAGGGCATGGATCAGGTACGCCGCCTTGTACCCGGCGAAGCACTGGGTCGGGTCCAGGAGGAACAGGCGGCGTACCCGGCCGGGCGCACGCAGCGCGTGGTGCAGCGCGATCCAGGCGCCGTGGGAATGCCCGCCGAGGTCCGTCTGCTCCACACCGAGTCCGTCGAGCAGTGTGTCCAGCCATCCCGCCAGGTCGGCGACCGTACGGGGGTGACGGCCCCCGGCCGGCACGCTGCGGCCGGGGGCTCCGATCAGATCGGCGGCGAGGACCCGGCGGGTACGGGCCAGTTCGGCGGCCTGGCCGTACCAGGAGGCGGAGGTCGCCCCGCCTCCGCCCGGCAGGAGCAGCAGCGGGGGCGCGTCGCGCGGACCGCAGGCGTTGACGTGGGTGGCGCCGAAGGGGGTGTCGACGGTCAGCGACTCCCGCTCCGCCGGCCATTTCGCCAGGACCTTGTCGTACGCGACCTGGAAGGCGTCACTGTCGTATCCGGACATGCGAACCATCCCCTATCATCCCGATTACCTCGTTGAGCGAGATACTCGCTGGGCGAGACGAGATGATAGCCGGACCCCGGAGGGACACCGCATGCCGGTCTCGGAACCAGGCCCCGAGCTGGAGATCGTCCACCTGCTGCGCGCGGTGACGGTCGAACTCGGGCTGCACAGCGCGCGGTTTGCGAACCGCAACGGCATGCACCCCACCGACGTACGCGCGCTGATCGCCCTGATGGACGCCCGCCGGGCCGGGCAGGAGACGACCGCCGGGCGGCTGGGCGCCGCGCTGGGCCTCAACTCGGCGGGGACCACGGCACTGCTGGACCGGCTGGAGCGGGCGGGGCACGTACGGCGGGTGCGCGGCGAGCGGGACCGGCGCAAGGTCGCCGTCGAGGTGGACGAGCGCGCGGTCGAGCTGGGGTGGGCCTTCTTCGGACCGCTGATCGAACGGTCAGTGGAACTGCTGCGCGGCTACGACGAGCACCAGCTGGCCGCGATCCGGGACTTCCTCGGCGGGGTGCGGGAGGCGGCCACCGATACGGTGACCGAGGCGCCCACCGACGCGCCCACCGGCCCGTCCACCGGCCCGTCCACCGGCCCGTCCACCGACGCGCCGCCGACCACGTGAGCCTGGGCACAGAACCACCAGGTAACACGGGGTTCACACTCGAGCAATGATCGGGAAATCGCACGTTGACAGGCTGCCGGGCGACAACGGCGGCGCCCCAGTGCCGCAGCGCCGCAGCACCCGCAAGTGCGCCCAGACACACCCCGAAGGATGTGGCCCCGTGAGCTTCAAGGCTGAGTACATCTGGATCGACGGCACCGAGCCGACGGCCAAGCTGCGTTCCAAGACGAAGATCTTCGGGGACTCCGAAAAGGGCGTCAAGGCCAAGGACCTGCCGATCTGGGGCTTCGACGGGTCCTCCACCAACCAGGCCGAGGGCCACGCCTCCGACTGCGTGCTGCAGCCGGTCTTCTCCTGCCCGGACCCGATCCGCGGCGGTGACGACATCCTCGTCCTGTGCGAGGTCCAGAACATCGACCTGACCGCCCACGCGTCCAACACGCGCGCCGCGCTGGCCGAGGTCGCCGAGCGGTTCGCCGCGCAGGAGCCGATCTTCGGCATCGAGCAGGAGTACACCTTCTTCGACGGCGCCCGCCCGCTCGGCTTCCCCGAAGGCGGCTTCCCCGCCCCGCAGGGCGGCTACTACTGCGGTGTCGGCGCCGACGAGATCTTCGGCCGCGAGATCGTCGAGGCCCACCTGGACAACTGCCTCAAGGCGGGCCTGGGCATCTCCGGCATCAACGCCGAGGTCATGCCGGGCCAGTGGGAGTTCCAGGTCGGCCCGCTGTCCCCGCTGGAGGTCGCCGACCAGCTGTGGGTGGCCCGCTGGCTGCTCTACCGCACCGCCGAGGACTTCGGCATCTCCGCCACCCTCGACCCCAAGCCGGTCAAGGGCGACTGGAACGGCGCGGGCGCGCACACCAACTTCTCCACCAAGGCGATGCGCGAGGGCTACGACGCGATCATCACCGCGTGCGAGTCGCTCGGCGAGGGCTCCAAGCCGCTGGACCACGTCAAGAACTACGGCGCGGGCATCGACGACCGCCTCACCGGTCTGCACGAGACCGCCCCGTGGAACGAGTACTCCTACGGCGTCTCCAACCGCGGCGCCTCGGTCCGTATCCCGTGGCAGGTCGAGAAGGACGGCAAGGGCTACATCGAGGACCGCCGCCCCAACGCCAACGTCGACCCGTACGTGGTGACCCGCCTCATCGTCGACACCTGCTGCACCGCGCTGGAGAAGGCCGGCCAGGTCTGATCCGCCGTACGTTTCCCTCAGGGGCGTCCGCCGTCACGGCGGGCGCCCCTGCTGCCTGCCGTCCCGGCTTGTCGTCCGAGGAGTGAGAGAAGGCTCCTGTCACGGGCTCATGTCTGCTTCAATAAGGACATGGCCAGCTTCCAGAAGTACACCGCGACGGGTCGCCATGACCTCGAGCCCTTCTGGCCTTCCCGTCAGCACCACGACTTCGACCGGGTGTGTTGCCGCGCGATGAACGCGCGGGCCCTCTAAAGCCGTACACCCGGCCTTCGGCCAGCGCGACACGACGTACGTCCTCCCCGACGACCTCCTCGCGCGAAAGAGCTGATCTGTCATGGCGACCACCCGTTCTCTCTCCACCGCCGCCACCACCGCCCCCTCCGCCCACGGTTCCCGGCACCGGCTGCGTGCCGTCGACCGGGACGAGGTGGTCGACGTCGCGGACTTCCTGCCGCCGGGCGCCACCTGGCTGCCCGCCCCGCAGCACACCCTGCCCACCCTGCCGGGCCGGCCGCCGATGATCGGCTACCTGGTGCTGGTCCCGGCCGACCAACAGCCGCCGTTCCTGCCCGTCGCGGTGCCCGACCAGCCCGGCGGCACCGCCGACAGCGCGGCCGCCGACGCCGCCGGCACCGGCGCCGACCAGCTGGTGCGGATCGACACCGTACAGCGCACCGCCAACGTGGACGGGCGCGAACTCGACCTCACCTACCTGGAGTTCGAGCTGCTCGCGCACCTCGTGGCGCACCCGCACCGGGTGCACACCCGCGACCAGCTGGTCACCACGGTCTGGGGCTACGGCCATGTGGGCGACGGCCGCACGGTCGACGTGCACATCGCCCGGCTGCGCCGCAAGCTCGGCGCCGCGCACCGGGGCACCATCCAGACGGTCCGCCGGGTCGGCTACAAGTACGCCCCGCCGACGGGCCGTTGAGCCGCCCGGCCGCCGCGTCCTCTGCTGACGGCAGATTCCCGTTCCGTCCCGCGCCCTGAGCGGGCACGATCACCGGCATGAGACTTCTGGTGCTGGGTGGTACGGAATTCGCGGGACGGGCCGTGGTGGAGGCGGCGCTCGGGCGTGGCTGGGAGGTGACCGTCTTCAACCGGGGGCGCAACGCGTCTCCCCCGGGGGTGCGGTCGCTGGAGGGCGACCGCACCAGCCCGGACGGGCTCACCGCCCTGGCCGGGGACGAGGAATGGGACGCGGTGGTCGACACCTGGTCGGCCGCTCCCCGTGCGGTGCGGGACACGGCGCGGCTGCTGCGGGGCCGCGCCGGGCGGTATGTGTACGTGTCGAGCATCTCGGTGTACGCCTGGCCCCGGGCCGCCGGCTTCGCCGAGGACGCGCCGCTCGTCGAGGGCGCCTCGGCCGACGCGGAACAGACCGAGTACCCGCAGGACAAGCTGGGCGGCGAGCTGGCCGCCGTGGCGGAGTTCGGCGCCGACCGGTCACTGCTGGTGCGGGCCGGGCTGATCCTCGGCCCGTACGAGAACGTCGGCCGGCTGCCGTGGTGGCTGACCCGCGTCGCCCGGGGCGGCCCGGTCCTGGCCCCGGGACCGAGCGACCTGGCGCTCCAGTACGTCGACGTGCGCGATCTCGCCGAGTGGATCCTGGGCTCGGTGGAGCGCGGGTCGAGCGGGCCGTACAACCTGGTGAGCCCGCGGGGGCACGCCACCATGGGCACCCTGCTCGAGGCCTGCGTGCGGGCCACTGGAGCCTCGGCCGAACTGCGCTGGACCGCCCCGGAGGTCATCCTCGACGCCGGGATCGAACCCTGGACCCAACTGCCGGCGTGGGTGCCGCCGGACGGCGAGCTGTACGCGGGGGTGCACCAGTGCGACGTCTCGCGGGCGCTGGCCACGGGACTGGTGTGCCGGCCCGTGGGCGAGACCGTCACGGACACCTGGGCGTGGCTGCGGGAGATCGGCGGCACGGCGCCCATGCGCCCCGACCGGACACTGAAGGGTCTGGACCCGGAGGTGGAGGCCAAGGTGCTCGCCTCGACCGGGGACACGGCGGCCGGGGGTGTACCTGACACCACCCCCTGACAGGGGCTTCGGGCCAGTGACCCGCGCCCGTCGCCGGGCGAGACTGACGGCATGGACACCACCACGAAGAGCGACACCTTCGCGACACGCACCCGGGCCGTCGTACTGGCCGGGGTACGGGGCCTGGCACTCGCCGTGTCGATGCTGCCCGTCGCGGTCCTGTGCTTCACGCTGACCCTCGTCTCCATCGCGCTGATCCCGATCGGCATCGGCCTCTTCACGACGCCGGCGATCCTGGGCGGGGTACGGCAGTTCGCGGAGGTGCGGCGCAGACTCGCGGCCGAGTGGTGCGGGATCCGGATCCCGTCGGCGTACCGGCCGATACCCGCGGACGCCAAGCCCTGGGCGCGCACCTACGCACTGCTCCGCGACCCGGCGGTCTGGCGGGACCTGCGATGGCTGCAGGTCGACATGACGGCGGGGGTCGTCACGGCGCTGCTGCCGGCGGTGCTCCTGATCTACCCGCTGGAGGGCTTCGCGCTGGCGGCCGGGCTGTGGCGGGCCATGGTCGGCCCGTACGAGAAGTACGGGCCGTACTGGTACGGCTTCGTACCGGTCAGCGGTCAGGCAACCGCCTTCGTCGCCGCCGGGCTGGCCGCCGGGCTCCTCGCCGTCGCCTACCGCTTCACGCCCTCCCTGCTCACCGCGCACTTCCGGCTCACCCGTGCCGTGCTCGGCGCGAGCAAGGGCGAACTCGCCGAGCGCGTGCGGGTGCTGGCCGAGACCCGGAAGGACGCCGTGGACACCTCGGCCGCCGAACTGCGCCGCATCGAACGGGACTTGCACGACGGGGCGCAGGCCCGGCTGGTCGCCATGGGCATGGACCTCGGCACCATCGAGATGCTCATGGACAAGGACCCGGCCAAGGCCAAGCAGCTCATCGCGCAGGCCCGGCAGGCGTCCGTGGAGGCCCTGGGCGAGCTGCGCGACCTGGTCCGCGGCATCCACCCACCGGTGCTGGCCGAACGCGGACTCGGGGACGCCGTGCGGGCGTTGGCGCTGCGGCTGCCCGTCTCCACCGAGGTGGAGGTGGAGATGGCCGGCCGTGCGGACGCACCGGTCGAGTCGGCCGCGTACTTCGCGGTGAGCGAGGTGCTCACCAACGCGGTCAAGCACTCCGGCGCCGACCGGATCTGGGTCGACGTCCACCACTCCGAGGGCATGCTGCGGATCACGGTGACCGACAACGGCAAGGGCGGCGCGGTGGTCGGGGCCGGTTCCGGGCTATGGGGGGTCGAGCGGCGGCTGGGTACATTCGACGGCGTCCTTGCCGTCAGCTCTCCCGCGGGCGGCCCCACCATGGTCACCATGGAGATTCCGTGCGTGTTGTCCTAGCTGAAGACCTGTTCCTGCTGCGCGACGGGCTGGTCCGGCTGCTGGAGGCCTACGACTTCGAGATCGCGGCCGCCGTGGAGTCCGGCCCCGAACTGACCCGGGCCTTCGCCGAGTTGAAGCCGGACGTCGCCGTGGTCGACGTCCGGCTGCCGCCCACCCACACCGACGAGGGCCTCCAGTGCGCCCTGCGGGCCCGGCAGGACAGGCCGGGGCTGCCGGTGCTGGTCCTCTCCCAGCACGTGGAGCAGCTGTACGCGCGCGAGCTGCTGGCCGACGGCAGCGGCGGCGTCGGCTATCTGCTCAAGGACCGGGTGTTCGACGCGGAGCAGTTCGTGGACGCCGTACGACGGGTGGCCGCGGGCGGTACGGCGATGGACCCGCAGGTGATCCAGCAGCTGCTGGCCCGGCGGTCGGCCACCGAGGAGCAGCCGCTGGGGCGGCTGACGCCGCGCGAGCGGGAGGTGCTGGAGCTGATGGCGCAGGGCCGGTCGAACACGGCGATCGCCGGCCAGCTGGTGGTCACGGAACGGGCCATCGCCAAGCACACCGCCAACATCTTCGGCAAACTGGGACTCGAGGTGTCGGATGACGACAATCGGCGCGTCCTGGCGGTGCTGGCGTATCTGGACCGGGATCGCTGACCCTAATTCAATTTTCAGGCAACTCCCGCTGCTCAGAGCAGGTTTAAGGGCAGGTCGCGCGGAGATCCTCTGATGAATTTGTGAGACGGCTGAACACGCCTGGGGCGGGCTCCGTATGAAATGGCGCCGCTTCACTCCTGTCGGGCGCCTCGATGCTGCCCCGCAAGGAAGTCAGAGGAGTTCCATGGGACGCAACACACGCAAGCGCCGTACGCCATTGGCCAACAAGGCCATTGCCGCATCGGCGGCCCTAGCGCTCGGCGGGGGCGGGCTGATCTGGGCGAATTTCTACGCTTCGGCGCATGAGTCGAACAACTCGGCGCAGAACCAGGTCAAGTCCGCTGCCGCGCAGGTGGCGACGATCGCCTGCCCGGACGTGGGGCAGAAGCTGACGAACACGCCGGCGAACGCCCAGAAGGGCGTGGCAGTGGAGCTGGCGAACCTCGACAAGCAGGTCACCGAGGCCTACGCCAGGCTCGCCTCCACCCGCCAGGCACAGACCAACGACGCGAGCTTCGTCCAGAACGCGATCGTCGGCCCCCTCAAGGAGAAGAGGGCCGCGACGATCGACCGGATCCGGCTCGACATCCAGCGCGTCGGTGGCAAGTTCGACACCTCGCTGGCCCAGCTCGCCGCCTGCACGACGATGACCGCCAACCAGACCACCGCCGGTGGCCAGCAGAACGGTGGCCAGCAGAACGGCGGCCAGCAGAACAACGGTGGTCAGCAGAACAACGGTGGCCAGCAGAACAACGGTGGCCAGCAGCAGAACGGCGGCCAGCAGAACAACGGCGGTCAGCAGCAGAACGGCGGCCAGCAGCAGGGCAACAACGGACAGGCCGGCAACGGTCCGGCCGCGGCCGACTTCGTGGACATCACGAAGGCCGCGGCGAACGTCCAGGGCAAGCCGCAGGCCGGCGGCAACGCCTCCAAGGGCACCTTCACCACCAAGTGCGGTGTGAACGCCAACAAGAACCACAACACCGACAACGTCATCGTGGCGCCCGGTGTGACCAACGGCGCGCACCACCTGCACGACTACGTCGGCAACCAGAAGGTCAACGCCTTCTCCAGCAACCAGACGTTCCTGCAGGGCGGCACCAGCTGCCAGAACAAGAACGACCTGTCCTCGTACTACTGGCCGGTCGTGCGTATCCAGGACGGTACGCAGGACTTCGACCAGAACGCGGACGGCGGTGGCAAGGAAGGCAACGTCGGCAAGATCCTGACCCCCGTCCAGGCGGAGATCAAGTACGTCGGCAACCCGCAGAGCAAGGTTGTCGCGATGCCGCAGTTCCTGCGCATCATCACCGGTGACGCCAAGACCACGACCAACGGTCTGGCGAACGCCAACGCGCACTGGAGCTGCACCGGCTTCGAGAACAAGGTCCAGCTGACGGAGCAGTACCCGATCTGCCCGCAGGGCAGCAACGTGGTCCGCACCTTCGCCTTCCAGAGCTGCTGGGACGGCAAGAACATCGACAGCGCCAACCACCGTACGCACGTGGCCTTCGCGGACCCGGCGAGCGGTGCCTGCGGCAACGGCTTCAAGGCCATCCCGCAGCTGACGATGCGCCTGGTCTACAAGATCAACCCGCCGACCATCCAGAACGGCGTCGTGAAGAACGCCTACGCGGTGGACGGCTTCCCGGACCAGCTGCACAAGGCAGCCACCGACCACGACGACTTCATCAGCGTCACGACCGGCGGCCTGGCGAACAAGATCGCCAACTGCGTCAACAGCGGTCAGCAGTGCCAGTGACCCACTGAGGTGGGACAGTGAAGAAGGCCGGTGGCGGGTCCCTCCCGCCACCGGCCTTCGCCGTGTGTCCGTGTGAAGTTGTCCGTGTGTCCGTGGTCCGTGTGTCCGTGGTCCGTGTGTCCGACGGTGAGCTCAGCCGCTGTGCGCGGCGTGGGACTTGTGGTTCGTCCCGATCTCCACGTCGCCGCCGAGCGTGCCGCGCAGCGCCTTGACCACCCCGTTGTCGCCGACGGCGACCCACTTGCGGCCCACGAGGTAGTAACCGCCGTAGTCCTTGGCGTCGTTGATCCACTCGCGCTGGCCGCGGTCGGTGGCGAAGGTGGCCAGGATGAACCTGCCGTCGTTGTTCTTGCAGATGGCCTGGCGGAGTTCGTCGGCGTCCGTCTGGATGTTCGGCTTGCACTTCACCTCGGCCGCCAGGCTCTCCAGGCTGCCGGTGGCCGTCTTCGGCACCGACTCGGTGGTGTCGCCGGAGCCGCAGCCCGTGAGCGCCAGTACGGCGGCGGCGCCCGCCAGGGCGAGCATCGGTCGCGTCAACCTCATCTGTTCCTCCGGTCCCGGTCGGGCAATCAGCATGCCGCAGAGAGCCCCGTGCGGGGCCCTGCCCTTCTCTACGGCGTTCGCCGGTGATGTACTCAAATCAGATGTCTCCCCAGGCACAGCTGTGCGAAGGTGAGCCGGTGAACCAAGACTGGGAAGACCGCGTGGCCGCCGCCTGGACCACCTTCGACGACTACCCCGAGGCGCGCGCGGCCGAGTTCCGGGCGGTGATCGACGCCCTGGTCGCCGAACTGCCCGAGGGCAGCCCGCTCGGCCCCTTCGAGCAGGCCTGCGCCTGGGACTCCACCGGCCACTCGGACAAGGCGGCGCCGCTGTACCGGGAGGCCCTCGCCCTCGGCCTCAGCGAGGTCAGCGGTTACAAGGGGCGCCGGGCCAAGATCCAGCTGTCCAGCTCGCTGCGGAACATCGGCCAGGCGGAGGACGGCGTCAAGCTGCTCACGCCCGAACTGGAAGCGCCCTCGGACGAGTTGGACGACGCGGTACGGGCCTGCCTCGCGCTGTGCCTGTCCAGCCTCGGCCGGGACCGCGAGGGCCTGTCCCTCGTCCTCGGCGCTCTCGCCCCCCATCTGCCCCGCTACCAGCGGTCGATGGCGAACTACGCGCGGGCCCTGGTCGAACCGGAGGACTGAGCCACCCGGATGGCGGGTGACCGTCGAACGACTCGCTCGTTTTCCCGAACGTGCAGTCACAGGATGTAGCCAACCGTCAAGCACCCGCCTCCTCCTCGGCCGTAGGCGTCGAGCAGGCCGAGGCCGCCCTCGTCGAGCACTATCCACGGCTCGTCCGGCTCGCCTATCTGGTGCTGCCGCCGGGCCTCGGCCGGGGCAGGCGCGTCCTGACCGCGCACGCGCTCACCCAGCGCGCCCTGCCCCGGGGCCGCAGGTCGGCGTCCGCGATCCCGGCCCAGTCGACCGGCCGCGACGGCGACCCGGGGTACGCCTTCGTCCGCCTCCAGGTGGTGCGTACGGCCCTGGAGGCGGCCCTGCCGCTCAAGCGCAGGGCCTGGCCCACCCGCTCCCAGCTCCCGCCGCTGCTGCCCCAGGTGTGGGGCCTGCGCCTCTTCCCGCGCTCCGGCGGCGCCGAGGCACTCGCCCTGGACCAGCGGCTGGCCGCCCTGTCCGGCCCGGGCCGTGCCGCGTACGTGCTGCGCGGACTGGAGAAGCTCGCCGACGCCGATGTGCGGGCCCTGCTGACGGCGGCCGGCGTCCCGGACCCGGGCACCGCCCTGAAGGAGGCCGACGGCGTCCCCGCCCCGTACGCGCTGCTCGAATCCGCCGAGTTCGACCCCTGCTCGCTCCAGGTCCGGCCCACCGATCTGATGCGGCGCAGGCAGCACACCAAGGCGGCGCTCGCCGCGGCGGCCGCGCTCGCGGTGTGCGGCGCGCTGATCGCCCTCCCGGGCGGCGGCTGGGGCGCCGACGGCCCCGCCGCCCCGGTGTACGCGCAGAACCCCGCGGCCGAGGCCGCCCTCGACCCGGGACGGCTGGTCCGGATCTCCCCCACCGCCTGGAAGACCGCCGCCCGCACCGACTTCTCCGTCTGGCCCACGCGCGGCGCCCTCGCCCGTGACACCGCCCTGCTGCGCCGCGCCCTCTCCGTCTGGGCCCGCCCCGGCGACACGGTCCAGGTCTCGGCGACCCCCGGCACCCAGACCGGCGGCCCGGCCGGCCCGCCCCAACTGCTGTACGCGGGGCCGGTGGACAACGCGCGCGTGGTGATCCTCTACGACGGTCTGCGCATCGCCCGCTACGCCGAGCCGAAGGACGGCACGCAGGGCGCCGCACTCGACTTCGCACGCGTCGACGGGGTCAGGAAGGCCGAGGCGGGCGCACTCGTGCTGGGCCGCTCCGACGGCAACGTCCGCTTCCTGACGGCCCCCTGGGTGCAGAAGGCTGCCGAGCGCGACCTGATGAAGCCCGCCGCCGGAGCCATGGACCTGGACCTGACCGACGGGGTCACCGCGCCACTGGCCAGCCCCGTCCTGCGGCCGGGCAAGTGCACCTCGTGGAACGCGCTCCAGCTGACCGACGACTCCGGCACCCATCTGGCCACCGACCTCGGCGAGCTGGTACCGGCCCGGCTCACCTCCGGGCGGCCCGGCAAGTCGGGCGACGCGCCCGGGGCCCAGGCCCTGCGCACCTGGGCGCCGTTCGCCTGCTCGCTGGCCCAGGAGCGAGCCGCGGGCGTGCGCAGCGTCAACGCCTGGTCCTTCGCCGACCAGCCGCTGCCCGGCGGGAACGGCGAGGCCACCTGGGTGTGCACCCGGTCCGAGACCTGGCGGGGCGACGGGACGGCGGCCCTGGCCCAGTTCCAGACGGCGGGCTCGCGGCACGGCGTGATCGTGGCCAAGGGCAGGGAAGGAACGGCGTGCGGTCCGCGCGATCCGCATGTGCTGGCCGGGGTGCTGTGGCAGGCCGGCAAGGGGAACTGGTACCTGCTGGCCGCGGGCAGCTGGGGCACCGCGTCGATCCGCACGACCGGCGAGGTCACCGCGTCGGCCAAGGGCAGCCTCCTCGCCGCCAAGGCCAAGGAGGGCGCCCGCGCGGACCTCAAGGGCACCCTGAACGACGGCACGCCGATCAGCGGCCTGCATTAGACCCGGAGTGATCGCCTGTCGCTCTGGTGACGCTCCGCATGCGAACACGAACGGCCGAATTCGATCGGTAAGGTGTTCGCATGACTACCGGGGTTCGCCGCAGAATGGGCGTCGAGGAGCGGCGGCAGCAGCTGATCGGCGTCGCCCTCGAGCTGTTCAGCCGACGCTCGCCGGACGATGTCTCCATCGACGAGATAGCCTCGGCGGCGGGCATCTCACGCCCGCTGGTCTACCACTACTTCCCCGGCAAACTCAGCCTGTACGAAGCCGCGTTGAAGCGGGCTTCGGAGGATCTGGCGGGCCGGTTCGCGGAGCCGCACGAGGGTCCGCTGGGCGCCCGGCTGCTGCGGGTGATGCGCCGCTACTTCGACTTCGTCGACGAGCACGGGCCCGGTTTCTCGGCGTTGATGCGTGGCGGACCGGCCGTGGGCTCTTCGGCCACCAACGCGCTCGTCGACTCCGTACGGCAGGCCGCGTATGACCAGATCCTTGTCCATCTGGGCGTCATCGATCCGCCCGCGCGACTGGAACTGGTCATCCGCTCCTGGATCTCGCTCGCCGAGTCGACGGCCCTGATCTGGCTGGACGGCCGGCGCATCCCGCGCGCCGAACTGGAGATCCAGCTCGTGCACGACTTCGCCGCCCTGGCCGCCGTGAGCGCCGCCTACGACGAGGAGATGTCCGACCTCCTGCGCGGCATGCTGAAGGAGGAGCCGGCCGACGGTCCCTTCAGTGACCTGCTCAACCGGCTGATCGCACTGGCCTCCTGAACCGGCAGCGACCGTCAGCGACCGTCAGCGTTCGAACTTCCGGTACGACGGGTCCAGGTCGCGCACCTCGGCGGAGGCGTGCAGGACGAAGCCCTCGTCCGCCACATGCTCACGCAGCAGTTCGATGACGGTCTCCGTCAGTTTCGACTTGGTCTCCTCGGTACGGCCGGCCAGCAGGCCGATCGTGACGTGCACGATGGCGTGGTGCTGGTCCTCGGGGTCCTCGTAGCCGAACGCCGTGAAAGCGCTGGGCCGGAACTGCGTCTTGCAGGCCTCCGGCTTCGCGGCCGCGATCTCGACCGTCGCGGTGTGCAGGGCGTGGGCGAAACCGGCCTGGTCGAAGGCCGGGGCCATCACGGCGGAGTAGTCGACGGTGATCTGCGGCATGGGCACGCACTCCTGTTCTAGGGCAACGGTGTCACCCTAATGGGGCGGACCCCGAACGAGGTCCGCCCCACCCACGTCGGTGCCCGCGCGTCAGCCCCGGCTGAACACCGCCACGGTACGGCCGGGAACAGCGAATGTGCCCGATTCCGCCGCGAAGGCGGAGGACTTGACGACAGGGTCCGCACCCGACGACTGCACCGGGTGCAGCCGGTAGTGCTGCCCGGCGAGCGCGGTGATCCGCTGCGCCTGCTTCTCGGGCGTCGCGTTGAACACCACGACCAGGTCACCGAGACGCATGGTGATCACACCGGGTGTCTCGTCCTTGCCGGACAGCGGGAAGGACAGCCGGGACTGCACCCGGTCGGCCGTGCCGAGGGAGAAGGCCCGCTCCGTCGTACGGATCCGCAACAGGTCGCGGTACGCGGCCGAGGAGCCCTCGATCTGCGGGCACCCGACGCTCACCGAGTTCAACAGTGGCTTGGCGTAGGGCCACTTGGACTGGTTGTCGGCCGCCATCGGCAGGCCCCGGCCGAAGCCGTTGCCGTCCGCGCAGTTCCAGTGGATGGCGTTGAACCAGTCGCCGCTGTCGAAGGAGTTGCGGTCCAGCGACTTCGAGCGCAGCAGGTCGGTGCCGGCCTGGGAGAGCGCCGGGCCCTGCGAGAGGGCCGCGGTGGCCATCGCGAGGACCTGCATGCGGGCCCGGTCGGACGCGGAGGTGTCCCTGGGCAGTTTGTAGGCGAGGGCGTCGAAGAGCGACTCGTTGTCGTGCGCGTCGACGTAGGCGAGAGCGTCGCCCGGCGCCTGCGCGTACCCGGCGGGTGCGCCGTTGTAGTCGATCTCCGCTCCGCTGACCTCCTTGCCGCCGGTGTCGGTGAAGCGGTACTTGGCGAGGTTGCCGGTCAGGCCCACCTTGATCAGGTCCTGGTAGTGGAGCAGCCGGGCCTTCTGCTCCGCCTTCGTCCCGTTCGCCGCCGAGGAGTTGGGGTCGGTGTAGAGCCCGGACGCGAAGCCCTGGACGCCGGGGTCGGAGTCGAAGGGGCTGCCGCCGCGCACCGCGTCCCGGGCGCGGTCGGAGAAGGTCGCGATACCGGTGCCGGCCATGTTCTTCTGGGTGGCCTGCACGAACCGGGCGTCGTCGGCGACCTCGCCGAAGTTCCAGCCCTCGCCGTACAGGATGATCTTCTTGCCGTCGACGCCGTCCTTGTCGACGGTCAGCGCGTCCAGGGCCTTGCGGACGGCGAGGATGTTGGCCTTCGGGTGGTGGCCCATCAGGTCGAAGCGGAACCCGTCGACCTTGTACTCCTTGGCCCAGGTGACGATCGAGTCGACGACCAGCTTGCCCATCATCGCGTTCTCCGGCGCGGTGCCCGCGCAGCAGGTGCTGTTGGCCACGGTTCCGTCGGCGAGCAGCCGCTGGTAGTAGCCGGGCACGATCTTGTCGAGGACGCTGGTGTCCGCCTGGCCGCCGGCCGCCGTGTGGTTGTAGACGACGTCCATGACGACCCGCAGGCCGTCCTGGTTGAGCGCCTGCACCATCCTGCGGAACTGGACCGTACGGGCCGTGCCGTCCGGGTCGGTGGCGTACGAGCCCTCGGGGACCGTGTAGTGGTACGGGTCGTACCCCCAGTTGTAGGCGTCCTTCGCGGCGGTCTTCGCCACGCACTCCTGCTGCTTGTCGGAGTCGGGAGCGTAGGAGGCCAGGTCGCAGTCGGGGCTCGCCTGGTCGGTCCTCTTCTCGGGGATGGTGGCGATGTCGAAGGCGGGCAGCAGGTGGACGTACGAGGTGCCCGACTTCGCCAGCTCGCGCAGGTGCCTCGAACCGTCGCTGCCCTTGTCGGTGAAGGCGAGGTAGGTGCCCTGGTCCTTCGCCGGGACGGTCTTGTCGGCGACGGAGAAGTCCCGGATGTGCAGCTCCTGGATCTGCGCGTCCTTCAGCGGGACGGCCTTGGGCTTGCGCAGGCCCGACCAGCCGCTCGGGGCGAGGGACCTGTCGTTCAGGTCGACGACGAGGCTGCGCTCGGAGTTCGCGGTGAGGGCGACCGAGTACGGGTCGGTGACCTCGTTGGTGACCATCTTCCGGACGCTGGGCGCCCAGACCTTCACGACGTACCGGTAGGGCTTGCCCTTCCAGGACACCGGGCCGGTGACGGACCAGACTCCGGTGGCCGCGTCCCGGTGCATCCCGACGCTGCGGCCGTCGAGGTCGAGGCGGACGGACCGGGCCGTCGGCGCCCAGACGGAGAGCGTCGGCTTCCCGTCGTGGAAGGCGGGCCCGAGCCTGGCCTTGGTCGCGCCGGGGTACAGGTCGTCGAGCACGCCCGCGATCTGCACACCGGTCGCGGTGAGCACCGCGCCGTTGGCCGCGCGCTGCGAGGCGACGAGCTGGCCGCCCAGCGCCTGCCGTACCCGGTCCCGGTCGCGCGGGTCGACGGACCAGGCGGTGTAGTCCTTCAGGTGCGGGAACTTCGCCTTCTGGGCGTCGGTGAGCGTGGTCTTCGACAGCCGCAGCCAGCGTTCGTCGTCGCTGGTCAGCGTCCCGTCCTTGACGGCGATCGAGCCGTCCGCGGAGTACAGCAGCTGGGTGGAGACGGCGCCGTCGGCGCCGTTCCAGGCGAGCGTGTTCCGGTCGATCCAGATCGCCTTGGAGGTGGTCAGGTCGAGGGCGGCGGCACTGCCCGCGGGCTGCGGCAGCAGGTACTTCTCCTGGCCGTTCAACAGCCACACCTCGTAGCCGTTGTTCTTGAGGTCCAGGGACTGGTCGGTGGGGAGGTCCTTGTCGTCGCCCTTGTGGATGATGTAACTGAGGCTGGTGGCACCGTCGGTGAGCGGTACCTCGAAGACCGCGCCATAGGCGTCAGTCTTCACCGGCTTCAGGGGGTTCGACCAGTCCGTGGGGCTGGCTGCGCCCGTCCAGACGTGCAGTCCCCAGCCGTCGTAGTTCCCGTCGGCGCGGTGGTAATGGATGACGGCCCTCGTCCTGTCCTGGGCCGGGTAGTCGGGCCGCTGGGTCAGGACATCGGTCTTCCCCTGCTCGATCCACACCTCACCCGTCTTGGTGACGTCGATGGACCGGTCGGCGGAGACGTCCTTGTTCCCGTCCTTGTCGACGACCAGGAAGCCGACGTTGGAGGCGCCGGGCTTGAGCTTGACGTAGGCGAAGGCACCGTAGGCGTCCCGGCCGGTGAAGGGGTGGCCGGCGGGCCAGGTGGTGGACTCGCCGTCGGCGATGTCGCCCCAGGCGTACAGGCCCCAGTCGCCGTAGTCGCCGTCGGTGCGCTTGTAGTGGACGATCGCGTAGTCCCGGGAGGAGGCCGTGGGGACCTCGGCCGGGGGCGGGGTGCCGGTGGTGCTGCCGGCGGTGGCGCTCGCGGTGTGCCCGGCGGAGTCGACGACGACCGCCTTGTAGCGCAGGGCGGTTCCGGCGGGTACGTCCTTGCCGATGGTCTGGGTGACCTTGTACGGGGCGTGGTCGGCGGAGCCGAGGGTGCGCCACGTGCCTTTGCCGGTCTGGGCGGCGAAGACGACGCGGTCGAGCTGTCCCCCGGCGACGTCGGCGGAGAGCTCGACGGTGCCCGTGGCACCGGTGTCCGGGGCCTTGAGGGTGATCGTGGGCTTGGTGGCGGGCCTGGCCAGGGGGCCGGTCGCCTTGTAGACGACGGCCGTGCCGGCCGGGACGGTGACGGTGAGCCGGCGGTCGCCGTCGGTCCTCAGGGTGCCGTCCGTGCCGAAGACGCCCCGGTACGACATCCCCGCCGAGCCGGTCGCGAAGGTGGCGGTCTTCGCCTCGCCCGCGTTGTTGAGGGCGACGACGTACTCCTGGCCGGTCCTGGCGTCGGTACGGGTGAAGGCGTAGATCCCGGCGCCGTCGGCCGCGTACCGCTCGGTCTGCACCCCGTCCGTCAGGGCCGGGTTGGACTTGCGGAGTCTGGAGAGGGCGGCGATCTCCTCGTAGAGCGGTGCGCTCGTGTCGTAGGAGTCGCTCGCGTGGGTGCGGGCGGTGCCGATCTCGTCGTCGTCGAGGTAGTCGGCGACCTTGGAGGCGAACATGGTCTGGCGGGCGTCCTTGTCGCCGCCGGAGCCGGTGAAGCCCTGCTCGTCGCCGTAGTAGACGACCGGGTTGCCGCGGCTGAGGAACATGACCTCGTTGGCGAGCCGGTCCTTGGCGAGCAGTTCGGCGTCGGACGCCTTGGGGTTGTCCTGCTCCAGGAAGGAGCCGATCCGCCCCATGTCGTGGTTGCCGAGGAAGGTGACCTGCTCGTAGGCGTTGGCCTTGTCGGTCGTGTACTTGTAGTCGTCGCCGAAGACCGACGCCAGTTTCCGCGCGCTGCCGCCCTGGGAGGCGTAGGAGCGGGCCGCGTCCTGGAAGGGGAAGTCGAGGGTGGCGTCGAGGCGGCCCTGGGTGACGTACGGGGACGTGATCGAGGTGTCGGCGGAGTAGACCTCACCGAACATGAAGAAGTTCTTCCGGCCGTGCGCGGCGGCGTACTTGTCGAGCGCCGTCGCCCACTGGGTCCAGAACTCCATGTTCACGTGCTTGACGGTGTCGATCCGGAACCCGTCGACACCGAAGTCCTTCACCCACCGCTGGTAGATCCTCTCCATGCCGTGGACGACCTCGGGACGCTCGGTCCACAGGTCGTCCAGGCCGGAGAAGTCGCCGTAGGTGGCGGACTCCCCCGCGTAGGTCGAGTCGCCCCGGTTGTGGTACATCGTCGGGTCGTTGAGCCAGGCCGGGACCTTGGCCTGGCTGGTGACCTGCGGGGTGTACGGGAAGGCGGCGCCGGAGACGGCCGGGAACCTCCTGGTCCCGTCGGCGTAGTCGGCGTCGTCGAAGGGCCTGCCGTCCTTGGTCAGGTAGGGGAAGGCCCCCTTGGACAGGTAGCCGGAGGACTGTTCCTTGTAGTTGACGACGTCGGCGGTGTGGTTGGTGATGACGTCGAAGAAGACCTTCATGCCCTTGGCGTGCGCCTTGGAGATGAGGGTCTGGAGGTCCTCGTTGGTGCCGAAGTGCGGGTCGACCCGGGTGAAGTCGGTGATCCAGTACCCGTGGTACCCGGCAGAGACGTTGGCGCCGGTGCCCTGTACGGGCCGGTTCTTGAAGATCGGCGCCATCCAGATGGCGGTGGTGCCGAGTCCCTTGATGTAGTCGAGCCGCTGGGTCAGGCCCTTGAGGTCGCCGCCCTGGTAGAAGCCCTTGTCGGTGGGGTCGTAGCCGGTGCTGAGGCGTGAGCCGGTCAGGCCGCCCTTGTCGTTGGACGTGTCGCCGTTGGCGAAACGATCCGGCATGACGAAGTAGAACTGCTCGCGCGTGTCGTCGTGCCGGGCGGGCTGCGCGGCGAGGACCGCGTCCGACGGTGGTGCGGGAGGAGTGGCGGCCTCGGCGGCCAGGGGCTGGACCAGCGCGGTGAGGAGGGCGACGGCGGTGACGGCCGCTGCCCGTCTGACGTAGGCGGTACGGCGCCTGAGGGGCGCCGGCCATCTCGGTATCACAGGCGAGAACTCCTTGCGATTACGGCTCATTCGGGTCCGACCCCGGCGCGACCGTACCGCCGACGAAAGGGTTGCAGCAAGACTTGTGAAACCCGAAGAAAGAGGTTTCACGTACTTCACGTACTGTCAGCGGGCCTGCTCAGCAGCCGGCCTTGCCCGCGTAGAGCGCCAGAGCCGTGTTCGAGCCCAGCGTGGCGGTGAACTGACCGCTGGAGTTCACGGTCACCGTGGTGTTGTTCTGGACGTTGCAGTACGTCCCGGCGGCGAGGGACGTCTGATACGTCCGGGTCAGGCTGCCCGACTCGTGGTTGATGGCCACATAGCCCTTGCCGCCCCGCCCGAAGGCGATCGCGTTGTTGCCGTTGTCCCACCAGTCGGTCATCGACTGGCCGCGGGTGGTGTTGCGGAAGGCGACCATGGACTTGATCTCCGGCCAGGCGTGCTGGCACTTCCAGCCGTCCTGCCAGCAGGCGTTCACCGTGCCGCCGTTGGGCGGGCCCGCGTCGGCGTCCGTCCACTCGTAGCCGGAGTTGATGTCCGGGGCGCCGTAGGGGTAGGCCAGCATGAAGACGTTGGCGAGGGTGTAGTTGGCGCCGTCCTTGTAGTTCAGGGTGGAGCCGCCCCGCTCGGTGTCGTGGTTGTCGACGAAGACGCCGGCGACCGAGCTGCTCAGATAGCCCCAGCCCTCGCCGTAGTTCTTCAGGTAGGCGAGCTTCTCGTTGTTGAAGACGCGCTTGAGGTCGTAGGCGTAGCGGAACTCCTGGACGTCGCCGTTCCCGGTGTACTCGGTGGGCTGGACGGCCTCGTTCGCGCCGTAGATGACCTCCTGCTTCCAGTAGGCGGAAGGGTTCGTCAGACGGGACTTGATGTTGGCCAGGTCCTGAGCCGGGATGTGCTTGGCCGCGTCGATGCGGAAGCCGTCCACGCCCAGCGTGAGCAGGTCGTTCATATAGCCGGCGATCGTCTTGCGGACGTACTCCTCGCCCGTGTCCAGGTCGGCCAGGCCGACGAGTTCGCAGTGCTGGACGTTCCAGCGGTCGGAGTAGTTGGAGACCTGGGAGGTGCAGTCGTCGAAGTCGTAGACCGAATACAGGCCCGGGTAGTCGTACTTCGTGTACGACGAGCCGCCGGTACCGGTGCCGCTGCCCGCCGACATGTGGTTGATCACCGTGTCGACCACGACCTTCACGCCGGCCGCGTGACAGGTGCTGACCATGTTCTGGAACGCCGTACGGTCGCCGAGGCGGCCCGCGATCTTGTACGAGACCGGCTGGTACGACGTCCACCACTGCGCGCCCTGTATGTGCTCGGCGGGCGGGGAGACCTGGACGTAGCCGTAGCCGGCGGGGCCGAGGGTGCTGGTGCACTCCTTGGCGACCGAGGCGTACTTCCACTCGAAGAGGACGGCGGTGACGTCCTTGGTGCCGGGCGGGGAGGCCTGTGCAGTAGTCGGGTACATGCCAACCGTAACGACGGCAGCGGCGGCGAGGGCGAGTACCGAGAGGGTTCTGCGTGCCATGTGGGGTCCTTCGTCTTTGAAGGCGCTTGCTGCAATGTTTCAGCAAACTTGCGGTGACGCAGATGTTAAAGGCCCGCTGCCTGAAAGGCAGCGGGCCGTTGTGAAGTTGATGCAAGAACTTTCAGACGGGCCCTCAGTCCGCCGTCGTCCACCACACGGTGGTGTCGGCCGGCACCTTCGCCTCACCGCCCGCCTCGGTCACCTCACCGCTGGTCAGCAGGACCCTGCCGTACGCCGGGGTCGTCACCGCCTCCCCCGTGGTGTTCGCGACGCACACGAACTCCCCGCGCCTGAAGGCGAGGACGCCCTCGGGGGCGCGCAGCCACTCCACCGCGTCGCCCGCACCGAGCGCGGGGTGGTCCCGTCGGGCGGCGAGCGCGGCCCGGTACAGCTCCAGCGTCGAGCCCGGCACACCGGTCTGCGCCTCGACGCTCAGCTCCCCCCAGCCCGACGGCTGCGGAAGCCAGCTGCCGCCGCTGCCGAAGCCGTACGAGGATCCCGTGCGGGTCCACGGGATCGGCACCCGGCAGCCGTCGCGGAAGCCGTCCTGGCCGGCGCCCCGGAAGTACGCCGGGTCCTGGCGCACCTCGTCGGGCAGGTCGACGACATCGGGGAGACCGAGCTCCTCGCCCTGGTAGATGTACGCCGAGCCGGGCAGGGCGAGCATCAGCAGGGTGGCCGCGCGCGCCCGGCGCAGACCCAGCGCGCGGTCGCCGGCCGTGCGGATCTGGGTGCCGAGCCCGGGCGGGTTGGCGAAGCGGGTGGCGTGGCGGGTGACGTCGTGGTTGGAGAGGACCCAGGTGGCGGGGGCGCCGACCGGGCGCATGGCCTCCAGGGTGCGGTCGATGACCGTACGCAGCTCCTCCGCGGCCCACTCCGTGCTCAGGTACTGGAAGTTGAAGGCCTGGTGGAGTTCGTCGGGCCGGACGTAGTTCGCGGTGCGCTCGACGGTCGGGGTCCAGGCCTCGGCGACGAAGATGCGCTCCCCCGAATACTCGTCCAGGATCAGCCGCCACTGCCGGTAGATCTCGTGCACGCCGTCCTGGTCGAAGAACGGCATGACATCGTTGCCCAGCAGTTTCAGCTGGTCGTGGGAGCCGAGGTCGGGCAGGTCGTCGGCCTTGACCAGGCCGTGTGCCACGTCGATGCGGAAGCCGTCGACGCCCATGTCCAGCCAGAAGCGCAGGATCGAGCGGAACTCGTCCCCCACCGCCGGGTGTTCCCAGTTGAAGTCGGGCTGCTCGGGGGCGAAGAGGTGCAGGTACCACTCCCCGGGCGAGCCGTCCGGTTCGGTCACCCGGGTCCAGGCGGGGCCGCCGAAGATCGACTCCCAGTCGTTGGGCGGCAGCTCGCCGTTCACTCCCTTGCCGGGGCGGAAGTGGTAACGCTCCCGCACCGGCGAGCCGGGGCCCTCGGCGAGCGCCCGCTTGAACCACTCGTGCTGGTCGGAGGAGTGGTTGGGCACGAGGTCGACGATGACCCTGAGGCCGTGCCCGTGGGCGTCGCGGATCAGGGCGTCGGCGTCCAGCAGGTTGCCGAACATCGGGTCGACGGCGCGGTAGTCGGCCACGTCGTAGCCGGCGTCGGCCTGCGGCGAGGCGTAGAACGGGCTGAGCCAGACGGCGTCCACGCCCAGGTCGCGCAGATGGGCGAGTCTGGAGCGCACGCCCTCCAGGTCGCCCATGCCGTCGCCGTTGCTGTCGGCGAAGCTGCGCGGATAGACCTGGTAGATCACCGCGTCCCGCCACCAGTCGCGGCGCTGGGCGACGGTGGCGAGCGCTGACTCGGAAGCGGGGCTCGGTGCCGGGTCGGCGGAGTGCTGGCTCATGGCGTCCTTGTGCGGTGGGGAAGGGGTCATGGTTTCTCGGGTGCGCTGATGAGGCGGCCGCGGTGCCGGCGGGGTCGGATGGGCACCGCGGCCGCCACCCGCGCGGACAGGCGCGCGGGAGCGCTGCTGACGTGAAGGCCGTCAGCCCTTGGTGCCGCCGGCGGTGAGGCCGGTCACCAGGTTTTTCTGGACAAGGTAGAAGAACACGGACACGGGTATCGCGATCAACACCGCGGTGGCGGCCATGTAGTTCCATTGTGCGTCGTGCTCGCTGACGAAGCTCTGCAGGCCGACGGCGAAGGTGTACTTGGAGTCGTCCAGCATGAACGTGGTCGCGAAGGCGACCTCGCCGACGGCCGTGATGAAGTTGTAGAAGGCCGCGACGGCCAGCCCCGGGCGGGCCAGCGGCAGGATCAGCCGGGCGAAGGTGCCGAAGGGGCTGAGGCCGTCCACCCGGCCCGCTTCGTCGATCTCGAAGGGGATGGTGTCGAAGTACCCCTTGAGCAGCCAGGCGCTGTACGGCACGGCGGTGGTGCAGTTGATGACGATCAGGGCCCAGTAGGTGTCGATGAGACCGAGCTCGCTGAAGATCTCGTACATCGGCACGATCAGGATGGCGATCGGGAAGGCCTGGGTGAGCAGCAGCACCCACATCAGCGACTTGTAGCCGGGGAAGCGCATGCGCGAGACGGCGTAGCCGGTGGTGGCGGCGACGAAGACGCCGATCAGGGTGGTGCCGAGGGCCACGATCATCGTCGACTTGAACCAGTCGAAGAACGCGGTGTGCTGGAGCACGAAGCTGTAGTTGGAGAAGGTCAGCCTGCTCAGGATCTTGCCCGGGTGCAGGTAGTCGTCCTTGTCCGGGCCGAGCGAGAGGAAGATCAGCCAGGCCACCGGCGCCAGCGCGATGAGGCTCGCGAGGGCGAGACCGGCGTGCAGGAGGGCGGCGCCGAGCGGGCCGCGTTCACCCCGCCGGCGGGTGCGGCGCGCGGGCCGCGCGGTGGGGGCGGGCCCGGCCTCGGTCTTTTCCAGGGTCGTGGTGCTCATGGCGGCGGCTCCTGCGGCGTCAGACGGCGAGCTGGTCATTGCGCTTCAGCCAGCGGAAGTAGAAGGAGGTGAAGACGGTGAGGACCGACAGCAGCAGCACGCCGTAAGCGGCGGACTGGGCGAAGTCGCGCGGCTGCTGTCCGAAGCCCAGGTAGTAGGCCCAGGTCACGAGGATCTGGGCGTCGGGCGCGCCGGTGGGGCCGAACAGCAGGAAGATGATGGCGAACTGGTTGAAGGTCCAGATGATGCCGAGGAGCACGACGGTGGAGCTGACGGACCTCAGACCCGGCAGCGTGACGTACCGGAACCGCTGCCAGGCGCTCGCCCCGTCCATCTCGGCGGCCTCGTACAGCGTGGAGTCGATGGACTGCAGGCCGCCGAGCAGCGAGAGCATCATGAACGGCACACCGCACCAGGTGTTGACCATGATCGCGGCGAACCGCTGCCAGAAGGTGTCCTCCAGCCACTGCGGCTGGGGCAGGTGGAGCGTGTGCAGGACCTGGTTGAGCACTCCGGAGTCGGAGAGCATGATCCGCCAGGAGAAGACGGTGACGAAGGTCGGCACGGCCCAGGGCACGACCAGCAGCAGCCGGTAGAAGGTGCGGCCGCGCAGCTTCTCGTTGAGCATCAGCGCCAGGCCCAGGCCGATGGTGTAGTGCAGGGCCACGCAGGCGACCGTCCAGAAGACGGTCCACAGGAAGTGCGACCAGAACCGGTCGTACGACAACGGGCCGAACAGGATGTCCTTGTAGTTGTCGATCCCGATGAACTTGTACGTGGCGGCGATGTGGTTGACGCCGATCGTGCGCGCCGAGTTCAGGCTGTTGGCGTCGGTCAGGGTGAGGTAGAAGCCGCGCACCAGCGGGTATCCCACGAGGACGCCGAGCACGACGACCACCGGGGCGATCATCGCGTAGGCGTACCAGTACTTCTGGAATCCGTTTCTGATGCGCCGGCCCAGGCCAGGCCGCGGCGCGCGGTCACCGTGGCGCTTGCCGGTCGCGCGGTCGATGGCGACTGTCATGGTTCGACACCTTCGGGGAGATCAAGTCAGATCAGAGGGGCGGGCCTGGGCGCAGGCCGGTGGCCGCCGGGTCCTCCCCGCCCCTCGCGGGGAGGACCCGGCGGCCACGCGGGCTCACTTGCTGAAGTCCGGCACCAGCTTGGTGATGGCGACCTCGGCGTTGCTCAGGCCCTTGTCCAGCGACTCCTTGCCGGCGGCGACCTTGGGCAGCTCGATGTCCAGCGGACCCCACAGGGAGCTGTACTCGGGCAGCGCCGGGCGCGGCTGGGCGGCGGCCAGGACGCCCTGGTAGCCGGCGATGCCGGGGTCGGCCTTGACCTGGGCGGTGTAGGCGTCGCCGCGGGTGGGCAGCGTGGAGTTCTTCAGGGCGATGGTCTCCTGGGACTTCGCCGACGTCATGAAGTTGACGAACTTCAGCGAGGCCGCCTGGTGGGCCTTGTCCGAGCCGGCGTAGACCGAGAGGTTGTGGCCGCCGGTCGGGGCGCCGGCCTTGCCGGCGGAGCCGGCCGGGACGGTGGCTATGCCCAGGTTGGACTTGTCCTTGAAGGCCGAGCCCTTGTAGAAGTTCGTGATCTCCCAGGGGCCCTGGATGATCGCGGCGACCTTGCCGCTGACGAACGCGTCCTGGATGTGGGCGTAGGCGTCGGCGGTGGTGTCGGCCTTGTGCAGGCCCTGCCCCTTGAACGTGCTCAGCCAGGTGCCGTAGGCCTTCTTCGCGGCGGCGGAGTCGACGGTGATCTTCTTGGCGGAGGCGTCGACGGTGTCGGTGCCCTCGCCGTAGAGGAAGGTCTGGGCGTAGTAGGCCGCGGTGGAGCCCCAGTAGCCGTAGACGTTCTCCTTGGCGTCGATCTTGGAGGCGTCGGCCTTCAGCTCGTCCCAGGTCTTGGGGGCCTCGGTGATGCCGGCCTTCTTGAAGATGGCCTTGTTGTAGACGAGCGCCAGGGTGTCGGTGACCAGTGGCACGCCGTAGGTCTTGCCGCCGTACTGCGCCTGGGTGATCAGGTTGGACTGGAACTTGTCCTTGTCCGCGAGGGCCTCGGTGCCGTCCAGCGGCAGGAGGTAGCTCTTCTTGGCGAAGGCGGGGGTCCAGCCGACCTCGGAGCGCAGCACGTCCGGGGCGCCGCTGGAGCCGGCGGCGGTGTCGAACTTGTTCTGCGCCTGGTCGAACTGGACGTTGACGTACTTGACCTTGATGTTCTTGTTGGCGGCCTCGAACTGCTTGATCAGGGCCTGGTACGTCGGTGCCTCATTGGTGGCGTTGGAGGTGTCCCACCAGGTGATGGTCACCGGGCCGTCCGACTTTCCGCTGTCGCTGTCGCTCCCGCCGCACGCCGTCGCCGTGAGGGCGAGGGACGCCACCAGCGCGGAGGCCGCTATGCCACGCCGCATGAGTTCTCCTTGAGGGTTAAGCCCGAGTGCTGACAGGGGGCGGTCCCGTCCGCCGCCCCTGCCGTCCTGCCGACCGCGCCGTCGCCGCCGCCGGGCGAGTGGGAACGTAACAGCGATGCAAGCGCTGCGAAAGACCTTGCAGAAAAAAAGTGCAAGAGGCTGCGGAAGTTATCCCGCCGTGACCCCGCGTCGACCGCCACGAGACCCTTCTCTTACGTGGCTGAGCGGGCAACGGCCCGGTTGTGCAAGACTCTGCAAGCTCTTGCTATCCGGCTCCGTCACGGGGATCATCCCTTGCGGGACCGGGGCGCCGACCACGACGCCGACCACGACAGAGGGACCGCGATGACGATACGGCCGGTACAGTCCGGTGCCGTGACCACACGGCTTGCGGACATCGCTGCGCAGGCGGGGGTGAGCGAAGCGACCGTCAGCCGCGTCCTCAACGGCAAGCCTGGCGTAGCCGCCACCACCCGCCAGTCCGTCCTCGCCGCGCTGGACGTGCTCGGCTACGAGCGTCCGGTACGGCTGCGGCAGCGCAGCGAGGGCCTGGTCGGCCTGATCACCCCGGAGCTGGAGAACCCGATATTCCCCGCCCTCGCGCAGGTCATCGGCCAGGCGCTGACCCGGCAGGGCTACACGCCGGTGCTGGCCACCCAGACCCCGGGCGGGTCGACGGAGGACGAGCTGACGGAGATGCTCGTCGACCGGGGGGTCGCCGGGATCATCTACGTCTCCGGGTTGCACGCGGACACCACCGCCGACATGGAGCGCTACGAGCGGCTGCGGGCGCAGGGCGTGCCGTACGTGCTGGTCGACGGTTTCTCGCCGAAGGTGCAGGCGCCGTTCATCTCTCCCGACGACCGGGCCGCGATGACGCTGGCGGTGACCCACCTCGCCTCGCTCGGCCACACCCGGATCGGGCTGGCGCTCGGCCCGAAACGGTTCGTCCCGGTCCAGCGCAAGATCGAGGGCTTCGTGCGCGCCATGCGGGACCAGCTGGGTCTGGAGGCGTCGGCCGTCGAGTCGGAGCTCGTGCAGCACTCCCTCTACACCCTGGAGGGGGGTCAGGCCGCCGCCGCCGCGCTGATCGGGCGGAACTGCACGGCGGTGGTCTGCGCCAGCGACATGATGGCCCTGGGCGCGATACGGGCCGCCCGGCAGCTCGGTCTGGAGGTACCCCGGGACGTCTCGGTGGTGGGCTTCGACGACTCCCCGCTGATCGCGTTCACCGACCCGCCGCTGACCACCATCCGCAAGCCGGTCCCGGCGATGGGCCAGGCGGCGGTACGCACGCTGCTGGAGGAGATCGGCGGGACGCCCGCACCCCACAGTGAGTTCGTGTTCATGCCGGAACTGGTGGTGCGCGGTTCGACCGCTTCGGCCCCTGGGGACCGGAATCGTACCTAGGGAGTAGAACGTGCGGCCCGAACCCGACCAAGGGATGATCGGGGCTTGAGGGCTTTTCTGGCAGACTCTGTGGCTATGGGTGACTCGACCGTGACAGAGCCGGAAGGTCGCGAGCAAACGGCCGTTCCGCACCCTGTCACGGACGAAGGGCCCGGGCCCTTGGGTGTTCTGCGCCGACTGCGCGCTCCGCGCCGCCCCCGGCTGTGGTTCGAGATCCTGCTGATCGGGGTCAGTTACTGGACGTACTCGCTCATCCGCAACGCGGTCCCCGAGCAGCGCGGCAAGGCGATGCGCAACGCCGACTGGGTCTGGCGGGCCGAGCACCACCTCGGGGTCGCCGTGGAGGAGTCGGTCAACCACGCCGTCAACGCGGTGACATGGCTGATCGTGGGGATGAACTACTACTACGCGACACTGCACTTCGTGGTGACGCTGGGCGTACTGGTGTGGCTGTACCGCAGCCATCCGGGCCGGTACGCGGCGACCCGGATGGTGCTGTTCGCGACGACCGGCGTGGCCCTGCTCGGCTACTACCTGTTCCCGCTGGCCCCGCCCCGGCTGATGCGCGACGGCCACTTCGTGGACACGGTGACGGTCCACCAGACCTGGGGGTCGATGGCCTCCGGCGATCTGAAGCACATGTCGAACCAGTACGCGGCGATGCCGTCGATGCACATCGGCTGGTCCCTGTGGTGCGGACTGACGATCTTCGCGCTGGCGAGCGTGCCGTGGGTGCGGGTGGTGGGGCTGCTGTACCCGGCGACCACGCTCGTGGTGATCGTGGCCACCGCCAACCACTTCTGGCTCGACGCGGTCGGCGGCGTCCTGTGCCTGACCTTCGGTTTCACGGTGGCCCGCCTGTGGTACGGCGCCCTGCCGTACACCCTGCCCCGCCGGGTCCCGGCGAGGAAGGCGACGCTGCAGCCGAGCGAGGCGTAGGCGCTGCGCGGCGGGGGCGGGCCCTGGTGGCTTTCAGTCCCGGTGGCTTTCAGTCCTGGTAGAACAGCTCCTCCACCACTCCCCGCGCCCTGCGGGTCGTACGGCGGTACGCGTCGAGCATGTCACCGGCGTGGCCCGGGCCGTAGCCGAGGTAGCGGCCGACGGCGGCGAGCTCGCGGGCGTCGGAGGGGAAGGTGTCGCCGGCCCGGCCGCGGACCAGCATGACGGCGTTGCGGACGCGGGTCGCCAGCACCCAGGCCTCGTCGAGGGTCTCGGCGTCCTCGGCGGGGATCAGACCGACGTCGCGGGCGGCGGCGAGG
Source organism: Streptomyces sp. NPDC020299 (assembly GCF_044387825.1). Classification (NCBI taxonomy): domain Bacteria; kingdom Bacillati; phylum Actinomycetota; class Actinomycetes; order Kitasatosporales; family Streptomycetaceae; genus Streptomyces; species Streptomyces sp. NPDC020299. The sequence continues at coordinate 375,964 of NZ_JBIRWL010000004.1, forward strand.
GCCTCGCGGGTACGGGTGGTGCGCAGTCCGGGCTCGCGCCGGCCGTGCCGCATCTGGAGCAGCTGCACGGTCCACTCGACGTCGGACAGGCCGCCGGGCCCGAGCTTGGTGTGCAGCTTGGGGTCGGCGCCGCGCGGGAGGCGCTCGGACTCCATGCGGGCCTTCAGCCGGCGGATCTCGCGCACCGCCTCGTCGCCGAGGCCGCCGTCCGGGTAGCGCAGCGGGTCGATCAGCTCCATGAAGCGGCCGGCCAGGTCCTCGTCCCCGGCGACCGGCTCGGCCCGCAGCAGGGCGTGCGACTCCCAGGTCAGGGACCAGCGGCGGTAGTACGCCTCGTACGACTTCAGGGTGCGCACCAGCGGTCCTGACTTGCCCTCCGGGCGCAGGTCGGCGTCGATGAGCAGGGGCGGGTCGGCGCTGGGCAGCTGGAGCAGGCGGCGCATCTCGGCGACGACCTTGTTCGCGGCGTCGGCGGCCTCCCGTTCTTCCACGCCGTCCTGCGGCTCGTGCACGAAGAGCACGTCGGCGTCGGAGCCGTAGCCCAGTTCGTGGCCGCCGAAACGGCCCATGCCGATGATCGTGAAGCGGGTGGGCAGGGTGTCGCCCCAGCTCTCCCGGACCACCGCGCGCAGGGTGCCGGCGAGGGTGGCCGCCGTGAGGTCGGAGACGGCGCCGCCGACCCGGTCCACCAGGGCGCCCTGGTCGGCCTCGGCCGGGTTCGCCTCGGTCCCGTAGGAGTCGACGATGTCCGCGGCGGCCGTACGGAACAGCTCGCGGCGGCGCACGCCACGGGCCGCGGTGACACCCTGGGCGGCGTTCTCGGCGCGGCCCACGGCGGCGAGGATCTCCTGCTCCAGGTGGGCACGCCCGCGCGGCTCCAGACCGCCTCCGTCGCCGTCGCCGAGCAGGGAGACGGCCTCGGGGGCGCGCATCAGCAGGTCGGGGGCGAGGCGCCCGGCCGACAGCACGCGGGCGACGTTCTCCGCCGCCGCGCCCTCGTCCCGCAGCAGCCGCAGGTACCAGGGGGTCTTGCCGAGCGCGTCGGAGACCTTGCGGAAGTTGAGCAGGCCCGCGTCGGGGTCGGCGGAGTCGGCGAACCAGCCGAGCAGCACGGGCAGCAGGGTGCGCTGGATGGCGGCCTTGCGGCTGACGCCGGAGGCGAGGGCCTCCAGGTGGCGCAGGGCGGCGGCCGGGTCGGCGTAGCCGAGGGCGACCATGCGTTCCCGGGCCGCCTCCGGGCTGAGCCGGGCCTCGCCGGGGGCGAGCTGGGCGACGGCGTCGAGCAGCGGCCGGTAGAAGATCTTCTCGTGCAGTCGGCGCACGACGGCGGCGTGCCGCTTCCACTCCCGGGTCAGCTCGGCCACCGGGTCGGCGCGCAGCCCGAGGGAGCGGCCGAGGCGCCGCACGTCGGCCTCGTCCTCGGGCACGAGGTGCGTGCGGCGCAGCCGGTACAGCTGGATCCGGTGCTCCATGGAGCGCAGGAAGCGGTAGGCCTCGTCGAGCTGCACGGCGTCCGCCCGGCCGACGTAGCCGCCGGCGGCGAGCGCCTGGAGGGCGTCGAGGGTGGTGCCGCTGCGCAGCGAGGCGTCGGTACGGCCGTGCACGAGTTGCAGCAGCTGCACGGCGAACTCGACGTCCCTGAGTCCGCCCGGGCCCAGCTTCAGTTCGCGCTCGACCTCGGCGGCGGGGATGTTCTCCACCACGCGGCGGCGCATCTTCTGCACGTCGGCGACGAAGTTATCGCGCTCGGCGGCCTTCCAGACCAGCGGCCCGACGGCGGCGACGTACTCCTCCCCCAGCCGCAGGTCCCCGGCCACGGGGCGGGCCTTGAGCAGGGCCTGGAACTCCCAGGTCTTGGCCCAGCGCTGGTAGTAGGCGAGGTGGCTGCTCAGCGTCCGCACCAGCGGGCCGTTGCGGCCCTCGGGGCGGAGGTTGGCGTCGACGGGCCAGATGGACCCCTCGACGGTCGTCTCGGAGCAGATCCGCATCATGTGCGAGGCAAGCCGGGTGGCGGACTTGAGCGCTTTCCCCTCGTCGCCACCGTCGGCAGCCTCCCCCACGAAGATCACATCGACATCGGAGACATAGTTCAGCTCGTGCCCGCCGCACTTGCCCATCGCGATCACCGCGAGCCGGCACGCGGCGGCGTCGTCGGGCGCGGCGGCCTCCGCCAGACCGAGGGCGGCACGCAGGGTGGCGGTGGCGAGGTCGGCGAGTTCGGCGGCGGTCTCCGCGATGTCCGTGGTGCCGCACACGTCGCGGGCGGCGATGGACAGCAGGCAGCGGCGGTAGGCGACGCGCAGCGAGACGAGATCGGTGGCCTCCGCCAGCCCCCGTTCGAACTCCTCCACCCCGGGGTGCAGGTCCCGGGGCTCATAGGTGACCAGCGCCTCCCAGTCCCGCGGGTGGCGGGCCAGGTGGTCGGCCAGGGCGGCGGACGCCCCGAGCACACCCAGCAGGCGGTCACGCAGCGGCTTGGCGGCTATCACCGTGTCCAGCAGCTCCCGGCGGGCGGTGCCCGGCTGTGCCTCCAGCAGCCGTACGAGTCCCAGCAGCGCGAGGTCGGGGTCGGCGGTCGCGCCCAGCGCCTCCAGCAGCACCGGGTCGTCCCGCACGAGCGCCAGCTCGCCGCTGTCCAGCAACCGCTCGGCGGCCGACGGATCGGTGAAACCGTGCCGCAGCAGCCGAGTGAAGGTACTGCTCCTGCGTCCCGGCCCCGTCATCCCCGGCCTCCCTCGGATCGCGCACGGATCGCGCTAGTACTGGCCAGAGCCTATCCGGAGACCCCGGCGGGGGCTCAGGGCCGGTGGGCCGAGTTCCGCTTACCGGTCTCCCACGGGTACCCGGGAGCGTATGGGCCGGTACGCCGGGCGGAGCCGCGGCAGCGGTCGGGGCGCGGCAGCAGTTCACTCGATCTTCACTCGCCGTGTCGGACACCGTGACGCGGGGTAGTGTTGGCGTGCGCATGCTCTGACCGCACCGCCAGCCCCGCTCCCCCCTCCGGAGGTTGATGTGTCCGGCAGTACTGCCAAGTCCGCGTATCGCCGCGCCCGTACCGCCGTGGCGTCGGCAACCGCCTTCACCGCTGCCGCGATCGGGCTGTGGACCGGGCTCGGCGGCGGCTCCGCGCACGCCGCGAGCGCCGTACCGACTCCCGACCACGTGATCGTCGTGGTCATGGAGAACCACGCCTACAACCAGGTCATCGGCTCCTCCAGCGCCCCGTACATCAACTCGCTCAAGACGGGCGGCGCGAACCTCACCCAGTCCTACGCCATCACCCACCCGAGCCAGCCGAACTACTTCGCCCTCTTCTCCGGCTCCACCCAGGGCATCACCGACGACAGCTGCTACACCCCCGGCTTCTCCTCGGCCGCCAACCTGGCCTCCGAGCAGCTCGCCGCGGGCCGCACCTGGGGCAGCTACAACGAGACCCTGCCCAGCCAGGGCTCGACCACGTGCAGCAGCGGCAACTACGCCCGCAAGCACAACCCCTGGTTCGGCTTCAGCAACGTACCCACCTCAACGGCCAAGACCTTCGCGCAGTTCCCGACCGACTACTCCACCCTCCCCCAGCTGTCCTTCGTGGTCCCGAACCTGTGCAGCGACATGCACGACTGCTCGGTCTCCACCGGCGACACCTGGCTGAAGAACAACCTGGGCGCCTACGCCACCTGGGCCAAGACCCACAACAGCCTCCTCGTCGTCACCTTCGACGAGGACAACCGGCTCAGCGGCAACCGCATCCCGACCGTCCTGTACGGCCAGCCGGTGACGGCCGGATCGTCGTCCGCCACCACCTACAACCACTACGACCTGCTGCGCACCCTGGAGGACACCCAGGGCCTGACCTCGCACGCTGGCAACGCCGCCGCCGCCCAGGACATCACCGGAATCTGGGCGTCCTGAGGTGTACGTAGCGGACAGCCGCGCGAGCAACCCCGGCGCGCCGGCGTCCGCGAGCGGTGCCGTCCGGCCTCCCGCCGGGCGGCGCCGTGCCGCGGTCGCCCCCACGGTGCTCGCGCTGGGCACGGTCAGCCTGGTCACCGACGTGTCGTCCGAGATGGTCACGGCGGTGCTGCCGCTGTACCTGGTGACGGGCCTCGGCCTCTCCCCGCTCGGCTTCGGTCTCCTCGACGGCATCTACAACGGCTTCTCGGCGCTCGTCCGGCTGGCCGGGGGCCACCTCGCCGACCGGGGCGGGGGCCGCCACAAGTGGGTGGCAGGGCTCGGCTACGGCATCTCGGCGCTGTGCAAGCCACTGCTGCTGCTCGCCCACTCCCTCACCCCCATCGGCCTGGTCCTCGCCGCCGACCGCACCGGCAAGGGCCTGCGCACCGCCCCGCGCGACGCGCTGATCTCCCTCTCGTCCACCCCGGAGACCCGCGGCCGGGCCTTCGGCGTGCACCGCGCGATGGACACGGCGGGCGCGCTGCTCGGCCCGCTGGTCGCCTTCCTGATCCTGCGGGCGACGGTGGACGGCTACGACGCGGTGTTCACGGTGAGCTCCTGCGTGGCGGTGCTGGGCGTCCTGGTGCTGGTGCTGTTCGTACCGGGCGGCAGGAGCCGGCCGGCCCCGGCCGGGCAGCGCCCGACCCTACGGGCGGCCCTCGCCCTGCTCCGCCACCGCGACCTGCGCCGCCTCACGGTGTGTGCCCTGCTGCTGGGCCTGGCCACGGTCAGCGACTCCTTCGTCTACCTGCTGCTCCAGCGCAGGCTCGGCGTCCCCGACCACTGGTTCGCGCTGCTCCCGCTGGGCACGGCAGCGGCGTTCCTGCTGCTGGCGGTGCCACTGGGCGGGCTCGCGGACCGGGTGGGCCGCTGGCGGATCTTCCTGGCGGGCCACGGCGCGTTGCTCCTCGCTTACGGGCTGCTGCTCGGCTCCTGGCACGGCACCGCTCTGCCGTACGTCGTCCTGGCCCTGCACGGCACGTTCTACGCGGCCACCGACGGCGTCCTCATGGCGGCGGCCTCGGACAGCGTGCCGGAGGCCCTGCGCTCCTCGGGCCTGGCCCTGGTCCAGACGGGCCAGGCGCTGACCCGCTTCGCCTGCTCCCTGGGGTTCGGCGCGGCGTGGACGCTGTGGGGCGACCGCACGGCGCTGGCGGCGGCGACGGCGGCGCTCGGGGTCTGCGCGGCGTTCTCCTTCACCCTCCGCCCGAAAGGCACGACAACGGCATGACGGTACGGAACCGCGTCCTGGTGCTGCTCCTGGCCCTCGCCGCACTGGCGGGGGTCGCCGCGGCCTCCATCCTCCACGCCTCGGCCCGGGCGGACCGCCGCGACCAGACACAGGCGGGCGGCCCGAAGGTCACGTCCGGGACGGTGACCCTCACGCGCCCTGGCCGCATGGTCTTCCGCAACATGGCCTGGGGCCCGCACCGCGACGAGCTGACCACGGTCCCCGCGTCCGACCCGTCCGGCCCCCGCACCGCCTCGGGCGTCAAGTGCCTGCGCTTCTACGCCGCTTCCGGCACCGGCGTATGCCTCCAGGCGGTGCACGGCCCGGTCTCGGACACGTACCGGGCGGTGATCCTGGACGCCCACCTGAAGGTGACGGCCCATTACGACGTCCCCGGCATCCCGTCCCGGGCCAGGGTCTCGCCGTCCGGCCACTTCGCCGCCTGGACGGCCTTCGTCGGCGGCGACTCCTACGCGGGCACGAACTTCTCGACCCGCGCGGCGATCGTGGACACCCGCACGGGGAAGCTGATCCCGACGCTGGAGTCCTTCCACCTCGTCAAGGACGGCCACGCCTACCGGGCGGCAGACGTGAACTTCTGGGGAGTGACGTTCGCGGCGGACGACCGCACGTTCTACGCGACGCTGGCCACGAAGGGAAAGACATACCTGGTCCGGGGCGACCTTCGGACGCGCACGCTCACCACCCTCCACCCCAACGTGGAATGCCCGTCCCTCTCCCCCGACGGCACCCGCATCGCCTACAAGAAGCGGGTGAAGGGCCTCTCCAAGGACGCCCCTTGGCGCCTGTACGTCCTGAACCTCCGCACCATGCACGAAACCCCGCTCGCCGAAACCCGCAGCGTGGACGACCAGGCGGTGTGGCGGGACACCCACACGATCGTCTACGCGCTGCCGGGCGACTACGGGGCGGACCTGTACGAGACGCCCGCGGACGGCACGGGCGAGCCGCGCCGCATCAGCACGTCGGCGGTGTCCCCGGCCTACGTGGGGTGAGGCCGGGCTGGTGTCACCCGATGGCGTGCCGCGACGTTGATTCACGCCACCACGCGTCTCCCGAATGCCTAGCGTGAGCTACGTCGCGATAGGGCGCGTATGACGGAGGGGCGCTAATGCCAGTGGACGGCGAAGCAGACGAGCCGGGGTGGGAGGTAGACCCGGACGACGACTGGGGTCTGGCCGTAGTCGCCACGGTGGGACGGCAGTTGAAGCTGCGGCGGGAGGCCGTGGGGATGCGGGCGGCCGACTTCGGGACGGCGGTCGGGTACGGGGAGGACCTCGTCTACAAGATCGAGGGCGACAAGCGGATCCCCCGGCCCGAGTGCAGAGAGCCCTCCCGGGCCACCCAACAACTTACGGAGACACATGATCCGCGATCTGACCTGGTTCAAAAGCAGCTACAGCAGCAGCGGTGACGGCAACGACTGCGTCGAGATCGCCATAGCCTCCGGCACGGTCCACGTCCGCGACTCCAAACGTCCCCGGGGCCCCCGACTCACCGTGACGCCGGCCGCCTGGGCCGACTTTCTGCCCCTCACGGAAGACCGTCCTACGCTGGTGTAGGGGCTACCGCGGCACGGCCGACCTCGCGGGGTGATCAAGATGCTCGACTTGTCCGCCAGGTTGAAGGACCTCCCGGCGGCACGTGGCCCGCCCCCTGGCCGGGCCACGAGTACGTCAAGGGCTGGCGCGTGTTCGCGCTGCCCTTCGACTCCGGTCACGTGCTCGCGCCCTGACCGGCGCCTACAGCACCGGCAGGTTCTTCCGGAGCTCGAACGCCGTCACCTCGGAGCGGTACTCCTCCCACTCCTGGCGCTTGTTGCGGAGGAAGAAGTCGAAGACGTGTTCGCCGAGGGTCTCGGCGACCAGGTCGCTGTTCTCCATGAGGGTGAGGGCCTCGCCGAGGTTCTGCGGGAGGGGTTCGATGCCCATGGCGCGGCGCTCGGCGTTGGAGAGGGCCCAGACGTCGTCCTCGGCGCCGGGCGGGAGTTCGTAGCCCTCCTCGATGCCCTTGAGGCCGGCCGCCAGCAGGAGCGCGTACGCCAGGTACGGGTTCGCGCCGGAGTCCAGGGAGCGGACCTCCACGCGCGCGGAGCCGGTCTTGCCGGGCTTGTACATCGGGACGCGGACCAGGGCGGAGCGGTTGTTGTGGCCCCAGCAGATGTAGGAGGGGGCCTCGCCGCCGGCGCCCGCGGTGCGCTCGGAGCCGCCCCAGATGCGCTTGTAGGAGTTGACCCACTGGTTGGTGACCGCGGAGATCTCCGCCGCGTGCTTGAGCAGGCCCGCGATGAAGGAGCGGCCGACCTTGGAGAGCTGGTACTCCGCGCCGGACTCGTAGAAGGCGTTGCGGTCGCCCTCGAAGAGGGAGAGGTGCGTGTGCATGCCCGAGCCCGGGTGCTCCGAGAACGGCTTCGGCATGAAGGTCGCCTGGACGCCCTGCTCCAGCGCCACCTGCTTCATGACCAGGCGGAACGTCATGATGTTGTCCGCGGTGGAGAGCGCGTCGGCGTAGCGGAGGTCGATCTCCTGCTGGCCCGGGGCGCCCTCGTGGTGGGAGAACTCCACCGAGATGCCCATCGACTCCAGCATGGTGATCGCCTGGCGGCGGAAGTCCATGCCGATGTTCTGCGGGGTGTGGTCGAAGTAGCCCGAGTTGTCGGCGGGCGTCGGGCGGGAGCCGTCGAGCGGGCGGTCCTTCAGCAGGAAGAACTCGATCTCCGGGTGGGTGTAGAAGGTGAAGCCCAGGTCGGAGGTGCGGGCGAGGGCGCGCTTGAGAACGTAGCGCGGGTCCGCGAAGGAGGGGGAGCCGTCCGGCATGAGGATGTCGCAGAACATGCGGGCGGTGCCGGGGGCCTCGGCACGCCAGGGCAGGACCTGGAAGGTGGAGGGGTCCGGCTTGGCGATCATGTCGGACTCGTAGACGCGGGCGAAGCCCTCGATGGCGGAGCCGTCGAAGCCGATGCCCTCGTCGAAGGCCTGTTCCAGCTCGGCGGGGGCCACGGCGACGGACTTGAGGAAGCCCAGCACGTCCGTGAACCACAGGCGTACGAACCGGATGTCGCGCTCCTCCAAGGTCCGGAGTACGAACTCCTGCTGCTTGTCCATCTTCCGCTTCCCCATCCTTGCTGGTCAGGCCGCCTGTCCCCGGTCCCACGGGAGGCGGTCGGGCACCTGAGCATCACACCACAACACCATTTCACGCGTGTTGCCGACCTTGATCGTCCGACCGTCCACGGCCTGAACGCCTCGCGTACGGCAGATGTACTGCTCCTCGCCCATCTTGCCTGCTCGCACCGGCATCCGTAATGGGCCGTCCGCGTCCGTTCCGCTTGCGTACCGCTTCCACGTTCGCTGCCGCCGTGAGCGACGCCACGTCTCTTTAATTTGCATCTCAGATGCAAGTTTTATTAGCGTTTTGATCAGCGCCGGAGCCGTGCCGGCCCCGTCGAACCACGAGGAGTTCGCCATGCTCTCCGAGCAGTCCGCAGCCACCGTCCGCGCCACGCTCCCCGTCGTCGGCGCCGCCATCGGCGAGATCACCGAGCGCTTCTACGCCGGCCTCTTCGCCGCCCACCCCGAGCTGCTGCGGGACCTGTTCAACCGCGGCAACCAGGCCGCCGGCACCCAGCGCCAGGCCCTCGCCGGGTCCATCGCCGCCTTCGCCACGCACCTCGTGGACCACCCGGACCAGCGGCCGGACGCGATGCTGGGCCGCATCGCCCACAAGCACGCCTCCCTCGGCGTCGCGCCCGAGCAGTACGCGGTCGTCCACGAGCACCTCTTCGCCGCCATCGTCGAGGTGCTCGGCGAGGCCGTCACGCCGGAGGTCGCCGCCGCCTGGGACGAGGTGTACTGGCTGATGGCGAACGCCCTCATCGCCATCGAGAAGCGGCTGTACGAGGAGAGCGGCAGCCGCGGCTGGCGGGAGTGGGAGGTCGTCGAGCGCGTCGCCGAGACCGCCGACGTCGTCACCTTCCGGCTGCGCCCGGTGGACGGCGGACCGGTGCGGGACTTCCGCGCGGGACAGTACGTCTCGGTCCGCGCGGAGCTGTCCGACGGGGCCCGGCAGATCCGGCAGTACAGCCTCTCCGGTGCGCCGGGGACGACCGTGCGGCAGATCAGCGTGAAGGCGGTGCGCGGCGGCGCCACCCCCGACGGCGAGGTCTCGGGCCACCTCCACGCGCGCGTGCACGAGGGTGACGTCCTCGAGCTCTCCGAGCCGTACGGCGACCTCGTCCTGGACGACGCCACGGACACGCCCCTGCTGCTCGCCTCCGCCGGCATCGGTGTGACCCCGATGGTCGCGATGCTGGCGCGGCTGGCGGAGACCGGCCACCGCGCCCCGGTCACCGTCGTGCACGGCGACCGCTCCCCCGCCGACCACGCCCTGCGCGCCGACCACGAGGCGTTCGTGGCGAAGCTCCCGGACGCGGCGGCCCACTTCTGGTACGAGGAGCAGGCCCCCGCGAACGGGCGGACCGGGCTGGTGGACCTGAGCGACATCGCCGTACCGGAGGGCACGCGCGCGTACCTCTGCGGCCCGCTCCCCTTCATGCGCGCGATCCGCACCCAGCTGATCGAGAAGGGCGTGACCCCCGCCGACATCCACTACGAGGTCTTCGGCCCCGACCTGTGGCTGGCCCAGCAGGGCTGAGTGGCACCCCTAGGGCCTGGTGATCTCCAGCAGGAGCGGCCCGGTCGGGGCGGTGACCATGTCCGACACCGTGAGCGGGTCCAGGGTGGCGAAGAACGCCTCCTGGGCCCGCCGCAGTGCGCCGCGCAGACGGCACGCGGAGTTCAGGGGGCAGGGCGCGGTGCCACCCGAACCCTCGCAGTCGACCACGTCACCCTCACCCTCGAAGGCGCGGACCACGGCGCCGACGGAGGCCCCGCGCCCCTTCTCGGTGAGCGCGAGCCCGCCGCCCCGGCCGCGCCGGGCGTCGACCAGGCCCATGTGCTGGAGCTCGGCGACGACTTTCGCCGCGTGGGTGTAGGGCACGTCCATGTCCCCCGCGACCTCCCGGGTCGTGGGGGTGGCCTCGCTCGCGACGGCAAGTCGCATGAGCATCCGCAGGGCGAGGTCGGTGGAGCGCAGCAGCCGCATACCGGCCAGCCTAGATAATGCGCATCCTGGGTTCAAATTATCGTTTCCCTACCGTTTCCGCCGACCTCCCTACGGCGGGACGGCCTCCCCCGACTACGATCAGCGAGCCCCACCCCGCCCCTTATCCTTTCCCCAGAAGGACATCGTCATGGGTTCCGCGAAGAACACCGGCAACGCCGCGCGCAAGGCGCGAATAGAAGAGATGCGGCGCGCAGAGCAGGCCCGCGAGCGGCGCAACCGGGTGCTCACGATCGCCGCGAGCGTGGTGGTGGTCGCCGGTCTCGTGGTCGGCGGTGTCGTGCTGGTGCGCTCGCAGTCGGACGACGGCAAGGACTCGGCGAGCGGTACCAAGAGCTCCGGGGACTCGGGCCACTTCACGACCGGCAAGGACGGCGTGCGGACCTGGTCGGGGAAGCTGTCCCGGACGCATGTCACGACGAGCGTGAAGTACCCGATGCACCCGCCCGTGGGCGGCAACCACAACCCGGTCTGGCTGAACTGCAACGGCAACGTCTACACCTCGCCGGTGAAGGACGAGAACGCCGTGCACGCGCTGGAGCACGGCGCGGTCTGGGTGACGTACACCGCGAAGGCGAAGAAGGCGGACGTGGACGCGCTCACCGCCAAGGTGAAGCAGACGCCGTACACGCTGATGAGCCCGTACGAGAACCAGGCGGCGCCGCTGATGCTGTCGGCCTGGGGGCACCAGTTGAGCGCGAAGAGCGCCGACGACCCGGCGGTGAACAAGTTCTTCGCCACCTACGTCCAGGGTGAGCAGACGCCCGAGCCGGGTGCCTCGTGCACCGGCGGGACGATGAAGTGATGCGGCTCGTCGGCTGGGTCGCGGGCGCCGCGGCGGCGGTGCTCGTCGCGGCCGGGGCGATCACGTACGCGGTGGCCGAGGACGGGGATTCCGCCCCGAGCACTCCGGGCGCGGAGTCGGCGGACGCCGGGTTCGCGCGGGACATGGCGGTCCATCACCAGCAGGCCGTCGAGATGTCGTACATCGTGCGCGACCGCACGAAGAACGAGGAAGTCCGGCGGCTCGCCTACGACATCGCACAGACGCAGGCCAACCAGCGCGGCATGCTGCTGGGCTGGCTCGACCTGTGGAAGCTGCCCAAGGTGTCGGCCGAGCCGCCGATGAGCTGGATGGGCATGGGCGACATGCCCGCCGGCAAGGACGGCGCGCTGATGCCGGGCATGGCCACCAACACCGAGCTGAAGAAGCTCCAGAGCCTCAGCGGCAAGCCGGCCGAGGTCTTCTTCCTCCAGCTGATGACGGACCACCACAAGGGCGGCATCCACATGGCCGAGGGGTGCGTGGCGAAGTGCACCGTCGGCGTGGAGAAGAAGCTCGCGCAGGGCATGGTGGACGCGCAGCAGTCGGAGATCCAGCTGATGGCGGACATGCTCAAGGAGCGCGGAGCGCACGCGCGTTCCTGACACTCCCGCCTCAACACTCCCGCCTCAACACTCCCGCACGGACGAAAGCCCCAAATCCCCCTGCGTGACCGTTCCTTGGGATTCTCTTGACTTTCGCGTTCCCCTGGCATGAACGGTTCATCGAAAGAGTGGCCCCCATCGTGTGATCCATCGGGCCGAACCGCCGCGGGCCCGGCCGGATCGGCGATTACCGACCACACATGCCTACATGCGCCTCACATCGCGAGGAGCATCGCAGGGGGTTACATGAGATCCAACCGCGCCAACCTGCGCACCGTGAGCCTGGCAGCGACACTGCCCATGGTCGCGGGTGCGCTGGCGCTCGGCATACCCGCGGCGCACGCCGCGGACAACCCGGGCCGGGACACACTCGCGGGCACCAAGCCCGCCTGGGCCACGGCCAAGGCGGACAAGGGCTCCACGTCGAACAGCTCCCAGGTCAACGCCCGGGTGTACTTCGCCGGCCGCGACGCGTCCGGCCTCGCGGCGTACGCCAAGGCGGTGTCCGACCCGAGCTCGCCGCAGTACCGCAAGTACCTCAGCGCCAAGCAGGCCCAGGCCCGCTACGGCGCCACCAAGGCCCAGGTGGCCGCCGTCAAGTCCTGGCTGAAGTCGGCCGGGCTGAAGGTCACCGGGACCACGCAGCACTACGTCACCGTCTCCGGTGACGTGGCCGCCGCCGAGAAGGCGTTCGGCACCCAGCTGCACAACTACGCCAAGGGCTCCAAGACCTACCGCGCGCCGTCGAAGACGGCCTCCGCGCCGGAGAGCCTGAACGGCGCCGTCCTGACCGTCACCGGCCTGGACAACGCGCCGCACAAGGCGACCCACGACGACCAGCTGCCCGGGCCGGGCACGGTGTTCAAGAACTCCGGGCCGTTCTCCTCGTACTACGGCTCGAACACCGCCAGCACGCTGCCCGACGCGTACGGCTCGAAGATCCCGTACGCCGTCAAGGGCTACACCGGCAAGCAGCTGCGTGCCGCCTACGGCGCCGGCAGCTACACGGGCAAGGGTGTCCGCGTCGCCATCACGGACGCGTTCGCCTCGCCGACCATCGCCTTCGACGCGCAGACCTACGCGAAGAAGCACGGCGACGCCGCGTGGAAGACCGGTCAGCTCAAGCAGTCGCTGCCCGCGAACTACACGCACACCGGCGCCGACGAGTGCGACGCCTCCGGCTGGTACGGCGAGGAGACCCTCGACGTCGAGGCCGTGCACGCGGTCGCGCCGGACGCGAACGTCACGTACGTGGGCGCCGCGTCCTGCCTGGACGACGACCTGCTCGACTCGCTCAGCAAGGTCGTCGACAACCACCTGGCCGACATCGTCTCCAACTCCTGGGGCGACATCGAGGCCAACCAGACGCCGGACCTGGCCGCGGCCTACGACCAGGTCTTCCAGTTCGGCGCGGTCGAGGGCATCGGCTTCTACTTCTCCTCCGGCGACAACGGCGACGAGGTCGCCCACACCGGCACGAAGCAGGTCGACACCCCGGCCAACTCGGCCTGGGTGACGGCGGTCGGCGGTACCTCGCTGGCGGTCGGCAAGGGCGACAAGTACCAGTGGGAGACCGGCTGGGGCACCGAGAAGGCCTCGCTGTCGGCCGACGGCAAGAGCTGGACGGGCTTCCCCGGCGCCTACACCTCGGGTGCGGGCGGCGGCACCAGCAAGACCGTGGCCGAGCCCGCCTACCAGAAGGGCGTCGTCCCGGACTCGCTCGCCAAGGCCAACAACGCCGCCGGCAACCGCGTCGTCCCGGACATCTCGGCGATCGCCGACCCGAACACCGGCTTCAAGGTCGGCCAGACCCAGACCTTCCCGGACGGGTCGGAGAAGTACAGCGAGTACCGCATCGGCGGCACCTCGCTGGCCGCGCCGGTGATCGCGGCCGTCCAGGCTCTGGCCCAGGAGGCCGGCGGCGGCAAGGCGCTCGGCTTCGCCAACCCGGCGATCTACGCCAAGTACGGGTCGAAGGTGTACCACGACGTCACCGACAACCCGACCGGCAAGGGCCTCGCGGTCGCCCGCGTGGACTTCGCCAACGGCTACGACGCCACCGGCGGCCTGCTGACCTCGGTCCGCAGCCTCGGCAAGGACAGCTCGCTGTCCGCGGTGAAGGGCTACGACGACGTGACCGGCGTGGGCTCGCCCGCGAACGGCTACGTGCAGTCGTACAACAAGAAGCACTGAGGCACCGCCGGTAACGGCACGCCGCAACGGCACCTGAGGGGCGCGGGATGTGATCATCCCGCGCCCCTTCGGCGTGGACGGGGTGTGCCCGGGGTGCCCGCCACCCATCGTGTCGCTCTGACGATTACACTGGGCGGGTGCCTCCGTTGAACTTCTGGTCGATCTATCAGCACGGCTTCGCACGCGTCGCCGCGTGTACGGGTCACACCGTCATCGCGGACCCGCACGCCAACGCCGAAACGGTCCTGCGCCACGCGCGCCGGTGCGCCGCGGACGGGGTGGCCGTCGCCGTCTTCCCGGAGATGGTGCTGTGCGGCTACTCCATCGAGGACCTGCTGCTCCAGGACGCGCTGCTCGACCGGGTCGAGGAAGCGGTCCAGGAGGTGGTGGCCGGCTCGGCCGAGCTGCTGCCGGTCCTGGTCGTCGGCGCCCCGCTGCGCCACCGCAACCGGGTCTACAACTGCGCGGTGATCGTGCACCGCGGCCGTGTCCTCGGTGTCGTGCCCAAGTCGTACCCGCCGAACTACCGGGAGTTCTACGAGCGCCGGCAGATCGGCGACGGCGCGGACGAGCGCGGGGGTTCGATCCGGGTCGGCGGTGAGTCCGTCCCGTTCGGCGTGGATCTCCTCTTCGAGGCTCAGGACATCCCCGGTCTCGTGCTGCACGCGGAGATCTGCGAGGACATGTGGGTGCCGGTGCCGCCCAGCGCGGAGGCGGCCCTCGCCGGTGCGACCGTCCTCGTCAACCTCTCGGGCAGCCCGATCACGGTCGGGCGGGCCGAGGACCGCAAGCTGCTGTGCCGCTCGGCGTCCTCCCGCTGCCTCGCCGCGTACGTCTACGCGGCGGCCGGCCTCGGCGAGTCGACCACCGACCTGTCCTGGGACGGCCAGGCCATGGTCCACGAGAACGGCGTGCTGCTGGCCGAGACCGAGCGGTTCCCGCTCGGCGACAGTCACGCGGTGGCCGACGTGGACCTCGACCTGCTGCGGCAGGAGCGGCAGCGGATGGGCACGTTCGACGACAACCGCCGTACGCACCGCGCCCGGACCGGCGACTTCCGGACGATCACGTTCGAGCTCGACCCGCCGCTCACCGACCTGGGGCTGCGCCGCCGCCTGGAGCGCTTCCCGTTCGTCCCGGCCGACGCCGACCGCCTCGCCCAGGACTGCTATGAGGCGTACCACATCCAGGTCGCGGGCCTCCAGCAGCGACTGGCCTCGATCGGCGGTCCGAAGGTCGTCATCGGCGTCTCCGGCGGCCTCGACTCCACGCACGCGCTGATCGTCGCCGCCCGCGCGATGGACCGCGCAGGCCGTCCGCGCAGCGACATCCTGGCCTGGACCCTGCCCGGCTTCGCCACCAGCGACCACACCAAGGACAACGCCCACAAACTGATGAACTCCCTCGGCGTCACCGCGGCCGAGCTGGACATCACGCCCACGGCGCGGCTGATGCTGAAGGAGATGGGCCACCCGTTCGCGTCCGGCGAGCCCGTGTACGACGTCACCTTCGAGAACGTCCAGGCGGGCCTGCGCACCGACTACCTCTTCCGGCTCGCCAACCAGCGCGGCGGCATCGTGCTCGGCACCGGCGACCTCTCGGAACTGGCGCTCGGCTGGTCCACGTACGGCGTCGGCGACCAGATGAGCCACTACAACGTCAACGGCGGGGTGCCGAAGACCCTGATCCAGCACCTCGTCCGCTGGGTCATCAGCAGCGCCCAGTTCGACGAGGAGACCGGTAACACGCTCGCCGCGATCCTCGACACCGAGATCAGCCCGGAGCTCGTACCGGGCGAGGAGATGCAGTCGACGGAGTCCAAGATCGGCCCGTACGCGCTGCACGACTTCACGCTCTTCCACGTCCTGCGCTACGGCTTCCGCCCCTCCAAGATCGCCTTTCTGGCCTGGCACGCCTGGCACGACCCGGAGTCCGGCGAGTGGCCGCCCGGCTTCCCGGAGGCCAAGCGGGTCGCCTACGACCTGCCGGAGATCCGCCGCTGGCTGGAGGTCTTCTGCCGCCGCTTCTTCGCCTTCGCCCAGTTCAAGCGCTCGGCCATGCCGAACGGGCCGAAGGTGTCGGCGGGCGGTTCGCTGTCACCGCGCGGCGACTGGCGGGCACCGTCGGACGGCAACGCGCGGGCCTGGCTGGAGGACCTTGCCCGGTTCGACTTTCCGGAGACGTGAGGGTTGCGAGAGCCGGATCACCGGTGGGGTCACCGCTGTGCGGCCCCTAGTTGCTCGCGCACCCACGCGGGGTCGGGATTGACGTGCGGCCGGCCGTCCACGACGACGGTCGGCACGGTCTCGTTGCCCTCGTTGACCGCCCTCACCGCCGCGGCTCCGGCCGGATCACGCCAGATGTTGACCCAGTGCACCTGACGGCCCCGCCGTCCCAGCCGAACGCGCAGACGCAGACAGTACGTACACCCCGGCCGCCAGAAGACGACCGGCCGGCCGTCGGCCGCACTGCGGCGTCGCGCCTCCACGACTCCGATCGATCTGGGGAAGACGAGAGGCGAGTTCAGGCCTGCGATCAGCGCGAACGCCAGAAGGTACACGCCGGCGGCGCCAGGGTCCCCCTTCAGAACCAGCGCGGTCGCGACAGCTGAGCCGCAGAGCACGAACAGCATCGGCAGGATCCAGGCGCGCATCACGAAGACGAAGGCTACCGGGATCGAGAGCCGGTCGACTGCTCCGGCTCTGCTCCTGCCCAGCCGTCCACCAACGCGGCCACCAGGCGCTTCATGGAGGGCCGCGGGTCAGGTGTGCCCGGCACCTCGGTTGCGGCTCCGGGCAGACCACGCGCCTCGCCGCGCTCCGGGCACCCCATGGGTGGGCGCTGGGCCTCGACCTGTCCAGCCCGATGCTGGCCGAGGCCCGAGCCCGCGCCGAACGGGAGGGCATCGCCAACGCCTCCTTCGCTCAAGGCGACGCACAGGTGCACCCCTTCGAGGCGGACGCCTTCGACGCGGCGATCAGCCGCTTCGGGGTGATGTTCTTCGCCGACCCCATAGCGGCCTTCGGCAATGTCGGCCGGGCGCTGCGCCCGGGAGGGCGCCTGGCGTTCGTCTGCCCGGCCGATGCCCTGCTCAACGACTGGGTGACGGCGGTGGCATCACTGCGCGACTTCCTGCCGGTCGGCGACTTCGGGCGGGCGGGGTTTCCCGGCATGTTCTCCCTGGCCTCACCGGACCGCATCCGTGACGTTCTCACCGCTGCCGGCTTCACCGGCATCACCATCGACCAGGCGCAGGCGTACGGGGCCTGGGGATGTGGAGCCGGGGACGCGGCGGAGTTCCTGCTGGGCACGGGCCCAGGTCGCCACTTGATGGAGCAGGCCGACCCGACCGCACGGGCCCACGCCCGCCGCACCCTGACGGACCACCTGCGCGACCACGAGGCGGCGGACGGCACGGTCCGGCTGCGTAGCACGTCATGGCTGGTCACGGCGGACCGCCCGACCTCTCCGACAGCGTCGAGCGGGAGTTGAGGAACGTCACCGCGCCGGCCGGGCCACGGTCGCGGACCTCGGCTACCGGCTGTTCCTGCGTGCCATGACCGACGCCCAGGGAGACCTTCTGTGAGCTACAGCCCGTCGATCTCGGTGACCCGCATTCCGGTCCCGGCGTATTCGCCATCGTGGCCGAACTGGCTCACGGCTGGAAGCGGTCATCTTCGACCCCAGCAAGGGCGTGTTCGGCCCCACCGGCCACAGCGCGTCAGTGATGGGCGGAGCTGTCCCACGGGCGGACGGCACGGAGGGGGTGCAGGGGGCGCAGCCCCCGCCGGGGGCGAAGGGGCGGAGCCCCTGGGGATGGGAGAGGGTAAGGGCGGCGGGGGCGAGAACCCTCGCCCCCGCCGCACGCCGGCCGTCGCCCTCAGCGGTGCAGCGCCTCCGCCTCCTGCGGGACGTGGGAGACGACCACGCGCTCCCGCCCCCCGGCAGGGGCCCGGCGGCGGTCCACCGCGTAGGCCACGCTCGCCACGCCCAGGCCGAGTACGGCCAGCGCCGCGCCGGCCAGCGCCGGGGACGTCGCGCCGAAGCCGGCCGCCAGGGCCAGGCCCCCGATCCAGGCGCCGCCGGCGTTCGCCAGGTTGAAGGCGGCCTGGTTGGCGGAGGAGGCCAGGGAGGGGGCCGCGGAGGCCTTCTCCATGACCATGAGCTGGAGCGGGGAGCCGGTGATGAACGCGGCCATGCCGAGGAGGGCGACCGCGAGGGCCGCGCTCCACTGCGCCTGCATGAGCACGGGGAACAGCAGCAGGACCGTGGCCAGGGAAGCCAGGCCGCCGAACAGGGTGCCGCGCAGGGAGTGGTCGGCCAGGCGGCCGCCGAGCAGGTTGCCGGCGGTGGCACCGACGCCGAACAGGGCGAGCAGCAGCGTCACGTTGGACTCGGCGAAACCGGCGGAGTCCGTCAGCATCGGCGTGACGTAGCTGTACGCCGAGAACAGCGCGCCGAAGCCGGCCACCGTCGTGCCGAGGGCCAGCCAGACCGGCAGCGAGCGCAGGGCGGCCATCTCGCCGCGCAGGCCGCCGGAGGGGGCGTGGGTGTGGTCGTGCGGGATCAGCGCGGCGAGCGCGGCTATCGCGGCCAGGCCGATCGCGCTGACGCCCAGGAACGTCGCCCGCCAGCCCATGTGCTGGCCCATCAGCGTCGCGACGGGCACGCCCGCGACGTTCGCCACGGTCAGGCCGAGGAACATCAGGGACACGGAGCGGGCCTTGCGCTCCGGCGGGACCATGGTCGTCGCGACCACCGCGCCCACGCCGAAGAAGGCGCCGTGCGGCAGACCGCTGAGGAAGCGGGCGGCCAGCAGCGACTCGTTGCCGGGGGCGAACGCGGAGAGCGCGTTGCCCGCGACGAACAGGGCCATCAGGCCGATCAGTACCGTGCGGCGGGACATCCGCGCGGTGACCGCGGCGAGCAGCGGGGCGCCGATGACGACGCCCAGCGCGTATGCCGAGACCAGGTGCCCGGCGGTGGGGATCGAGATGTGCAGGTCTTTCGCGACGTCGGGCAGCAGGCCCATCATCACGAACTCGGTCGTACCGATGCCGAAGGCGCCCACGGCAAGGGCTAGCAGGGCCAGGGGCATGAGGGGGACCTTTCAGAGCGGTTCCGTGCAGTTCCGTACAGTGCGCGACTTCTCAGCCGGGACTTCTCAGCCGTGGCTTTCAGCCGCAGCTTTCAGTCGTGGCTCGACTTGTCAGTCGTATCACTATGTTCAAGTACGGAACAAACGCGCTCAGGCCCAGTATTCCAGCAGGCTAAGACCCGGTTGCCGATGTGGTGACCTTCACACGCGCCGCCACCGGCAGATGGTCGCTGCCCGTGCGCGGGAGGGTCCAGGAGCTCTCCGGCTCGATGCCCTTGACCATGATCTGGTCGATCCGGGCCATCGGGAACGACGCAGGCCAGCTGAAGCCGAAGCCGCTGCCCGCCGCGCCCTGCGTCGAACGCATCTGGGAGGTGACGGCGTTGAGGGCGCGGTCGTTCATCGTGCCGTTCAGGTCGCCGAGCAGCACGATCTGCTTGACCGGCTCGTCGGCGATCGCCTCGCCCAGCGCGTCGGCGCTCGTGTCGCGCTGCCGGGCGGTGAACCCGGCCTTCATCTTCACCCGTACCGACGGCATATGGGCGACGTACACCGCGACCGGGCCCTTGGGGGTCGCCACCGTGGCGCGCATGGCCCGCGTCCAGCCCAGCTTGATGTCCACGGCCCGGGCGCCGCTCAGCGGGTACTTGCTCCACAGCCCGACCGTGCCCTGCACCGAGTGGTACTTGTACGTCGACGCCAGCGTCTTCTCGTACACCGGCACGGCGGACGCCTTCAGTTCCTCCAGGGCCAGCACGTCCGCGCCGGAGGCGGCCACGTCCCGCGCGGTGCCGGAGGGGTCCGGGTTGTCGGCGTTGACGTTGTGCGTGGCCACCACCAGATCGCCGCCGCTGCCCGACTTGTCGGTGAGCAGTCCCCCGAAGAGGTTCAGCCATACGATCGCGGGCAGCAGCACCGCGATCAGTGCCGTCGCCGACTTCCGTACCAGCCCCAGCACCAGCAGCACCGGGACGGCCAGCCCCAGCCAGGGCAGGAAGGTCTCCGTGAGGCTGCCGAGGTTGCCGATCCGGTTGGGGATGTGCGAGTGCAGCAGCATCACCAGGGCGAGCAGCAGCGCGAGTACCGCGAGGACGATGCCCCGGCGCCAGATGCGCGGGTCGCCGCGCCAGCCTTCGAGGAAGCCGGTCGCCAGGCGCCGGAGCCGAGATCGCCGACGCTCGGGCTCCGAGCCGCCGTTGTCCGTCTCCGTCACGTACGCCTGCTGCGCCATACCGTCTGCCTCACTGCCTGCCGTGCACACCGTCGTCCCCTGTGTTCTTCCGACCCTAGGGGATGATCGGCCTCGGTCCCGCCGTCCATGACGGCCGTACGGGCACGAGGACGAACAAGTCGGCGCGGGGAGTTCCGGTTACGGGGGCGGCCAACCCGGACTGTGACGAAACGCGCACATTCAGGAGCCGGTAGAACTGACGGGCCGTAGGCCTTCGAGGACCGTGTCGACGATCTGTTCCGCGAGCCCCTCGGGGAGGTCGGCGTCGGGGCGCAGGACGGAGCGGGTGAGCATGGGGCCGACGAACATGTCGTTGATCAGTTCGAGGTCGACGTCCGTGCGGAGCTCGCCGTTCCGCTGTCCCCGGCGCAGGACCTCGAGTCCGAGTGTGCGCCGGGGAGTTATCACACTGGCGTGGTAGGCGGCCCAGATCTTGGGGCTGCTCTTCATCTGGGCGTGCACGTTGTGCAGGATCACCGAGGACCGGCTGATCAGGCCGCGCCGGCGCAGCGCCTCCAGCAGCACCACCAGGTCGTCCCGCATCGAGGTGCCGGGGAGTTCGGGGTCGTCGGGTTCGGCGGCGCGCATGACGTCGACGAACAGTTCCTCCTTGCCGCTCCAGCGGCGGTAGATGGTCGCCTTGCCGACCCCGGCGGTGCGGGCGATGCGCTCGATGGAGAGTTCGGCCAGCGACACGCCCTCCTCGAGGAGCTTCATCACACCCTCGAGGATGGCCTGTTCCACCGCCTCGCTGCGGGGGCGGCCCCGGGTGGGGGCGCACGGCCGGGGCCCGCTGTCGGCAAGGCTCACGTCGTTCCGTCCTTTCGCCTGCTGCGCCGATTGTCGCGCAGCTGCCTCCTCCCCCGTTTACCGAGTCTCCCCCGTGTCCTGGCTATTCTCCGGCCGCCACCAAGTGCGGCTCCTCCGTGTCCTCCTGACGCGCCGGCGGCTTGCCCGGCAGGAAGAGGGCCACGACGACCGCGCCGATGAGCGCGACGCCGGTGCCGCAGAGGGCGGTGACGTGCATGGCGTGCAGGAAGGCGTCGTTGGCCGGGCCGACGAGGGCCTTGCCCTGGGGACCGAGCTTCTCGGCGACGCCGAGGGTGGCCCCGATGGACTCGCCCGCGGTGTCCCTGAGGCCGGCCGGCAGCAGGCTCAGCTTGTCCTCGATGCCGTTGCGGTAGGCGGTGGACAGCACCGAGCCGAGTACGGCGATGCCGAGGGCGCCGCCGACCTGGCGGAAGGTGTTGCTGAGGGCGGAGGCCGAACCGGCCTTCTCCCGCGGCAGGGCCTGCATGATGACGACGGAGGTCGGCGTCATGATGTGCGCCATACCGGTGCCCATGAGGAAGAAGACGACCTCCAGCAGCCAGATCGGCGTGTCGGCCTGGAAGGTGGCGAAGGCGGCCAGCGTGCCCGCGATCACCACGAGACCCGCCGTGGTGGTGGCCTTGTTGCCGAACCGGTCGACCACCAGCCGGGCCCGCGGCGCGAAGATCATCTGGGCGGCGGCCAGCGGCAGCATCAGCAGACCGGACTCGAGCGGCGAGTAGCCGCGCACGCTCTGGGTGTAGAAGACCGAGAAGAAGGTCACGCCCATCAGCGCGAAGAAGACCAGCGCGATGGCGCTCATCGCGGCCGAGAAGACCTTGTTCTTGAAGTAGGAGACGTCCAGGGACGGATGGTCGCTGCGCTTCTCGAAGATCACGAAGCCGGCGAGGACGGCCAGGCCGGCCGCGATGGTCGCCAGCACCTTGGGATCCGTGAAGTCGGCCAGCTCGCCGCCCTTGATGATGCCGTAGACGAGCAGGACCAGGCCGATGACGGACAGCACGACGCCGACGGGGTCGAGGCGGCCCGGGTTCGGGTCGCGGGAGTCGGGCACCAGCCACATCATCAGCGCGAGCGCGAGGATCACGATGGGCACGTTGATGAGGAAGACCGAGCCCCACCAGAAGTGGTCGAGCAGCGCGCCGCCGGTGATCGGGCCGATGGCGATGGCGAGGCCGACGCCGCCCGCCCAGATACCGATGGCCTTGGGCTGCTCCTCGCGTTCGAAGACGTTCATCAGGACGGCGAGGGTGGCGGGCATGACGAACGCGGCGCCGAGGGCCATCAGGGCGCGGTAGGCGATGAGCTGGCCGGGTGAGCCGGACTCGGCGGCGAAGGCCGAGCCGATGCCGAACACCATGAGCCCGCCGAGCAGGATCTTCTTGCGGCCGACCCGGTCGCCGATCAGGCCGGCGGTGAAGAGGAGGCCCGCGAAGACGAGGGTGTAGGAGTTGATCGCCCATTCGATCTCGCTCTGGGTGGCACCCAGACCGGTGGGGGCGGGGGTGGAGATCGTCTTGATGGCGACGTTCAGGATCGAGTTGTCCAGCACCACGATGAGCAGGCTCAGCATCAGCACGCCGAGGATGGCCCAGCGGCGCCGGTGGACCTCTTCCGGTATCCGGCGGGCCGGGACGGCAGGAGTAGTCATGCGGCTGAGCCTAGGGCAATTTCAATACGGTACCGTCTCGTATCTGAATTCTTTTACCGAGGCCTTACGCATACGGCGCTCCAGGGGTGCGCGAGGGATCACGCGGGGTCCCCCTGGCCCTGACTGGCACGAGGTGCCACCATGGAGGCGGTCCGGGGACGCCGTCAGGGCGCCTCGAGATGACGTTAGGAGCCGTTGCAATGACGCAGCTTTCGGCTGCCCAGCCTGCGCAGCACAGCACCTCCGACGGCAGCAGCAAGGCGCTGTACGGGGGCAAGGGCACACGCCGTATCACCGTCCGCGACATCGCTCTCGCCAAGGAACGCGGCGAGAAGTGGCCCATGCTCACCGCCTACGACGCGATGACCGCGTCCGTGTTCGACGAGGCGGGTATCCCGGTCATGCTGGTCGGCGACTCCGCCGGCAACTGCCACCTCGGGTACGAGTCGACCGTGCCCGTCACCCTCGACGAGATGACCATGCTGTCGGCGGCCGTCGTACGGGGCACGAGCCGCGCCCTGATCGTCGGCGACCTGCCCTTCGGCTCCTACCAGGAGGGCCCGGTGCAGGCGCTGCGCTCGGCGACCCGGCTGGTGAAGGAGGCCGGCGTCGGCGCCGTGAAGCTGGAGGGCGGCGAGCGCTCGCACGAGCAGATCCGGCTGCTGGTGGAGTCCGGCATCCCGGTCATGGCCCACATCGGCCTGACCCCGCAGTCCGTCAACGCCATGGGCTACCGCGTGCAGGGGCGGGGCGAGGAGGCGGCGGCGCAGCTGCTGCGGGACGCGAAGGCCGTGCAGGACGCGGGCGCGTTCGCGGTGGTGCTGGAGCTGGTGCCGGCGGAGCTGGCGGCCGAGGTGACGCGGGTGCTGCACATCCCGACCGTCGGGATCGGGGCCGGGCCGGAGACGGACGCGCAGGTCCTGGTGTGGACCGACATGCTCGGGCTGACGTCCGGGCGGGTGCCGAAGTTCGTCAAGAAGTACGCCGATCTGCGTGAGGTCATGAGCGGCGCGGCGAAGGCATTCGCGGAGGACGTCGTCGGCGGAACGTTCCCGCTGGAGGAGCACTCCGTCCACTAGGACCATTGCCCGCACCACAGGCAGCCCGCCGATCTTCCCCCGTCGGCGGGCTGCCGCGTTCACTGCCCACCGTTTTCCTCGCCCCCGCCGCCCCTACCCTTCCCATCCCCAGGGGCTCCGCCCCTTCGACCCCGCCGGGGGCTCCGCCCCTGCACCCCGCCGGGGCTCCGCCCCGGACCCCATCGGCCTGAACGGCCTCGTTCTCAAACGCCGGACGGGCTGACAAGAGCCGGCAGCGACGGGAGAGGAGAGTCGCGCCTTCCAGCCCACTCGCACTGACGTCGGAGGCATGTAGGCGGCTTGTCGGTGGTTTGTAGGCAGGGGCTGGCACCGTCGTCGGCATGACGCGAATCGACAACAACCCCACCGGCGCGGACCGCGCCGTCACCGTGCGGGGGCTGGTCAAGCACTACGGCGAGACCAAGGCGCTGGACGGGGTGGACCTGGACGTGCGTGAGGGCACCGTGATGGGTGTGCTCGGGCCGAACGGTGCCGGGAAGACCACCCTCGTGAGGATCCTGTCCACCCTGCTGGCCCCCGACGCCGGACAGGCGACCGTCGCCGGCTACGACGTCGTGCACCAGCCCCGGCAGCTGCGCCGGGTGATCGGGCTCACCGGGCAGTACGCCTCGGTGGACGAGAAGCTCCCCGGCTGGGAGAACCTCTACATGATCGGGCGGCTGCTCGATCTGCCGCGCAAGGACGCCCGCGCCCGCGCCGACGAACTGCTGGAGCGGTTCTCCCTCACGGACGCCGCCAAGCGCCCGGCGAGCACCTACTCCGGCGGTATGCGACGCAGGCTCGACCTCGCCGCGTCCATGATCGGCCGGCCCCAGGTGCTGTTCCTCGACGAGCCGACGACCGGGCTCGACCCCCGTACCCGCAACGAGGTGTGGGACGAGGTCAAGGCCATGGTCGGGGACGGGGTCACCGTCCTGCTGACCACCCAGTACATGGAGGAGGCCGAGCATCTGGCCTCGGAGCTGACCGTGGTGGACCGCGGCCAGGTCATCGCCAAGGGCGGCATCGAGGAGCTGAAGGCCAAGGTCGGCGGGCGCACCCTGCGCGTGCGGCCGGCCGACCCGCTGGAGCTGCGCCCGCTCGCCCACATGCTCGACGAACTCGGCATCACCGGCCTCGCCGCCACCACCGTGGACACCGACAGCGGCACCCTGCTGGTGCCGATCCTCAGCGACGAGCAGCTGACCGCCGTGGTCGGCGCGGTCACCGCGCGCGGCATCACGATCACCTCCATCACCACCGAACTGCCCAGCCTTGACGAGGTGTTCCTGTCCCTCACCGGCCACCGCGCCAGTGCCCCGCAGGACGCCACGCCCACCGAGACCCGCCAGGAGGTCGCCGTATGAGCGCCGCAACCGCCACCGCGACGCCCACTGTCAGCGCCGCCGACACCCGCATCCCGCTGCGCGGCCACCTGCGTCACACCGGCGCCCTGATCCGCCGCAACCTGCTGTGGATCAAGCAGGACCCCGAGTCGATGATGGACGCGGTGCTGATGCCGGTCATCTTCACCCTGCTGTTCGTGTACGTCTTCGGCGGCTCGATCGGGCAGGCGCTGGGCGGCGGGCAGGACGGGTACGTGCAGTACGTGATCCCCGGCATGATCGCGATGATGAGCATGACGCTGTCCCAGGGCGTCGGCACCGGCTTCAGCCAGGACTTCAACTCCGGGGTCATGGACCGTTTCCGCTCCCTGCCGATCGGACGCGGGTCGGTGCTCTTCGCGAAGATCACGGTGGAGCTGGCGCGGATGCTGTTCGCGACGGCCGTGCTGATGGTCGTCGCCGTGCTGGTCGGCTTCGACATCCACCACTGGGGCGGGCTGTTCGCTGCAGTGGGCCTGGCCACGGCGTTCGCCTCGTCGATCATGTGGGTGTTCCTCACCCTGGGCGTGATCCTGAAGAACGCGCAGTCGGTGCAGGCGATGGGCTTCCTGGTGCTGTTCCCGTTGCAGTTCGGCTCGTCGATCTTCGCGCCGACGAAGTCGATGCCGGGCTGGCTGCAGGCCTTCACCGACTACAACCCGCTGTCCACGCTGGCGGACGCGTCGCGCGGACTGATGATCGGCGGCCCGGTCGCGCACGACCTGTGGGTGACGCTGGGCTGGTCGGTGGCGATCACCGCGGTGATGGCCCCGGTCGCGATCCACAAGTTCCGTACCAAGAGCTGACGTAGCAAGAGCTGACGTAGCAAGAGCTGACGTAGCAAGAGCTGACGTACCGAGAACTACGTCAGACCAGGGCGGTGGCCTCCACGAGGGAGAGGCCACCGCCTTCCGCGTACGCGGAGTCGTACGTCTCCTCGTCGAGCACGGCCCGGACGGCCGCCTCGGTGCGCGCACGCACCGCGCGCTCGACTCTCCCCGCGACATGGCCGGAAGGCAGCAGCACGGCGGCCGCGCCCAGGCAGCGGGCGGCGTCGCGGGCACGGGCACCGCCGTCGACCTCGGCGAGGGCCGTCGCGGCGGTGGTCAGGTACAGGGTCCGCAGATGCGGGGCGAGGGCCAGGGCCAGCGGGTCGCCGGCCTGCTCCAGTGCGCGTCGGATCTTGTCCAGGGCTTCGTCGGGGCGGCCGTCGACGGCGTCCACCCAGGCCTCCTGGCCGAGGATGAAGGCGTCGAAGACGACGAAGTGCGAGATCCCGAAGTCCAGGCGGAGCAGGCGGAGTTGCTCACGGGCCTCCGCCACGCGGTCGGTGAGTGAGAGCCAGCCGGCGAGGAAGAGCCGGGCCATGGGCATCGCCTCGTTGTGGCTGCCGTCCTGGCGGGCGATGATCTCGCGCAGCATGCGCTCGCCGAGCTCCGGTTCGCCGGTCTCCAGGACCACGGCGGCCAGGCGGACGCCGAGCACCGCCGTCTGGGCGCGGGCGCCGAGGCGTTCGGCCTGCTCGATGGCCGCCCGGAAGTCGGCGGCGGCCGACTCGTACTCGCCCTTGCGCTCGTAGGACTCGCCGCGCGCGGAGAGCGCCTCGGCCGCGCCCCAGGCGTCGCCGAGGCGCTGGAACATCTCCAGTGCCTCGTCGGCGTCGCGCCTGGCGTCGCCCGCCCACTCGCTGCGGTTGGCGAGGATGTTGGCCCGCATCTGGAGGGTGGTGGCCAGTTCCCATTCGAAGCCCGGGGTTTCCCGGGAGGTCCGCACGCAGGCGTCGATGACGGCGCGCAGCCGCTCTATGCCCCCGGTCAGCAGCACGGCGTAGAACCAGAGCATGCCGGGGGGACGGCAGGTCTGCGGCAGGCCGGGTTCGTACACCTCGGTGATGACGCGCAGCTTCGCCTGGGCCGCGGGGGTCTGCCAGGCGTCCAGCTCGGTGTCCATGCAGGCGAGATGGGTCAGGTGCAGCCCGCGGCGGACCTCGTCGAGCAGTTCGCCGGTGTACGGGGGCGGGGTGTCCGTGCAGCGCTGCCACACCGGTGCGGCGCGGCGGACGGGCTCGGCGAACGGGTCGGGGCCGAGTGCCATGACCTCGGTGCACAGATTGCGGGCCTCGATGCGCAGGTCGCGCATCTGCCAGTACCAGGCCAGCGAGAGGATCAGGCAGATCGCCTCCTGCTCGTCCCGCGCGGCGATGGCGCGGCGCAGGGCGGTGCGCAGGTTCTCGTACTCCAGCTGGAGCCGCTCGATGGCGGTGCGCTGGCCGGCGCCGCGCAGCAACGGGTCGGTGGTGCGGGCGAGTTCGCGGAAGTACGTCAGGTGGGAGCGCTCGGTCTCGCCCCGCCGGCCGGACTCGTCGAGCCGTTCGCCCGCGTACTCGGCGACAGTCTCCAGAAGCCGGTAGCGCATCCCGCCGTCGGGGGCGGGGGCGGCGACGACGAGGGACTTGTCGACCAGGGAGCCCAGCGCGTCGAAGGCGTACGGTCCGCACACCGCCTCGGCTGCGGCGAGGTCGCAGCCGCCCGCGAAGACCGACAGGCCGCGCAGCACCTCGCGTTCACCCTCGTCGAGCAGGTCCCAGGACCAGTCGACGACGGCCCGCAGGGTCTGCTGGCGGGGCAGCACGGTGCGGCTGCCGGAGGTGAGCAGCCGGAAGCGGTCGTCGAGCCGGTCGACGATCTGGCGGGGCGTGAGCATCCGGAGCCGGGCGGCGGCGAGTTCGATGGCAAGGGGCAGGCCGTCGAGGCGCCGGCAGATCTCGGCGCACGCCTCCGGGTCGTCCTCGGTGCGGAAGCCGGGCCGGGCGGCCGCGCCCCGGTCGGCGAGCAGCCGCAGGGCGACCGGCTCGGGCAGCGGTTCCACGGGGCGCAGCAGCTCGCCGGGGACGCCGAGGGGTTCCCGGCTGGTGGCGAGCACGGTGACCTCCGGGCAGCGGGCCAGCAGCCGCTCCACGAGGCGGGCCGCCCCGTCCACCACGTGCTCGCAGTTGTCCAGGACGATCAGCATGCGGCGCCGGCCGCAGTGCTCGACGAGCCGCTCGACGGGGTCGTCGTACCGGTCGGCGACGGCCCGCATGCTCTCGGCGCCGGCGCCGTGCAGCACGGTCTCGCGGGCACCGATCGCGGTGAGCACGGCCTCCGGTACGGCTTCCGGGTCGTCGACGGGTGCCAGCTCGGCCAGCCACACCCCGTCGCGGGCCGCGCCCCGCACGGCTTCGGCGGCCTCCTGCGACAGCCGGGTCTTCCCCGCTCCGCCGGGCCCGAGCAGCGTGACCAGCCGGGCCGTCGTGAGGTCCGCCCGGAGTGCCTCGATGTCGCCCTCCCGGCCGACGAAGGAGGTGAGGCGGGCGGGGAGGTTGCCCTGCGCCGGGGGCTCCGCGGGCCGGCGCACCGCCGCCGGTACTTGCTGCGGGCACAGCAACTCGGCGTGCATCGCCCGCAGTTCCGGCCCGGGATCGGAGCCGAGCCGCTCGGCGAGGAGCTGTCGTACGTCCTCGTAGGCGGCCAGCGCCTCCGCCGTGCGGCCCGCGTCGCGCAGGGCGCGCAGCCGCAGGGTCTGGAGGGGTTCGTCCAGGGGGTGGGTGTCGCACAGGGCGGTCAGCTCGGGCAGCGCCCCTTCGGCGTGGCCGAGGGCGAGGGCGGCGGCGTGCCGGGCACGCAGGGCGTCCAGGCGGCGGGTGTCGCAGCGGGCGGCCTCGGCGGTGCGGTCGGGCAGGTCGGCGAGGGCGGGGCCGTGCCACAGCGCGAGGGCGTCGTCGAGGACGGTGGCCGCCTTCGCCGCGTCGCCGTCGGCCAGGGCACGCACCCCCTCCCCGGTCAGGCGTTCGAAGCGGTGCAGGTCGATGTCGTCGGGCGTGGCGGCGAGCCGGTACCCGCCCTCCGCGGAGGCGACCGCGTCGGCCCCGACCGCCCGCCGGAGCCGCCCGACCAGCGCCTGGAGCGCGGCGGTGGCGTCGGCGGGCGAATCCCCGTCCCACACCTCGTCGACCAGCACACCGACCGGCACCGTCCGCCCGGGTCTGAGCGCGAGCACGGTCAGCAGCGCACGCAACCGCGCCCCGCCCACGGGGACGGACGTACCGTCGGGACGGAGGACCTGGGTGGTACCGAGAATGCGATAGCGCACGGACCCTATTCTCCCCGCCGAACTCACCACCGGTCACGGGGTTTCCGCGGCGGGGCGCCCCCGGCCTCCAGGCCGACCAGCGGCCCGGCCCCCACCGTCCGCACCGCCCCGAGCCCGAGCACGGTCAGCAGCGCACGCAACCGCGCCCCGCCCACGGGGACGGACGTACCGTCGGGACGGAGGACCTGGGTGGTACCGAGAATGCGATAGC
>NZ_JBIRWL010000004.1:405623-631880 GCF_044387825.1 Streptomyces sp. NPDC020299
GCGCACGGGCCCCATTCTCCCTGCTGGACTCATCACCGGTCACGGAGTTCACGCGGCGGGGCGTCCCGTCCGGCGCGCGGGGCGTTCGGGGCGGCGGGCATACCGCTGGATACCGGATGGCCCGTCTGGATACCGGACGGCTGTCTAGATACCGGACGGCTGTCGGCGGCGCCCCGTCCCGCGGGCGGCTTCCGGGGGGTCGGCCACGTCGAGGGTGACGAGGACGCCGTCCGTGTTCCGCCTGCGCCGGGGGCCCGGGCCCGCGGCGGGTTCGCCGCTGCGGGTGAACCACTTCGGGCAGCTGCCGACCGGTTCGAGGGTCCTCCGGCCGGGCACCGGTGTGAAGGTGCGCGAGCCCGGGGCGGTCTCCTTGTACTCCTGGTGGACGAGGTGGATGGCGCGGACGCGGCCCGTGGCCCTGGGCCACCCGTCGCTGTGCTGCTCGACCCGCAGCAGCCCCTCGTACTCCTTCTCGTCCCAGCCCCATGTCCGCATGTCGTCGGATTCCATGGGCATCAACGGCCACGTCACCTCGTCCCCGACCGAGAACGTCCTGCCGCAGCACTCCATCTGCCAGCTCTCGTACAACGCTCGCCTCAGAACCATTCCCCCACCTTCCTAGGAACCGGCACCCGTCCGCGAGACGTTTTCCCCTTACGCCCGGTACGGTCGGGCTCGCCGACCGCCCCGTTCCCGGCCCAGCCGGCCCCGACCCACAGGAGTCCACCGTATGACCACCGCCACCACCCGCCACAGCGAGCGGCGGATCAGTCCCGTGTTCCTCGGGATCCTGGCCGTCACCGCGGTCACGGGATGGGCCACCTGGACGGGGTTCGCCGACCAGCCGGGCGTCGCCGTGTTCCTGTTCGTCACGGCCGCCTGGATCGTCTCCCTGTGCCTGCACGAGTACGCGCACGCGCGCACGGCCCTGCACAGCGGTGACATCTCGGTCGGCGAGAAGGGCTACCTGACGCTGAACCCGCTGAAGTACACGCACGCCCTGCTCAGCATCGTGCTGCCGGTGGTGTTCGTGATGATGGGCGGGATCGGGCTCCCGGGCGGCGCGGTGTTCATCGAGCGCGGCCGGATCCGGGGCCGCTGGCGGCACAGCCTGATATCGGCGGCCGGCCCGCTGACGAACGTGCTGTTCGCGGCGGTGTGCACGGCCCCGTTCTGGCTGGACGCACTGGACGGGGTGCCCCTCGAGTTCCGCTTCGCCCTCGCCTTCCTCGGGCTGCTCCAGGTGACGGCCGCGGTCCTGAACTTCCTGCCGGTCCCCGGCCTGGACGGCTACGGCGTGATCGAGCCCTGGCTGTCGGACGGCGTCAAGCGGCAGGTGGAGCCGTTCGCGCCGTTCGGGCTGCTGTTCGTGTTCGCGCTGCTGTGGCTGCCGTCGGTCAACCACGTATTCTTCGACCTGGTCGACGCGATCCTGCGAGGGCTCGGCGTGAGCGACTTCGACGCCTCGTACGGCTGGAGCCTCTACCGCTTCTGGGACTAGGGCCTGTCTGACAATTCCCGCCTGCCCCGCGACGCCTGGCACGCACGCTCGCCGCGTTGCCGAACCACCCACGTGGCTCCGCCACGAGGGCGCTCCGGCGCCTTGCGATCGCACGCACCAGACGCCGCGGGGCCCGCCCTTCGGGCGGACGACGGGAATTGTCAGACAGGCCCTAGCCGGCCCGGCCCCGCCGCAGGTAGTACCAGGTCATGTTGGACGACAGACCGGCGAGCAGCACCCAGACGACCCCCACCAGCCAGCTGCCCTGGACGAAGGAGACGACGGCCGCGGCCACGGCGAGGAGACACACGACGAGGGCGTAGAGGGCGAGGCGGGGCATTTCGTTCAGGCTCCTGTCGGGGGACACTGCTTCGGCGACCAGTGTCCCCCATCCGGTCAGACGTCCGTGATGCGGAGCCCCGCATGCGCCTTGTACCGGCGGTTGACGGAGATCAGGTTCGCGACCAGGGACTCCACCTGGTGGGCGTTGCGCAGCCGCCCGGCGAAGATCCCGCGCATACCGGGGATGCGCCCGGCCAGCGCCTGGACGGTCTCCACGTCGGCCCGCTCCTCGCCCAGCACCATCACATCGGTGTCGATCTCCTCGATCTCCGGGTCCTGGAGGAGGACCGCCGAGAGGTGGTGGAAGGCGGCGGCCACCCGGGAGTCCGGCAGCAGCGCGGCGGCCTGCTCGGCGGCGCTGCCCTCCTCCGGCTTCAGCGCGTAGGCACCCTTCTTGTCGAAGCCGAGCGGGTTGACGCAGTCCACGACCAGCTTCCCGGCCAGTTCCTCGCGCAGGGACTCCAGGGTCTTGCCGTGCCCCTCCCAGGGCACCGCGACGATCACGATGTCGCTGCGCCGCGCGGTCTCGGCGTTGTCGGCGCCCTCGACGCCGTGCCCGAGCTCCTCGGCGGCGGCCTGCGCGCGCTCGGCGGCCCGCGAGCCGATGATCACCTTCTGGCCGGCCCGGGCGAGCCGGTAGGCGAGGCCCTTGCCCTGCGGTCCGGTGCCGCCGAGCACGCCGACGACGAGTCCGGAGACGTCGGGGAGGTCCCAGGGGTCCTTGGCGGGGGCCTTCTCGGGGGCCTTCGCGGGCTGCTGTGCGCTGTCGCTAGAGGTCATGCGCCGACTCTACGTCCGCCGCCACCCCATCGGCTCAGCCGAGCCCCGCCGCGGGCACGGGCGGCTCCTCGGGCGCGCGCGGGCCCGCGGTGGGCGGACGCTGTCCCCGAATTGAGCGAATCCGGGGTGAACTCCACGTCAAGAGTGTCCGTTTGCGGCACCATGCGGTCGTATGGACGCCGTACGGGTCGCGCTGCTGCGGGAAGTGCTCGCCGGAACCGAGTGGCTGGGCGCCACCCGGCGGTTCGCGGGCGTACTGCGCGGGTCCGTGGTGACGCACGGCGGCGGGCTGCTGCTGGTGGGCACCCCTCGGTACGAGCCCTGGCATCTGGCGGCGCACCTGGTGGACGAGGCCGCCTGGTCGGGCACGCCCGAGCTGGCCCCGACCCTCGTACGGCACGACGCGCGCCCCTCGGACCCGGCGCACCTGGCCGTCGGCCCCGGCCGGCTCGAGGCGGCCCGGCGGGGCGAGACCCTGCTCGTCGTGGCCCCGGCCGAGCCCGCCCCCCTGCTCGAACGGGTGCATGACGCCCGGCGGGCCGGAGTGACCGTGCTGGCCCTCGGCGCCGGCGGGGGCGAGCTGGAATCCATGGCCCACGAGACCCTGGCCGTACCGGAAGGCGCCGAGCTGGACCTGGACAGCGTCCAGCACCTGGTGAGCGCGGCGGCCGGGGAGAACGCCGGCTCCCCGAGGGCCCGGCGCCGCTTCCGGGACCGTCTGTCGAGACTGGCGGAGGCCCTGACCGCACCCCCGCCCGCACCCTGGTGACACTCCCGGCGAAAAGCGGTTGCCGCGTCGCTTGCCCCGTCCGACGATGACCCCTCGTGACCGGCGCCTCCGACGCACCCCCCACCGGCAAAGGCCCCGCGGGGATCCGCGCCCTCCTCCCGGACCTCGCCCCCTGGCGGGCCTCCGCCGACTTCCGCAAGCTCTGGATATCGGGGCTGATCAGCGACTTCGGCAGAACGCCCGGACGAACGAGCACGCGGCGCGGATGCGCGAGCGGCGGGCCGCCGGGGTACCCGCACCGATGCGGAACTGATCAGTCCACGCGCCCGGTGCGGGTCCTGTCAGTCCTCGTTCAGTCCTCGTCCGTCTTCCCGCCGGCCGGCGCGTCGTGCCAGCGTGGGTCGTTCTCCCACTCGAGGTTGCGTTCGCGGGCGCTCTCCATCGCGTGTTCGGCCTCCGCGCGGGTGGCGTACGGGCCGAAGCGGTCCTTGGCCGGGCACTCCGGGCCCTCCTCGACCTTCTTGTGCTGCAGGCAGTAGTACCACTCGCCGGGCTTCCCGACGGTCCGCTTCTTGAACAGGGCCATGACCAGCTCCTCTCGCCACCGACATGTTCCCCCACACCCGCTGGTTAGACTCGCTGGCATGTCTGGCCAGTCGCTGCTCGTCCCAGGGGAGCTGTCCCCCACCCGTTCGGTCCCCGGCAACATCCGCCGCCCCGAGTATGTCGGCAAGCCCGCGCCGACGCCGTACACCGGGCCGGAGGTGCAGACGCCCGAGACCATCGAGGCGATGCGGCGCGCCGGGCGTATCGCCGCGCAGGCCATGGAGGAGGCCGCCAAGCTCATCGCGCCGGGCGTCACCACGGACCAGCTGGACAAGGTCGCCCACGAGTACATGTGCGACTACGGCGCCTACCCTTCGACGCTCGGCTACCGCGGCTTCCCCAAGTCGCTGTGCACCAGCGTCAACGAAATCATCTGCCACGGCATCCCGGACTCGACGGTGCTCAGGGACGGCGACATCGTCAACCTGGACGTGACGGCGTACATCGGCGGGGTACACGGCGACAACAACGCCACCTACCTGGTGGGTGACGTCGACGAGGAGTCACGGCTGCTGGTCGAGCGGACCCGGGAGTCCCTCAACCGCGCGATCAAGGCCGTGAAGCCCGGCCGGCAGATCAACATCATCGGCCGGGTCATCGAGTCCTACGCCAAGCGCTTCGGATACGGCGTGGTCCGGGACTTCACCGGGCACGGCATCAACTCGTCGTTCCACTCCGGGCTGATCATCCCGCACTACGACAGCCCGCAGGCCACGACGGTCATGCAGCCGGGGATGACCTTCACGATCGAGCCGATGCTGACCCTGGGCACGCACGAGTACGACATGTGGGACGACGGCTGGACCGTGGTCACCAAGGACCGCAAGCGGACCGCCCAGTTCGAGCACACGCTGGTGGTGACGCGGACGGGCGCGGAGATCCTGACGCTGCCTTAGGCTCCGCGTCGAGCGGTCGAGGTCGAGCGGTCGAGGCGGACACAGGTCACGCGGTGCGGGAGAGTGCGGGTATGAGAGATCGATTCCTGAGAGCGAAGCGGTTCCCGAGTACCGTCGGCGGCCAGTTCGCCCTTGTCGCACTGATCGTTCTGATCGTCTTCGCGGGAGTCTGGGCGGGGGTCTCCTTCTTTCTGCAGGAGATCTTCGGAGGCGGCTGGTTCGCGGTCTGAACCGCGACAGCGAGGGGGCGCCGCCCTTCGCGGCGGCACCCCCTCGCCCTGTCAGTGCAGTATGCCGTTCAGCGCGTCCTGCAGTACCCCGGCGTACGCGGTGGTGCCGAGGTCATTGGGATGTACCGAGCCGCGACTGGGCATGGTCTTCTCCTGGAAGTCCCCCGGCCCGTTCGGGCTGAACTGGACCGGGTTGATGTAGTGGTCTCCGTCGCAGAAGGCATGGCCGTTGAACTTGTACTCGGGGTTGGCGAAAACGGCGTTGCCGTCCCCTGTGTCCGCGACAGCCTGCTTCATCGCCTTGGCCAGGGCGTCGGCCCAGCTGTTGAACATGGCGACTTCACGATCGTTGTACTCGACGGCGCAGGCCGTGGGGCTGAACAGTCGCGGGTACCCCATCAGCACGATCTTCGCGTTCGGGGCCTGTTGCCGGATCTGGTCGAGCGTGTCGGTGACCGCGGGGCCGACGACGTCGGCTATGAACTCCGGCTCGTAATCGGCCAGAGGTTTGGGATCGCCCTTGTAGGTGTAGCCGCTGTCGGAGCAGTCCGTGGTCGCGCAGGCGGCCGCGAGTGGCGAGAAGCGCGCATCGTTACCGCCGATGGAAAGCGTGACGAGAGTGGTGTCTGCGCTCAGTACACCGGAGCCGATCTGGGGAACCTCGCGGAACTCTCCGTCCCAGCCCCATCCCCATGGCGCGGTCCGGCTGTCGCGCGCGCCTCCCAGGTCCTTGCCCAGGACGTTGTCGGTGTACGCGCCGGAACAGGCGACGAACTGATAGTCCAGGGTGGGATCGTTCGCATCGGCCAGGGCTCCGACGGAGGACGAACGCCCCGGCAGAACGGCCTTGCGGCTCCAGGCGTTGGCACTGCGGTGGCAGGCGTTCCAGGTGGGCTTCCCATAGTCCCGGTCCGTCTCCGTGGCGAAGTTGCCGGCTCCCTCGCCGGACGAGAACGAGTCCCCCATCGCGACGACGAAGTCCTTCGGCTTCGCGGAAAGCGGGGCGAACGCCACGGCTCCCCAGGCGATGTCGTCGTCGGCGGTCCCGTCACCGGTGTCGTTGGACAGCTCCACCTTGGGAGTCCCGGTGAAGTGGTAAACGCCGAGAGCAACCCACGTGTTCTTGCCGTAGCGGGTGTTGATGTAGCGCTGCCGGTCGCCGCCCGCCACGCCCTTGATCACGTAATGGGCCTGTTGAGTCTGGGCGCCGGTGTCGGGCAGGTGGACGAGAACACGGGCCCAGCCGTTCAGAGTCTGATTCAGCGTCCAGGTGCCCTTGATGGTCATCAACCCGCTGTCGCCGCCGAGATGGTCCTTGTCGCGGGTGTGGGTGTACCAGTAGTGCCCGCCGTAGCCGCCGCCGACCTGGTGCAGATCTGCCTTCGCCTGATAGGGGCCGAGGCCGGGACCGGTCGCGGTCTGGTCCGGGTAGAACGTGAACTGGAAGCTGCCGGCGGAGGACACCTGACTGGGACTGCAGTCGCTCCAGGACTCGGTCCCTTGGGCGACGGAGGCGACGACACTCGCGCCGGCGGGTGCTGCCGAGCAGTCCGGTGCACCATGCTGAAGGCGGGTGCCACGTCCCGGCTCCGAGATCACCGTCTGGTACTTGATGTTCTCGTGCCCGCAGTCGTTGGGGCAGTCGGTCTTCCAGGTGGCGTGGGGCTGGTTCCACCAGTACTTCGCGTAGCACGCTTCGTCCGGGCAGTCCGGTGGCGAGTTCGGGTCGCAGTTGTTGTTGCCGTTGCAGAAGGTGCTCAGCGGCGGTGAGACCTTGCTGCGCAGCTCGGGGGTGGTCCACCAGGCGGGCCTGAAGCCGGCGGAGGAGAACCCGGATTCACCGGGCCAGTCCTGACGGCCGGAGGTGCTGTAGGAGAAGCCGGTGTCGATGGAGAAGGCGGCCCAGCCCATCACCTTCTCCTCGTACGGCCAGTCCTGGGGGTGTGCTGCGTCGTGGTTGGCGTCCGTGCCGTCCGCGGAGGTGTCCATGAACGGGTGTCCCCAGCTCTTCGCGTAGAGCGGGTTGGCCGGGTTGTTGTACCAGCCCAGTCCCCAGTGCCCGTTGTGCTGCGACGCCTGGGAGGGCGGGTTGAAGCCGAGGTTGTAGTTCCAGGCGGCGGTGAACCAGTTCTCCACCATGGACGGGTCGTCGTTGTTGACGGTGATCGTCTGGCCGGCCGTGTGGACCTCGTTCCACTTGTCGGCGAGGATCTTCATGGAGGCGGCGATGTTGGTCGCGTAGTCGACCGCCACGGCCCTCTGCAGGGACGGCGACAGGCTCGTCTCCCCCGGCTTCTCGTGCCCGGCCAGGCGCATGCCGTCGGTGACCTGCCCGACGCCGTAGCCGCAGTCGGACTTGTCCCAGTGGATCCGCCAGCTGGAATCCGGGTCACCGTCCACTTGCTTGTGACCGTAGTAGCCGTCCACGGCAGCCAGCGGGTTGCCCATCTGGCCGGGGATCGAACCGCTCTCGGCCTCCCACAGGTTCGACTCCTGAGCCATGATCCCCAGCAGGACGTTGACCGGGATGCGCCCCTTGCCGTCACCGCCCTTCAACGCCGGCAACGGGAACAGGCCCTGCGGGTCGATGGTGCTCAAGGTGGTCTGACTGCGGTAACCGCCCTGCCGGATGACATCCGCGTGCAGCTTGTCGCGTACCGCCATGTCCGCGGCCCACTCGACCTGGTTCGGGGTCGGCTGCAGCGCCTGTGCGTTCAGGTCGTTGCGGGAGACCCCGCACCAGCGGTCGGTGTCCCGGGGGTCGTTCGACACCGCGATCGCGGTCCGCGCCAGGTGCTTGTGCCCACCGCCCCGGCCCGCGGCGGTGAGCGCCGGCGAGAAGGTGGACTTCCCCGCAGCGGACCGCGCGCCCGGCGTCGCGTTCGTCGTCCGAAGCGCGCTCTGGACGGACTGGGTGATCTTCTCACCGGTCGTGGTGGCGGTGGAGGTCACCGTGGTCACGGCGGCCGACGCCACGGTCGCCGGGGCCTGCGCCGACCGCTCCTCGGACGGTACGGCCCTGGTGAAGCCCTTGCCCGCGCTCTTGATCCGCTGCAGGCCCGCGTGGACACCGGGGGTGAGCACCGGCTGGACGGCAAGACGCCCCAGCGTGGAGATGTCCGCCTGTGAGGGGGCGTTGAGGCGGACCACGCCGGTGCCCTGTGTGCGCGGGGTGCCGGCGGGGTGGCCTGTCAGGAACACCCGGCCCGCCACCCCCTGGGCGAGGTCCAGGTCGCCGAGCTTGCCCGAGGCGATCAGGGACGGCCGGCCGTGTCCGGCGACCACCTTCGCGTGCGCGGTGGTGTCGTTGCTGCGGTCGACGAAGGCGATCCGCCCGTGTGCGGCCGGGCGGATGTCGAACGGTACGGTGTCCGCGGTGGTCAGGTTCTTCACCGTGCCCGAGCGGTCGATGCGGACCAGGTGGCGACCGCGTGCGGCGACCGTGCCGTCCTGTACCGGCACGGCGCTGGTGACCTCGCCGCTCACCACCGTCGCGCCGGTTGTCTTCCCTGCCGTGTTGACCGTCATCACACGCGTCTTGGTGCGCTCCGGGTCGTTCATGTCCCGGTAGGCGGTGAACGCGGCGGTACGGGTGTCCGGGTTGCAGGTCGGGTCGAAGTAGGCCAGCGACACCGTGAACGGCAGCTTGGTGACCTGCCCGGTGTCCAGGTCGACGATCGCGGCGAACGCGCCGCCCTGCATCAGGTCAGGCTTGTTGGTGAACGCCCGCGGCGCGTAGACGACGGCGGCGTGCGCGTGGTCGATGACGCACTGGTTACCGATCCACGAGTCCGCGGGCATGCCCGGCTCGGCCAGCACGGCGGCGGTCTTCCACTCGTACGCCTTCGCGCTGTCGGCGACCAGGACATGCAGGCCGTCGGCGTCCGCGGCCGCGGTGACCGCCCGGTCCCGGGAGGTGTTCCAGCCCTTGCCCAGTTTGCCGCCTGGATCGGCGACACGGCTGGAGGGTGCCGGCGGTGCGGCCTGACTGCTGCCGGGAGTCGACGTCGGCGCCGCGACGGCGGGCACCGCCTGTAACAGCCCGCCGGCCAGTGCGGCACAGGCCGCCACAGCGGCCAGGGGTATGGACGTCCGGCTTCTGGGTCTCAAAAGGGTGTTCTCCGTATCTCGTTGAGTGGGTTCCCGTGCCTGTCACGGCACGGCTCTGCCCACCCATCCCAGGCGGAGGGGCCTGCAAGGAGGGCGGGAAACGCGGGACTTTTCCATCCGGACAGCAGAGTTGCCGGGCCCGCGAGGCCGCCCCCGTGACGGCCGGATTCTGAGAAGTCTGTGAGAAGATCGCGGGTCGCCCGGACGCTAGCACTGCGCCCCAGCAATGATCGATCGTTTTTGCGATTCCTTGCATCGCGGCCAACTCCGCGTGCTCACAGGCCTGTTGCCGGGCACCCAAGCGTCAACGCTCGGGCTGGCGCTCCAGGATCACGCGTCCGCCGACCTCCACCCAGCCGTGCGGCTGCGGGGCCGTGAGGAGCTGGGAGCCGGAGCCCTGGGTGATGTTGAGGGCGCGGCCCAGTCGCTCCGTGAGCAGCAGGGCCGCCGCGCCGGTCGCCTCGTCCTCGTCGATGCCGTCGTCCCGGCCGGGGAAGGCGCGGGCGCGGATCCGGCCGGCGGCCTCGTCCTCCCACGCCCAGGCGTAGATCCTCCCCCACTGCCCGAAAGGCGTGGGAGGTGCCCCCATGCCGGGTGACGGCACGGGCAGCGCGTCGACCTCGGCGGCGGTGGCGTACTGGCGCAGGGTGCTCGGCGGCGCCCACTCGGCGCGGGCCTCGATCCAGCTGAACTCGCCGTCCAGGCGGACGCCGACGACTCCGGCCGGGGTGACCAGTTCGGGTACGTCCAGCAGCCAGCCCACGCCGACGCAGGGGTGACCGGCGAACGGCAGGCGGAGGGTGGGCGTGTAGATGTCGATGACCCCGCGCTCCGGGTCGTCCACGAACACCGTCTCGCTGAAGCCGAGCTTCGCGGCGAACGCCTGCCGGTCGTCCGGGTCGGGGACCCGTGAGCCGTTGCGGACGACGCCGAGCTCGTTGCCGTATCCGCCGTTGGCCGCGCAGAAGACGCGCAGCACGTCGTAGTCAGTCACCAGGGCATTGAAACATCACGGCGGCGGCCAGGGCGTCCCAGGCGGGGGCGCCGCCAGGGAGCGGCCAGGAGCGCGTGCGGGCACGCTCGTACGGCAGGCCCGCGAGAGTGTCATGGAGCCCCTGGACCACGCACCCCGGGTCCGCCCCCTCGGCCAGTGCCGCCACCGCCCGGTCGTGGCCGTCCAGCAGCAGCCAGCCGGCCAGTGCCGTGACCCACCACAGGAGGACGGGTGCCAGGGTTCCCTCGCGCGCGTGCTTCCGCTGGGCCTTCACCCGGGGCGCGTCCGGCGGGGAGAGCGGCCGCAGCGGTACGACGCCCTCCCAGCCGCCCGCACACCAGTCGAGGTAGCAGTCCGGCCATGCGCGCATGAAGTCGCCGGTCCACACGTACGGAGGGAAGACCTGCCGTTCGGCCAGCTGCCAGCGCGCGTCGTGCAGCGGGCCGTCCGGTGCCCCCTCCAGCCACCGGGCGTACTGGTGGGGCCAGTTGACGTCCGACCGCATCAGCGCCGAGCGGACGGGCGGCAGCGGCGAGCGGTAACCGTCGAGGTGACGGAGGAAGACGCCCTCGTTCGGGCCGTCCACCCGCCCCAGGAACACCGGCCGTCCGCTCTGCCTCAGGAGCATCCGGCCGCCGTCCGCCGCTTCGAAGCGCAACGGCGCGGGGCCCGGTCGCTCGCGGACGTCCAGGACCAGTGGCCCGTACGTGGAGTCCTCCCTGCGCGCCCTCTTCATGCGGCCAGTGTCCGGGACACGCGATCACTTGACCTCTCCTTTACCGTCCCTTGGGGTCGACTTTTCGCCGTCGATATCAAGCCGTGTCTGTGATCTTTCTGTGGGAGCTGAATCGGGGGCCGGGTGGGTATGACTGAGGTAAGCCTCAGGTAAGTTAGGCCAGCCTCACCACACCATTCCGCTTGGAGCCCTGGAGCCTGCATGCGAGCCGTCCGACTCACCGTCACCGCCGCCGCGACCGCGGCCGCTCTGACCGCCCTCTCGGCCTGCACGGCGAAGAGCGACGCAAAGGGTGCCGACGCCATCCAGGTGACCGCCGCCGACTCCACGTGCGACACCTCCGCCAAGTCCGTTCCGGCCGGCCAGGTCACGCTGCGGATCGAGAACAAGGGCAGCAAGGCCACCGAGGTCGAGATCGTCCTCCCGGACGGCCGGATCATCTCCGAGAAGGAGAACGTCGGCCCCGGCACCAAGTACACGCTGACCGCCGAGGTGAAGGCCGGTTCGTACGAGATCGCCTGCCGCCCGGGCATGAAGGGCCACGGCGTCCGGCAGAAGCTCACCGTCACCGGCGGCTCCACCGCCAAGCGGAACCCGCAGCTGGACAAGGCGGTCGCCGACTACCGCGACTACGCCCAGGACCAGGCCGACGAGACGCTGCCGCTCGCCGAGACCTTCGTGAAGGCGGTCAAGGACGGCGACCTCGAAGCCGCCAAGAAGGCCTACGCCCCCTCCCGCCTCGGCTGGGAGCGCACCGAGCCGGTCGCCGAGTCCTTCGGCGACATCGACCCCAAGGTCGACGTCCGGGCGGACGGCCTGGAGGACGGCCAGAAGTGGACCGGCTGGCACCGCCTGGAGAAGGCGCTCTGGCAGGACAAGAAGATCGGCGCCGCGGAGAAGACCCTCGCCGACCAGCTGGTGACCGACCTGAAGGACTGGCAGAAGCGGGTCGGCAAGGCCGAGATCAGCCCGACCTCCATGGCCAACGGTGCCAAGGAGCTGCTCGACGAGGTCGCCACCGGCAAGGTCACCGGCGAGGAGGAGCGCTACTCGCACACCGACCTGGTCGACTTCAAGGGCAACGTCGAGGGCGCGCAGAAGTCGTACGAGCTGCTCAAGCCGGTCGCGCAGAAGAACGACCCGGCGCTCGCCAAGGAGCTGGACAAGCAGTTCACCTCGCTGAACACGCTGCTCGACAAGTACCGGTCGGACAAGAACTCGTACGACTTCGTCTCCTACGACAAGGTCACCGACGACCAGCAGAAGGAACTGTCGGACGCGGTCAACGCCCTCGCGGAGCCGCTGTCCAAGCTCGCCGCGGCTGTTGTGAAGTAGGGGGACGAGGACGATGACGGACAACCAGGGAACCAGCCCCTCCCGCCGCTCCCTGATCGGCTGGGGCGGTGCCGGCCTCGCGCTCGGGGCCGCCGCGGCCGGCGGTGCGGTGGCGATGGCGAAGACCGGCGACGACGTGGAACCGACCGCGGCCGAGGCGGGCGCTGCGGTGGAGTTCCACGGCGCCCACCAGGCGGGCATCGCGACGCCGGTGCAGGACCGGCTGCACTTCGCCGCGTTCGACGTGAA
This sequence comes from Streptomyces sp. NPDC020299, assembly GCF_044387825.1. NCBI lineage: Bacteria > Bacillati > Actinomycetota > Actinomycetes > Kitasatosporales > Streptomycetaceae > Streptomyces > Streptomyces sp. NPDC020299. The sequence goes on from NZ_JBIRWL010000004.1 coordinate 418,133, forward strand.
GACCGACGACCGCGCCGAGTTCATACAGATGCTGAAGGACTGGACGGCCGCCGCGCACCGGATGACGGCCGGGAAGGCGGTGGGCGAGGGCGCGCACGGCGGGCTCGCCGAGGCTCCGCCGGACGACACGGGTGAGGCGCTGGGGCTGAAGCCCTCGCGGCTGACGCTGACGATCGGGTTCGGGCCGTCCTTCTTCGAGAAGTTCGGGCTGGCGGACAAGCGGCCGGCCGCGCTGGTCGACCTGCCCGCCTTCCCGGGTGACAACCTCGACAAGTCCCGCACCGGCGGCGACCTGTGCGTCCAGGCCTGCGCGGACGACCCGCAGGTCGCCGTGCACGCGATCCGCAACCTGGCCCGGATCGGCTTCGGGAAGGTCGCCATCCGCTGGTCGCAGCTCGGCTTCGGCAAGACCTCCTCGACCACGCCGGACGCCCAGACGCCCCGCAACCTCATGGGGTTCAAGGACGGCACCCGCAACATCGCCGGTACGGAGACGGACCGGCTGAAGAAGTTCGTGTGGGTAGGGGAGGGCGGGGACGGCGACGCCGGCTCGGCCTGGATGACCGGGGGGTCGTATCTCGTCGCCCGGCGGATCCGGATGAACATCGAGACCTGGGACCGCACCTCGCTCCAGGAGCAGGAAGACGTCTTCGGCCGCGACAAGGGCGAGGGCGCCCCGGTCGGCAAGGCCAAGGAGCACGACAAGCCGTTCCTGAAGGCGATGAAGCCGGACGCACACGTCCGCCTGGCGCACCCCGACTCCAACGACGGGATCACCATCCTGCGCCGGGGCTACTCCTTCACCGACGGCACCGACGGCCTCGGCCGCCTGGACGCGGGCCTGTTCTTCCTGGCCTACCAGCGTGACGTGCGCAAGGGGTTCATCCCGCTGCAGCGTCGGCTGTCGGCGAAGGACGCGCTCAACGAGTACATCCAGCACGTGGGTTCGGCGGTCTTCGCCGTCCCGCCGGGCGTCCGGGACTCCGGCGACTGGTGGGGGCGGACGCTGTTCTCGAAGGAGGCGTAACCCGTGTTCTCCAACTACCTGATCGGTCTGCGCGAGGGCCTGGAAGCCAGCCTCGTCGTCTGCATCCTGATCGCCTACCTGGTCAAGACCGGCCGCAGGGACGCCCTGAAGCCGATCTGGATCGGCATCGGCATCGCCGTCGCCATCGCGATGGGCTTCGGCTGCGTCCTCGAATTCGGCTCCCAGGAGCTGACGTTCAAGGCGCAGGAGGCGCTCGGCGGTTCGCTGTCGATCGTCGCGGTGGGCCTGGTGACGTGGATGGTGTTCTGGATGCGGCGCACCGCCCGCCATCTGAAGTCGGAGCTGCACGGCAAGCTGGACGCGGCCCTGGCGATGGGCACGGGCGCGCTGGTCGCGACGGCGTTCCTGGCCGTGGGCCGGGAGGGCCTGGAGACCGCCCTGTTCGTGTGGGCGTCGGTGCACGCGGCGTCCGACGGCACTCCGCGCCCGCTGGTCGGCGTGGCGCTGGGCCTGGCGACGGCGGTCCTCCTCGGCTGGCTGTTCTACCGCGGCGCCCTGAAGATCAACCTCGCCAAGTTCTTCACCTGGACCGGCGGGATGCTGGTCGTGGTCGCGGCCGGCGTGCTGGCGTACGGCTTCCACGATCTGCAGGAGGCCGACATCGTCCCGGGACTGACGAACCTGGCCTTCGACATCAGCGGCACGATCCCGCCGGACAGCTGGTACGGCACGCTGCTGAAGGGCGTGTTGAACTTCCAGCCCGACCCCACCGTGATCCAGGTCACGGTGTGGCTGCTGTACCTGATCCCGACGCTCGCGCTGTTCCTCTCCCCGGTAGGGTTCGCCTCCGGGAAGGGGAAGGTGACCGCACCGGATGACCAGGGATCGCAGCCCTCGCAGGCTCCGCAGGCGTGACCGGAACGCACTCATAGCCACCTCGCTGACCGCTTTGTCGCTGACGGCGAGCGGATGCGTGGTGGTGCACGGGGAGCGCGAGGTGCTCCCGGCGACCACCCGCGCCGAGGCCGCGAAAGCGTTGCAGCAGTTCACGGACGCGTACAACAAAGCCGACAAGGCGTACGACCGTTCGCTGGACGCGGATCACGTCACCGGCGCCTTCGGGGACATCGACGGGGCCCGGCTGCAGGCCGGGCATGTGAACAGCCCCGGCGGCAACACGGGGCACACCCCGCTGAAGCTGTCGGACGCGAAGTACACCATCGTCAAGAAGGCGGGCTGGCCGCGCTGGTTCGTGGTGGACGCCGCCGCCAACAAGGGCGGTGCCGCGCGCTGGCTGTTCGTCTTCACCCGGCACGATCTCGCCGAGCCGTGGCAGGCTGCGTATGTGACGCTGGTGGCCCCCGGCAACGTGCCCGAGTTCAAGAAGGACAAGGACGGCTGGGGCGAGGCCGTCCCCGCGGCCTCCGCCTCCCTGGCCGTCGAGCCGCAGCAGCTCAGCCGGCAGTACGCGACGTATCTGCAGAGCGGCGGGAGCGTCTTCGCGGACGGCGCGCACACCAGCGGGTGGCGCAAGGACCGCGCGAAGGAGGCCAAGAAGCCGGGGCTGGTCAGGCAGTTCATCGACGAACCGCTGACGAGCGGCGACTACGCGCCGCTGGCGCTGCGCACCGCGGACGGCGGGGCGCTGGTGTTCTTCACCACGCACCACTACGAGAAGCAGACCGCCGCCGCGGGCACCTCCGTGCCCACCCCGGGCGACGACGTGAAAGCCCTGACGAAGGGCGAGATCAAGCAGTCGCTGACGCTGGAGCTCATGTCCAACGAGGTCGCCCTGGACCCGAAGGCGGGCGGCAAGGTGTCGGTACTGGGCCGGATCCAGGGACTGACGGGGGCCGAGGGCGGCTAGAGCCTGTTGCAACAGGCCTAGAGATCCTCGGTACATCCGGGCCCGCCCGGCCGGGGCTTCAGTGCCGCAGGGGCCAGGCCGCCGGTGTGTGGCCGGGTTCCGCACCGGCGTGGCGGGCGCAGGCGTCGGTGAGGGTCTCCAGCAGGCTCAGTGGGTCCGGCAGCGGATGCTCCGGGCCCCGTACCCAGCGCACGGCCTTCTCGTCGCCCGGCAGCCGGGCCGGCGGGACCAGCACGTACGAGCCCCGGCAGTGCCAGCGCAGGCCCGGGTGCTCGTCCATGGTCTCGGGGTGGCAGTCCAGCTCGCAGGGCCACCACTCGTCCTCGTCCTCGGGTGTCCCCCGGGTGAGGGTGAAGAACAGCATGCGGCCGTCGTCGCTCTCGGCGACCGGGCCGACCTCGACACCGGAGCCGAGCAGCCTCTGAAGCGCCTCCCGGCCGGCCTCCAGGGGCACGTCGAGGACGTCGTGCACCATGCCGGTGGCGGTGACGAAGTTGGCTTGCGGCTGGTGCCGGGCCCAGCGCTCGATCTGGGCGCGGTCGGTGGTGGACTGCGTCTGCCAGGCGAACGACACCGGGTGCCGGGCTGGGGTGGGGCAGCCGACGCGGTCGCAGGAGCAGCGGTAGCCGGGTGCGGGGTGCGCGGCGGGCGCGAGCGGCAGTCCCGCTCCGGCGGCGGCCAGCAGCAGGGCCTCACGGCCGCCGTCGTCGGCGGCCTGCTTCGGGCGGCGTCCGCGCAGCCACTGGGAGATCTTGCCCTGCCGGCCGGACCGGCCGTCGTACTCCGCGCTCATCTATCGCCTCGCCTCGCCTCTCGTGCGGTCAGCATGCCCTATGGTCCCACCGTCCCACGCTCCGGGGGGCCGTAGCCGACATCCGGGGTGAGTGAGACAAGACATACCGCAACGGCCCCGGCTCAGCGCGGGGCGAGGCCGTACAGCGCGTAGTCGACGAGGGTGTCGGTGTACTCGTAGGTGATCGGGCCCGTGTACTGGAGCCAGCGCTGGGCGAGAGGGGAGACGAAGAACTCGAGGGCGATACGCGGGTCGATCCCGGGGCGGACCTGGCCGGCGTCCTGGGCGGCGCGCAGACGGTCGACGTACAACTGGAGGGACGGTTCCAGGAGCTTGGCCGTGAATGCGCGGCCGGCCTGTTCGTTGACCACGCCCTCGGCGGCCAGGGCCCGGGAGGGCGCCTCGAACCGGGGGTCCGTCAACTGGTCGACGGTCGCCCGCAGTACGGCCTTGATGTCGGCGGCGATGTCACCGGTGTCCGGGATGGCGTAGGGCTCCCGCTCCGAGGCCCCCGCGTCCCGCGCCGCCTGTTCGCTGAGGTCCAGGAAGGCCTCCAGCAGGACCTCCGCCTTCGAGGACCACCACCGGTAGATGGTCTGCTTGCCGACGCCGGCGCGGGCGGCGATTCCCTCGATCGTGGTCTTCGGGTAGCCGGCCTCCGCGACGAGTTCGAGGGCGGCGGCGTAGATGGCGCGGCGGGACTTCTCGCTGCGGCGGGTGGTGTCGGGGGCGGGCTGGGCGGGCGGGGTGGGCTTCTGGGCGGCCATGGGTTCGAACCTATCAGGTTGACAAGACGGATCGTCTCGCCGAGACTGACTCATGCAAGAGACGAGACGTACCGTCTCGAATTCTCGATCGAATCGACCGTATGCGGAGGGAGACCCTGATGTCGCGAGGTGGAAGCGGAAACATGCTGGGCGTCGGCGGCACCCGCCGGAACCTCGGCCGCGAGGCGCTGCGGGGCGGCGGCCAGGACGGCCGCGTGGGCGGAGGCTCCGACCGCCAGGCCCAGAAACGGGAGCTGTTGCGCAGGCTCCAGGAAGGACGGGACACCCGGCGGTGACGCCGGGCGCGGGGGTCAGTCCTCCGCGGGGGGCCAGGGATCGCCCCAGCTCGCGTCCCGGGCCGCCTTGTACAGGTCGCCGTGGCGTTTGGTGACCGTCGTCCGGCGCAGTCGCTCGTCCGTCTCGCACAGGTCGAGGAGGACCTGGCCCTTGCGGATCTGCGGGCGCCGGACGACCCGGGAGGGCGCGGGGGTGACGGGCAGGCGGGTGGCGGCGACGTAGCTGAACTTCTCGTCCTCGTACGCCAGGGAGCCGCCCTTGACCTGGCGGTGCAGGGAGGAGCGGCTGACCCGCGCCGAGAAGTGGCACCAGTCGGTGCCGGGGGCGATGGGGCAGGCGGCGCTGTGCGGGCAGGGCGCGGCGACGTGGAAGCCGGCCTCGACGAGGCGGTCGCGGGCCTCGATGACGCGGGCGTAGCCGGCGGGGGTGCCGGCCTCGACGATCACGACGGCCCCGGCGGCCCGGGCGGCGGTGTCGACGAGGGCCGCGCGGTCGGCCTCGGTCAGTTCGTTGAGGACGTAGGAGACGGTGACGAGGTCGACCGGGTCGAGGGCGAGGGCCGTGCCGATCCGGGCGCGCTGCCAGCGGGCGTCCCGGAGCGCCGGGTGGGCGGCGGCGATCTCCTTGCCGAGGGCGAGCGCGGGCTCGGCCCAGTCCAGTACGGTCACCGGCCGCGTCCCGTCCCAGGTGGCGCTGACCGCCCAGGTCGCCGCGCCGGTCCCGCCGCCGACATCGGCATGGCTGCCCGGCACCCACCCGGGCACGGCGTCCGCGAACGCCGCCAGCGCCGAGCGGACCGCCTCGAAGGTGGCGGGCATCCGGTAGGCGGCGTACGCGGCGACGTCCGCGCGGTCCCGGAGGATCGGCGCGTGGGTCGGGGTGTCCCCCCGGTAGCTGGCGATCAGCCGCTCCACGGCCCCGGCGGCCTGTGAGGGTGGTAGCCCGTCGAGCAGTCCGGTGAGGGTCGCGCGGAGGGTGTCGGCTGCGGAGGCGGGGGCGTTCACCCCCCGATTCTCTCAGGCGCCCCGGACCGCCCTCGCCAGACGGGTGGCCGCCGCCGCCCTGGGCCCGCTGTCCGGTGGCCGCCGGCGGGGATGCACGGTGTTGGCAAGGAGTACCAGGAACGTGTCCGTGGCCGGGTCCAGTACCAGGGACGTCCCCGTGAAGCCCGTGTGGCCCGCCGCTCCCCTGCCCGCCAGCTCGCCCATGAACCACGGCTGGTCCACGGCGAAGCCGAGGCCGGGCGGGGTCAGCAGCAGTTCCACGAAGTCGGGGCCGAGGATGCGCGCGGGACCGTACTGGCCGCCCGCGAGGAGGGTGCGGCAGAAGACCGCGAGGTCCGGGGCCGTGCCGAACAGGCCCGCGTGGCCGGCCACCCCGCCCAGCGCCCAGGCGTTCTCGTCGTGGACCACGCCCCGGAGCATCCCCCGGTCCGCCTTGGCCCACGGCCGCCGCTGGTCCTCGGTGGCCGCGGCGCCCGGGCAGGGCCCGAAGCCGGTCGCGGTCATCCCCAGCGGCCGGGTGATCCCCTCGCGCACCAGGGCGTCGAGGGTGCGGCCGGTGACGCGCTCCAGCACGAACTGGAGCAGCAGCATGTTCAGGTCCGAGTACCGGAACGTGCCCGGTTCACCGCTCGGCTCCTCGGCCCGCAGCATCGCCAGCCGCTCGGTGTCGTCGGCGCAGTCGTACAGCGGCAGTTCGGGGCGCAGCCCGGAGGTGTGGGTGAGCAGCTGCCGTACGGTGACGCCGTGCTCGGCGGCGCCCCGGAACTCCGGGAGGTACGCGCCCACCCGGGCGTCCATGCCGAGGGTGCCCCGCTCGATCTGCTGAACGGCGGCGACCGAGGTGAACAGCTTGGTGAGCGAGGCCAGGTCGAAGGGGGTGTCGACGGTCATCGGCACCCGGGCGGCCGGCGGCAGTTCGACGCCCGCGTCGGTCTGAGGGTCGTAGGAGCCGTACCGCACCGCCCAGCCCGCCGCCTCCCGCCCGGCGATCACCGGCCCGCGCCCGGCCACCACGACGGCGCCCGCCGCCCAGGGCCGCTCCCCGGTGGTGAGGCCGCGGACCCCGCGGACCAGCCGGCCGAGTTCGGTGCGGTCGAGCCCGGCCCGTTCCGGGGTGTCGACGCGCAGTCTTGGCGCGCTCAGCTCTCCTCCCCCGCTCTCGACTTCGCTCGACCCGGGGGACCCCCATCCTCCGTCCCCGTACGCGTACCCGCGTTCCAGGGACGGCACATTCCCACGAAGCAGCCCAGCGCGACCACCGATCCCGCCAACTGGACGACGGCCATGGGCACGGCGCTGTGCTCCCCGGCGACGCCGACGAGCGGCGAGGCGATGGCTCCGACGAGGAAGGAGGAGGTACCGAGCAGCGCGGAGGCGGAGCCGGCCGCGTGCCGGGTGCGCAGCAGGGCGAGGGACTGGGTGTTGGGCAGGGTGATGCCCATCGCGGACATCAGTACGAAGAGGGCGGCGGCGACGGGGGCGAGGCCGACGTCCCCGAAGGCGCCGGCGGACATCAGCAGCAGCGCGGTGGCGGCGAGGACGACGACGGTCAGGCCGACGGCGAGCACCTTGTCCAGGCGGACCCGGCCGACCAGCACCTTGCCGTTGATCTGCCCGGCGATCACCAGGCCGACGGAGTTCAGGCCGAACAGCAGGCTGAAGGTCTGCGGGGAGGCGCCGTAGATCTCCTGGATCACGAAGGGCGAGGCACTGATGTAGGCGAACAGCGCGGCGAAGGCGAAGCCGCCCGCGAGCATGTAGCCGGTGAAGGGCAGGTCGGCGAGCAGACCGCGCATCGCGCGCAGCGCCTCGCCGACGCCGCCGCCGTGGCGTTCGGCGGGCGGCAGGGTCTCGGGCAGCCTGAGCCAGACGACGCAGGCCAGCAGGGCCCCGACCACCGTCAGGACCACGAACACGCCCCGCCAGTCCGTCACCCGCAGGATCTGACCGCCGATCAGCGGCGCGACGATGGGCGCGACCCCCGAGACCAGCATGAGGGTGGAGAAGAAACGGGCCATGGCGATGCCGTCGTACAGGTCCCGGACGACCGCACGGGCGATGACGATCCCGGCCGCGCCCGCGAGGCCCTGCGCCAGCCGGAAGGCGACCAGGGTCTCCACGGTGGGCGCGACGGCGCACAGGGCGGTCGCCACGACGTACACGGCGAGGCCGGCGAGCAGCGGGCGTCTGCGGCCCCACCGGTCGCTCATCGGGCCGACCACCAGCTGCCCGAGCGCCATCCCGGCCAGGCAGGCGGTGAGGGTGAGCTGGACGGTCGCCGCGGGGGCGTGCAGGGAGCGGGTGACCGCGGGGAGGGACGGGAGGTACATGTCCATCGCCAGCGGGGGTGTCGCGGTGAGGCCGCCGAGGAGGAGGACGAGCAGAAGTCCGGTGCGGCGCACGGCCGGGAGGGACGGCTGCCGCGCTGCGGTCCCCGGGACGGCCGGCCCCCGCGTCGCGGTCCCCGGGAGAGACGGCTCCCTCGGTGCGGCCCCCTGCTTCCGCTCCGGTGCCGACGCCGACGCGTGCTCGCCCATGTGCCCCTCCCTCTCAGACCCGACCGGCACCTATGCTCTCAGCTCGTACACGCCGGTCGTACACAGTGCCGGGGATCACATGAGCGAGGGTGGGATGGCGGAGCAGAGCGTGCGGTGGGGAATCCTGGCGACGGGCGGGATCGCCGCCGCGTTCACGGCGGACCTGGTGGACCTGCCGGACGCGGAGCTGGTGGCGGTGGCCTCGCGCAGCGGTGAGTCGGCGCGGGCGTTCGCGGAGCGGTTCGGGATCCCGCGGGCGTACGGCGACTGGGAGTCGCTGGCGAAGGACGAGGACATCGATGTCGTGTACGTCGCCACCCCGCACTCGGCGCACCGGGCGGCGGCCGGTCTGTGCCTGGAGGCCGGGCGGAACGTGCTGTGCGAGAAGGCGTTCACGCTGAACCTGCGCGAGGCCGAGGAGCTGGTCGAACTGGCGCGCGGGCGCGGGCGCTTCCTGATGGAGGCGATGTGGATGTACTGCAACCCGCTCATCCGGCGTCTGAAGGCGCTCATCGACGACGGCGCGATCGGTGAAGTGCGCACCGTGCAGGCCGACTTCGGCCTCGCCGGCCCCTTCCCGCCCGCGCACCGGCTGCGGAACCCGGCGCTCGGCGGCGGCGCGCTGCTCGACCTGGGCGTGTACCCGGTGTCGTTCGCGCAGCTGCTGCTCGGCGAGCCGTCCGACGTGGTCGCGCGGGCGACGCTGTCCCCGGAGGGCGTGGACCTCCAGACGGGCGCCCTGCTGTCCTTCGGCGGCGGCGCGCTCGCCTCGGTGCACTGCTCGATCGTCGGCGGTACGTCCGTCTCGGCGTCGGTGACCGGCTCGCGGGGCCGGATCGACATCCCGTCCGGCTTCTTCCACCCCGACCGTTTCGTGCTGCACCGCGACGGCCGCGACCCCGAGGAGTTCGCCGCCGACCCGGCCGACGGGCCGCGCAGCAGCCTGCGGCACGAGGCCAAGGAGGTCATGCGGGCGCTGCGGGCGGGCGAGACGGAGTCCCCGCTGGTGCCGCTGGAGGGCACGCTCGCGGTGATGCGGACCCTGGACGCGATACGGGAGCGGATCGGTGTGCGGTATCCCGGGGAGCTCGGGGAGGGAGTTTCGTACGCTCCCGTGTCATGACTGACACGCGGACGAGGATCGCGGTGGTGACCGGCGCCGGTTCCGGCATCGGCCGGGCGGTCGCCGTGGAGCTGCTGCGGGCCGGATGGTCGGTGGCGCTGGCGGGGCGGCGTACGGAGCCCTTGGAGGAGACGGCGGCGCTGGTGCCCGAGGGCGCCGGACTGGCCGTACGCACCGATGTGGCGCGGCCCGAGGAGGTGGCCGCGCTCTTCGCCGCCACCGTGGACCGGTTCGGGCGCGTGGACCTGCTGTTCAACACCGGGCGTCTCCGGGCCCCGCGGGGTGCCCGTGGAGGAGCTGCCGTTCGACGCCTGGCGGCAGGTGGTGGACATCAACCTCAACGGGGCGTTCCTGTGCGCGCAGGCTGCCTACCGGCAGATGAAGGAGCAGGACCCTCCCCCACGGCGGCCGGCTCGCTCTGGACGGGCGGCCGTACCGGATCGCCGTCGGGCAGATCGACATCGGCAACGCGGCCACCGACATGACCGCCCGGATGTCGACGGGCGCGCTCCAGGCCAACGGGGAGGTAACCCCGGAACCGGTGATGGACGTCGCCGACGTGGCGCGCACCGTGCGGCACATGGCCGAGCTGCCGCTGGAGGCGAACGTGCAGTTCGCGACGGTCCTGGCGACGACGATGCCGTACGTGGGGCGGGGCTGAGCTCCCCACGCTCCGTCAACTCCCCAACCCGCACAAGCGGAATTCCAACGTCCGCGGTATTGCGGCCGATAGCGGACCTATGCTCAAATTTCTTCACCAGAGCTTCACAGTTGGAGCACTGGTGTTCCGTGGCCACACCGAGGGGGGGTAGCGGCAGCCGTTCCACGGCACCGGAGTGGGGGTGGACCTTTCGCGCCCGAGCGCGGGGTACGCACCGGTGAGTGGAACGGCTGCCGCTTAAGCAAGCCGGGGCCGGCCGCCATGTCCGGCTTGCGTGCGGCGGCCGGCACGCGTGCGCTCGCGGCGTTGCCGAACCGCCGACAGGGCTCCGCCCGCGCGCTCGACGGCTTCGCTTGCCCGGGCACTCCCGTCGCCGCCTCGGCGGTGATGCGGCCGTCGGCGCCGACGTCGAAGGTGACGGCGCCGATGACCCGGCCGGGGCCGTGAACAGCAGCCTCGGGCCGCCGTTGATCTCGGCGCGGCACGGCTTCCGGGCGGCGCCTGGCACCTCGCCCCACTGCCTCAAGGGCGCGGGAGGTGCCCCCACTTGCCGCGCCGGGTGCAGACCCACGTCCAACATGAGGGCCTGCACCCGGCACTCCCCGAGCCTTCGTCCGGGGGACGCTCCCAGAGCACGCAGCGACAGCGACCACCAGAGCCGCTCCCAGGCCGCCACAGCCCCGCCTTCGGGGGACGGCCTTCGCAACCGGGCCTAGCCCCGCTGCTCCACGTCCGGCTTGCCCTCCGCGAGCGGCGTACCGGCGGCGTCCGGCGCCCCCGCAGCGACCGCGCGCGCCCTGCGCCGCCGGAGTGCCCACGCGCCCGCGCCCAGCAGGGCGACGGTCCCGGCGGCGCCTTCCAGCAGCCTCCAGCTCGATGAGCCGCCCGAGGCCGAGCCCGGTGCCCCGGCGGCGGCCTGGGCGGTCTTGCGGGTCGGCGTCGGGCTGGCGCCCGCCTTCGCGCCACCCTCGCTGAGCGGCTCGACCAGCGTGCCGACCGCCCTCGCGGAACCGCCCTTGCCGAAGCCCCAGTCGAGCAGCGCGGCGGTCTCCTCGTAGACGGCGTTGCCACCGCTCTTGGGGTGCATCACCGTGACGAGCAGGGTGCGCCCGCCGCGCACGGCCGCGCCCGTGAAGGTGTTGCCGGCATGGCTGGTGTAGCCGTTCTTCACCCCGATCAGGCCCTCGTACGTGCGGAGACCCCACGCCCCCGTCAGCAGCCGGTCGGTGTTCTGGATCTGGAAGGTCTTCTTGCCGCCCGCCGGGAAGTCGGCGGTCCGCGTGCCGCAGTAGCCCCGGAAGTCGCCGTCCTTCAGCCCCTGCCGGGCGAAGAGGGTCAGGTCGTACGCCGAGGACAGCTGGCCCTTGTGGTCGAAGCCGTCCGGGCTGACCACATGGGTGTCCAGGGCCTGCAGATCGTCGGCCCTGGCCTGCATGTCGGCGACCGTCTTGGCCAGCCCGCCGTTGAGGTGGGAGAGGACGTGCACCGCGTCGTTGCCCGAGCGCAGGAACACCCCCTGCCACAGCTGGTGGACGCTGTAGGTGATGCCGGGCTTGACGCCGACCAGGCTCGAACCGGCCGGGACGTCGGCCAGATCGGCATCGGTGACCTTGTACTTCATCCCGCGGTCCAGCTTGCGCAGCACGGTGTCCGCGAACAGCATCTTCAGCGTGGACGCCGGCGCCAGCCGCCGGTGCGCGTCGAACGAGGCGAGCACCTCACCCGTGTCGTGGTCCGCGACGAGCCATGAGCGGGCGGTGAGCCTCTTGGGCAGCCCGGTGGCACCGCGTACCTGGATTCCGGTGCGGGCCAGCCGCGTTCCGCCGATCACCGTCGCGGACGCGGCGGACGCGGGTGTGGCAGCCGACAAAGGAAGGGCGGCGGCCGTCAGACCTAGGGCGGCACGCCGACTGAGCCGAGAACAATCGCGCATCCCGGGACCGTACACCGAGTCCGTCATACGAAAATCTCATCCCCCTACCCGCTTTCTCAGCCCTGACACATGTTTTACCCAGGTCCACTCAAAGGTTCCTCCCTAATTTGGCGTCGCCGCGCCCACAGCGGGCGCCAAGAACCACGAGGAACGGGATGTTTGGCATCTATCTCAAGCGCGAGCTGAGCCGGCGCAAGAAGGCCGCTCTGGTCATCGCGATGGGTCTGGCGCTCGGAATCGCGCTGGTCATCACCGTCAACTCGGTGTCGGCCGGCATGCAGCAGGCGCAGGACAAAGTCCTGAAATCGCTGTACGGCCTGGGGACGGACATGACCGTCACCAAGGCCCAGACGGCACCCAAGGCCGGCAGCTCGCAGGGCCCGAACTTCAAGTTCGACGCCAAGTCGAGCAGCAAGTCCTCGCAGAGCTCCGACCGGGTGATGACGCAGGGCGGCCAGTCCCTGAAGTCCTCCCTGGTGGAGAAGGTCTCCGCGCAGCAGGGCGTGGACAGCGCGGTCGGCGCCCTGTCCCTGAACATCACCAAGGTCGACGGCTCCTTCACCCAGGGCAAGGCGAAGTCCTCCACCTCCAGTTCGTCCGGCTCCTCCGGCTCCTCCGGTTCCCAGCAGCAGGGCGCCCCGGGCGGCGGCAACAACGGCGGAGGCGGCGGCCAGCCGCAGGTGCAGGGCGGCGGCGCCAACTTCAACGTCAACAGCTACTCCGTGGCCGGCGTCGACGTCACCGACCAGGACCTCGGCCCGCTCGCCGCGATGAAGATCACCTCCGGCAAGACCTTCACCTCGGCGCAGACCAACGCCAAGGTCGCGGTGGTCAGCAAGTCCTACGCCAAGGAGAAGAAGTACAAGGTCGGCTCGACCTTCAAGGTCTCCGGCACCAAGTACACCGTCATCGGCATCGCCACCCCCGACAGCAGCGAGTCCACCACCGACGTCTACCTGCCCCTGAAGCAGGCGCAGACGCTGGGCGACGCCAAGGACAAGGTCACCACGATCTACGTCAAGGCGACCGACTCCAAGCAGATCTCCACCGTGAAGAAGGAGATCCAGTCCAACATCTCCGGCACCACGGTCACCACCTCCTCCGACCTGGCCTCCACGGTCTCCGGCTCCCTCTCCACCGCCTCCAGCCTCGCCTCCAGCGTCGGCAAGTGGCTGTCCATCGCCGTGCTGGCCGCCGCCTTCCTGGTGGCCGCGCTGCTCACCTCCTCCGCCGTCTCCAGGCGCGTGCGTGAGTTCGGCACCCTCAAGGCACTGGGCTGGCCGAGCCGCAAGGTCACCCGCCAGGTCGTCGGCGAGTCCATGGTCAACGGCCTGATCGGCGGCGGCCTCGGCATCGCCCTGGGCCTCGCGGCCGCCTACACGGTCACCGCGATCAGCCCGAAGCTGACCGCGCAGCTCGGCAACAGCGGCGGCGGAGGCATGGGCGGCGGCCCCGGCGGTGGCCCGGGCGGCGGCGGCCCCGGCCGGCAGTCCGCCTCCAACACCCTGGAGATCGCCCTGTCGGCCCCCGTCTCCCTGACCACCATCGCGCTCGCGGTGGGCCTGGCGGTCACCGGCGGTCTGATCGCCGGCGCCATGGGCGGCTGGCGCGCCTCCCGGATGCGCCCGGCCGACGCCCTGCGCAGCGTTTCCTGACCCGCCGTCTCCCTGCTTCCCCTTACGGAGTTCCCATGTACAGACTCACCGGCGTCACCAAGCGCTACACGCGCGGCAAGGAGACGGTGGAGGCGCTGCGCGGCGTCGACCTCACCATCGCCGACGGCGACCAGCTCGTCATCCAGGGCCCCACGGGTGGCGGCAAGTCCACCCTCCTGCAGATGATCGGCGGCCTGGACCGCCCGACCGAGGGCAGCGTCGAACTGGACGGCGTGGACCTCGCCCGCATCAGCGAGACCAAGCTGACCCGGCTGCGCGCCGAGAAGATCGGCATCATCTTCCAGGCGTTCAACCTCATCCCGACGCTCACCGCGCAGGAGAACGTCGAGACCGCGCTGGTCCCCCTCGGCGTCAAGCCCGCCGAGCGCCGCGAGCGCGCGGCCGAGGCGCTGCGCTCGGTCGGCCTCGGCGAGCGCCTGTCGCACGTCCCCTCCGAGATGTCCGGCGGCCAGCAGCAGCGCGTGGCGATCGCCCGCGCGCTGGTCAAGAAGCCGAAGGTGCTGCTCGCCGACGAGCCCACCGGCAACCTCGACGAGGGCACCCGCGACGACATCATGGCCCTGCTGGAGGGCCTGTGGCACGAGTACGGCCTCACCTTCATCATGGTCACCCACGACTCGTCGATCGCCCGCCGCGCACCGCGCCTGGCCACCATCAAGGCGGGCCAGATCACACTGACCGAGCAGCAGCCGTACGTTCAGCACGGCGCGCGGGGTTACGACACCCAGGGCCACTGAGCCCTCCCGCCCGGCCCGTCGGGGCCGCTCACCTCCCGAGTATCCGGTCGATGTCGGCCAGCTGCTCCGGGGTGAGCGGCCCCTTCTCCATGGCGCCCGCGTTCTGCTCGGCCTGGGCGACGGAACGGAAGCCGGGGATCGGGACGGTGCGCGGGCTGCGCGCCCACAGCCAGGCGAGGGCACCCTGGGCGGGGGTGCGGCCGTCGCTGGTCAGAACCTCCTTCAGGGCGTCCACGCGGGCGAGCCATTGCGGGTCCGCCCCCGACCCGTCCCCGAAGCCCGGCAGCCAGGCCGGCGGCCGGCTGCGGATGTCCCCGGACTCCAGGGCGGCCCCCTGCGCATGCTTGCCGGTGAGCAGCCCCATGGCGAGCGGGCTGCGGTTGATGCTCGCGAGCCCCGACCGCTCACACAGCGCCAGCAGTTCGGGCGCGTCCTGAAGGACGTTGAGCGCGTGCTGTACGGCCGTGCAGTGCTCCCCTTCGGCGAAGACGGCGGCGCGGGCCGGGTCGTCGGTGCTCCAGGCGTAGGCGCGGATGAGCCCCTCCTCGACGAACTCCTCGCACAAATCCCGTAGTTCGGCCGCCCGGCCGGTATCGAGGTCCGACAGATGCAGCTGATAGAGATCGACGTGGTCGGTGCCGAGGCGGCGCAGGGAGGCGGTGAGTGCGCGGCGGGCGTACTCCGGGGAGTCGTCGCTGCCCGTGAGCGTCCGGGTGTCCTCGTCGAAGACATTGCCCCACTTGGTGGCGACGACGACATCGTCCCGCCGCTTGCCGAGCGCCCGCCCGAGGACGCGTTCGCTGTGCCCGGCGCCGTAGGTGTCGGCGGTGTCGAAGAAGGTGACGCCGAGGTCGAGGGCGCGGTGTACGGCCCGTACGGACTCCTCGTCGTCGACCTTGCCCCACCCGAGGGGCTGCCCGTCGGCGTCCTGCCACTCACCGCCTATGGCCCAGCAGCCGAAGCCGAGCGCGCTGATCTGTATGCCGCTGCGCCCCAGTGTCCTGGTGCCGCCGAAACTCACCGTGCTGTCCGTGCTGTCCGTGGTCTCCATGGCAAGGACGCTAGAAGTTGAAGCGCACACGAAGGCAAGCCCTTACCGCGAAGTGCGGAGCAGTCACGCCTGCCCGGTCTCGAACCGCGAGATCCGCCCGTCGTCCTCCACGACGAAGCTCCACCGGGTCCGCATCTCGCCCCAGGTGTCGTTGCGGTACCGGGCGACCAGCGCACGGCCGCTCCGGGACTCGTTGTCGACCTCCATGTGCCCGTGGGAGGAGAAGATCTCCTGGTCGGTCCACTCGGCGAGGTCCCGGTCGGAGCCGTCGTCGGACATGGTGGCGCCGGGCGCGAGGAGCGCCATGAAGCCCTCGCGGTCATGGGCGTTGACGGCGTTGACGAAGGCCCGGACGGCCGGATCGCTGAGCTTGGCTGTCTGAATCGTCATGGCAGCCAGACTCACACCGCGTTTCCGCACCCGCCACCCGAACGGCACGCCGGGCAGGCAGGTGAGGTGTGGACGATGCGACGGTGGAAACGCGAGGGGGTGACTGTTTCCGCCGACCGTATGACTGGGGAGCAACCGTGACGGTGAACTGCTACGACCGACGCGATCTGGGCCTGCTGCTGCTCCGTCTGGGTACCGGCGGAGTACTGGCGGCCCACGGCGCGCAGAAGCTGTTCGGCTGGTTCGGCGGGCATGGCCTGGAAGGGACCGGCAAGTTCATGGAGTCCGTCGGCTACGCCCCCGGCAAGGAGAGCGCGACGGCCGCGGGCCTGGCGGAGACGGGCGGCGGCACACTGCTGGCGCTGGGCCTCGCGACCCCGGCGGCGGGTGCGGCGGCGGCCGGCGCTATGGCGGGCGCGGCGGCGGTCCACATGCCCAACGGCTTCTTCGCCCAGGAGGGCGGCTACGAGTACGCGGCCACCCTGGCCCTGGCCGCCACCGGCCTCGCCATCACGGGCCCCGGCCGCCTTTCCCTCGACCACGCCCTCGGCCACCTCTTCGACCGCGGCTGGATGGTCCCCACGGCCCTGGGTGTGACGGCGGCGGCGACGGCGGTGGTGATCGGGGCGCGGAACAAGAGGCTGCAGAGGTCCAAGGAGGGCGAGCAGCAACCCCTGTTCGAAGACTGACGCCCCATTCGCAGCCCGGCCGAGGCGTGACAGTCTGCGTCCCATGACCGATCAGGCCCCGGACCTCTGGCCCACCGTCGACGCCCTGCGGACCTGGCTGGACGCCAACCGCCCGCCCGACGCGGCGGACTCCCTCCTCTTGCGCATCCTGAAGCTGTCCGAGGAGGTCGGCGAGGTCGCCCAGGCGGTGATCGGCACCACCGGCCGCAATCCCCGCAAGGGCGTCACCCACACCTGGCAGGACGTGGAGGCCGAACTCTGCGACGTCGTCATCACGGCGCTGGTGGCGTTGCGCACGCTCACGCCGGACGCGCGGGAGGTGTTCGCGGGGCATCTGGCGAGGGTGGCGGAGCGTTCGCTCGGCCCGGGGGAAGCTCGCTAGCGAGGCAGCCGAAGGCTACCGCCCACCGTTGCGGTACTCGTCCATCCTGGCCACGGCTTCGGCCTTGGACATGCGCTTCACGTCCGCCTCCGGCACTCCGGCCTTGTGGATCAGCTGGTACGCGAGGGATGCGGGAACGGACTCCACTGGCACCTCGGGTTCTCCCCGGTCCGGGCGCACGCGATCATTGACGCAGGCCCAGAACTCCTCCTCGGTGACGTCCAATTGGTCGCGCAGGATGTGCTGCCACATGCGGCGGCCGTAGGTGGTGCGGTTGACCGGATGAGAGACACGTGTACGCAGGATGCGCCCATCGAAGAGCGGCAACTCGTACGTCACGTGGTGATCCACGTCGCGGAGGAGTTTCCACTGGTCGATCTCACAGAAAGCGCGGTGACGGTCTCGGTCAGGCGCAGGCCAGGTCACCATTCGGATCAACCCCCTCGTGTAGCTGCGGATGTAACCCAGCGTCAGCTTCCACGAGGGGACTGAAGTACGTCAAGTACGTGACGTACTCGCACTAACGTTTGAAACTACTCATCCCCGACCACCCAAGCGCGCAACTGGGCGTCATCGCTGATTCCCACGAACTGGACGAGCCCCCAGTTGTCGCGGTGATTGGGTGCCGTGGACAGATGATGGTGCCAGTCGTCCGCGTACTCACGCAGAGCCATGATCATGTCATCGACGGCCGCGTCAAGCGTCTCCCCGTCTGCCGCCACGGGCAGTCCGGGCAGGAACAGCGACCACCCGCCGTCCTCCGCGACCGCCTCGGCCTGCGGACAGAGACGAGCGAGGTACACGCGCAACCGCTCGGCATCCACCACCGCCGCCCTGCCGGTGTCCCGCCGTACCGTGGCGACCATGCCCTGCTCAGCCGCGTCCAGCAGATCCTTGAAGTGCGCACGAGCATCGGTGTAGCTGTTGTAGTGCACTGCTGGCATGGTGCGCTCCTTCACTCCTCGCAGCCGAACGCAACGGCAAGGAATACCGCCGACTCCCCCCAACGACATGCCCGCGCCGGCCCCGACCCCGGGACCCCGTCACCGCAGGCCACGGCCCGCTCAAGGCTGCCAGTGTGGACCCCACCCCTGAAGCCCGGACGCACGCCGCGACAAGGGCCGAGAGGCGAGCGAAGACCCCATGGCGGGGATCAATGCGCAACACAACGCCCCGAGCAACATGACGATCACGGCGAAGACACGCATGGCGACCCTCCTTCCCTCGTCGACTGGCTGCGATCCAGCATTGCACCGACGAGCGAGTACGTCAAGTACGTCACGTACTCATGGCGGCCCAGACAAGAAAGGGCCTCCGACACAGGTCGGAGGCCCTTTCCAAAAACAAAGCCGCAGTCGGCGGCAGACGAGTCGGGCTGTACGCCGGGTTCTGTTCCCCGGGGTCCTCGCGGATCCTGGGGCGACGGCCATCCATCTAGGGCCGGCGTTGCCGCCGGTCTCGTGCGGTCTACCCGCGGACTCGGGCGGGCAGCCCTCGAACGTCCGCGCAGAGCGCGCCTTTTACAGCGGCTCCTTTTGACCTTGCTCCGGGTGGGGTTTACCTAGCTGCCCAGGTCGCCCTGGGCACTGGTGGTCTCTTACACCACCGTTTCACCCTTACCGAGGACCGCCCTCTTCGAAAAAAGCGCAGTCCCGGCGGTTTGTTTTCTGTGGCACTGTCCCGCGGGTCACCCCGGGTGGCCGTTAGCCATCACCCTGCCCTGTGGAGCCCGGACGTTCCTCGGGAAGCCCCCTAGGGGACTCCACGCGGCCGCCCGCCCGGCTCGTCTGCCGTAGCGACCATGTTACCGGGCGGGAGGAGCGGTTCCATCCCTGCCGGTCACAGGAAGTCCGTGGTGTGCAGTTCGAAGGCGAAGGGCTCGGGGAGAGGGACGGGCCTGCCGAACGCCAGGGCACAGCGCTCGCGGTAGTCGTCGTGCTCCGGGGCGCTGAACAAGGTGACCTCGGTGGCGTCACGATCCACGAGCAAGTAAATGGGGATACCGCCGCGGGCGTAGCAGCGTCGCTTGGCCTCCCGGTCGACCTTGGGTTTGGTGGAGGTCACCTCGAGCACCATGGCGACACCGTCACACGGCATCCAAGGTTCCGCACCGCGATACAACCTTAGTTCCGCCGGTGCGAATGTGCCGTCCGGAATCGCGTGGTCCTTCGGGCACCCTTCCGCCTTCCTCAGCTTGAGCCCCTTGTTCCCGGAGAACTGCATGTCGGTGCGAGAGCGCCTGATCACCTGGCTCACGATCAACCCGATGTAGTCCTCGTGATCCCCGTCCGGCGGCGGCGTCACAACGATCTCTCCCTCGATCAGTTCCGCCCGAAAGCCTTCAGGGGCGTCCAGGGCGAGAAACCACTCCTCCAGGAGCTCCTGCGTGATCGGTTCATGTGCCACAGCAGTCACGTCACGCCCCTCCTTCCGTCGCTCGCCAGACTGGGCCATCCCAAGATCACCTGTCTATGAGATCGGGAACCGTTCCCTCGATCGTGGCACACAGACGCGGTCTTCGTCAGGCCGACTCCACCCACCCGTCCGCCTGGCTTGGCTGCGGTGCCGACCCTGCCGCCGGGGCCTTGCGCGGCCGTGCGCCGACGGCCGTCGCCAGTACCGATCCCGCCAGGATCAGCGCGAAGGCCAACCCGATGACGGGGGTGAGGGACTCGCCGAGGAACGCCGCCCCGGCCGCCACCGCCACCGCCGGGTTCACGTAGGTGATGACCGAGGCGCGGGTAGGGCCGATCTCCTTGATCAGTTCGAGGAAGCCTACGAAGGCGACCGCCGTGCAGAGGACGCCGAGGCCGGCGAGGGCGGCCAGGACGTGGCCGGAGGGGAGGGCCGAGGGCCAGGTGGCCGCGGCGGCGGGGGCGTAGAGGAGGGCCGTGAGGGCCAGGCAGGGGGTGATCAGGTGGAGGGTGGGGACGTCTTTCATGCGGCGCGCCGCTATCAGGGGGGCCGTCGCGTAGCCGAGGACCGTGACCAGCACCTCGGCCAGGGAGCGGGCGTCGCCGCCGGTCAGGTGGGGAACCGTGAGCACGGCGACCCCGGCGAGACCGACACCCAGTCCGGTCACGCGCCGCATGCTCAGCCGTTCCGTGTCGCCGAAGAGGCGGGCCGCGACCACCCCGGCGATCGGGACGCCCGCGATCAGCAGGCCGGCCGTGGAGCTGGACAGGTGCCGTTCGGCGTCGCTGAGGGTGAGCCAGGGGCCGACGATCTCCAGGCACGCGAAGGCCAGCATGGGGCGCCAGTGGTCCCGTACGTTCCGGGTCAGGCCCTTCTGGCGCAGGGCGAAGGGGAGCAGGAGAGCGGCGCCGAGCGCGCAGCGCGTGAACACCACCATGGTCGGGGACACCGCGTCCACCGCCACTTTGATCATCAGGTAGGGGATGCCCCAGATCACTCCCATGAGGGAGAACAGGAACCAGCCGCGTGCAGTCATGTGGATGAGTGTCGGCTCCCTCACCCGGCGCGGTCTTGAACGCTGTTGCGGTATGCCGCCGGGGTCACCCCCAGTACCCGGCGGAACCAGCGGGTGAGATGCGCCTGGTCGGCGAAGCCTACGAGCGATGCCACCTCGGCGGGGCGCAGGCCCGTCTCCAGCAGGCGGCGGGCCCGGGCGACCCGGTGCTGGGCGAGCCAGGCGTACGGGGGTATGCCCATCGCGGTGCGGAAGGCGCGCAGGAGCTGGTAGCGGGACAGGTTCAGCTCGGTGGCGAGGTCGGCCAGGGAGGGCGGGGCGAGGAGTTCGTCGGCGAGGCGGTCGCGTACGACGTGCGCGATGTGGTCGGCGCCGGGCACGGTGTCGTTCACCGCGCGGGCCGTGGAGTGGCGGCGGGCCAGTGCGGTGAGCAGCCAGGGGAGACGGGACTCGGTCTCCAAGGGGTCGGGGCAGGCGCTGAGTTCGGTGTGCGTGACGTGCAGGGCGGCGGACAGTTCCGGGTCGTCGAGCACGGCTTCGCGGAAGTGCGGGAGGCCGCCGAGGGTGCCGTCGGCGAGGAGGGAGCTGTGGGCGTACAGGGCCCGGTAGGAGTAGCCGGCGGAGGTGTCGGCGGGGCCGCCGGTGTGCATCTCGCCGGGGGCGAGGACGACGATGGAGCCCGGGCCCGAGCGGATCAGGCCGCCCCGGTAGTCGATGGCCTCGCAGCCGCCGGTGGTGACGCCGATGGTGTACTCGTCGTGCGCGTGCGGGGCGTAGACGTGGGTGTCGAAGCAGGCGGTCAGCAGGTCGAGGGGCGGGCCGCAGCGGCCGAGCCGTGCTCTGGTCCACGTGGCCTGCTCGCGTTCGTTCACGGCGCCCCCCTTGTCACGGCCCCCTGCTCGTGCCCTAAGGGTGCAACGCCTTCAGGCCCCGTTTCCATGCCGCCGCCAGGTCCGCGTCGTCGGGAAACCGGCCGTGGATCTCGAGGATCACCATGCCGTGCGCGAAGGCCCAGATGGCGCGGGCCAGGTCCAGGTCGCCGCCGCAGGCCCGCAGCAGCGGCAGCGCGGCGCGGTCCTCCAGGCCGGCGGGGAGTTCGGCGCGCGGGAGGGGGCGTTCGGTGGCCAGGCAGTAGAGGTGCGGGTGGGCGAGGGCGTAGCCGCGGTAGGCCTCGGCCAGCGCCTCCAGCGAACCGGGGGCACGGGACTCGGTGGCCTCCAGGGCCTCGGCCGACTCGGTGAGCATCTGCGCGACCAGTTCGACCTCTACGGCGTGCTTGTCGGGGAAGTGCTTGTAGAGGGAGGGGGCCTTGATGCCGAGCCGGTCGGCGAGGGTCCGCATGGTGAGCAGGGCGGGACCGGACTCCTCCAGGAGCCCACGGGCGGCCGCGACGATCTCCCGCGCCCTGGGGGTCAGACGCTCAGCCACGCTGGAAGCCCTCCTTCGTCCGCAGTCCGTATCCGAAGGCGCGATCGTACGAGATGTGCGCGAGCCAGCCGCACAGCGCCGCGAACGCGGGGGCCCAGGCGACGGGGCCGACCGCGTACAGCACCAGGAGGGTGAACGGGACCAGCGCGCGGTGCATCGCGTTGTAGTACGGCACCGCGCGCGGCGGGAGCTGTCCCTTCGCCATGCGGGGCGCCTCGTCGAGGGCGACCAGGAAGGCGAGGTCGGGCAGGACGAGGAAGAGCAGGGCCAGGACAGCCGCGAGCCAGCCGTGGTTCACCGCCTCGAGGACGGCGAAGGCGGACCAGAAGACGGCGTTGGCCAGCCAGGCGGTGCGGCGCAGGACAGTCAGGCCGGTGAGGGCCGTGCGCGACGGTACGGATGTGGTCGTACTGGTCATGGCTGCCTCCAGCGGGTGGGCGGTGATGTCGACCAATGTGGCTAACGCCGTTAGCCACTACGTTATGGCTAACGGCGTTAGCCGTCAAGTCGCGCGCCGCGGCACCCCGTACGCTGGCCCGGAGCTCAACAGAAGGAGTCCCCGTGCTTGTCCTGCTCCCGCCCTCCGAAGGCAAGGCCGCCTCCGGGCGCGGTGCCCCGCTGAAGCTGGAGTCCTTGTCGCTGGCGGGACTGAACGCGGCTCGCGAGGCCGTGCTCGGGGAGCTGGTCGAGCTGTGCTCGGGTGATGAGGAGAAGGCGCGCGAGGTGCTCGGGCTGAGCGAGGGGCTGCGGGGCGAAGTGGGCAAGAACGCCGGGCTGCGCGGTGCCGGGGCCCGGCCGGCGGGCGAGATCTACACGGGGGTGCTGTACGACGCGCTCGGCCTGGCCTCCCTCGACGCCGCCGCCAAGCGGCGTGCCGCCCGCTCACTGCTGGTGTTCTCGGGGCTGTGGGGCGCGGTCCGGGTGACGGACCGGATCCCCTCCTACCGCTGCTCGATGGGCGTGAAGCTGCCCGGGCTTGGCGCGCTCGGGGCGTACTGGCGTACGCCGATGGCGGCGGTGCTGCCCGAGGCGGCCGGGACGGGGCTGGTCCTGGACCTGCGGTCCGCCGCCTACGCCGCCGCCTGGAAGCCGACGGGTGAGGTCGCCGGGCGGACCGCGACCGTACGGGTGCTGCACGCGCCGACCCGGAAGGTGGTCAGCCACTTCAACAAGGCGACGAAGGGGCGGATCGTGCGCAGCCTGCTGTCGGCCGGGGCGGCGCCCGGGAGCCCCGCCGAGCTGGTGGAGGCGCTGCGGGACCTGGGGTACGAGGTGGAGGCGGAGGCGCCTGCGAAGGCGGGGCGGCCGTGGGCGCTGGATGTGCTGGTGGCGGAGGTTCACTGACCACCACACCCCCTTTCGTTGCAGCATGCGCAATGACCTTTGCGCATGCTGCATGCCACGGGCACGATGAGCGCATGACCTCGCCGCTGCCCTCGTCCCCGGCTGCCTCCGTGCTGGATCTCGCGCCCGCGCCCGTGGTGCCCGTGGTGGTCCTCTCCGATGCCGCCGACGCCGTACCGCTGGCGCGGGCGCTGGTGGCCGGGGGGCTGTCCGCGATCGAGGTGACGCTGCGGACGCCTGCCGCGCCGGCGGCGATCCGGGCGATCTCCGGGGCTGTGCCGGACGCGGTGGTCGGGGCGGGCACGGTGCTGACGCCCGGTCAGGTGACGGAGTGCGTGGCCGCCGGGGCGCGGTTCCTGGTCAGCCCCGGCTGGACGGACGTACTGCTGGCGGCGATGCGGGAGTCCGGGGTGCCGTTCCTGCCGGGGGTGTCGACCGCGTCGGAGGTGGTGGCGCTGCTCGAGCGCGGGGTGCGGGAGATGAAGTTCTTCCCTGCGCAGGCGGCGGGCGGTACGGCGTATCTGCGGTCGCTGGCCGGTCCGTTGCCGCAGGCCCGCTTCTGCCCGACCGGCGGCATCGGGCCGGACAACGCCCACGAGTATCTGTCCCTACCCAACGTCGCCTGTGTGGGCGGGAGTTGGATGGTCCCGGCGGATGCCGTCGCCGCCCGGGACTGGGCCCGGGTCGAGGCGCTGGCGCGGGCCGCCGCCGGGCTCGGGCTCAGGAACGCAGGTGGGACGTGTCGTTGAACAGCCGTACGCTCGCGTTGCCGTCCGCGTAGTACGCCACCGCCGACAGCGAGGCCGCCGACAGTTCCATGCGGAACAGGGACTCGGGCGGGGCGCCGAGGGCCAGGCGTACGAACGTCTTGATCGGGGTCACGTGCGTGACCAGCAGGACCGTGCGGCCCGCGTACGCCGCGACCAGCTTGTCGCGGGTGGCCGCGATCCGGGTGGCGGTGGCCGCGAAGCTTTCGCCGCCGCCGGTGGGTTCGGCGGCCGGGTCGGCGAGCCAGGTGTTCAGGTCGTCCGGGTAGCGCTCCCGCACCTCGCCGAAGGTGAGGCCCTCCCAGGCGCCGAAGTCCGTCTCCCGCAGCCCGTCGTCGACCGTCACGTCCAGCCCGAGCCGGTCGGCGACGATGCCCGCGGTCTCGCGGGTACGGGCGAGGGGGGAGGCCACGACGGCCTGGATCGTGCCGCGCCTGGCCAGCGCGGCGGCGACCCGCTGCGCCTGCTCCCGGCCGACGTCGGACAGGGACGGGTCGGTACCGCCGCTGCCCGAGAAGCGCTTCTGCGGGGTGAGCGGGGTCTCGCCGTGCCGCAGGAGTACGAAGGTGGCGGGGGCGCCGAGATCGGGGCCCGCGCTCCAGCCGGGGGTGGAGGGGGCGGGGGTGGCCACCGTGCGGGCCGCTCGGACGTCGGCGGCCTCGGTGGCGTCGGTGGCCTCGGTGGCGTCAGCAGCCTCGGTGGCGTCGGCTTCGGCACCGCCCTCCGCCGAGGTGGAGCCGGTGCCCCGGCCCGTCGCCAGAGCCGCCCGCGCCTTCGCCGCGCCCGCCGCCGCGTCCCCGGGCGGACCCGACGGTTCCGGCAGCGCGGGCGGGGTGTCGAGGGCCGCGCGAGAGGCGGACGGGGACCACTGCTCGCCCTTGGCGCCCGCGTCCATCGCCTCGTTGGCCAGGCGGTCCGCGTGCTTGTTCCGCTCGCGGGGGATCCACTCGTAGGTGACCTGGCCGGCCGGGAAGACGCGGGCCGCCTCAGCCGCCAGGGGCTTCATGTCGGGGTGCTTGATCTTCCAGCGGCCCGACATCTGCTCGACGACGAGCTTGGAGTCCATGCGGGCGTGGACCCGGGCCGCCGGGTCGAGGGCGTGGGCGGCGCGCAGGCCTGCCAGGAGGCCCCGGTACTCGGCCACGTTGTTGGTGACGACGCCGAGGTACTCCGCCACCTCGCCCAGGGTCTCCCCCGTCGCCGCGTCGCGGACCACGGCGCCGTAACCGGCCGGGCCGGGGTTGCCCCGCGACCCGCCGTCCGCCTCGACGATGAACTCCCGCACCGCACAGGCTCCTAGAGGCCGGACTCGGACGTGCGCACCAGGATGCGGCGGCAGTTCTCGCAGCGCACCACCGTGTCGGGCGCCGCCGCGCGGATCTCGTTGATGTCCGTGATCGCCAGCTCCTGGCGGCAGCCCTGGCAGGTGCGCTGGTACAGCTTGGCCGCGCCGATCCCGCCCTGCTGCCCGCGCAGCTTGTCGTACAGCTTGAGCAGGTCCGCGGGGACCGTGCCCGCGATGACCTCGCGCTCCTTGGTGACCGTGGCCGCCTCGCCGTCGATCCCCTCGAAGGCCGTGTCCCGGCGCCCGGTCGCGTCGTCGATCTTCGTCTGGACGGAGGCGACCCGCTCGGTCAGCTCGCCCACCCGCTCCTGCACGGACTCGCGGCGCTCCATGACCTCCAGGACGACGTCCTCGAGGTCGCCCTGGCGCTTGGCGAGGGAGACGATCTCCCGCTGGAGGTTCTCCAGGTCCTTGGGGCTGGTGACCGCCCCGGAGTCCAGGCGCTGCTGGTCCCGGGCGGCACGCTGGCGCACCTGGTCCACGTCCTGCTCGGCCTTGGTCTGCTCGCGGGCGGTGTCGCTCTCCTCGGTCTGCGCGGCCACGAGCAGGTCGCGCAGTTGCGTGAGGTCCTTGGTCAGCGACTCGATCTCGGCGTGCTCGGGCAGCGACTTCCGCTTGTGCGCCAGCTGCTGCAGGCGGACATCGAGGTCCTGGACGTCGAGGAGACGGATCTGGTCGGCGGGCGCGGCGTTCAGTTGGGGGCTCCCATGGTGCTAGAGGTCGTGATGGACGCCGCGTGGGCGGTCCAGGGATCGGTGACCGTCTTCGAGACGTGGACGCGCAGGTCCCAGCCGTGACGGTCGGAGATTTCGTCGAGCTGGGCGGCGGCCAGCTCGCACCAGGGCCATTCGGTGGCCCAGTGCGCCGCGTCGAACAGTGCGAGCGGACCGTGCGCGATCGCCTCGGAGGCCGGGTGATGGCGCAGGTCCGCGGTGAGGAAGGCGTCCACGCCGGCCGCCCGGACCTGGTCGAAGAGGCTGTCGCCGGAGCCGCCGCTGACGGCGATCGTACGCAGAACCGCCTCGGGGTCGCCGGCCACCCGGATGCCCTGCGCGGTGGCGGGCAGCCGTTCGGCGGCGCGGGCGGCGAACTCGCGCACGGTCACCGGGTGGTCGAACTCGCAGACCCGTCCGAGGCCCCGGCGGCCCTCCGGGTCGGCAGGGTCCGGCACGAGAGGTCGTACGACCCGCAGGTCCAGCGCTCCGGCCAGCGCGTCGCTGACGCCCGGGTCGGCCGTGTCGGCGTTGGTGTGGGCGACGTGCAGCGCGATGTCGTTCTTGATGAGGGTGTGCACGGCCCGCCCCTTGAAGGTGGAGGCCGCGACCGTGGTCGTACCGCGCAGGTAGAGCGGGTGGTGGGTGACCAGCAGGTCGGCGCCGAGTTTCACCGCCTCGTCGACGATCTCCTGGACCGGGTCGACGGCGAACAGGACCCGGGTGACCTCCTGGTCGGGGTCGCCCGCGACCGTGCCGACCGCGTCCCAGGACTCGGCCCGCTCGGCGGGCCACAGGTTCTCCAGCGCGGCGATGACTTCAGACAGACGGGGCACGGGGAAAAGGCTACCTGCCTGTTCCGCACGGGTGTACCGACTCCGCCCCACCGGCCCCGGACAACACAGCCGTCCCCGTTTCCCCAGGGGAACCACCGCTCAGCCACCCGTACGTGTGAAGCAACCGCCCGGCGCTCCCCCGTCTGTGCGTACCAAACCTAGCTTCATCACTGGAGGTGACCGAACGATGACAGCCTGTGCGATCGAATCGTCGGGGACCGGATCGGCGACCGGAGGCGACGGGGCGCCCAGGACGGACTGCGCCATCACCGTGGACGGCGTCTACGCCGCCCGTCTCGCGTCGGCCGGGGGCTGCTGGTTCCCGGAGCGCTGGACCCTGGGCGGGCCCGAGCCGTACGCCGTACCGCTGCCCGGCAACCAGCCGGAGGAGCCCGGTACCGAGGTGCAGCCGATGGGCGACGGTCGGGTCCTCATCCACCGGCTGGTGGAGCGGCGGCACGCGTTCTCGCTGCTGTACCCGACCGGTCCGGGCACCGGCGAACTCCCGCTCGGCGCGGTGCAGTGCCAGGAGGAGGGCACCCGGCTGCGGCTGCTGCCCCCGGCACCGTGCGGCGAGCGGGCCTACGCCCTCGCGGTGGGCCGGTACACGACGGCCGTGTGGCTGGTGACGGGCGGCGCCTTCGGGCCCGAGCAGCTCGCCGAGATCCCGGGGCGCTGCTCGGGCGGCGTCTGGCTGGACCGCGCGGGGCGGCTGCTCGCCGTGGACCGGGAGATCGGCGGGCGGACCAAGGCGGTCGTGGTGGATCTGGAGCGGGCCGGCGAGGTGTCGCCGCTGCTCCAGATCGCCGCCGACAGCGACGACCGGCTGCGGCTCGCCGATCCCGACAGCGGGCTGCTGCTGATCTCCTCGGACGCGCCCTCGCCCGGGCAGGAACGGTTGGGCTGGGGCGTCCTCGGCAGCTCGCTGCCGGTGCGCTTCCCGGAGTGCCTGCGGGTGCCCGGCTGCGCGGTGACGCCGTTCTCGATCCAGCCGGGGCAGGTGCTGACGCCGGAGACCTGCGCGGTGGCGCTGCGGATCGACGGGCCGCTGGGCAGCTGGGTCGGCGTGTGGCGGCCCGCGGAACGACAGGTGCACCATCTCGCGGCGCCCGAGGGATGGCTGGCGGGGGCCGGGCTGTGGACGGCGGGCGGGGTGCTGCGACTGCCGTACGTCAGCCGGGACGTGCCGTGCGGGGTGGCGGGGCTGGCGGCACCGCCGAGAGCCGTGGCGGTCACGGTTCCGGAGCCGGCACCGGCTCTCGGACCTGCTCCGGGAACGGTGCCGGAAGGGGTGGAAGCGGAGCCTGAGAAACCGGTTGTGACCCGTCCGGTGCCGCTCCAGCAAGCGCCGTTGGGACGTGTTGTAACGAACTAGTGCCGGTTGGCGTGCCCGCCTGGATTCGGCCCGAGGTGTGCCGGTTAGACTCGCCCGGCTGTACGAAAGATCATGTTGACGGGGTGAATTCTTCCGATGAGCGACGCCAGCACCACTCAGACGCTGTCCGCCGACTCCCGAGAGACCACGGGCCACGGCAAGCACCGGGGGCCGGTTTCGGGCCAGGACAGTGAGACGGCCCCGAGCGGCCGTCACCGCAAGCCGGCCGAGGAGACCGAGGCGGCTGCCTGACAGTACACCGTAGGCGGCACGCGCGAGCAGTACGCGTAAGCGGTACGCCGCAAGGGGGTCGTCCGTCACCGACGGGCGGCCCCCTTCGGCGTGCTCGGCGTGCTCAGCCCCGCTTGAGTGCCAGCACCTCCGCCGCCGCGAACGTCTCCCCCGCCGGGCGCCGCGCGTAGTGCGGGGTGAGCAGCGCGTCGAGTTCGTCGTAGCTGAAGGTCTCCTGCTTGCTGTCGAACTGCGCCTGCACGTGCGGCCGTTCGACGATCGCCACCATGCCGCCGTGCACCACGAGCAACTGCCCGTTGACCCGGGCGGCGGCGGGCGAGGCCAGGTAGCCGACGAGCGGTGCGACGTGCTCGGGGGCGAGCGGGTCGAGGCCGTCCTCGGGGGCGGCGAGCCCGGCGAAGACGTCCTCGGTCATCCGGGTCCGGGCGCGCGGGCAGATGGCGTTGGCCGTCACGCCGTACTTGGCGAGGGCGAGGGCGGTGGACGTGGTGAGGCCCACGATGCCGCCTTTCGCCGCCGCGTAATTGGGCTGCCCCGCAGAACCGGCCAGGAACGCCTCCGAGGAGGTGTTCACGATCCGCCCGTACACCGCTCCCCCGGTCGCCTTGGACCGCTCCCGCCAGTGCGCGGCGGCGAGGTGGGTGGTGTTGAAGTGGCCTTTGAGATGGACCCGGATGACCGAGTCCCACTCGTCCTCCGTCATGGAGAAGACCATGCGGTCGCGCAGGATGCCCGCGTTGTTGACCAGGATGTCGAGCTTGCCGAACTCCTCGACGGCCAGGTCGACCAGGGCCCGGGCCTGCTGGAGGTCGGCGACGTCACCGGTGTGGGCCAGGGCCCGGCCGCCCGCCGCGCGGATCTCGGCGGCGACCTCCTCGGCGGGGCCGGCCGATGCCTCGCCGGAGCCGTCCCGGCCGGGCCGGCCGTAGTCGTTGACGACGACGGCCGCGCCGAGCCGGGCGAGTTCCAGCGCCTCGGTCCGGCCGAGTCCCCGGCCGGCGCCCGTGACGACGGCGGACAGCCCCTCAAGTGGCAGTGACATCTGCGTCAGTCCTCAGATCTCTATGCACGTGCGCAGCGCGGTACCGGTGCGCATCTGGTCCAGAGCCTCGTTGATGTCGGCGAGCGGCACCCGGTGGGTGATCAGCCCCGCCAGGTCGATACGGCCCGCCCGCCACAGGGCGATGGTCCGCTCGTAGGAGGTCAGCACGTCGCCGCCGCCGTACATCGACGGCAGGATCCGCTTCTCGTCGAAGAACAGCTCGAACATGTTGAGCTGGAGGTAGTCGTCCATGGCGCCCGCGCCGACGATGACGAGGGTGCCGCCGCGCCGGGTGTTCTCGTAGGCGGTGCGGGCGGTGGCGGATCTGCCGACGACCTCGAAGACGTAGTCGAAGCCCTCGCCGCCGGTCACCCGCTGCTTGGCGTCGGGCAGTTCTTCCGGGGAGACGGCCCGCGTCGCGCCGAATTTCAGCGCCGACTCGCGGCGTGAGGCCACCGGGTCGACGGCGACGATCTCGGCGGCGCCCTTCAGCCGGGCCCCCTGGATCGCGGAGATGCCGACGCCTCCGCAGCCGATGACGGCGACCGACGAACCGGCCCCCACGTCGGCGGTGTTGAGCGCGGCGCCCAGTCCGGTCGTCACCCCGCAGCCGATGAGGGCGGCGATGTCGAAGGGCACGTCGTCCGGGATGGGCACGGCGCAGCCCGCGTCGACGACGACCTCCTCGGCGAAGGTGCCGGTGCCCGCGAAGCCGAAGACGTCCCCGCCGGGCCGCTTGAAGTTGGGGGTGCCCGCGTTCATGAACCCGGCCAGGCACAGCTCGGTCTGGCCGCGCTTGCAGGCGGGACACGCGCCGCAGGCGGGCAGCCAGCAGACCACGACCCGGTCCCCGGGCTTCAGGCCGCGCACGCCCTCCCCCACTTCGAGGATCTCGCCCGCGCCCTCGTGGCCGGGCACGAAGGGCGCCGGCTGCGGCAGCACCCCGCTCATCGCGGACAGGTCCGAGTGGCACAGCCCGGTGGCGCGCACCCGTATCCTCACCCGTCCGGGGCCGAAGCCCACCGCCTCGACGTCGTCGAGGATCTCGAGCTTGTCCTGGCCGATCTCGTGCAGTACGGCTGCGCGCATGGTGCGGCTCCCCTCGTGAAGGCTGCTGGGTGGCTCAGGAGTGTTCGACGACGGTGTCCGCGAGGACGGATGCGTCGTCCCGCTCTACCGCGCTCACAGCGACCCGCACGGCCCCCTTCTGCCGCCACATGCGGATGCGCAGGGTCTCGCCCGGGTACACGACTCCGGCGAAGCGGGTGGTGTAGGCGCGGACCCGGGTGACGTCACCGCCGAGCAGGGTGTCGACGACGGCCTTCAGCGTCATGCCGTACGTGCACAGCCCGTGCAGGATGGGCCGGTCGAACCCGGCGAGCTTCGCGAACTCGGGATCGGCGTGCAGCGGGTTCCAGTCGCCGGAGAGGCGGTAGAGCAGGGCCTGGTCCTCGCGGACGGGCTTCTCGACGGTCCTCGTGGGCTCGCCGGCCGGCGGTTCGAGACGTGCGGAAGGTCCGCGGTCGCCGCCCCAGCCGCCTTCCCCGCGTACGAAGATCTGGGCGTCGTTGGTCCACAGCGGGCCGTCGGCGTCCTCGACCTCGGTGCGCATGACGAGGACGGCCGCCTTGCCCTTGTCGTACACGGCGGCGATGCGGCCGGTGGCCGTGGCGCTGCCCTCGACCGGGATGGGGCGGTGCAGGGTGAGCGACTGGCCGCCGTGCAGGACGCGGGCGAGGTCGACGTCGACGCCGGGCATGGACAGGCCGCTGATCACGCCGGGTGATCCGTTGCCCGCGACGGTGGCGAAACTGGGCAGGACGTGCAGCCGGGACTCCAGCGTGTAGCGCAGTTCGTCGGGGTCGGTGGCGGGGATTCCGGCGCCGAGGCCCAGGTGGTAGAGCTGGACGTCCCTGCGGTCCCACGTGATCTCACCGGACCGGGGCTCGGCGGCGAGGGCCTTGGCTGCGTCGATGGGCATACGGCTCCTGACACTGGCGGCTTCACACTGGCGGCTTCAAGACCCCGGCACGGCCGTCCGCACCGTCGGCCGCACCGAGGTCGTCACGGGCCGATCTAGAACGCGTTCCAGTCCGGCGCCCTCTGTATAGCCCAGGGCTCCGGAGTTGTGAAGGCTCCTGACGTGTCGTCAGCTCAGGGTGTGCGGTGACATTTGTACTGCCCGGGTGCGTACATGTGCACCTGCCGACACACCCGGACCGGCTCGTAGTGTGTGCTGTCGTACGGACTGTGGGGAACATCTGATCGGGGGATCTCGGATGAGCGGAATCATGTCGTGGTGGCGGAACGCTTTCCGTCAGGCGGAGGGCTGGCAGGCGGCGCGGGCGCAGTGGAAGCAGGACATGGAGCGCTTCAAGGCGCAGCAGCGGACCGCCCGTAAGAACGGGCAGGTTCCCGAGAACCCGGGTCCGCCGCCCACCGCTTTCGCCCTGATGCCCTGGCTGCTGATGGGCATGGGCTCCCTCTCCAACCTCTTCCAGGGCAAGACCCCCAACCCGTGGATCGGCGGCCTGGGGCTGCTGGTCTTCAACTCGCTGTACATCTACGTGGCCTTCCGCGCCTTCCACAAGGAGGCCCGCGAGGCGACCTCCACCCGGGTGGCGCTGGTGCTGATGGGGCTGGTGACCACCGCTCTGGCCGTCGGCTACGGCGGCAACTGGCTGCTGTTCTTCCCACTGCTGGGCCTGGCGACCGGCGCGACCGTGCGCGGCCCGTGGCTGGGGAAGACCGGCCTGCTGCTGGCCGCGTTCGCGGGTACCGTCTCCGGCCTCCGGTTCGGCTCGGACGCGGTGACCATCGCCTACGGCACGTTCCTGTCCACGATGGTGACCGCCGCGATCCTCTCCCTCTCCGAGGCCGTACGGGATCTGCGCGCCGCCCGTGGGGAACTGGCCCGGCAGGCGGTGGAGCAGGAGCGGCTGCGCTTCTCCCGCGACCTGCACGACCTGCTCGGCCACACCCTGTCCGTGATCGTGGTGAAGTCGGAGGCCGCTCGCCGGCTGGCCTCGCGCGACATGACGGCCGCGCTGGCGCAGATCGGCGACATCGAGTCCGTGGGCCGGCAGGCGCTGACCGAGATCCGCGAGGCCGTGACCGGCTACCGCGAGGGCAGCCTCGCCACCGAGCTGACCCGGGCCCGCTCGGCGCTGTCCGCCGCGTGCATCGAGCCGGTCGTCCGCCAGTCCGGCACCCCGCTCGCCCCGCAGACCGAGGCGCTGCTCGGCTGGGTGGTCCGTGAGGCGATCACCAACGTCGTCCGGCACAGCGACGCCACCCGCTGCGAGATCGCCGTGGTCAGCGGCACCGAGCAGGCCAGGCTCACCGTCACCGACAACGGCACCGGCAAGCCCGTCACGCGCCCCGCGGAGGGCATCGGCGGCACCGGCCTGAAGGGCCTGACCGAGCGCCTCGCGGCGGCGGGCGGCTCCCTCAGGGCCGGTCCGTCGCCACGAGGCGGGTTCACGGTCACCGCCGAACTCCCGGTGGAGCCGGGGGGACTGGCTGTGGTCGGGGCGGCTACGGCGCCCAGGGCGAGCTGACCGCCCAGCTCACATCGTCGGTCCAGGACGTGCTGGTGTCCCAGGCGTTGGAGCCGCCGTTGCTCGCTATGTACACGTTGAGGTTGTAGTGCCGCAGGTACCTGGTCGGGTAGTTGTACGAGGCGAACGAGGTGCCCGTACCGCTCTTGCCCGTCTGCGGACAGAACGTGGCGTCGGATCTGAACTGGGCGGTGCCGTCCATGGGCTGCCGGTACAGCTTGTAGTTGTAGTGCCTCAGGAAGTCGCCCGGGTAGTTGCGCGACTCGAAGGACACGCAGGAGCTGCTGGCGAGCCCGCGGCGCACGATCCAGGTCGCGTCGCTCTTGTCGAGGGAGGAACTGCTCGACGTCACCGGGGAGACGACCGCCGCGTTGTTCTGGTGGCGGATGTAGTCGGTCGTGCAGCAGGCGGTCGTCGCGCGCAGCGATATCTCCGAGCCGGGCGTCAGGGACCCGGTGCTGCCGGTCGCGCCGCCGTAGCCGACGGAGACGATGTCGGCCTGCACGGCGTCGTCGGCGGCGTCCGTCGGGATGCCGGAGGTCATCACACCTTCGAAGAAGGAGCCGATGGAGCCGTTGCTGTTGTCACCGCCGGTGCCCAGGACGATCGCGCCCTCCTGGTGCATGGGCGAGTAGCCGCTCGTGGTCGGCTCGCCCCCGGAATACGTGGTGGTGAGTCCGCCTGATTGCGCATTGCCATATTTCAGCGCGAAATGGTTCTGGCCGTTGTTCTTCAGCAGCGCGGTCACGAACGGCAGTGGTCCGGTGCCGGTGTTGGAGGTGTTCTTGCTGTACCCGGCGTCCGACTGGAACAGCCCGTTCTCCAGGT
Organism: Streptomyces sp. NPDC020299; assembly: GCF_044387825.1. Lineage (NCBI taxonomy): Bacteria > Bacillati > Actinomycetota > Actinomycetes > Kitasatosporales > Streptomycetaceae > Streptomyces > Streptomyces sp. NPDC020299. The sequence goes on from NZ_JBIRWL010000004.1 coordinate 451,948, forward strand.
CGGCCTGCACCCACGGGCCCTGGCCGTAGCACGGCGAGAACCAGCACTCGGTGCCGAAGTTGATCGCGTCCATGTGGCCGTTCCCGGTGTCCTTGTTGTTCGTCTCGGCGTTGCCGTAGTCGAAGCAGCAGGCCCCGTTGACGTGGGTGCCGGAGGTCACCATGTACATCCCCTCGGCCTGCCCGTTCACGGCGACGCCGGAGGTGGAGTTGTCCCGGTAGCCCATGCCGGCTGATATCTCCAGGCCGTAGACCTGGTGGCCGCCGACGGTCACCGGCAGCGCGTCCGCGGGCGCCCCGACATCGGCCGCACCCGCCCCGCCGGCGCCCTCGACGGTGAGGTCGTTGTGGCGCGAGGACTGGTCGTAGATCTTGGTGATGATGCAGGTCGTGCCGGAGCAGAAGCTGTCCTGCGCGGCCGCGTTGGCGTACCCGCCGGCCGTCAGCAGGCCGATGTTCGACGTCGCTGAGTCCGAGGCGCGCTGCACCTGGTAGAGCGAGCCGCTGTACGACGAGTACAGCGCCCGGACGAGGCTGTGCGCGGCGACACACGGGGTGCCGGCGGCGGCGTAGACGTCACAGGGCAGCGAACTCGCGGCGGCGGCCTGTGGGGCGCCGACGCCGAGCAGCAGCGCGGCGATGGTGGCGAACGCCGCGAGCAGGGAGAGCACGGCGCTTCTGAGCCGCCGGGGACTGCGGCTCGGGAGTCTTGGATCCACGGTGCACCTCTTCGGTTCCTCGTAGAGCAGTGCGGGGGGATTGGTGGGGGGTCGAGATATCGGACGCCGTTCGATCGAAATACCGAACCTATTCAGCGCCGTAATGCCGAGCAATTACCGGAAATGCAGAGGTGATTGTTTGCGTGTGGCCGTGGGCCGTCAACCCTGCTGACCGAACAAGGAAGAGTCTTTAATTGGCCGTGTGTTGGCTACGCTTGGCCCGTGAAGAACATCAGGGTCCTGCTCGCCGAGGACCAGGGCATGATGCGCGGCGCACTCGCCTTACTGCTCGGCATGGAGGCGGACATGGAGGTCGTCGCGCAGGTCGCGACGGGCGACGCCATCGTGGAAGCGGCGCTGCGTCACCGGCCGGACGTGGCCCTGCTGGACATCGAACTGCCGGTGCGCAGCGGCCTGGACGCGGCGGCGGAGCTGCGCGAGCAGGTGCCCGACTGCCGGGTGCTGATACTGACGACCTTCGGCCGGCCCGGCTATCTGCGCCGGGCCATGGAGGCGGGGGCGTCCGGTTTCCTGGTCAAGGACGGGCCGGTGGAGGAGCTGGCCGCGGCGATCCGGCGCGTCCTCACCGGGGAGACCGTGGTCGACCCGGTGCTGGCCGCGGCGGCGCTCAGCGCCGGCCCGAATCCGCTGACGGCCCGCGAATGCGACGTGCTGAAGGCGTCGGTGGACGGGGCGACCGTCGCCGACATCTCCGCGAAGCTGCACCTGTCCGAGTCCACGGTGCGCAACTATCTGTCCTCGGCGATCGGCAAGACGAGCACACGCAATCGGGCGGAGGCGGTGCGGGAGGCCCGGCAGCAGGGCTGGCTGTGAGGCGCACGAGCCCTCTTCCGACCCCCATGGGCACCTCCTGGATACCAAAAAGGAGTCCATGAGCCCCCCGGACCGTTGCCTCGGGTCACGGATGAATCCGTGGCGGGCTCCCGGATCCTGATCCTGATCCTGATCCTGGTCCTGATCCTGATCCTGATCCGACAGTGCGTCAGATACCCATGAGAAGGTCAAGAAATCATTAGAGGCTCGAAGCAACGGAATAGTTGCCTATGCATACGGGGTTCTCCCAGCACTCATCTCACTGGAGGCCTCACCCCATGACGCACACGACGACCGACCGGCCCACCCGGAGAGCGAGCGGCGCAGTGGTCCCGGTGCTCGCCTTCGCGGGCATCGTGGTCGCGGTGATGCAGACCCTGCTCGTCCCGGTCATCAAGGACCTGCCGCAGCTGCTGGACACCGCGCCCAGCAACGCCACCTGGGTCCTGACCTCTACTCTCCTGTCGGGCGCCGTGGCCACCCCGATCATGGGCCGGCTCGGCGACCTGTACGGCAAGCGGCGCATGCTGATCCTCAGCCTCGCCGTCATGGTGGTCGGCGCCCTGGTCAGCGCGCTCACCAGCCAGCTGCTCACGATGATCGTCGGCCGTACGCTCCAGGGCTTCGCGATGGGCGCGATACCGCTCGGCATCGGCCTGATGCGCGACATGCTGCCCCGCGAGAAGCTCGGCTCGGCGATGGCGCTGATGAGCTCCTCGATCGGCGTCGGCGGCGGCCTCGCGCTGCCCGCCGCGGCCCTCGTCGCCCAGCACACGAACTGGCACGCCCTGTTCTACGGCGCCGCCGGCCTCGGCGTGCTCTCCATCGCCCTCACCCTCCTCGTCGTACCGGAGTCCCCGATGCGCGCCGAGGGCTCCTTCGACCTGCTGGGCGCGCTCGGCCTGTCCACCGGTCTCGTCCTCTTCCTGCTGCCGATCACCAAGGGCAGCGACTGGGGCTGGACCTCCGGCACCACGCTCGGCCTGTTCGCCGCCGCCGCGGTCGTGCTCGTCCTGTGGGGCGTGATGGAGCTGCGGGTCAAGGCCCCGCTGGTGGACCTGCGCACCACGGCCCGGCCCGCCGTGCTCTTCACCAACCTCGCCTCGATCATGGTCGGCGTCTCGTTCTACGTCGTCTCCCTGGTCCTGCCCCAGCTGCTTCAGCTGCCCAAGGCCACCGGCTACGGCCTCGGCCAGTCGATGGTGGTCGCGGGTCTGCTCGTCGCGCCGCTCGGCCTGACGATGATGTTCACCGCGCCCGTCTACGCCCGGCTGTCCGCGAAGTACGGCCCCAAGGTCACCCTGATCCTCGGCATGCTGATCATCGCGATCGGCTACGGCGCCGGGCTCGGCCTGATGAGCGCCCCCTGGCAGAGCCTGGTCATCGCGGTGATCCTGGGCGCCGGCATCGGCCTGGCCTACTCCTCCCTGCCCGCACTGATCGTCGGCGCGGTCCCCGCATCGGAGACCGGCGCGGCCAACGGCCTCAACACGCTGATGCGCTCCATCGGCACGTCCGTCTCCAGCGCAGTCATCGGCATGGTGCTGGCCAACACCGCGAACAACGTCGGCGGCGTCGCGATCCCGACCATGCACGGCTTCCGCGTCTCCTTCCTGATCGCGACCGGCGCGGTGGCCATCGGCCTGCTGATGGCCCTGTTCCTGCCCAAGCCGGACCGCGCGCCCCAGCTGCGCGCCAGCAGCGAGGAGGAGGCCAACCTGGAGCGCGCCGAGGAGGTCCTGGAGGTACTGCGGGGCTTCCGCGGCCGGGTCCTGGACGCCGGCGGCGACCCGGTCGCCCGCGCCAAGGTCACCCTGATCGACCAGCGGGGCCGCCAGGCGGGCGCCACCCTCTCCCGCGAGGACGGCAGCTACGCCCTCGCGGTCCCCGCCCAGGGCGCCTACGTCCTGGCCGCGACGGCCACCGGCCACGGCCCGCACGCCTCGTCCGCGACCCATACGGGCGACGAGCGGCCGGTGGAGCTGGATCTGGCGCTGCCCGGCGAGACGGTCAACGCGTAAGCAGCCCTGCCTCGCGCGCTTCCCTTCCGCACCCCCTGTCGCCCCGCCGACGGGGGGTGCGGCACCATGGGCGCCCAAACGCACGTACGACCGAGAGGGACCCCATGCCCCCCATGCCCGCGGCACCCAAGCCCGAGATCCTGGCCGCGTTCGAGGCGGCGAAGGGGTTCATGCCCGTGGACGAGGGGCTTGCGCTGTACGCGGCTGCCGTCGAGGCGGGCCGGCTGGGGCTGCCGCTCCTGGAGGTCGGGACGTACTGCGGACGCTCGACGGTCCTGCTCGCGGACGCGGCCCGGCAGGCCGGGGTCACCGCGCTCACCGTCGACCACCACCGGGGCAGCGAGGAGCAGCAGCCGGGCTGGGAGTACCACGACCCGGAGACGGTCGACCCCGAGATCGGCCTGATGGACACGCTGCCCACGTTCCGCAGGACGCTGCACAGGGCGGGCCTGGAGGAGCACGTGGTGGCGCTGGTCGGCCGCTCCCCGCAGATCGCCGCGTTCTGGAACTCCCCGCTCGGCCTGGTCTTCGTCGACGGCGGCCACACCGACGAGCACGCGGGCGCCGACTACGAGGGCTGGGCCCCCCACGTGGCCGAGGGCGGCCTCCTCGTCATCCACGACGTCTTCCCGGACCCGGCGGACGAGTTCACCGGGCAGGCCCCCTATCGCGTCTACCTCCGGGCCCTGGAGTCGGGTGAGTTCACGGAGGTCTCGGTGACGGGTTCGCTGCGCGTGCTGCGGCGGACGCGGGCGGGGGCCGCCCGGTGAGGTACCTGATCGGCCTCGCCCTGATCGTCTTCGGGGCGCCGCTCGTCGGCATCATCGGCCGGGTGCTCGAAGGCTCGGGACGGGAGCGGCTCGGCAGGGTCGTCGGCATCGGTGTGTACCTGGTGGTGCTGGCGGTCGCCGTGTGGCTCGTCGTCAGCGACCTCTGACCGCGCCTCCGCCGTCACGGCGCCCCTTGGCGCCCCCAGGCGCCACCCGCCCGGCCCAGTTGCGGCATGTGGGCACCGGGAACGGCCGCTAGGGTGGCAGACGTGTCGTACGTAGGCCCGGACTTCGATCCCCCGCAGCCCCGCCGGTCCCGGCGCGGCCCGCTGACCGTCGCGCTCGCCGCGCTGGTGCCCGGCGCCCTGCTGGGCTGGCTGGTGTACGAGGCGGTGGGCGCCCCGGGCGGCTCCGGCAAGGCCGCCCCCGCCTCCAGCTCGGCGTCCGTCTCACGCCCGCTCTCCGCCTCGCCGCCGGGCTCCCTCACGGGCTCCCCCACGGACGACGGCAAGGTGAGCCCCACGGCCCCGGCCAAGAAGTCCGGGACGCCCTCGGCCTCCGCGCCCGCCGCCACCGGCCCGCTCAAGGGCAAGGTCGTCGTCATCGACCCGGGCCACAACCCGGGCAACTTCCGGCACACGGCCGAGATCAACCGCCAGGTGGACATCGGTACGAACTCCAAGGAGTGCGACACCACGGGCACGTCCACCAACTCCGGCTACACCGAGGCCCGTTTCACGCTCGACGTCGCCCACCGGCTGCGCACCATCCTGGAACAGCAGGGCGCCACGGTGAAGTTCACCCACGACGGCGACTCCCCGCCCTGGGGGCCGTGCGTGGACGAGCGCGCCCGGATCGGGAACAACGCCCACGCGGACGCGGCCATCTCCATCCACGCCGACGGCTCCGCCGAGGGCAACCGCGGCTTCCACGTCATCCTTCCGGCGTCCGTCCACTCGGGCGCCGCCGACACCCGCCCCATCGCCGGCCCCTCCAAGTCCCTGGGCGAGCGGATCGCGGGCAGCTTCCTGCGGGTCACGGGTGAGCCGCCCTCCAACTACATCGGCGACGGCACCGGTCTCGTCACGCGTAAGGACCTGGGCGGTCTCAATCTGTCAACGGTTCCCAAGGTGTTCATCGAGTGCGGCAACATGCGCGATAGCAAGGACGCGGCACTGCTCACCAGCGGCGCTTGGCGGCAGAAGGCGGCGCAGGGAATCTCTGAGGGAATCGTGAGTTTCCTGCGCGGGTAGTGATCGGCGGTCGGTCCGGCCGCGCGGCCTGCTGATTCGAACGATAGTGTTCGTCCGATCAGGGGCCACCCCCCGCGACGCCTCTGCCGACGACGAGACGACCTGCAAAGGAATCGAAGTGAATATCCGCTCCCTCACTCGAGGCGACGGCGTGGTGATCGGAGCAGCGGTGTTGCTCTTCATCGCGTCGTTCCTTGCCTATTACTCCTACTCCTACGCGGGCTACACGAAGACCGAGAACGCGTGGGGGGTCGAGCTCGGAACGGGCCTCGGCACCTACATGGGGGCCGTCATCGGTGCCGCCCTGATCGTCCTCAACCGCTGCCTGCCGCAGCAGCGCAAGGTGGCCGGTCTGGACCTCGGTATGGTCGGCACGGGCTTCTCGATCCTGTCCGCCTGGGTCTTCTTCTGGTCGCTGGTGGGCGTGCCCGACGGCGTCGATGCCGGCATCGGTCTCATCCTCGGTTTCATCGCCGCCCTCGCCCTGGCCGGCGCCGCCGTCGCCACCCCCCTCGTCCCCGCCCTCCAGGCCGCTCTGATCCCGGCCCCCAAGCCCGCCGCCCCGCAGCCCTACGGTGCCCAGCCTCCCGGTGGTTACGGCTACCCGGGCGCGCCGCAGCAGCCGTACGGTGCTCAGCCGCAGCCGGGTCAGCCCTTCGGGCAGCAGCCGGGTGCGCAGCCCCAGCCGGGCGCACAGCCGGGCCCGCAGCCGGGTGCGCAGCCCCCGGCCCAGTCGCAGCCGGCCGACTTCTCGCCGTTCTGGTTCGCCGTGCCGGTGCCGCGTCCGCTGTTCGCGGAGGACGGCTCGCAGGCGCCGATCGCCGAACTGGCGCCGGGCACCTGGTACCTGGCGGTCGAGCAGCGCGGTGCCAACCTGGTCGCGCAGACCCAGGACGGCCGCCGCGGTGTGCTCCAGGACACCTCCGGGATCCAGCGCGGCTGAGTCCGCCGCCACCGTCGCGTACGGCCCCTCGCTCTTCCGGGCGGGGGGCCGTTGCCGTACAGTCACCCACCGGATCTGACGTACCGTCAGGAGGCAGGGATGCGGCTCGGTCTCGCACTCGGGTACTGGGGCCGCGGCCCCTCCCCCGACCATGTGGCGCTGGCGCGGGAGGCCGAGCGGCTCGGCTACCACTCCGTGTGGACGGCCGAATCCTGGGGCTCGGACGCCTTCACACCGCTGACCTGGATCGCCGCGCAGACCTCAAGGATCATGCTGGGCACGGCGGTTGCCCAGATGGCGGCCCGTTCGCCGACCACGACCGCGATGCACGCGCTGACGCTCGACCACCTCTCCGGCGGGCGCGTCATGCTGGGGCTCGGGCTGTCGGGACCGCAGGTGGTGGAGGGCTGGTACGGGCGTCCGTTCCCGGCCTCGCCGCTGACCGCGACCCGGGAGTACGTGGACGTCGTACGGCAGGTGCTGCGGCGGGCGGCGCCGGTGGAGGTGGCCGGGCGGTTCCACTCCCATCCGTACCGGGGCGCGGACGGCACGGGCCTCGGCAAGGCCCTCAAGCCCATCACCCACCCCCTGCGCCCCGATCTGCCGATCCTGCTGGGCGCGGAGGGCCCGAAGAACGTCGCCCAGACGACCCGCATCGCGGACGGCTGGCTCCCCCTGTACTGGTCCCCCACCCGCCCCGAGGTCTACGGGCCCTCCCTCACCGACCTCCCGGAGGGCTTCCTCGTCGCCCCCATGGCCCAGGTGCGGGTCTGCGACGACGTGGCCGAGGGCCTGCTCCCGGTGAAGGTCATGCTCGGCTTCTACATCGGCGGCATGGGCCACGCGGCCCGCAACTTCCACGCCGATCTGATGGCGCGCATGGGGTACGAGGAGGAGGCCCGCCGCATCCAGGAGCTGTTCCTCTCCGGCCGCCGCGAGGAGGCCGTGCACGCCGTCCCGGACGCCTTCGCCGACGAGATCTCCCTGGTCGGCCCGCGCGAACGCATCGCCGAGCGGCTTCAGTCGTGGCGCAAGGGCCCGGTGACGGACCTGCTGGCGCTGTCGCCGGACGCGCACTCGCTGCGGGTGCTGGCCGAGTTGAACTCCTGAGCGGTTTCAACCGGGCTTACGGGGCCAGACGGAGAGTATGTCTCGATATCGCAGTGGCTCCAACTCCGCTGGGACTGTCGTCGCGGTGGTCGCGGACATCATGGCCGTGATCCTCGGACTGTGGATCCTGATGTACCTGCTGGACGCGAACCGGGCCAATGACCTGGTCCAGTTCATCCACAACGCGGCCAACTGGCTGGCCGGCTGGTCGCGCGACCTGTTCACCTTCGACAGGGCCTGGGCCCGGGTCGTCTTCGGCTACGGTCTGGCCGCCGTGGTCTACCTCTTCATCGGCCACGCCCTGGCCAACCGCATCCACCGCCACTGAGCCCTCCGGGGGTACGCGGATGACACGGTTGCGGGGCGGCTGAAGGGCGCCCCGCAGCCTCCGTGCCCCGCCGCGGCACGGGCCACGGCCCGACCGGCTACGGTCCGGCCACACGTCCCCGGATTCCCTGGTCGCGTGACCCGGAGCCCGGGGGAACCCCGGAGGACGAAGCACCCTCGGCGAGGCATGCGCCCGCATCATCGTCGGCTACGACTGATCGCGGGCACGTCGGCCGCACGCTCCGGGGCCTGGCCCCGCGTCCCCGTCGAACCGCCGGACGGCTACGCGCAGCAGTCCGGGTCCAGGCCGGGTGGCAGGTGTTCGCCGCCGAAGACCGCGCAGGTGGCCTCGTGGCCGCCGAGGGCGGCGACCGCGAGGAGCAGGGAGCCCGCTGTCCAGCTGGTGAGTTCGCGGGGCCAGACGGCGTCGTCGTCGAAGACGTAGCCGGTCCAGTAGAGGCCGGTGCCGGGGTCGCGCAGGTGCTGGATGGACTGGAGGATCTCCAGCGCGCGGTCGGACTCGCCCATCGCCCAGAGGGCCAGGGCGAGTTCGGCGGACTCGCCGCCCGTGACCCAGGGGTTGGGGACTACGCAGCGGACGCCGAGGCCGGGGACGACGAAGCGGTCCCAGTCGGCCTCGACGCGTTCCTTCGCCTCCGCGCCGGTCAGGGCGCCGCCCAGGACCGGGTAGTACCAGTCCATGGAGTAGCGGTCCTTGTTCAGGAACCGCTCCGGGTGCCGGCGGATCGCGTGGCGCAGCGCGCCGACCGCCAACTCCCAGTCCGGCTGGGGCTCTTCGCGCTGCTCGGCGATGGCGAGGCCGCACCGCAGCGCGTGATGGATGGAGGAGCTGCCGGTCAGCAGCGCGTCCGCCGTGCCGGTGCCGTCCTCGTCGCGCCGCCAGCCGATCTGCCCGCCGGGCTGCTGGGAGCTGAGCACCCACTCCAACGCCGCGTACACGCAGGGCCACATGCGGTCCAGGAACGTGTCGTCGCCGGTGGACAGGTAGTGGTGCCAGACGCCCACGGCTATGTACGCGACGAAGTTCGTCTCGCGGGCGCGGTCCGTGACATCGTCGTGCGCCCCGTCCGCGTACGCCGCGTACCAGGAGCCGTCCTCGTTCTGGTGCCGGGCCAGCCAGGTGTACGCCCGCTCGGCGGCGTCGTGTTCGCCGGCCGTGTCCAGGGCCATGGCCGCCTCGGTGTGGTCCCAGGGGTCGAGGTGGTGTCCCCGGAACCACGGGATCGCGCCGTCCTCCCGCTGCACGGCGAGGATGCCGCGTACGGTCTCGGCGGCCTGCTCGGCGGTGAGGACCCCGGGCAGGACGAGGTGTTCTGTCCGGGGGGTCGTCACTTGGCGGCCGCCTCGGGGGTCTCAGAGGTCTCGGAGAGCAGGGGCAGGTGCGGCTTGGTCGCGTACGCCACGAAGCTCTTGCCGATGAGCGGGTTCAGCGCCTGCTCGGCGACCCGGGTCGCCAGCGGCTTCTTCATGATGTCCCAGACCAGCAGCTTGTGGTACGCCCGCACGGGCAGTGCCTTGTCGTTGTCGACGCCGAACACGCACTTCAGCCACCAGTAGGGGGAGTGCAGGGCGTGCGCGTGGTGGGTGCCGTAGGGCTTCAGGCCCGCCTCACGGATCTTCGTGAGCAGCTCGTCCGCCTTGTAGATGCGGATGTGGCCGCCCTCGACCTCGTGGTAGGCGTCGGACAGCGTCCAGCAGACCTTCTCGGGGCCGTAGCGCGGGACGGTGATGGCGATCCGGCCGCCGGGCTTCAACACCCGGACCATTTCCGCGAGTACGCCCTTGTCGTCGGGGATGTGCTCCATCACCTCGGAGATGATGACGACGTCGAAGGACTCGTCGGGGAAGGGCAGCGCGAGGGCGTCCCCCTCCATGGCGGTGGCGGTCGCGCCCGCGGGGGCCTCGCCCGCCTCCTCCATCGCCGCGAACCACTTGGCGACCTCGCGGATCTCCTCGGCGTTCTGGTCCAGGGCCACGACCTGCGCGCCGCGCCGGTAGCACTCGAAGGCGTGCCGGCCCGCCCCGCAGCCGAGGTCCAGGACACGGTCGCCCGGGGCGAGCGGGAACCGGGAGAAGTCGACGGTCAGCACGTGGCCCTGCTTTCGGAGTGTTCGGAGTAGACGCCTGTCGCGGCCGTGGGGCGGCCTGGATTCCCGGCCCCGGAACGGCCGATGGCCTCGCGGTACCGGGCCACGGTGCCCTCGGCGGCCCGCGCCCAGGTGAACCGCTTCAGCACCCGCTCGCGCCCGGCCGCGCCGAGTCGCGCACGCAGTCCGGGGTCACCGAGCAGTCGCCCGAGCCCGGCGGCCAGCGCCCCCGCGTCGCCGGGCGGCACCGCCAGGCAGGTCTCCCCGTCGGGTCCGGCGACCTCGGGGATCGCGCCGCCGGTCGTGGCGACAAGCGGGGTGCCGGTGGCCATGGCCTCGGCGGCCGGCAGGGAGAAGCCCTCGTACAGCGACGGCACACAGGCGACCTCCGCCGAGCGGACCAGGTCCACCAGTTCGGCGTCGGAGATGCCCTTCACGAACTCGACGGCGCCCTCGAGGCCGTACCGCTCGATGGCCTGGGCGACCGGTCCGTCCTCGGCGCGCTTGCCGACGACGACGAGGTGGGCGTCCGGGTACTCGGTGCGCACCTTGGCGAGCGCCTCGACGAGGAAGACCAGGCCCTTGAGCGGCACGTCCGCGCTGGAGGTGGTGACGATCCGGCCGGGCACGACGGGCACCGCCGGATTCGGCGAGAAGAGGTCGGTGTCGGCGCCGATGTGGACGACGTGGATACGGTCGTCGCGGACGCCGAGGTGGTCGACGATCTCCTGCCGGGAGGTGCCGGAGACGGTGAGCACGGAGGGCAGCCGGCGGGCGACGCGCTTCTGCATCCGGGTGAAGGCGTACCAGCGGCGGACCGAGTAGCGGCGCTGCCAGCCGTCGGCGGCGTCCAGCTCCAGCTGCCGGTCCACCGTTATCGGGTGGTGGATGGTGGTGACCAGGGGGGCGCCGATGTCGCCCAGCAGGCCGTAGCCGAGGGTCTGGTTGTCGTGTATGACGTCGAACTGCCCGCGCCGGGCGCGCAGATGGCGGCGGGCGCGCAGGGAGAAGGTGAGGGGTTCCGGGAACCCGCCGGTCCACATGGTGGCGACCTCGAGCGCGTCGATCCAGTCGCGGTACTCGTCGCGGCCCGGGGTGCGGAAGGGGTCGGGCTGGCGGTAGAGGTCGAGGCTGGGCAGCTCGGTCAGGCTCAGCCGGCCGCCGTAACCCGCTGTCCCGGCCCCGGTCCCGGTCCCGTCGCCGTCATCGTCCAGTACGGGGTAGGGCTGGGAGCCGATGACCTCCACCCGGTGGCCGAGGCGGGCCAGCTCGCGGGAGAGGTGCCGGACGTAGACGCCCTGGCCGCCGCAGAACGGGTTCCCTTTATAGGTGAGGAGCGCGATGTCGAGCGGTCGCTCGCCGTCGGCGGCGGGGTCCTCTTCGACGCCCGCCTCCCTGGCCTCAGCGGTCACTCTGAGCCCCCTTCTCCCTGCTCTGTCCCGCGAGACTACGTCGGGACGCTAATCTAGAACAAGTTTCAGACTTGATCGTTCAAGAGGCTCTGAATCTACCGGCAGGTAGGGGCGCAGGCAGCAGTGGATCAGGTGATTCGCGCCACGGCCGGGCCCCTGCCATGCTGGGTGATCACTCGCCCTCAACGGCTGCCTCACCGACTGTCACGGAACGGGACCGATGCCTGCGCACGCCAAGGTGGAATCCAGTACCGCGCACCCCGCCTCCGCCCCCCTGACGGAGCGGCAGGAGGCCCGGCGCCGCCGGATCCTGCACGCCAGCGCGCAGCTGGCCAGCCGGGGCGGCTTCGACGCGGTGCAGATGCGGGAGGTCGCCGAGTCCTCCCAGGTGGCGCTCGGCACGCTGTACCGCTACTTCCCGTCCAAGGTGCATCTGCTGGTCGCCACGATGCAGGACCAGCTGGAGCACATGCACGGCACGCTGCGGAAGAAGCCCCCGGCGGGCGACACGGCGGCCCAGCGGGTGGCGGAGACCCTGATGCGGGCCTTCCGCGCGCTCCAGCGCGAGCCGCACCTCGCCGACGCCATGGTGCGCGCGCTCACCTTCGCCGACCGCAGCGTCTCTCCGGAGGTCGACCAGGTCTCCCGGCAGACCACGGCGATCATCCTGGACGCGATGGGCCTGGACGACCCGACTGCCGAGCAGCTCTCCGCCGTCCGCGTGATCGAGCACACCTGGCACTCGGCCCTGATCACCTGGCTGTCGGGCCGCGCCTCCATCGCCCAGGTCAAGATCGACATCGAAACGGTGTGCCGCCTGATCGATCTGACGGAGCCGACGGACGGCGGGGGCTCCCATGACTGAGCGACCCGACGCGTGACCCGACGTGTGACCGGACGTGTGACCGCACAGGAAAGACCTACGAGACGGGTTCCCTTCGCCGGCATTACCCGGGTCAGGTAATAGGGGTCGCTTTCCGGCCTGACTGCTGCCGTTCGGCCTCTCAGTCGGACCGTCGCTGTCGGCCACGGCGGATGCCGAAACTTTCTCGGCGTCGCGCCAGAGTCGGCTACTCCGGTCAGACTCCCTCACTCGCCTCGTAGGCTGTTTTCAGGATAAGTCGTCCAGCACGTTATGGAACCCCCCAAAGGGGACTTTTTTTCAGCCTCCTACTCCCCTGCTCTCCTACGCCTCTACTCCTCCGGCGGGAACACCGCCTCCCCGCCGTCCACCAGTGTGATCGCGATGGCCTCCACGGGGCAGTTCTCCGCCGCGGCCAGCACCTTCTCGTTCGCGTCGGTGTCCGCGTAGACCGGATGGGACTGGCGGGCGGTGTCGAGGCGGAAGCCGTCGGGGGCGTGGTGGAGGCACTGGGCGGAGCCGATGCAGACGGAGCGGTCGACCTCGATGTGCCAGCGGTCCCCCATGCCCCCTCACGCCTCCCAGCCGGCCGGCAGGTGGATCATCTTGTGCTCCAGGTACTCGCCGTACCCCTCGGGGCCGAACTCCCGTCCCAGGCCGGAGTTCTTGTAGCCGCCGAACGGGCCGAGCATGTCGAGGCTGAAGGTGTTGACCGAGTAGGTGCCGGTACGGACCTGCCGGGCGACCTCGATGCCGTGCTCGACGTCCGAGGTCCACACGCTGCCGGAGAGGCCGTAGTCCGAGTCGTTCGCGATCTTCAGGGCCTCGGACTCGTCGCCGTACGGCAGGAGACAGATCACCGGGCCGAAGATCTCCTCGCGGGCGATGCGCATGGAGTTGTCGACGTCGCCGAAGAGGGTGGGCTCGACGTACCAGCCGCGCTCCAGCCCGGCCGGCCGGCCGCCGCCGGTGAGGATCTTGGCGCCCTCCTCCTGGCCGATGCGGATGTAGTCGAGGTTCCTGCGCTGCTGCCGTTCGGCGACCAGCGGGCCCACCTGGGTCGCCGGGTCCAGCGGGTCGCCGACCGTGAGCGCCCCCGCCGCCTGGGCGAAGGCGTCGGCGAACTCGTCGTAGCGGGAGCGGGGTACGAGGATGCGGGTCTGGGCGACGCAGGCCTGGCCGTTGTTCATCCAGGCCGCCGAGGCGATTCCGGGCACCGCCGTCTCGAGGTCCGCGTCGGGCAGGACGACCGCCGCCGACTTGCCGCCCAGCTCCAGCGTCACGCGCGTGAGGTTGCGCGCGGCGACCTCCATCACGCGCTTGCCTGCCGCGACCGAGCCGGTGAAGGAGACCTTGTCGACGCCGGGGTGCCCGACCAGGTACTCGCTGACCTCGCGGTCGGCCGGGAGAATGGACAGCACCCCGTCCGGCAGCCCGGCCTCCTTGGCGATCTCGCCGAGGATGTAGGCGTCCAGGGGTGACTCGGGCGACGGCTTGAGCACCACCGTGCAGCCGGTGAGCAGGGCCGGCGCGAGCTTGGCGGCGGCGACGAACTGCGGGACGTTCCAGGGGACGACCGCCGCGACGACCCCGACCGGCTCGCGGCGCACGAGGATCTTCCCGAGCACCCCGTCGCGGGTCTCCTCGTACGTGAAGTCCCGCGCCACCCTGATCGCCGCGTCCCACACCATCATCGCGCCGAGGGCCTGGGCGAGCACACTCCAGGAGTACGGGGAGCCGTTCTCGGAGGAGATCACGCGGGCGATCTCCTCGTGGCGTGCGGCGATCGCGTCCTTGATGCGGGTGACGACCTCGATCCGCTCCTGAAGCGTCGTACGCGGCCAGGGCCCCTCGTCGAAGGCGCGCCGCGCCACGGCGACGGCCCGGTCCACGTCCTCCCGCGAGGCGTGCGGCACCCGCCCGATGACCTCCTCGGTGTGCGGCGAGACGACCTCGATGACGTCCCTGCCCAAGGGGTCGGTCAACTCCCCGCCGATGAACAGCTGTCCGTGTTCCACGAGCTCGGTCATGACCGACTGCCTCCCGCCGCACCGAATCTGACGCTGTTTCAGAAACTGATATCAGTTCCGGTCAAAGGAGTCCACGGACAGGACGAGAATGCCCCCGACCAGCGGTTTCCCGATGATCAGGGGCGGGCGCGGAAGGTGTGGGCCTTCACTTGTCCGCCCGATAGAGCTTGATGTCCTTGTTGACGAAGAGGTGCACGTAGCCGCACCGCCAGCAGATCAGGCCTGTGGCGTTCTCGTCGGCCCAGGCCAGCCTCATGAACTCCATGCCGGCGCTGTTGAGCAGGACACCCCGCTCCCGGAACACGTCGTTCTGGCAGACCTGGCACTTGAGCCAGGTCTCCCCCAGTGCAGCACGTACCGGCTTCGCCATCGAGTGAACGCCTCCGCCCCTTGCTCCCGTGTGGAGAGAACGAGACTACGTGGCCGCGCGAGCCGCTCACGGCCCGCATGGCCCGGCCGCCTTGCGCAGGGATCGCTCCGCGATCCGGGCAGCCGCCGACACGGACGGCAACGGCCCACAGCGTCAGTCGACTTGGGCATCCATTGAAACCAGTTCTAGTTATAGTGGGCAACGGTCATGGGCGACGGCTGTGGGTGATGGCCGTGGGCGGCTCGGCGGGCGGAGGACGGATGGCGAAGACGTTCGAGCATGGCGGGGGCGTGCGGTCCGTAGCGGTTCCGATTCCTGACAATCCTCTCGGTCACACGCTGGTGTACGTGGTCGACACCGACCGGGGGCCGGTGCTGATCGACACCGGCTGGGACGACCCGGCGTCCTGGGAGACCCTGGTGGCCGGGCTTGCGGCGCTCGGCACGGCGGTGGCGGAGGTTCACGGGGTCGTCATCACGCACCACCACCCCGACCACCACGGGCTGTCGGGGCAGGTGCGGGAGGCTTCCGGGGCGTGGATCGCGATGCACGCGGCCGACGCGGCGATCGTCCGCCGGGCGCGGGAGACGGATCCCGAGCACTGGTACACCTACATGGCCGCCAAGCTCACGGCCGCCGGAGCGCCGGAGGAGCACGTGGCCCCGTTGCGCGCGGGCCGTCGCCGCCGTGCCGTGCCCGGTCTCTCGCCCGCGCCGCCCGACCGCGAGATCGTCCCCGGCGAACTCCTCGACCTCCCCGGCCGCCGGCTGCGCGCCCTGTGGACGCCGGGCCACACCCCGGGCCACGTCTGCCTGCACCTGGAGGAGACCCATCCGGGCCGGCTGCCCGGGCACGGCCGTCTCTTCTCCGGCGACCATCTGCTCCCGGAGATCACCCCGCACATCGGGCTGTACGAGGATCCCGACGACGCCACTGTCACCGACCCTCTCGGCGACTACCTGGCCTCCCTGGAGCGGGTCGGCGAGCTCGCCCCCGCCGAGGTCCTGCCGGCCCATCAGCACGCCTTCACCGACGCGCCGTCCCGGGTCCGGGAGTTGCTCGCCCACCACGAGGCCCGCCTCACCGGCCTGCTCTCCCTCCTCGCCGAGCCGCTCACCCCCTGGCAGCTGGCCGAGCGGATGGAGTGGAACCGGCCCTGGGAGCAGATCCCGTACGGGTCGAGGACCATCGCGGTGTCGGAGGCGGAGGCCCATCTGCGCAGGCTGGTGAAGCTGGGGCGCGCGGAGGCGGCGGCGGGGGGCGAGCCGGTGGCGTACGTGGCCGTTTAACCGGTCGAGCGGGCGGGGTCCCGGCTGGTAAACCGTCTCATGGACTTTATGGACCCCTTGGAGAACCTTCTCGCCGAGCGCGCCTGCGAGCGCGTCATCCACGAGTTCGTCCACCGTCTCGACCTCGGTGAACCCGGCTCCGTCGCCGAGCTGTTCACCGAGGACGGCAGCTGGTCCTGGCCGGTGGACGGGCGGGTGGCCAAGGGCCGGGCGGAGCTGCGGAGCTATTTCGGCTCGCGTCCCGCCGACCGGCTCTCCCGTCGTCTGATGTCCAACATCCTCGTCACCGTGATCACTCCGGACACGGCTGTCGCCACCTCGTACTTCTCGACGTACCGGGTGGACGGTTACGGGGGCGGCATCGTTCCGCCCGGCGCACCCGTCCAGGTCGGCACCTACGAGGACGCGTTCCGCCGGGTCGACGGTCGGTGGCTGCTGGACAGCCGTGTGCTGTCCCTGCCCTTCGGCGGCCCGACCCCGCGGGCCGTCAGCTGAGGCCCGCCGCCTCCCGTTCCGCCTCGGTCAGCGGTGGCCCCGGCAGTGGGCCCTTGCGGGGGCCGAAGCAGATGTTCCAGAGCATGTCGGGGGCGAAGAGGCGGGTGGGTGGGGTCTTCAGGCTCATGACGTCCAGGAGGCCGCGCAGGGCTCGGGGGTTCTGCGAGCCGGCGGCCACCGCCTTGTCGACGTAGGCCGTCAGGAGGCGCTCGACGGCGGTGGGGGGCTGGGGGGCGGCCCCCGGGTAGTACGCGTCCTGGCCGACCGCCAGGTTCCACGCGTTGCCGACCGGGCGGGCCACCGCGCGCTGGATGCGGCGGGCGGTGCCGGGGGTGGTGGGGCCGTGGCGGTCGAGGACCCGGCGCAGGGCGAGGACGCTCTGCGCGGCGACCGAGAGGCCGTGGCCGTAGACGGGGTTGTAGCCGGCGACGGCGTCCCCGAGGACGGCGAAACCGTCGGGCCAGGCCTCGGCGTTCTCGTAGTAGCGGCGGCGGTTGGCCGTGCTGCGGGTGGTCACGGGGTCCGTGAGGGGCTCGGCCCGGGAGATCAGGCGGCCGATGACGGGGTCCCGGAGGCCGGTGAGGGCGAACTCCTCGAAGGCGTCGGGGTCGGCGCTCGGTTCGCCGCCCCTCGTGCCGGACAGCGTCACCAGCCAGCGGTCGTCCTCGACCGGGACGACGACCCCGCCCCGGCCGGGCGCCCGGCGCGGGTCCGCCTGGACGTTGACGACCGGGTACCGCAGGGTCGCGGTG
This sequence comes from Streptomyces sp. NPDC020299, assembly GCF_044387825.1. Lineage (NCBI taxonomy): Bacteria > Bacillati > Actinomycetota > Actinomycetes > Kitasatosporales > Streptomycetaceae > Streptomyces > Streptomyces sp. NPDC020299. The sequence continues at coordinate 469,242 of NZ_JBIRWL010000004.1, forward strand.
GAGCCGGGGGCCCGGTAGACGCGGCTGGCGTAGGCGACGCCCGCGTCCACCACGCGCTCCACGACCGGGGCGAGGCCCAGTGCCGCCAGCCACTTGTGGGCCTGCGAGGCCCGCCCGCTCGCGTCGATCACCAGGTCCGCGCGCAGGACGGTCTCCTCGGCCCCCGGCCCGCCCGGTATCCGTACGCCCGTCACGCGGGACCGGTCGCCGACCAGCCCCCGCACCCTCGTCGCGTCCATCAGGGTGATCCGGCTCCGGGCCAGGACGTCCGCGCGGATCACCGCGTCCAGCAGGTCCCGGCTGCACACGATCATGTGGTGCCGTGAGTCGGCGAACCGCCGGAACCACTGCCCCGAGGGCGCCTTGCTGACCAGGTCGGTCATCACGTCGATCAGCCCGGCGCCCTTGCCGGCCAGCTTCCCGGTGATCCCCGGCAGCAGTGTCTCCAGCGCGGCCACTCCCCCGGACCACAGCAGATGGGCGTGGCGGGCCTGGGGCAGCCCCTTGCGCGGCTCGGGCCCCTCGGGCAACCGGTCGCTCTCGATCACCGTGACCTCGTCGAACCGGCTGGAGAGCACGGAGGCGGCGAGCATCCCGGTCGTACTGCCCCCGATCACGATCGCGGTGCGACGGCGAGCGGTCGTTCTCTCAGGCATACGTTCTCTCAGACATACGGAGTGAGACCTTCCCTCGCCACCGACTCCCGGCGGATCGTCTCCACGGTCGACGAATGCACGCGCAGCGCCTGCCCGATCGACTCCAGTTCGCCGGCCGGGACATCGGAGGGGCGGCCGTGATCGGTGTGTGCGGGGCCCGGGTCCACGCCCTCGCCCTGGCCAGCGGAGCGCGCCGCGTCGACGGCTACCAGGATGTCCACCGCGCCCGCGATGCCGCGCGCCGCGGTGTCGGGGTGACCGGCGGCGAGGGCCGCGCGGCGGGCCCGCTCGCGGCGGGCTCCGCTCAGGTGCGGGGCGAGTTTGAGCAGGGCGTCGTTGATGGCGGCCCGGCGCAGTTCGAGCTGGAGTTCGGCGCCGCTGACCCGGCCGGTCGCCGGGGCGGACGGGGCGGTGACCGTCAGCACGGCCTGCCACAGCGGTTCCAGGCGGCGGTGGGCGCGCCACATCCGGCGGCGTTCCTCGGCGAGCGGCCCGGTCTGCCCGGCGATGAAGCCGACCCCGACCAGGATCGCCTCGGCGATGGCGAACGGCGGCGCGACGTACGTCGACAGCCAGTCCCAGTTCCGGCTGCTCCAGCGGGCCCCGATCGCGGCGATCTTGGCGACGTCGAAGACGAGCCCGAGGGCGTAGGCGACCTGGAGGAGCACCACCGCGCGGCGCAGCCAGGTGTCGCGGACCTCGCGGAACCAGGCCCACAGCATGCTCGCGGCGGCCACGGCGGACACCATGTGGGCGACGAGGTAGAGCATGGCGAACTCGCGCATCCACGGCGTCGTCGCGTAGTAGGTGTCCAGATCGCGCAGCCGCTCGACGTGGTGGTCGCCGAGGAAGAAGGTCACCCACAGGCCGACGACGATCAGGGAGTACGCGATCCAGATCGTGCGGGTGCGCCGGCGCCGGGCCGGGGAGGGCGGCTCGCGCCAGGTGATGATCAGCCACAGGCAGGCGCCGCAGTAGACGCTGAGCAGCGAGTAGACCCAGAGGCCGGCGAAGTTCGGCACCCCGGTGAGCGCGTTGATGCGGTGCAGGTTGCCCGGCGGCAGGGAGGCGAACGTGACGGCGCCGATGCCGAGCAGCAGGGCCGTCGCCCGCAGGATCGGGTCCTGCCACGCCCGCCTGAGCAGTGGCACTTTGATCACGAAGGCCACGGCGAGCAGCACGGCCGGCACGGCGTAGGCGAGGAACGAGCCGGCTATGTCCCAGCGCATCACAGGCCGCCGGCGTTGCCCAGCGACGACGACAGACGGTCGGTCAGGGTGTCCTGGGTCGTCCGGCCGGGCGCGGCCGAGGGGCCGACGACCTTGGCGTACTTGGCCGCCAGGCGCAGTCCGCACTCCTCGGCCTCCCACTCGGCCTCGGCGGTCGTGGCGGCCGGGGACCGCGTGGCCATGGCGACCACCCGCTCCCAGGGGATGTCCTCCTCGGCCCGGGACAGCAGCCGGCGCGCGGCGGCGGGCAGGCCGGCCGGGTAGTGGACGTCCAGGGTCTGGTAGTAGATGTGGCCGATCTCGTGCCCCGCGATGACGAACTTGTGCGCGCCGGGCGCGCGGTCCTCGACCACGACGATGTACTCGTCGTCCTTGGCGAAGGTGACCCCGGAGACGTCCAACTCCGGCGGGAAGGCGACGAACTTGAGCCGTACGGGGCGGTCCAGCCGCGGGCTGAGCGTGTCGCACACGGCGTGCAGGAACGCCTCGGGCCCGGTCGGCGGGGTCAGGGTGCGGGCGGTGTCGCGGACGAGCTGGGCGAGGAAGCGCTTCGGCGATCTTTTCCGGCTCACTGACGGTCCTTCGTGATGTCCGCGCTCGTGTCCGTGTTCCCGGCACCCGTGTCCGTGTTCCCGGCGCTCGGGTCCGTGTCCTCGGATGTGATGATCATCTCGGCCAGGTCGGCGAGCGTGGCGAGCTGACGGGGGTTCATCCGCGGGGCGCGCATGGCCAGTCGTACCAGTCCGCTCTCGCGCAGCCGCAGCAGCGGGTCGGCCTGCGCCTCCAGGCTCTGGAGCACCGGCAGGAGGGCCTCGTACAGGGCCTCCGGCTCGTCCGCGGTGAAGTATCCGGCGGGGAGGCCGAAGAACCTGCGCAGCCGGTCGGTGTGTTCCAGGCTCGGCATGCCGCTCTTGCGCCACTCGCTCAGCCACTGCCGGCTGGTGCCCGCGATCCTGGCCAGCTCGTCCAGCGAGTAGCGCTTGCCGTCCGGTCTGCGCCGGGTCTCGCGGATGAAGTCGAGCCGCTGCCGCACCCGTTGGGCCAGCCCGGTGTCGGGGGCGGCGCCGCCCGCGAGCAGTCGGGCGACCACCTCGGCGGGGATGCCGGTGCGGTACGAGAGGCCGGCCACGTCCAGGACCTCCGGTAGCCGGCCCGGCCGTTCGGTCAGCTCCCCGAGCCGGTCGAGCAGGCCGGCGAGCGGGGCGTGGGCGTCACTCACCGATGTCCCCCCTGGGCATGTCGTCGGTTTCGTGGCTGAGTTGACGCGAGGCTACCGGGTCGCCCGCCGGTCGAGAAGTGATGTCAATGACAGCTGCTGAATTAGGCAGCAATCGTTGACAGTTGAGGCTCGCGCGGGACAGGATCATGACGCCACCCGGCCCCGGCCCCGGGTGCCGCCTATGGGGGAGCGGCATCGGGGGTCGGGACAACCCGGGTCGTCAGCGGATGAGCGTCCGTACCAACTCCACGGCCTCCCCGAGGAGTTCGACCTCCCGTGCGCTCATCGTCGGATTGGCGGCGCGCCGCCGCCGCGCCTCGGTCAGCCCCGTCTCCGTCAGGCCGGACGGGGCGGCGAGCAAGGCGGTGAGCAGCGCGCGGGCCGGGGCGGCGAGGGCTTCGCCGCCGACGGCGACCTCGGCGAGGATCACCGCGGACATGCCCCAGTCGAGACCGGGCGGCCCGTCCTCGGCGTTGCTCCAGTCGATGACCCGGGGACCGTCCGGGGTGAGGATCACGTTGTCGGGGTGCAGGTCCAGGTGCAGGACGCGGGCGCCGGGGGCGGCGGAGTCCCGGGCGGGGACGGCGTGCAGCAGCCGCAGCAGCCGGGCGAGTTCCGCGCCCGCCTCGGCCGCGCCCAGCGAGCCGTCCAGGAGGGCGGCCAGCATGGTCGGTCCGGACAGCCGTTCCATCACCAGGTCGGTGCGCGAGCCGGACGGCCGCACCCGGGGCACCGGGTAGCCGTGCTCCCGTACGTACGCCATCACCGCGCCGTCCGCGGCGGCGTCCCCCCGGCCCGCCCGGTCGCGGCGCAGCACCCACGCCTCGTCGATCTCGTACACGTCGGCCGTCCGGCCGGAACCCAGCGGTCTCCCCGTCGGCAGCATGACGCGACCCTAGCCACCTCACACGGCCCCCTGACTCCCCTGACGCACAGCCGCCTCCCAGCCGCTGTCTACCGCCGGGTACAGTGTCCGGGCGTCATCACACCCGTACGGGGGGAAGCCGGTGCAATTCCGGCGCTGACCCGCAACCGTAAACCGTCACGACGGTGAGCCGGACTGCCCCGTACGGACGTTGACCGGCTCACGTGCGCGGCAACCCGCCGCGCGCGGCACCGTCGAGGTCTACGGAGCCGAGCCGCCCGGGGTGTCCCCGTGCTGCCCGTGCTCCCCCGCAGGGAGAGGCAGTAGCCGACCATGAACGTCCGCCGCAGCGCCGCGGTTCTCGCCACCGTCGGCGTCATAGCCGCAGCCGCGCCCGCCACGGCCGCGTCGCCGTCGCCCTCCCCGTCGACGGCGCTCCCGTCCGGGCTGTACGGCAGCACGGACCCGAAGTACGACGGCGTGTGGCGGCAGTCCCTCGCGCTGCTCGCCCAGCGCACGGCCGGTGTCCGGCCCGCCGCGAAGGCCATCGACTGGCTGGTCGGGCAGCAGTGCGCCGACGGGGGCTTCGCCGCCTACCGCCCGGACCCCGCCAAGTCGTGCGCGAAGACCTCCGCCCAGGCCGACACCAACAGCACGGCCGCCGCCGTACAGGCCCTGCACGCGCTCGGCGAGCACGAGGGGGAGGTCCACAAGGCCGCCGTCTGGCTGAAGGCGATGCAGAACGAGGACGGCGGCTGGAGTTACACGCCGGGCTCGCCCAGCGACACCAACTCCACCTCCGTCGTCATCGGTGCCCTCGCGGCGGCCGGCGAGCACCCCCTCCAGCTCCGTACCGAGGGCAGGACCCCGGCCGAACTGCTGGCCAAGTGGTCCATCCCCTGCGACGAGGACGGCGGCGGCGCCCTCGCCTACCAGCCGGACAAGAAGGGCAAACTGGCGGCCAACGCGGACGCGACGGCGGCCGGGGTGCTGGGCTCGCTCGGCAAGGGCTTCGTGACGACGGCCGGGAAGGCACCGGAGGAGGGCTACGTCTGCGCCAACTCCGACAAGCCGCTCGCCCCGCAGCAGATCGCCCGCAACGGCGCCGCCTACCTGGCGGACCAGACGCACGACACCGGCCACCTCACCTCCAGCCTCCCCGGCGCCAAGGACCAGCCCGACTACGGCAACACCGCGGACGCGGTCGTCGCCCTCGCCGCACAGGGCTGGGCGGATCAGGCGCAAAGGCCGTACGCCTGGCTGGAGAAGCACGCGGCGCAGTGGGCGAAGCAGTCCGGCCCCGCCGCCTACGCCGAGCTGATCCTCGCCGCGCACGCGATGGGCGCCGACCCGCACGACTTCGGCGGTACGGACCTGGTGCGGGCGCTCGACGCGACCGGACCGGCGCCGCAGACGGCGGCAACGGGACGGGCGACCGGCGCTGAGACCAAGCCGGCGAAGCACGACTCGGGGACGAAGGTGTGGTGGATCGTCGGCACCGGCCTCGTCGCCGGCATCGGCATCGGCTTCCTGCTCAGCGGCCGCCGCAGGAAGCAGCAGCCGTGATCGTCGTCCGCCGTGCCGGGGCGCCGCTCCTGGCCGCGCTCCTGGCCGCGCTCCTGTGCGTGGTGTCGGCCGGGCAGGCCCAGGCCACCGGCTACCGCTACTGGTCCTTCTGGGAGCGCACCGGCGGCCACTGGACGTACGCCACGCAGGGCCCGTCCACCGCGCGTCCCGCCGACGGCGACGTCCAGGGCTTCCGCTTCGCGGTGAGCGAGGACTCCGCCAGTGCGACGCGGCCACGCGGCACCGCGGACTTCGACGCGATCTGCGCCAAGGTGCCCGCACGGGAGGGCAGGAAGCGCATCGCCCTGGTCCTCGACTTCGGCACGGCCGCCGACGCCCCCTCCGGAGAAACCCCGCCCGGCCGCCGGACGGCCTGCGCGGCGGTCTCCGGCGACGGGACGACGGCGGACGCGCTGGCCGCGGTGGCCGGGCCGCTCCGCTACGACACCAACGCACTGCTGTGCGCGATCGACGGGTATCCGCGCAAGGGGTGCGGGGAGCAGGTGGCGGCGGGGAAGCCGGCCGAGGAACGGGCCGGGAGCAAGCCCTCGCACAGCACGTCGGACGGCCCGTCGGTGGGCCTGCCGGTGGGAGTGGGTGCCGTCGTGCTGCTGGGCGCGGCGGCGATATGGCGGGCTCGGCGCCGTGGCCGCGCGTAGCGTCCCCGCCCTGCACCCCGGTGCCTGGTGGCTGTGGTCCATAGGCCTGGGCACCGCGGCCACCCGCACCACCAACCCCCTCCTCCTCGCCCTCCTGATCACGGCTTCCGCATACGTCGTGGCCACCCACCGCGGCAGCGCCCCCTGGGCCCGTTCCTACGGCGCCTTCGCCAAGCTCGCCCTCGCCGTCCTCCTCGTCCGCCTCACCTTCGCGGTGGTGCTCGGCTCCCCCATCCCCGGCACGCACGTGCTCGTGACCCTCCCCGAAGTCCCGCTCCCCCACTGGGCGCAGGGCATCCGCCTGGGCGGCGAAGTCACCGCCGAGGGAGTGCTGTTCGCGGTGTACGACGGCCTGAAGCTGGCCACGCTGCTGATCTGCGTCGGCGCGGCGAACGCCCTCGCCAACCCGGCCCGGCTGCTCAAGTCCCTGCCCGGCGCGCTCTACGAGACGGGCGTGGCCGTGGTCGTCGCCCTCACCTTCGCGCCGAACCTGATCGCCGACGTCCAGCGGCTGCGCGCCGCCCGCCGGCTGCGCGGCCGCCCCGACCGGGGCCTGCGGGGCCTGCTCCAGGTCGGACTCCCGGTGCTGGAGGGCGCGTTGGAGCGGTCCGTCGCGCTCGCCGCCGCGATGGACGCCCGCGGTTACGGCCGTACCGCCGACGTCCCCGCCCGGATCCGTCGTACGACCGCCGCCCTCACCCTGGGCGGCCTGCTCGGCGTCTGCGCGGGCACGTACGGCCTGCTCACCGCGGAAGGCGGCACGTACGGGCTGCCGGTCATGGTCGCCGGGGTCGCCGCGGCCCTCGCGGGGCTGCGCCTCGGGGGCCGCCGTACCCTGCGCACCCGCTACCGGCCGGACGCCTGGAACGCGCGCGCCTGGCTGGTCGCCGCGTCCGGCGCGGCCGTCGCCGCGCTGCTGACGCTCGCCTCCGTGCGCGACCCGGACGCCCTGCACCCCGGGGTCGTACCGCTGACCGCACCCGAACTTCCCCTCTGGCCCGCGGCGGCCGTGCTCCTCGCTCTCCTCCCCGCCTTCGTCGCCCCAAGCGCCCCCGCCGCCCCCGCCGTCACCAAGGAGTCGTCGTGATCCGCTTCGAGGACGTCTCCGTGACCTACGACGGCGCGGCCGAACCAACCGTCCGCGGTGTGGACTTCGAGGTGCCCGAGGGCGAACTCGTGCTGCTCGCCGGCCCGTCGGGCGTGGGCAAGTCCACCGTGCTGGGCGCGGTCAGCGGGCTGGTCCCGCACTTCACCGGCGGCACCCTGCGCGGCCGGGTGACGGTCGCCGGCCGGGACACCCGTACCCACAAGCCGCGTGAACTCGCCGATGTGGTGGGCACGGTGGGCCAGGATCCCCTCGCGCACTTCGTCACGGACATCGTGGAGGACGAACTCGCCTACGGAATGGAGTCCTTGGGGCTCGCGCCGGAGGTGATGCGGCGGCGCGTCGAGGAGACCCTCGACCTGCTCGGCCTGGCCGACCTGCGCGACCGGCCCATCGCCGGCCTCTCCGGCGGCCAGCGGCAGCGGGTCGCCATCGGATCGGTGCTCACCCCGCACCCCAGGGTCCTCGTCCTCGACGAACCGACCTCGGCGCTCGACCCCGCCGCCGCGGAGGAGGTGCTCGCCGTCCTCCAACGGCTCGTGCACGACCTCGGTACGACGGTCCTGATGGCCGAGCACCGGCTGGAACGCGTCGTCCAGTACGCCGACCGGATCGCGCTCCTGCCCGCCCCCGGCGCGGCCCCCGTCCTCGGCACCCCGGCCGAGGTGATGGCCGTATCGCCCGTGTACCCGCCGGTGGTGGACCTGGGCCGCCTGGCGGGCTGGTCCCCGCTGCCGCTGACGGTACGGGACGCGCGCCGCAGGGCGGGCGGACTCCGGGACCGGCTCACCGGGCGGGACGCCTCCCCCGACGCGCTGCCGACCGCCGCTACGGCACCCGCTTCTCCGCCGTGCGCCCCCCGCCGGCGCCTGTTCCGGCGCACTCCCGAGAAGGCCGCCACGCCTCCCGCAGCCGCCGAGGTCCGCTCCCTGGCCGTCCGTCGGGACCGCGTCGACGCGCTCCGGCACGTGGACCTCACCGTCGCCCCCGGTGAGACGGTCGCCCTCATGGGCCGCAACGGCGCCGGGAAGTCCACCCTCCTCTCCGCGCTGGTGGGTCTCGTCACCCCGTCCGCCGGATCGGTGCACGTCGGCGGGGCGGTGCCGCACCGGACCCCGCCGCGCGAGCTGGTGCGCCGGGTCGGCCTGGTTCCGCAGGAGCCCCGGGACCTGCTGTACGCGGACACGGTCGGCGCGGAATGCGCGGCGGCCGACCGGGACGCGGGGGCCGTGCCGGGCACCTGCCGTGCGCTGGTGTCGGAGCTGCTGCCGGACATCGGCGACGGCACCCACCCGCGCGATCTCTCCGAGGGCCAGCGGCTCGCGCTCGCCCTGGCCGTCGTACTGACCGCCCGCCCTCCCCTGCTCCTGCTCGACGAGCCGACCCGGGGGCTGGACTACGCGGCGAAGGCCCGCCTGGTCACGGTGTTGCGCGGCCTCGCGGCCGAGGGGCACGCCATCGTGCTGGCCACGCACGACGTGGAGCTGGCGGCCGAGATCGCCCACCGGGTCGTGCTGCTCGCCGACGGCGAGGTGATCGCCGACGGTCCGACGGCCGACATCGTCGTCTCGTCCCCGTCCTTCGCACCCCAGGTGACCAAGATCCTCGCCCCGCAGCGCTGGCTCACGGTCACCCAGGTCCGGGAGGCACTCGCATGACCCGCCGCACCCGTCCCCGTACCAGTCCCCGTCCCGTCCAGCTCGGCCCCCGCTCCACGGCCGCGCTGGTCCTGGTCGGCGCGGTCGGTGTGGTCGCCTTCGGCTGGCCCTTCCTCGCCCCGCCCGACTCCCAGCTCGGCGCCCACGCGCAGGACGCACCCTGGCTCTTCGCCGGGCTGCTCGTGCTCCTCGTCGCCGTCGTCGCCGCGACGATCTCCGAATCGGGGCTGGGCCCGAAGGCCGTGGCCATGCTGGGGGTGCTGGCCGCGACCGGTGCCGCGCTGCGGCCGATCGGCGCGGGCACCGCCGGTATCGAGCCGATGTTCTTCCTCATGGTGCTCAGCGGGCGCGTCCTCGGACCGGGCTTCGGCTTCGTCCTCGGCTCGGTCACGATGTTCGCGTCCGCGCTGCTCACGGGCGGGGTGGGCCCGTGGATGCCGTTCCAGATGCTCGCCATGGGCTGGTTCACGATGGGCGCGGGCCTGCTTCCGGCCCCGGACCGGCTGCGCGGCCGGGCCGAACTCGTACTCCTCTCCTCCTACGGCTGCCTGGCCGCCTTCGCCTACGGCACGGTGATGAACCTGGCGGGCTGGCCCTTCATGAGCGCACTGGCCTCGGGCATCGCCTTCGACCCGCACGCCGCCGTCCCCGCGAACCTGGCCCGCTTCCTCGCGTACTGCCTGGCCACCTCCCTTGGCTGGGACCTCGGCCGGGCGGTCTGCACGGTCGTCCTGACCCTGACGCTCGGCCCGGCGGTCCTCAGGGCGCTGCGCCGGGCCACGCGCCGGGCGGCGTTCGAGACGGCGGTCACATTCGACGCGTCCGCGCGGTGACGGCGAGCGACCGCTCACGCGCGGAGCGCCAGCCGACCGGTGAAGCACCCCACATGAGGCAAGTCACCTACGACGCGACACCGTAGTAGGACTTGTCCGAAATGTCTGCACCCGCACCCCACCTGACCTGCACATTGAGAGCCACTTCACACGGCACACTTTCCCCCCGGATCCGGCCACAACTAGTAAAGGGGGTCATTGCGGACATCTTTCGAGCCTGTTTCTCTGGAGCAGTCGCCAGGCGCCGACGAACCCCACCGGGTCGCGGCGCCGACGTACGCCCCGCCCCGCAGCGCGTGGTTCCGGCAAGCGTCCGGCGGTTCCTGTCCCCGTACGAAGAGGTTCTCCGTGTCCGTCGCCATCATCCGTCGCATCGCCACCCCGAAGAAGGCCCTCACCACCGCCGCCGTGGCCGCCGCCACCGCCGGCATGGTCCTGACCTCGGCCCCGGCCCACGCGGCGACCACCGCCGCGCCCGCCCAGGCCCAGTCGATCGCGCACAAGATGATCCCGGACGCCGCGCAGTTCAACGCCTTCAGCAACATCGTCAAGCGGGAAAGCGGCTGGAACGTCTCCGCCACCAACTCCTCCTCCGGCGCCTACGGCCTGGTCCAGGCCCTGCCGGGCTCGAAGATGGCCTCGGCCGGTTCCGACTGGAAGACCAACCCCGCCACCCAGATCAAGTGGGGCCTCGACTACATGAAGTCCCGCTACGGCAGCCCCGCCGCCGCCTGGAAGTTCTGGCAGGCCAACGGCTGGTACTGAGCCGCCTCCTCCCCCCACTGACCGGCCGCCTCCCGGTCCAGCACGCGCACGCACCCTCGCCCACGCCGGCGGGGGTGCGCGCGTCTGCGTGGGCGCCGCCCGTGATGCACTGGGGACCGCCCTGCCCGCCCCACCCGCCCGGCCGGAGGACACATGACGGCGGAGACCCGGACCGAGGACCCCGAGCGGCGCGGTGTGCGCCTGGTGGTCGTGCTGCTGGCGCTGACCGTGATCAGCGGCCTGATCGACGCGGTGAGTTACCTCGGCCTCGGTCGCGTCTTCACGGCCAACATGACCGGCAACGTGGTCGTCCTGGGCTTCGCCGCGGCCGGAGCGCCCGGCTTCTCCGTGCCGCACGCGGCGACATCCCTGAGCTGCTACCTGGTGGGAGCGGTGGCCGGCGGCCGGGTCGCGGCACGCCACGGCGGCGGCTCCCGCCGGACCTGGGCCCGGGTGATGCTCGGCAGCGAGGCGGTGCTGATGGGCATCTCGGCGGCGGTCGCCTTCTTCGCGCCCACCGGCACCACGTACGCGCTGATCGCCCTCACCGCTCTCGCGATGGGCCTGCGCAACGCGACCGTCCGCAAGCTGGGCGTGCCCGACCTCACGACCACCGTCCTGACCATGACCCTCACCAGCCTGGCCTCCGACTCCCCCGTCGGCGACGGTTCGAGCAGGCGCCACCCGCGCCGCATCGCCGCCGTCGTCGCCATAGCCACGGGCGCCGCGGTGGGCGCCTGGCTGGTCCTCCACCACGGCCTGGCCCTGCCCCTGCTGCTCGCGGCGCTGGCGGCGGGGGTGCTGGCGGTGGTGACGTCGGGGCGGGAGTAGGCCGCTCGGCGTACTGGGCGAGGCGCGCCCCGGAGTCACCCGCCGGTCAGCCCCGCAAGATACGCCCGTGGCTCCCGTGCCGTCGCGTCCAGCTCCAGGCAGCGGCCCATCGCGTGCGCGGCGTCCGCCGTCCCGTCCAGCAGCAGGTGGCACTGGGCCGCCCGGTACCAGCCCATCGCGCCCGCCCCCGTGCCGAGCTGTCCCGCCCGCGTGTAGAGGTGTGCCGCGCGGTGCGGGTCGCCCGCGCGGGCGTGCGCGTCGCCCGCGGTGAGGAGCGCTTCGACGCAGTTCGGGTCCAGGACCAGGAGTTCGTCGGCGAGGGCCGGGGCCGACGTCGGCGTGCTGCGGATACGGAGTTCGAGAAGGTAGCGGGCGTTCTCCGCCACCAGGAGGGCGGTCGCCTCGTCCTGCCCCGGCCCGGAGGGCACCAGTGCCGTGTGGTGGGCCTGCGCCCGAGCCAGGTGGTGGGGGTCCTCCGGGTGCAGGAGCGCCGCCGCCCGGTGGAACCTGCTCAGGCCCAGGTGCGCGTCCCAGGTGTCCTGCCGGAAGCCCGCCGCCAGGGCCCGCCCACGCGTCAGGTACGTCTCCGCCCGCGCCCCGTCCCCGCCCCGCAGCGAGTGGCCGATGCCCTGGAAGCAGGCGGCGAGGGCGAGGGCCGGGTCGGGGGTGACGGTGGACAACTCGCCGAAGAGGGACAGCGCGCTGTCGAGGTGGCCGGGGGTGCGGGCGTGGATCCGGGCGACCTCGTAGACGTACCGGTCGTGACCGGGGTCGCCGGTGGGGCGGACCGCTCCGGCGAGGCCGATCGCGTAGTGGCAGTAGGTGAGCTGGGCCAGGTGGAACAGGAGCAGGGCGCGGGTGGGCGCTGCCAGGTCGGGGAAGGCGTCCGCCATGTCGACGAGGTTCTGCCAGTGCGGGGTGCGCAGGTGCGGGGCGAGACCGGCCGGGGTGCGGCAGTCGTAGGCGTCCAGGCCCGCGTGCCGCAGGACCTGGTGGCGCTGGCCGGGCACACCGATGCGGGAGAACCTCGCGGGCCGGTGCGCGCCGGGCGGCTCCGCCAGCCGGGCCGCCACCAGCGGGATCGCCCGTAGCCGGAGGGGGCTGTGCGGGCTGGGGCACAGATCGATGAGCGGGCGCCAGAAGGGCGTGAGGCGGTTGGCCTGGAGGCCGGGAAGGCCGGTGCGGCGGGGCAGGACGCCCCGGGGGTCGGTGCGGGTGTAGGCGGGGCGGACCGGAAGCGGCGGGGGTGCGGGGGCCGGTCCGGGAGCAGGGGCTGAGGCAGGCGCGGGGACGAAGGGGGCAGGGGCTGGGGTGGGCGCGGCCGGCGAAGCCGGGCCGGCCCCCGGTGCCGCGCTCATCGCCCCGCCCCCGGCCCCGTCCCCGGCAGAGGCGCGGCTGTCGCAGACCCGCGGAGGTGTGGGCGCCGCTCCGGGAGCAGTGGCGGGGGTGGGCACCGGGACGAAGGGGGCAGGGGCTGGGGTGGGCACGGCCGGGGAAGCCGGGCCGGCCCCCGGTGCCGCGGTCATCGCCCCGCCCCCGGCCCCGTCCCCGGCAGAGGCGCGGCTGTCGCAGACCCGCGGAGGTGCGGGCGCCGCTCCGGGAGCAGTGGCGGGGGTGGGCACCGGGACGGAGGGGGCAGGGGCTGGGGTGGGCGCGGCCGGGGAAGCCGGGCCGGCCCCCGGTGCCGCGGTCATCGTCCCGCCCCCGGTCCTGTACCCGGCAGAGGGGTGGCTGTCGCGTACCCCCCGTGGTGGTGGATCAGCGGCTCGTGGCCCGGCAGGGGTTCCGCGTTCTGGAGGGCGCCGACGACCTGGAGGTGGTCGCCGACGCGCTGGCGCAGGACCGTGCGCGCGGTGAGGCGCCCGACGCCCTGGAGGAGGGGTACGCCCTCCGGGGACGGGGACCAGTCGACGCCTTGGAAACGCGGGACCGCCCGGGCCGCGAACCGTGCGGCCAGGTCCGCGTTCCGGGCGCCCAGCAGGTGTACGGCGAAGTGGTCGGCGCGGGCTACGGCCGCCGCCGTGGAGGCGGTGAGACCGACGAAGAACGTCACCAGGGCGGGTTCCAGCGACACCGACGTGAACGAGGTCGCGGTGAAGCCCGCGGGCCCCGGCACCGTGATGACGGCGACCCCCGCGGCGTGTTCCCGCAGCGTGCGGCGCAGCAGTTCGGCGGCCGTGGCGCCTTCCTCGGGGACGGACAAGGGGACCGACACGGGGACGGGCACGGGGACGGGCCCTGGGCCCGAGCCCCGGACCGCGCCCTCCGGATCGGCTTCCTGGGCCGGTACGGCCCTCAGCGCGGCGGCCACGGTGTCACGCGTTCTTGCGGTGGGCCGCGATGACGAGCCCGGACGCCCAGTCCACCAGCGTGGGGACGAGGTTCGGCTCCTGCATGATCTCCTTGCGGAACAGTTCCACGCGCGGCGGGTGCGACGCGTCCCAGCTGTCCTGGGGCAGCAGGTCGTCGGCGATGACGAGCGCGCCGTCCGCGAGGTGCGCGAAGAGGGTGTCGCGGCGCTCGAACTTGGTGACCGTGGTGTCGATGAACGCGAAGTCGAAGTCGGGCCCGTCGTACGCGGTCAGCCACTCGGTCGCGTCGGCGACCACGACCTCGGCGCGCGGGTCGTCGGCGACGACGTGCTTCAGCACCCGGGCGAAGTTCTCGTGCTTCTCGATCGAGGTGAGCCGCGCCTCGGCGTCCATGCCGTCGAGGAGCCAGCCCGCGCCGACGCCGACACCGCCGCCGACCTCGATGATCCGTCCACCGGGCTTGGTGGCGACGAGGCTGCGCAGCAGGGCGCCCACGCGGGGCTCGCTGGACATCTTGAACTGGCCGCGGTCGGCGATCGCCTGGGCCTTGGCGACGCGCGCCGGGACGGAGAGGGGGAGGTCGCTCATGTTCGGTTCCTCACTGGAGAACGAGACCGGGAGTACGAGAAGGGTCAGACCGCGGATGCGGGTGCGGGCGTGTGCCGGGTCAGCCGCCGCGCCGCCACCTCGGTGCCGGCGGCGCGCGCCGCCCAGTAGGCGAGGACGCCGAGGAAGGCGCCGGTCAGGCCGAGTCCGGCCGCGTCGGCGAGCAGCCAGCCGACCGGGAGCTGCACGGCCACGGCGGCGGCCAGGTTGGTGTACATCTCGACGCGGGTGTGGCCGAGCGCGCGGATCAGGCTGACGTTGCCGAGGGTCCAGGCGATCAGGGGTACGCAGATCCCGATCAGGACGATCGCGTCGGCGGCCGCGTCGACGACCGGGGCGAAGGACGTGAACAGTTCGGCGGTCAGGTGGGGCAGGAGCGCGAGGGCGAGGCCGATGACGGCGCCGGGGGCGAGGAGTACGTACTGTCCCTGCCGCCACAGGATGCGGGCGGCGTCCCGGTCCCCCGCTCCCAGTGACCGTCCGATCAGCAGGCGTTGGGCGGCGGCGAACGCCGTACCCACACCGAAGACGAGCACCATCAGCTCGAAGGCGATGCGGCCGCCGCCGAGTGCCGCCGCGCCGATGCCGCCCATCATGGCGAAGAAGACGGCCATGCTGGCGTAGTCGAGGCCCGAGGAGACCAGGGCGGGCCAGGCCAGGCGCGGTACGGACGTCTCGAAGTCGACCGGGCCGAGGCCTTCGGCCGCCGGTCCCCCGAGTTTGCCGCGCAGGTCCGAGCGGCGGGCGAAGACGAGCAGGACGGCGACGCCGGCGAGCCAGGCGAGGGTTGTGGCCAGCCCGTTGCCGAAGGCGCCCCAGCGGGGGAAGGGGCCGACGCCGTGGATGAGGAGCACGTCGAGGAGCAGGTTGACGACGTTGACGACGACGCCCGCCACGGCCGCGTACCGGGTTTTCCTGTACGCGTTGAAGCTGGCCGTGAGCAGGGTGAACGGTACGAGCAGCAGCAGCGTCGGGGCGCGTGCGGTCAGGTACTGGGCGCCGATGGCGGGCAGTTGGGCATCTCCGCCGGCCACGAGGCCGGTCAGCCAACGGCCGGCCGTCATGCACAGGACGGTCAGCGCCAGGGCGAGCGCGCCGCAGTAGCGGGCCGAGGCGGCCAGGGCGCGGCGAAGGCCCGGCGGGTCCTGGCGGCCGGCGAAGCGGGGGGCGAGGATCTGGTAGCCGACCACGGACGCGAGCACGAGGTTGGCGAACACGTCGAAGACGGCGGCGGTGCCGGAGACGGCGGCGAGTTCAGGAGCCCCGTACCGGCCCATCATGGCGGTGTCGACGATGCCGGAGGCGGTCGAGGACAGTGCGCCGAGCAGCAGCGGCAGGCCGAGGGCCACGATCTCGCGCGCGGCGGAGCGGGTCTCCTCGCCGGACGCGGCGCCCTGGTCGGTGGCCGGGTTGACGGTCGTCATGGTCAGGCTACCTTCGCGGGAGCGGGGCCTGGGGCGGAGGCGGCCACGGAGGCGGGGCCGGGGCCCGGTCCGGGAAGCGTGGTGCCGGCCGTCGGGGCGGTGCCCTGTGAGCGGGAGTCGGCCGCCGTCAGGTACGCGCGCGGCTCCACCGCCGTGGCGTCCAGCTCCAGGCAGCGGCCCATGGCGTGCAGGGCGCCGCTGATGTCGCCGACGCGGTCGTAGCACTGGGCGGCCCGGAACCAGCCGATCGCCCCGGCGCCGGTGGCGAGCCGTCCGGCGCGGGTGTACCACTCGGCGGCGGTCGCGTGGTCGCCCGCGGTGGCGTGGCCGTCACCGACGATGAGGAGGGCCTCCACGCAGTTCGGGTCCATCGCGTAGAGGGCCTCGCTCAACTCCCGCAGCAGGTCGTTGCTCTCGTCGCCCCGGGCCCGGGCGGCGGCCTTGATCTGCGACTCCAGGATGATCCGCCGGTTCTCGTCGGCGACGAGCCGGTCGGTGCCGGTGGGTCCGGCCGCGTAGAGCGCGTCGCTGTGGCGCAGCGCGGCGTCGACCTCGGCACGCATCGCGTCGGGGCGGCGCTGGGCGAGGCGCAGCAGGGCGAGTGCGCGGTGGTAGCGGCTGCGTACGAGGTGGGTGTGCCAGTCGTCGCCGAGCCGCTGCCCGTCCACCGTGCCCGCCGCGGTGATCCGCTCGGCGTGCCGTTCGAACGCGACGGCCCGGTCGGTGCCCGCGCCGCTGCGGATGGAGTGGCCGATGCCCTGCGAGCAGGCGGCCAGGGCGAGGCGGGGGTCGCCGGTGGTGGTGGCGAGGGCGTCGAAGGCGTCCAGGGCGCGCGGGGCTCGGCCGGGCACGCGGGCGGTGACGCGTGCGGCTTCGTACACGTAACGGTCGTGCGCGGCCTCGCCGTCGGGGACCAGGTCGCCCGCGAGGTCGCTGGCGTGGGCGCAGAAGGAGAGCTGGGCGAGCTGGAAGACGACCAGGGCGCGCGTGGCGTCGTCGAGGTCGGCGAAGTGGTCGGTCAGTTCGACGAGCCGGGTCCACTGCGGGGTGCGCAGTTCCTCGGCGAGTCCGGCCGGAGTCGTGCACGCGTACGCGTCGAGTCCGGCGTGGCGGACCACCTGGGCACGCAGACCGGGAACGCCGATGATGGCGAACCAGCAGGTGGGGCGGGGTTCGGGGGCGGCGAGCCACTGGGCGAGGGTGCGGACGCCCTGGAGGCGCAGCGGCGCGTGTTCGCTGTGGGTCATGTCGATGATCGGCCGCCAGAAGACGCCGAGCCGGCTGTGCTCCAGGCCGGGCAGGCCGGTGACGCGCGGGAAGTGGCCGCGGACGTCGCTGCGGGTGTAGCGGCGCTGGATCGGCGGCGGGGCGTCGGGGTGCGGGGCCCTGCCGACGGCGTGCGGTGCCCCGCTGGTGCTGTCAGCACTGGTGCTGTCGGCGGACAAGATGGGCCTCCAGGAAGGTCTCGGTCTCGGTGAACAGGACGTGCCGGTTGGCGTTGGCGACGACGTGGTGGCCCTCGTCCTCGAAGCGCAGGTAACGCACGGGTGCCGGGGCGGTTGCGGTGGCGTGCTCGACGAAGCGGTCGACGGTGGCGACGGGGACCCGCGGGTCCCGTTCGCCGTGCGCGATCAGCAGCGGGGCCCGGTCGGCGCCCGCGGTGTGCCGGGGCGAGCGGCGCCGCAGCTCGTGCGGGCCGACATCGGGCGGAGTGCCGGGTCCGAGGATCTGGCGGCGCAACTGAGCGGCGAGCGGCCCCCAGTAGCGCGGCGGGGCCTCGGCGAACTCGACCAGGTCGCACGGCGGGCTGACCGCGATCGCGCAGCGCACCAGGTCGGGGCGGGTGCAGGCGGCGAGCAGCGCGGCGTAGCCGCCGTAGGAGCCGCCGAAGAAGGCGATCCGGGTGGGGTCGGCGAAGCCCCGGTCGACGGCGGTGGCCACGGCGTCGTACAGGTCCTGCTGCATCCGCGCGCCCCACTCGCCGTTCCCCGCGAGCCGGAAGGCGCTGCCGAAGCCGCGCGAGCCGCGGTAGTTGACGTGGAGGGAGGCGTAGCCGAGGGCGGCGAGGTACTGGGCCTCGGCATGGAAGCGCCAGTAGTCGCGCCCGGACGGACCACCGTGCACGATCACGACGGTGGGCGCCGGTCCTGTGGTGCCGAGCGGGCGCATGGCGTAACCGGTGATCGGCTGCCCGTCGCTCGCGGTGAGGTCGAAGTCCTCCAGCGGGGCGAGGGGCCGGCCGGTGAGGCCGGGGCGGTTGACGAACAGGGGGTGGGCGGCGGGAGCGGCGGGTTCGGTGGCCGCGGGGCCGGCAGTGGCGGGTTCGGTGCTGCCGGGGGTGAACAACTCGTAGTGGATGGGCCCGTCGGTCCGTACGCGTACGGTCAGCCAGGCCGTGTCGTCGGCGCTGCGGTCGATGACGACGGCCGCGTCCTCACCGTCGGCGGCCAGCCGGGCGACGGCGGCTCGGCGGGCGGGTGCCATGGCGGGCAGCGGGTGCAGCGCGATGCGCTGCCCCATGACGGCGCACAGGTCGGGCCGCCCGGTGAGCGGGTCGAACCAGACGCCCTGCCCCGCGATCGGGTAGCTCTCGACATCGAGCTCCGGGTGGGCGAACTCCTCGGTCGTGCGCCCGGTTTCGCAGTCGAGGGCGATCAGCCGCCGCGTGCCGGCGCCGTGGCTGCTGAGGAGGTACAGCGTGCCGCCCCCGGCGTCGAAGCCCTCGACGGACAGGTCCGGGGCGTCATCGGGGCCGAGCGTGAGCAGCGGCCGTGCCGTGTCGGCTCCCGGGCCCACGAGCAGGCGCGCGGAGCCGTCGCGCAGCAGCTGGATGCCGCCGCGGGCGTTCAGGTCCCGGTCGACGAGCCAGCGGTGGAACGCGCCGGAGTGCGCGACGAGGCGGGGCGCGGGGCGGGCTTCCGACAGGTCGGCGCGGTAGAGCTCGGGGCGCTTGGTGACGGGGTTGTGCAGGCTGTACGCGAGGTGCGCGCCGTCGCGGCCGGTCCACATCTCGCGTACGGGGCCGGGCGCGGGGAGTTCGACGCGGGCCCCGCTGCCGGCGCGTACGGCGGCGATGCGCCACTGCTCGCTGCCCCGGGGCGCGTACCGGTAGAGCACGAACCGCCCGTCGGCGCTCCAGCGCGGGTCGGCGAGGGTGGCGCCGGGATGGGCGGACAGCTGCCGGGCGGCGCCGCCGACCGTGTGCAGCCACAGCTCGGGACCGTCGTCGGCGGTGCGGAGGTACGCGACCGAGGCGCCGTCGGGGGCGAGTTTCGGGGAGATGTGGCGTTCGGCGGCGAGGAGTTCGTGGCGGAGGGAGGAAGCGGTGGTGGTGCGCGTGGTGGCATCCGGCACCGGCGTGGCAGCGGTCGTGGACGGCGTGGACACGGTCATCAGGGCGTCCGCGCGTCGTCCGTCGGCGGTACGTGAGTGACCTTGGTGCCGTTGAAGTCGATGCCGCGCAGGCCGAGCGAACCGCCCATGGTAAGCGTGTACACGCAGGCGTAGCGCCGGTCGTCGAGGCCGTGCAGGTCCAGGTAGGGACGGTCCTTCTGGGCAGGGGTGACCAGGGTGCCCAGGCCGTAGGAGCCGCCCAGGACGATGAGTTCCTGGCCGATCACGCCCGCCTCGATCCACAGGCGGCGCAGCCCGTGCTCGTGGCGGTAGCGCCACTGGTAGCGCGGGAAGTCGGCGACGAGGCCGAGCGTCCAGGCGGCGGTGACCGGTGAGTGCATGCCCTGCAGGACGTCGGTCATGGCGGCACGGTGGTCACCGGGGCGGATGGCGCGCAGCTCGTGGCGTTCGATGTCGTAGCGGTACGTGCCGGGGTCGAGGCCCTCGACGCCGTACGCGCACAGGTGGAAGTCCCAGGCGGAGCCGTAGCTGTCCAGGTAGGACAGCGGCTCTTCGGCGCTGGTGCGGGCACGTCGGGCGCGGACGTCGGCGAGCCCGTGCCACAGCAGGCCCGACAGGACGGCCAGGGGTACGGGCCCGGGGGTGTACGCGCGTCCGCTGCGGCGGCGGGCGAGCAGCGCGGACAAGGGCTGGGCGCCGGGCGGTCCGGGGGTGCCGAGGGGGACGACGGGGCCGTCGGGGAGCTGTTCGGCGGGCGCTTCGCCGTCGGTGGCGAGGTAGTGCTCCAGGGTGCGGGTGCGGATGACGTCGCCGGGGTCGTCGGTGTCGGCGTAGTTCCACCGGCGGGAGGCGACGTACGCCTGGTCGGAGGGGTGCCAGCCGCGCCGTTGCCAGTGCCGCCAGCCCTCGGTGAGGTGGTCGCGTTCGCCGGCGGGGGCGGCGGCGTCGTCGCCGGGCGGGAGGGGGGCGGTGCCCTGGTCGAGGATGTGCTCGGCGAGGGCCGCGGGGCGCCAGCGGAAACGGCGGCCGGTGACCGTGTCGGTGAGTTCGACGCAGCCGCTGTCGGGGTCGACCGAGGGGCGGATGGCGTGCCCGGCGGGCCAGTGGGGGGAGGGCGTGGGAGAGGCCGGGGGGCGGGCGGCGGTCCCCGTGCCGTGCGGGAGAGCGGTCATGGACTCAACTCCGGTACGAGAGGCGGGCATCGGCTGTTGACCGGTACGCGGGGACGTCACGGGGCTCCTTCGGTACGGGTCGACGCGGCCCGGGGCTCGTCGGCACGGGTCCCGGCTGCCCCGGCGGCGGCTCCCAGGCTCGCCGGGATGCGGAGTTCGGCGTCCTCGTGGCCGTCGGCGAGGGCCACGGTCAGCTGGTAGCCCTCGGCGAGTCCGTCGACGCCGAGGGCGTCCTCGATCTCGCGGGCCGCGTCGCAGTAGAAGATCGCGGCGGTCAGGCCGAGTGAGCGGGCGGCGATGCGGGTGGTCGCGGCGAGGTGGCCGGCGTCCATGTGGACGGTGCGGTAGGTACGCGGCTCGCGGTAGCGGTACATGTTGCGCTCGAAGACGGTGGTCAGCACGACCAGGGCCTTGGCGTGGAGCGGGAAGCGGCCGAGTGTGTTGGGGAAGAGCCGGGCCAGCCAGGCGTCGTCGACCGGTGGTCCTTCGACGCTGCGCAGGCTGAACGGCAGCATCGTGACGTGGTACCAGCCGGGGTCGAGTCCGGCGACGTCGCGTACGACGACGTAGGCCTCCGAGGGGTGGCGGCCGCCGCCGGAGGGGCTGCTGCGGCGCAGCAGCGGGGCGGAGTCGGTCCTGGGGATGATGCGCCCGGTCATACCGAAGGCGGCGGCGACGACCTTCTCCAGTGCATCCCGGTCCACGGGCGCGGCGCCGGTCCGTCCGGCCCAGACGTCGTGGGCGGTGGCGGGGATCAGATCGGCGGTGAGGGCGGGGAGTTCGGTGCCGGGGCGGTCGGTGTAGTCGAGCTTGTAGCGGTCGGTGTCCGGCTCGTACGACTGGTAGTCACGCATCCGGTCGCGGTCGGCGAGGATGCCGATGGCCTCGGAGTAGTCGACGCACGGGTAGTCGAAGCACAGGGTGTGGTACTCGGCGGCCTCGTGCCAGCCGTACCGGCTCCAGTCGCGGCGCACGCCGACGAGCCAGTCGAGTTCGGGGTCGGCGGCGGCCTGCTCGGTGTCCACGAGCAGCTCGCGTTCGCGCAGCGTACCGATGAGTTCGAGCCAGTGGTCGACGGGCCGGGGCATCGCCCTGCTGCCGGCCAGGAGTTCGGCGAGCTCCTGCGGTTCGGCGGGGCGGGCCGCGGCGATCAGGGCGGCGACGGCCGGCCGGGACATCCGGTAGCGGCGGCGGCGCAGCAGGTGCTCCACCAGCCAGTGGTCGCCGGTCACGGCCGAGGGAGGAGTGATCCTGACCGCTGGGTTGAGTCGTACTGTCATGGTTGTCTGCCTCTCCTCGGACGCTCGTCCTGGGTGTCCTCGGTCCTCTTGCGGTCCGCCGCCCGGCCTCCGGGGAGCCGGAGACCGGGCGGCGATGCGTGCCGTGCCTTCGGTGCCGGGCGGTGTTTAGTAGGCCGAGCCCTGGAGGAGCATGACCTCGTACGCGTCGGTCTCCTCGATCATGTCGACCTCGACGGCCTCGACGACGAGCTCGGCGGCGGTGGTGGTGGTGTTCTCACCCATGGCTTTCTCCTTCGAAAGTTTCCGCGAAGTTTCGCGGAAGTTGCTGCCTTCCGGGTTTTCCCCGGCTGACGACAACTCTGCCGGAGTTCCGCAGGAGTTCCGATGGAAAGAGGCAGAAGGGAAGCGAGGAAGGGGCTTTGGGGAAGCGGTCGCGATGTCAAACATGTCAGCACATGCGAAATGGGCCCGGGGCCCGGGTGGTTGGATCCACCCGGGCCCCGGGCCCATTCTTTGCGCGTACTTGCGTCACTGATGAAACGGATCAGAGCAAACCGGCGCGCAGGGCGCTGGACACCGCATGGGTGCGATTACGCAGCGACTGACGCACCATCATGGAATTGATGATGTTCTTGATGGTGCGCTCCGAATAGCGGAGGCGGTCCGCTATCTCCGCGGTTCCCGCGCCGTCGGCGAGCATCCGCAGCACCTCTATGTCCCGCTGGGTGAAGCCGTGCCCGGACACCGACTCGGTACGGATCCGCCTGAGGTGGCCGGCCAGGGCGCGCATCGCGGCGCCGGGCAGCACGGATTCCGTGCGGCACGCGGTGATGGCCCCGACGATGCGCCGGTAGTCGGCTTCGGGCCGCAGCAGGAGGCTGCTCAGCCCCCACTCGACGGCGCGCAGCAGTTGTGGCTCAGTGATCGACTCGGCCACCAGGACGACTCTGACCTGCGGATTGCGGCTCAGTGTCAAGGCCGCGCGCAGACACATCAGAGTGGACTCGGTCACGCGCCCGGCCAGGACCAGAAGCACGTCCGCGCCGGCCTGTTCGCGCGGGTCGCCGGCGACCCTCACCTCGTCGAGGGTGGCCAGGTAGGCCTGGGCGCCTTCCTTGACGAGATCGTCGTCGGAGTGCACCGACACGAGCGGCACGGCGCCCGGCAGAGCTGGACTCTGCGCACCACCGCGCCGAGACACAGGATCCATTTGCTTCAAGAAAGACTTCCCTTCGGTCAGCGTAGGCCGCTCAGCTCCCCCAGGTGACGTCCTCCGTGCCACTGTGGCCGGAATTCCCCGCGGTGGCGGTCGCGGTCGGTACGGAACCGTCCGCCCACTTCGTACGGCCGTCGCTGTGGGACATCTGCGCACCGATGCCCGTCGCGGCACCCACGGCGAGCAGAGTGGTGACGATGGCGGCTGCGGCGGTACGGGGGAAATGAGCCACGTTCACGGTTTCTTCCTTCCTGAATTCACCGGGAGCCGGTGAGACCCTCCGACTTGGTTTCCATGATGCTGAGCGCTCAGAAAGGGTGGAAGAGGTTCACGGTGGACGGATCATGCACTGACCTAAGTTGTCCAGCATCGTTCGGCACGCGCGTTTCCCCGTCGAAGGCGGACACCAGCGCGACTTCGCATACGGTCAGTACGAAACCGGCCAGTTCCTCGTGGTCGGCCAGCGCTCTGCGGCACACGGCCTCGGCCGTCCGCTCGGCCTCCGCGACTCCGGGCACGGTCAGGAACAGGCCCAGAATTGGCCCGTTCTCCGCGTCGGGGTGTACGGCGACGTGCTCGACCCCCTCCTCCTCCTGGGCGCTCCGGCCGATCAGCCGGGCCGCGTTCTCTGGCGACAACTCGCCTTCGGGGCAACGGATTCGGACGTGTACGAGACGCATACCTTCATCGTCGTACCCATGCGGTCCCCAACACCCTCTTTCACAGGGGACACAACAGGCCAGTGCAGAAACCGGCCTCGGGGGCGAGCCGTCTCCCGGCTTCCGTCACCGCACGCTTACCATCTCGCCACACATCACGTTCGACGTACGACACACGACCTTGAGGGGACCTCGATGCTTCAGGTGCTGGGCCTCGACGAGACCGACGAACGGGTGTACCGGGCGATGCTGGAGCATCCCGGCGACGGGGTCGCCGCGCTCGTCGCACGGCTCGCCCTCTCAGAGAGCGCTCTGCGCGCCTGCCTCGACCGGCTCAGCGCACTCGCACTCGTCCTGCCCGCCACGTACCAGGAGGTGGGGTTCCGCGCGGTGAGCCCGGAGATCGCGATGGAGGTGCTGCTCTCCCGCCAGCAGGCCGAACTCGCCGCGCACCAGCAGCAGGTGGAGGCATCGAGGGCCGCGGCGGCACGGCTCGTGGCCGAGTACTCGGCGCCGCGGAGGCGCGCCGAGGACGCGGGGTTAGAACTGCTGCTCGGCGTGGCGGCCATCCGCGACCGGCTGAGCGACCTGGCGGTGACGGTCCAGCACGAGATCATGACCTTCGCCCCGGGCGGCGCGCACACCGAGGAGGACCTGCGCGCCAGCCGGGAGCCCAACGCGGCCATGCTGCGGCGGGGCGTGGCCATGCGCACGGTCTACCTGGACAGCGTCCGCAACCACCAGCCGACCCTGCGCCATGTGGACTGGCTGCACCAGCACGGCGGCCAGGTCCGCACCGCGCCCGCCCTGCCCATCCGCATGATCATCGCGGACCGCCGGGTCGCGGTGCTCCCGGTCGACCCTGCGGATGCGGCGGCCGGTGCGGTCGTCCAGGAGGGCCCGGGCACGGTGGCCGCGCTCTGCGCGCTGTTCGAGAACGTGTGGGCCGGGGCGTCCCCGCTCGGCGCCGCGGCGACCCGCGACCCCCACGGCCTGTCCCCCCAGCACGCAGAAACGCTCCGCCTGCTGTCGCAGGGCCTGACGGACGAGGCGATCGCGAAGCGCCTGGGGGTCTCACCGCGCACGGCGCGCAGAATCGCGGCGGAACTGCTGAGCAGCCTGGGGGCACGCAGCCGCTTCGAGGCGGGGGTGCAGGCGGTGCAGCAGGGATGGCTGCCGGCAGCGCCGTGAGACCCGCGGCGAGGGCAGCGGTCTAGGCCTCGCACTCGAACCAGACCGTCTTCCCGCCCCCGGTCACGGGCTCCACTCCCCATTTCCCCACCACGGCGTCGAGCAGCAGCAGCCCGCGGCCGTGCTCCGCCTCCGGTGACAACTGGTCCGGGACGCACGGCAGTCGGGGGCATCCGTCGGTCACCTCCACCCGTACCCCCGCCGCCTGCCTCCGCAGCGCCAGCTCGCAGCGGCGGTCCGGGACGTGCCGTACGACGTTGGCGACCAGCTCGGTCACGGCCAGCTGCACGGCGTCCGTCAGCCCGGCCAACTCCCACTCGTCCAGGCACGATCCGACGATCCGGCGGATGTGCCCGGCCGAGTGCTCGCCGACGGCGAGGCTCATGCGGTACTGGGCCGGGCGGGCACCCAGGCCCACCAGGATGGGAGGAAAGTAGTCGTTCACGGGACGAGGATGACCTCCCGCGGCTACTTTGAGCTACGGAACGGATACAACGGGTTCCGTAGTGGGCCCGGTTGCGCGAGAGGGGACCGTGCGTGACCCACATCAACATCCTCGACCCGGGTGCGTCGCCGCTCGACTACTACGGCTTCGAGCTGCGGCGACTCCGGGTGGAGAACAACGCGAGGTCGACCGGGATCCAGTGGCGTAAGTCCAGCTACAGCAGCGATCAAGGCGGCGAGTGCGTCGAGTGCGCGCCCCTCGGCGCCTTGTCGTGGCGTAAGTCGTCACACAGCAGCGACCAGGGGGGCAACTGCGTAGAAGTCGCCGAACTTCCGGAAGCCGCCGTAGCCGTACGCGACTCCAAGAACACCACGGGCCCGATCCTCTCCTTCGAGCCCGCCGTGTTCTCCAGGTTCCTGTCCTGGACGTCCGAGGGTCGCGATGTGCTGTAAGCACCCGGTCGGGAGGACCTCACCTTCGCTGGCCGCTCCGGCTCATGATCTGGGTGATGGTCTCCCAGGCCTCCTCGGGGCAGTCGCCCTGCGGGGTCGATGACAGGAAGCTGCCGTAGGGGACACGGCGGGGTGGGAGGGCGACCTCCAGATAGTGCTCGCGCTCCGTGTAGTCCCAGCCGTCGTTCGGGAACGGGATGTGGTCCCGCCGGCTGGCCTTGTCCTTGCTGGTGATCTGCATGACCTCGGCGTACGAGGCATGGTTCCGCACGATGACGCAGTAGTGCCGGAGCGTGTCGGTCTCGTCCTCGCGCTTGGGGACGTCGGCCACCCAGATCTCCCCGGGCCTCGGGCGGCGCTCCTCCCGGCTCGTGCCCGGGGGCGGGCCGGGGATCACCACCCGCAGCGGTGGCTCGTCGCGGCGGCACCACCAGCGGATGGCGTAGAAGGTGATCGTCACGGCGACCGCCGCGGCCATCGTCTCCAGCATGGCGGTGAACGACCACGGCAGCTCGGCGGGTGAGCCGGTATCCCCCGTGGGGTGGGCCCGCAGCTTCGCGGTGATCGACCCGTTGACCCGCATAGCGGCCCAGACCGCCAGGCCGGTGGAGCCGGCGAACAGGGCGGCGTGCGGCAGCAGCAACAGCGGCTTCGGGCGGCGGCGCCCCTGGGCGGCCCAGGCGAGGGCGAACACCACCAGCGCGGACACCAGCCACAGGACGACGTCCTGGGCGGGCGTCGTGGTGCGCGGCCCGTGCTTCTGGTCGGCGAGCAGCGCGGGCAGGGTGATCGGCAGCAGCAGGAAATAGCCGACGATCGGCCAGCCGAAGAGAAGTCCGAAGCAGCCACCGCATCCGCAGCCGGGTGTGTCCGTTCGCCGTGCCATGCCTGTTCCCCCGACTGCCGTGCCTTTCCGGTGACGATAGCGGCGGGTTGGCGGGCATGTCCGGGAAACCGGTCGAGTGAGGCATACGTTCGACAGCGGGCCGTATGAACCTTTATGGGTGCCGCCGGGGCGGGTGACTGGCCCCCGCCCCGGCACCCAAGAGGTCTACAGCCGCTGAATGATCGTGCCGGTGGCCAGTCCGCCCCCGGCGCACATGGTCACCAGCGCGAACTCCTTGTCGGCGCGCTCCAGTTCGTGCAGGGCCGTGGTGATGAGGCGGGCGCCGGTCGCGCCGACCGGGTGGCCGAGGGCGATCGCGCCGCCGTTGACGTTGACCTTGTCGAGGTCCTGCCCGAAGACCCGGGCCCAGCTCAACACCACTGAGGCGAAGGCCTCGTTGATCTCGACGAGGTCGATGTCCTTGAGGGACATGCCGGCCTTGCCCAGTACCGTACGCGTGGCGTCGATGGGACCGTCGAGGTGGAAGTGCGGGTCGGCGCCGACGAGTGCCTGGGCGACGATCCGCGCGCGGGGCTTCAGTTTCAGGGCGCGGGCCATCCGCTTCGAGGCCCACATGATGGCGGCGGCGCCGTCCGAGATCTGCGAGGAGTTGCCCGCCGTGTGCACGGCCGTCGGCATGACGGGCTTCAGCCGGGCCAGCGCCTCCATGGAGGTGTCGCGCAGGCCCTCGTCCTTGTCCACCAGGCGCCACATGCCCTGCCCGGCGCGCTGCTCGTCCTCGGTGGTCGGGACCTGGACGGCGAACGTCTCGCGTTTGAAGCGCTCCTCGGACCAGGCGACGGCGGCACGTTCCTGTGAGCGCAGGCCGAGGAGGTCGACGTCCTCCCGGCGCAGCCCACGGTGGCGGGCGATGCGTTCGGCGGCCTCGAACTGGTTGGGCAGGTCGACGTTCCACTCGTCGGGGAAGGGCTTGCCGGGCCCGTGCTTGGATCCGGACCCGAGCGGCACGCGGGACATGGCCTCGACGCCGCAGCTGATCCCCACGTCGATGACCCCGGCCGCGACCATGTTGGCGACCATGTGACTCGCCTGTTGCGACGACCCGCACTGGCAGTCGACGGTCGTCGCGGCGGTCTCGTACGGCAGCCCCATGGCCAGCCAGGCCGTGCGCGCGGGGTTCATGGACTGTTCGCCGGCGTGGGTGACGGTGCCGCCGACGATCTGCTCGACGGCATCGGCGGGGATGCCGGTGCGGCCGAGGAGCTCGCGGTAGGTCTCGCCCAGGAGATAGGCGGGGTGGAGGTTGGCGAGCGCGCCGCCACGCTTGCCGATGGGGGTGCGTACGGCTTCGACGATCACGGGCTCCGAGGCCATGGGGGTGCGTCCTCTCCCTAGGGCCTGTCCGGCGGGCAGGCCCGGTCAACCCGCGCGGCGCGGGCGTCCCGGCCACCCGCCGCGCAGAACTAGTACGCGTTCTAGTTCTGTGTGCAGTCTGCGGACAGGGGTCCCCAATCGCAAGGGGAGTGCACGTAATTGGGGTCGCCGTGCCCCTTGCTACTTGTAGAACCCGTTACTACCTTCACCGCAGCCTGAGTTTCTGATGGATCGTCAGAATGGTGGGAGTGAGTCGCCCATGCCCTGTCCCGCGCTGCCCGACGGGTTCGACTTCACCGACCCCGACCTGCTGCACCGCCGCGTCCCGCTCCCGGAGTTCGCCGGACTGCGGCAGGCCGAACCGGTCCGCTGGATCCCGCAGCCGCACGGCCTGGCCGGGTTCGCGGACGACGGCTACTGGGCCGTGACCCGGCACGCGGACGTCAGGTACGTCTCCACGCACCCGGAGCTCTTCTCCTCCTACCTCAACACGGCGATCATCCGGTTCACCGAGGACATGGAACGGGACGCGATCGACGCACAGCGCCTGATCCTGCTGAACATGGACCCGCCCGAGCACACCCGGGTCCGCCAGATCGTCCAGCGCGGTTTCACCCCGCGGTCCATCCGCGCCCTGGAGGACCGTCTGCGCGCCCGGGCCCGGGCGATCACCGAGTCGGCCCGCGCCCGGTCGGCGCCCTTCGACTTCGTCACCCAGGTGGCCTGCGAGCTGCCGCTGCAGGCCATCGCCGAGCTGATCGGCATCCCGCAGGACGACCGGGCGAAGATCTTCGACTGGTCGAACAGGATGATCTCGTACGACGACCCGGAGTACGCGATCACCAAGGAGATCGGCCAGGAATCGGCCGCCGAGCTGATCGCGTACGCGATGAACATGGCCGCCGACCGCAAGCGGTGCCCGGCCCAGGACATCGTGTCCACGCTGGTGGCGGCGGAGGACGAGGGCAACCTCAACTCGGACGAGTTCGGCTTCTTCGTGCTGATGCTGGCGGTGGCGGGCAACGAGACCACCCGCAACGCCATCACCCACGGCATGCACGCCTTCCTCACCCACCCCGAGCAGTGGGACCTCTACAAGCGGGAGCGCACGTCGACCGCCGCCGAGGAGATCGTCCGCTGGGCCACCCCGGTCAACTCCTTCCAGCGCACGGCCACCCAGGACACGGAGCTCGGCGGCAAGCAGATCAGGAAGGGCGACCGCGTCGGCCTGTTCTACGCCTCCGCCAACCACGACCCCGAGGTGTTCGCCGACCCCGACGCCTTCGACATCACCCGCGACCCCAACCCCCACCTCGGCTTCGGCGGCGGTGGCCCCCACTACTGCCTGGGCAAGTCCCTGGCGGTCCTGGAGATCGACCTGATCTTCAACGCGGTGGCGGACGCCATGCCGGACCTCCGCCTGGCCGCCGACCCCCGCCGCCTGCGCTCCGCCTGGATCAACGGCGTGAAGGAACTCCGCGTCACCACGGCCTGAACCCACAGGTCCCCCCAGACTCGGGCCGACGGCTCCCGGCGCCGCCGGCCCGACCCGGGGAGGCAGGAGCACCCCCATGCCCGGTTCCTGCCTCCCCCGGGGGTCTCAAGGGTGCGGTTGCGCGCGGTTGCGCGCTCAGGGCGCGAGAAGGATCACAGTGTGACGGCCTGAAACGGGCGCGCGGGCCGGCAGACGTGCCTGTTTACGGGCTATTTAGTTGCACGCTGCATCGAAACGCGTGCGACCCGTAAGGGGCACACGTCACCCTATGGTCGCTTTCGGCCCGCCCGCCGCCGTGCGGACCGCGTATCTGTCCCCGTCGAAAGGCAGGCGAGCGAAGCCTTGGCGAGTGCCACAGCCGCCCCCGTGTCCGCCTCACTGAAGTCCCCCGCTTCCGCGAAGTCCCCCGCCGCCCGGGTCACCGTCACCGAACCGGCGCTGGTCAAGCGTGCCGTGAAGGCCGCCGCGCTGGGCAACGCCATGGAGTGGTTCG
Organism: Streptomyces sp. NPDC020299; assembly: GCF_044387825.1. Taxonomy (NCBI): domain Bacteria; kingdom Bacillati; phylum Actinomycetota; class Actinomycetes; order Kitasatosporales; family Streptomycetaceae; genus Streptomyces; species Streptomyces sp. NPDC020299. The sequence goes on from NZ_JBIRWL010000004.1 coordinate 498,909, forward strand.
ACTTCGGCGTCTACAGCTACATCGCGGTGACGCTCGGCAAGGTCTTCTTCCCCTCCGGGAACCCGACCGCCCAGCTCCTGTCGACCTTCGGCGCCTTCGCCGCGGCCTTCCTGGTCCGTCCGCTCGGCGGCCTCGTCTTCGGCCCGCTCGGCGACCGTGTCGGCCGCCAGAAGGTCCTCGCGGTCACCATGATCATGATGGCGGCGGGCACCTTCGCGATCGGCCTGATCCCGTCGTACGGGTCGATCGGCGTCGGCGCGCCGCTGCTGTTGCTGGCCGCCCGGCTGGTGCAGGGCTTCTCCACCGGCGGCGAGTACGCGGGCGCTTCCACCTTCATCGCCGAGTACGCGCCGGACAAGAAGCGCGGCTTCTTCGGCAGCTGGCTGGAGTTCGGCACGCTGGCGGGCTACATCGGCGGTGCGGGCCTGGTCACCCTGATGACGGCGCTCCTGTCCTCGCACGACCTGCTGACCTGGGGCTGGCGGGTTCCGTTCCTGATCGCGGGCCCGATGGGCATCATCGGCCTGTATCTGCGGATGCGGCTGGAGGAGACGCCGGCGTTCGCCGCGGAGGTCGAGAAGGCCGAGACTAACCGTCCGAAGGTTCCGCTGCGGGAGATGGTCGCGGGGCAGTGGAAGGCGCTGCTCCTGTGCATGGGCCTGGTGCTGGTCTTCAACGTCACGGACTACATGCTGCTGTCGTACATGCCGAGCTACCTCACCAGTGAGCTGAAGTACGACGAGACGCACGGTCTGCTCGTGGTCCTCGGCGTGATGGCCCTGATGATGATCGTGCAGCCCTTCGCGGGCGCCCTGTCCGACCGCGTGGGCCGCCGGCCGGTCATCGCGGTGGGCTGTGCGGGGTTCCTCGCCCTGTCCGTCCCCGCGCTGCTGCTGATCCGCCAGGGCAGCCTGCTCGCGGTCGCGCTCGGTATGGGTGCGCTGGGTCTTCTGCTGGTCTGCTTCACGGCCGCCATGCCGGCCGCGCTGCCCGCGCTCTTCCCGACCCGGGTGCGGTACGGCTCCCTGTCGATCGGCTTCAACGTGTCCGTCTCGCTGTTCGGCGGTACGACTCCGCTGGTGGTCACGGCGCTGATCGGGGCGACGGGGAACATGATGATGCCCGCGTACTACATGATGGCCGCGGCCGTCATCGGGGGGTTCGCGGTGTGGCGCATGACGGAGTCCGCGGGGCGGCCGCTGCCGGGGTCCGCGCCGTCGGTCGAGCAGGGCTGAGGCCTGCGGCTCGCTGATCCCCAGGGGCTCCGCTCCTTCGACCCCGCCAGGGGGCTGCGCCCCCTGGACCCCCTCCGGCCTGAACGGCCTCGTCCTCAAACTCCCCCAGAGGGGGCACCCCCGGACGGGCTGATAAGAGCAGGCCTCGACGGGAGAGGAGAGCCGCGCCTCCGGACACGCCGGACAAGCAGGTGAACCGCGTCCGCCGGATGCGTAAGGTGCCGCCGGGGTATTCGGCAAGCACCGGACACGAAAGGCAGTGGACGCATGAGCGGGTCGCAGCTCTGGGACGATGTCGACTTCTACTTCACCAGCCACCTCTCGCCCGACGACGAGGTGCTCCAGGCGGCGCTGCGCGACAGCGAGGCGGCCCAGCTCCCGCACGTCAGCGTCACGGCGAACCAGGGCAAGCTGCTCCAGCTCCTCGCCCAGATCCAGGACGCCCGCACCATTCTCGAGATCGGCACGCTCGGCGGCTACAGCACCATCTGGCTGGGCCGCGCCCTGCCGGCCGACGGCCGCCTCGTCTCGCTCGAGTACAGCGCCAAGCACGCCGAGGTCGCCACCCGCAACATCGCCCGCGCGGGACTGGACAAGATCGTCGAGGTACGGGTGGGCCCGGCCCTGGAGTCGCTGCCCAAGCTGGCCGACGAGAACCCGGCCCCCTTCGACCTGGTCTTCATCGACGCCGACAAGGCCAACAACGCCCACTATGTCGAGTGGGCGCTGCGGCTCACCCGCGCGGGCAGCCTGGTCATCGTCGACAACGTCGTACGCGGCGGCCGGGTCGTGGACGCCGAGAGCATCGAAGCGGACGTACGCGGCACCCGCGCCGCCATCGAACTGATCGCCGCCCACCCGCGGCTGAGCGGCACGGCCGTCCAGACCGTGGGCAGCAAGGGCTACGACGGCTTCGCCCTGGCCCGGGTGCTCGCCTAGGCCCGGTCCGGCGGGCGGCGTGCGGGCTGCGTCCGCCCACGGCACGCTGGGAGGGGAGGGGATGCTCGCGGCGGGCCGATGGGAGGACCCCTGTGGAACAGCAGGCGGCGACACAGGCTCCGGCCGGGAAATCCGTCAGCACCGGCGGCGTGTTCTTCTCCTTCGCCCCGTGGATCGTCTTCGGAGTCGTCGCCGGCCCCAGTACCTGGGAGTACGCGGCGCTGGCGGCGCTCGTCACCTCGCTCGTCCTGTCCGGGCGGGACATCCTCCGGGGCAGGATCTACCTGCTCGACATGATCGGCATCGTGTTCTTCGCCGTGCTCTCCGTCCTCGCGCTCGCCCTGGACCGCGCGGAGCTGCTCTGGCTGGAGACGTACGCCCAGGTCATCGCCAGCGGCATGCTGGCCGTCGTCGCGCTCGGATCGCTGGCCTTCGACCCCTTCACCGCCCAGTACGCCCGGGAGCAGACCCCGCCCGACGTGTGGGACTCCCCCGTCTTCCGGCACGTCAACCGGGTGCTGACCGCCGTATGGGGCGCGGCCTTCGCCCTCATGACCGTCTCGGCCTGGCTGGCGATCCGTGTGCCGTCCCTGGACGACTGGCTCGACTGGGTCGTCCCCGTCGTGCTGCTGGTCTGGGCGGTGAAGTTCACCGAGCGCTATCCGGAGTCCTACCGGGCCCGGGTGCTCCAGAGCGAGGGCGAGCCCTAAGCCTCGTGGTAGAAGCCCACGTTCACGCTGCGCGGCTCGGTGCGGTCCTGGACGATGATCTCACCGGAGCCGCCCCGGGGCAGCCGTACCGTGCCGCCGTAGGCGATGGTCTGCGCGTACTCGCCGACGGTCAGCCGTACCTCGGACGACGGGTCCGCCTGCGAGCCGCGCAGCCAGGACACCTGCCAGCCGCCGTCCGGCCCGCACAGGAACTCCAGGTGGACGCGGGAGACGAACAGCCAGTCCTCGGGCGTCACCAGACGGCACACGGCCGCGTCCCGGCCCACCCGCAGCACGGCGCCCGGTTCGCTGGGCGCGTCGGCCATCGTCATGCCGGCCGTGGCGCCCTCTTCCGCCGCGGAGACGGTGGCCATCGTGAGTTCGAGCACGTGCGTTCCCCCTGGAATGTGCTGGTGCGGCGGCCGGATTGGCGCTCCGCCGCCGCATGATAAAACGCCCGGCCGGGCCGCGTCCGGCACAATGGCCTCATGACCGAGCGAAAGCCACCGGGTGTGCCGTTCGAGTCCTGGGTCGACAAGCAGATCCGTGACGCCGAGGGGCGCGGCGAGTTCGACCATCTGGCCGGCGCGGGCAAGCCGCTGCCGAGGGACCTCGAAAGTTCGTACGACGAACTGTGGTGGGTGAAGCGGAAGATGGCCCGCGAGGGCCTGGCGCTGCTGCCGCCGACCCTGGCCCTGCGCAAGGAGGCCGAGGACGCCCTCACGGCGGCGTACGCGGCGCCCTCGGAGCGGATCGCGCGGAAGATCATCGACGACGTGAACGTCAAGCTCCGCGACATGATGTTCAAGCCGCCGCCCGGGCCCCCGCTGGGGATGAAGCCGTACGACGTCGAGGCGGTCGTACGCGAGTGGCGGGAGCGCCGGGCGGCGGCGGGTATTGCGGGTGCTACCGGTACTGCAGGTACTGCCGGTACTGCTGAGGGATCACAGGTGTAGCAGCCGCTCCGCCAGTTCCCGGTAGTCCCGCAGGGCCAGCCTCAGTTGCTCGGTGTCGGCCGTGGAGCCGTGCTTGCCGTCGGTGGACTGCCAGGACCCGCGCAACGTGCGCCGGCGCTGGGTGACCGCCTCCGTGAAGCGGGCGGCGATCTCCTCCATCACCCGGTCGGCCTCCTCCACGGCACCCCTGGGTTCGTCGACGAACCCGGAGACCGCCTGTTGCAGCCGCAGTCCGAGCTTGTCGGTCTCCTCGTGGGGGACGAGGGAGGGAGCGGGGGTAGCGGTCGCGGGCGACGCGCCGCCCCCTGTCCCGGGAGTCACGGGGGTGACGGGCGTCACGGCCCTTTGTGCCTCGGTGGCCGGCCTCTCGGTGGCCGACTTCTCGGTGGCCGGCCTCTCGGTGGCCGACTTCTCGGTGGCCGACTTCTCGGTGGCCGGCCTCTCGGTCACCAGCTTCTCAGCGGCCGACCTCTCGGTCGCCGGTTTCTCGTTCGCGGGCGTCTTGCTCGCGGGCGGCGGCGTCGCGCCGTCTCGGGTCACGTCGGTCATGTGGGTCACCTCCCCGCGACCTGGTGCCGGTTGAACAGGTGCGGCCGGTGGGAGCGCTGTGCCTTGTGGGAGACCGGAGCTCGCTGGTCGGAACGCGTCAGGTCCGCGAACAGGTCCCGCGCCTCCAGCATCGCCGCGCGCAGCTCCTCGGTGTCGGTGCCGGACCCGTCCGCGGCGGCCCGGTGCACGCGCCGGTAACCCCGCACGTTCCCGGCGTGGTGCACGGACAGCGCTGCGAGCTGCTCCTCGTACTGCCCGCCGTCCGGGAAGCCCCGCGCGCCGGCCACGTCGGCGATCAGCCGGTCGACCTCGGCCACCGCCTCGCGCGGCGAGTCGACGAAGTGCTCCTGGGCCGCCGCCCAGCGGGCTTCGAACTGTTCGCGTTCCGCCGGCTCCAGCGGCCGCTCGCGCAGTCCGCCGTGCCGTTCCAGCCGCTCGGTCAGCTCGCGGTCGGCGGCCTTGGTGTCGCCGTCGTGCCGGGCGAGCACGTGGTCGTACTCGGGCCCGAAGCGCCGCCTCAGGTTGCGCCCGCCGCTCCCGCCGCGGGCGCGCCGGGCAAGGGCGGCCGCGACAACGACCACGGCCGCCACGATCACGACCAGAGCAATGATCAAGCCTGTGGACATGTCTGCCTTCCGGTGTGTCGGCCCCGTAGGCCGGTGGTGTCGGCCCCGTAGGCCGGTTCTCTGCGCGGGTTGCCCGGAAGACGGCCCACAAACGACGCTCAGTCAGCGAAGCGGCGCGCGCCGGTCACCGACCAGACGGTGGCGATGCGCCCCGCCACGACCTCGAGCAGGTCGATCCCGCTCTTCTGGGTGCCGTCGGGAAACGTGACGTACCAGGCGCAGGCGGTCCGGCCGAGTCCGCGGTCGGCGAGCGGTGTGCCGTCGACGGTGAAGCGCAGCCCGGGGTTCGCGTCCCGGAAGGCGGCGACGAGGTCGACGATGCCCTGCGGGCCGGCCACCGCGTCGGTCTCGGCCCCCCGTTCCGGGTCGTTGCCGAAGCGGATGCGGAAGTCGGGGGCGAGGAAGCGCTCCGGGTCGGTGAAGTCGCCGTTCCACAGGGCGGTCCAGCGGTCGAAGAGGGCGGTGGCGGCGGCCGGGGTGAGGGTGTCGGCGGCGGCGGGAGTACCGGTGGCGGTCATGGTGGCCTTTCGTCGTACGTGTTCGGAACGGGCACCAGCGTCCGCCCCGCCGACGACACCGTCCTGTCGGTGATTGCCGTCACATTCCGAGCTCGCCGAGGGGCCGCAGGTCCGAGCCCAGGGTGTCGAGCCGGGCAAGGTCGAACGGGCGGGGCGGCACCGGCTCGTCGAGGGCCGCCACGGCCCGGATGCGGTCCAGGCGGAAGCCGCGGGCGGCGCCGCGCAGCCGGCACCAGGCCGCCAGGTACCAGTGCTCGTCACCGCCCAGGAAGCCGAGCGGTTCGACGTCCCGCACGGTGACGGCGCCCTGGGCGTCGGCGTACTCCAGGCGCAGCACGCGGCGCGCGGACAGCGCCTCCCGCAGCGGCGCGGGCACCACCGGGCCGGCCGCCCGCGCCGGCCGCGCGACCGGTACGAGCAGTTGCACCCGCTCCGCCATCTCGGCCGCCGCGGCCCGCTCCCGGCCGGGCATCACGGCGAGCACCTTGTGCAGCGCGCTGCGCGCGTCGGCCGCGAACGGGGTTCCGGCGAGGGCGTGCATCCCCACCGCGAGGGCCGTCGCCTCGGCCGGGGTGACGGTCAGGGGCGGCAGCGTGCGTTCCTTGTCGAGGACGTAACCCCCGGTGCGGCCCGGCTGCGCGTGGATCGGCACCCCGGACTGCTGGAGCGCGGCGAGATCCCGCTCGACGGTCCGGACGCTGACCTCGAACCGCCGGGCGAGCGCCCGGGCGCTGCGCGGGCGCGGGGCGGCCGCGCGGAGTTCTTCGACGAGGGCGTAGAGGCGGTCGGTGCGGTTCACGAGGGCCAGTCTCGGCGAAAACCCGTCCGCCCGGTGTGTCGATCCCGCGACGGGCCGATCGACGCAGGGGTGAGAGGGGCCGGAGGTCCCGGGAACCGAGGAGGCAGTCATGGGTGAGGTCATCGCGCGGCTGGCCATGTCGTTGGACGGGTACATCGCGGGCCCGGAGTCGGGGCGCGAGCACCCGCTGGGCATCGGTGGCGAGCGGCTGCACTCGTGGGTGTTCGGGCTGCGCACGTTCCGCCGGATGCAGGGGATGGAGGGGGGCGCGGGCGGTCCCGACGACGAGTTGCTCGCCGAGCACGTCGCCCGGCCGGGCGCGGTGGTGATGGGCCACGGCATGTACATCACCGGGGAGGCCCCGTGGGGCGAGGAACCGCCCTTCCACATGCCGGTCTTCGTCGTCACCCGGCACCCGCGCGAGCCGCTGGTGAAGCAGGGCGGCACCACTTTCCACTTCGTCACGGAGGGCCCAGAGCGCGCGTTGGAGCTGGCCCGGGAGGCGGCCGGCGGCAAGGACGTCTCCCTCGCCGGGGGCGCCGATCTGGTGCAGCAGTTCATCCGCGACGACTGGCTGGACGAACTGCTCCTGCACGTCGTGCCCGTGCTCCTCGGCGACGGACGGCGGCTGTTCGGCGACCCGGGCGACCTCGGCGGCCCAGGCGGCCCCGGCGGCCTTGGCAGCCGGCTCATCGAGTGGCACAAGACCCAGGTGCTGGACTCACCCGAGGTCACGCATATCCGGTTGCGCCGGAGGCCCACCGCGTCCTGACAATGTGGGCATGACCTGGACCATCGCCCCGGAACCCGTGGACTCCCCCGTCGCCGCCGCCCTCTGGCGGGCGTACTACACCGAGGTCAGCGACCGCTGGTACCTGCTGCACGAGGGGCGGCGCACCGGGGCGGCGGAGCTGGAGCGGGAGATCGCGGCCCGTACGGGTGCCGAACTCGCGCCGCCCACGGGGCGGTTGCTGGTGGCGCGGTACGGCGGTGAGCCCGCCGGCAGTGCGGGCGTACGCCTTCTGGACCCGGCCACCGCCGAGCTCACCCGGGTCTTCCTGTACGCGGGGATGCGCGGCAAGGGCGGCGCCGCGCTGCTGGTGGCCGCCGCGGAGGACGCGGCCCGCTCGCTCGGCGCCGGGCGGATGATCCTCGACACCCGCACCGACCTGGTGGAGGCCCGCGCCCTGTACGCCCGGCTCGGCTATGCGGAGACCGAGCCGCACAACGACGACGTGTACGCCGAGCACTGGTTCCGCAAGGACCTCAGCCGCCAGGACCTCAACCTCCGCCAGGACCTCGACTGACCTTCGCCGCCGTCCCGTTGTGCGGCCGCTCCCGTTCCGAGCCGCACAGTTCGCCGGTCAGCTCCCGCACCAGCCGTTCCAGGTCGGTGGGGCGGGCGGGCCCCCACCAGTCGCCCAGCAGCTCGGCCAGCGACTCCTCGCGGGCCTTGGCCAGCCGCTCGGCGACGGGGCGGCCCGTGTCGGTCAGAGTGAGGTCGGGGCCCTGCCGCACGGCGAGCCTGCGCTCCTCGACCTGGCGGGCGGCCTCGAGGATCACGTTCAGCGGCACGGAGGTGCGCTCGGCGAGCATGCCCGGCTCCACCGAGCCGTACCGCCTGATCCGCAGCAGCATCCAGCTCGCCCCGGGCAGCAGGTCGTACCCGGCCCGTTCGGTGATCTTCGCGTAGATCTCCCGCCGCCCTTCGCGGGTGCCGAGCAGGGACAGCGCGCGGCACACCTCGTCGTACGAGGACCGCTCGACGGGGTTGGGGGCGATGGTCTCCGACACGTCCGGGGCCGTGACCGAGCCGCGCAGCGGGTCCTCCTTCAGGAACCAGGCCAGTACGAAGCCGAGGACGGCGACGGGAGCCGCGTACAGGAACACGTCGGTGATCGAGGACGCGTACGCGTGCAGGGCCGCCGGGCGCAGCGTGGGCGGCAGGGCGGCGATGCCGCGCGGGTCGGACTTCAGCGTGTCCGCGGACAGGCCGCCGGGCAGCCGGACGCCGCGGAAGGCGGTGGCGAGGTTGTCGGCGAGCCGGTTCGCGAAGATGGTGCCGAAGATGGCGACGCCGAAGGAGGCGCCGATGGACCGGAAGAAGGTGGCGCCGGAGGTGGCGACGCCGAGGTCCTCGTAGGAGACGGCGTTCTGCACGATGAGGACGAGGACCTGCATGACCAGGCCGAGTCCCAGACCGAAGACGAAGAAGTCCACGCTCATCACCGCCGTCGAGCTGTGCTCGTCGAGCCGGTGCAGCAGGAGCAGGCCGAGCGCGGTCACCCCGGTGCCCACGACCGGGAAGACCTTCCAGCGGCCGGTGCGGCTGACGATCTGCCCGGAGGCGGTCGAGGACAGCAGCAGGCCGAACACCATCGGCAGCATGTGCACGCCGGACATGGTCGGCGAGACGCCGTGCACGACCTGGAGGAAGGTCGGCAGGTAGGTCATCGCGCCGAACATGGCGAAGCCGACGATGAAGCTGATCACGGCGGCGAGCGTGAAGGTGCGGATGCGGAAGAGCTTCAGCGGGAGGACGGGTTCGGCGGCCCGGCGCTCCACGGCGACGAACGCGACGGCCAGGACGACTCCCAGCACCGCGAGCCCGACGGTCTGCGCCGAGCCCCAGCCCCAGGTGGTGCCGCCCAGCGAGGCGACCAGCACCAGGCAGGTGGCGACCGCGGCGATCAGGAAGGTGCCCAGGTAGTCGATGACGTGGTGCGCGGCCCGGCGTGGGATGCGCAGGGCCGTGGCGATCACGGCGAGGGCGACGATGCCGACGGGCAGGTTGACGTAGAACACCCAGCGCCAGCTCAGATGCTCGGTGAACAGCCCGCCGAGCAGCGGCCCCAGCACACTGGTCGCACCGAAGACGGCCCCGAACAGCCCCTGGTAGCGGCCCCGTTCGCGCGGCGGGACGATGTCGCCGACGATCGCCATCGACAGCACCATCAGCCCGCCGCCGCCCAGGCCCTGCAACGCCCGGAAGCCGATCAGCTCGGGCATGTTCCGCGCCATGCCGCACAGCGCGGAGCCGATCAGGAAGATCACGATCGCGGTCTGGAAGAGCTTCTTGCGCCCGTACTGGTCACCGAGCTTGCCCCACAGCGGGGTCGCGGCGGTCGAGGCCAGCAGATACGCGGTGACCACCCACGACAGATGCTCAAGACCGCCGAGATCGCTGACGATGGTCGGCAGCGCGGTCGACACGATCGTCTGGTCGAGGGCGGCGAGCAGCAGGCCGAGGAGCAGGGCGCCGATCGAGACGAGGACGTTCGCGCGGACGTGTTCGGCGTCCTCGGGACTCTGCGGTTTCCTCGTCGTGCCGTGCGCATCCAGGGCCATGGAGACCTCCCGCGGCTCGTGTGACACCTTCCATCGTCTTCGGTGTCACCCGTTATGGCCTGTTGAGTCCTCTCGGTGACGGTACTCCGCACGGGGCGCCGTCGGGCGGTTGTGGGGGGCTTCTGCATAATCTGTGGAGCCCTGGGGTCGGTGATTCGTACGGGGAGGGAACGAACGCGTGACAGGACCTAAGGGCCACCCATGCCCGGAATGCGGCGCGCCGAGGGGGCCGGACAGTGCCCCGGCGTGCGGCTGCGCCCAGCGGGCGGCCGAAGCCCTGCGCGACACGCGTACGGCCGAGGCGGCCGCGGCGGAGGACTTCGACCCGCTGCGGATTCGGCCGTACGTCGACCTGGACGTCCCGACGGACTCCACGATGCCGCTGCGCCCGGCCGGGCCGGAGCCCACCGCATCCGGCGGCCCGGTCACGAGGCCCATGCGTGCGGTGGAACCGGACCAGCCGGGTCAGCCGGCCTGGTCGGACCCGTCGGACCCGGAGGACCGGCTCGGCGAAGCCGGGAGCCCCGCGCCGCGCCGCCGACGCACCCTGCTGCTCTCCACGGGCGCCGCCCTGGCAGCGCTCCTCGCGGCGGCCGGTTTCGCGAGCGGCCTGTTCTCCTACGACACTCCGTCGCGGAACGGCGCCGAGCCGCAGGAGGTACGGGAGAGCGTCCCGGACGTGACGTCGAGCGCCCCGACGACGCCGGGCTCGGCCCCCGCCGCGCCGCCCGCCCGGACGTCCGCGCCCGCCACCCCGTCCCGCAGCGCGAGCCCGTCCTCGTCCCCGTCACCCTCGGCGTCTGCCTCGGCATCGGCATCGGCGAATTCCGCGTCCCCCACTCCCACCCGTTCCCCCCGGCCCACCCAGTCGGCGACGCGTGCCAACACCCCGGCACCGGCGGCCCCGACCTCGGACCCGGTACTGCGCCCCGGCGACCAGGGCTCGGAGGTCACCGAACTCCAGCTCCGCCTGCGCCAGATCAACCTCTACGCCGGCAGGATCGACGGCGACTACACCACCGAGGTCGAGACCGCCGTCCGCACCTACCAGTGGGCCCGGGGCATCCAGACCGACGAACTGGGCGTGTACGACACCGAGACCCGGACCAAGCTGGAGTCGGAAACGTCGGAGCCATAGCCCCCCAGCCGCCGTAGCCGCCTCAGCATGCCCCAGCCGCCCCAGCTGCGGGCAGTCGTGCCTCCTCCAGTGCCTTAGGGGTCCTTGCACTATGAGCGCCCGATCAGGTCGCGTGGTCTGGTGCCGTGCATCGCAAGGCGCCGGAAAGCCCTCGTAGCGGAGCTACTAGGGCTTTTCGGCAACGCGGCGAGGTGCGGTGCCAGGCCGCGTGACCCGGGCGGGCATAGTGCAAGGACCCCTTAAGGGCCTGGGGGACCCCCAGGGCGGCACGGGTGGGCGGTGGGGGTCCCCCCGCTCGAGCGAAGCCGAGAGTGGGGGAGGCACCCCGCCAACGCGGGCAGGTGAAACCCGCCCGAGCCCCAGCCGACCCGCGCCTACAGGCCCACGTGCAGCCGAACTCCCCCGCCCACCAGAGCCTCCACCCGCACCTGCCGAAGATCCCCCACAGCCACATCCGGCCCATGGCCCCCGGCCCGCGGGCCGACCCCGACCACCCGCATCCCAGCGGAGCGCCCCGCCGCGATCCCTGCCCCGGAGTCCTCGAACACCACACACTCCGCGGGGTCGACACCCAGCTCGGCCGCCCCCTTCAGAAATCCCTCGGGGTCTGGCTTGCTCGCGCCCACGGACTCGGCCGTGACCCGCACATCCGGCAGCGGAAGCCCCGCGGCGGCCATCCGTGCCGTGGACAGGGGCACATCGGCGGAGGTCACCAGCGCGTGCGGCACGCCCGCGTCCCTCAGGGAGGCCAGGAAGGCACCCGCCCCCGGCACCTCCACCACGCCGTCCATGTCCGCGGTCTCCTCCGCGAGCATGCGCGCGTTGTCCGCGAGGTTCTGCTCGACGGGCCGCTCGGGCAGCAGTACCGCCATCGACGCGTGCCCCTGCCGCCCGTGCACGACCTTCAGCACCTCGTCCGCGTCCAGCCCGTGCCGCTCGGCCCAGCGCCGCCAGATCCGTTCCACGACGGCGTCGGAGTTGACGAGGGTGCCGTCCATGTCGAGCAGGAGGGCACGGGCGGTGAGGACGGTGGCCGGCATCGGCAGCTCCAGTGACTCCAGTGACGAGAGACCCCCGAGGTGAGGGAAGAGAGACAAAGCGCCCCGCCCGCCGGTCAGGGAAAACGGACGGGAGCCACTTTGTTCCTCCACGGTACAAAACCTTCCCCGCATCCGCCACCATTCCGGCAGGCGTTCACCGGACGTTCAGCTCAGCCGGCCACGGCTTCGTACAGGCTCCACACGCCGAGCCCCAGCATCAGCAGGGCCGCGACCTTCGTGATCAGCCGCAGCGGCACCCGCTTCATCAGGGCCTTGCCGCCGACGATGCCCAGCCCGGCCACCGCCCACAGACCCAGGACCGCGCCGAGACCGACGGAGATCGGGTCGTCGTACCGGGCGGCGAGGTTCGCGGTCATGATCTGGGTGAGGTCACCGAACTCGGCGACGAGGATGAGCATGAAGCCGGTGCCCGCGACCTTCCAGAAGGTCTGGTCGGCGGGCTTGCGGATCTCCTCCTCGTCCTCGCCCTTCTGCAGCAGCAGCATCGCCGCGCCGCCGAGGAAGAGGACGCCGGTGAGCGCGTGCACGATCCGCTGGGGCAGCAGGGTCAGCACGCTGCCGGCGGCGACGGCGAGCACGACGTGCAGGAGGAAGGCGGCGGCGACGCCCGCGAACACGTACGAGGCGCGGTAGCGGGTGCCGAGGACGAGGCCGGCGAGCGCGGTCTTGTCCGGCAGTTCGGCGAGGAAGATGACGCCGAAGACGAGCGCCGTCACGGTGATGCTGATCAAGGGTCCTCAATCGGTCGGGGCTGCCCCACCGAGAGTGCTGAACCTCACATGAGCTTCGCATGCGACACCTCGGCATGGCAGCACACTCGGCGCCCGTGCCGTGGGGCACGGGCGTGCACTGCTTGCCGAAGGTCTCGCTGGGCGGTCCGCACGGGATCCGCCTCCGGGCGCCGGCTCAGGCTGGCTGAGCAGTATGTCGACGGTCCGGCGAAGAGCTACTCCCCTTCAACGCCCCCCATGGTACGTGACGCTTCCGTCGGCCTCGGGGCCCGAAAGTTCATCCCTGGACCTTGTCGTGTCATGTACTCGTCATTAACTTCTTACCCAGCGCACGTCTCCCCGCAATACGGCGCCGCGAGCATTCCCACGCCCGCGCTCCAACACCCCCACCCCTCTAGGGAGTTCGCATGGCCCGCTCCGCAAGGTTCTACGCGCGTCGACGCCTGAGCATACTCGCGGCCCTCACCGGCCTGATAGCCTCCGCCGCCCTCTTCAACTCCCCGAGCGCCTCCGCCGCCCTCCCCACGCCGGTCAGCGCCGCCACCGCCCGCGGCTACCTCTCGCAGCTCACCGTGGCCACCGAGAACCGCACCGGTTACGAGCGTGACCTGTTCCCGACCTGGATCACCATCAGCGGCACCTGCAACACCCGCGAGTACATCCTCAAGCGGGACGGCACGAACGTCGTCACCAACTCCGCCTGCACCGCCACCAGCGGCAGCTGGTACTCCCCGTACGACGGCGCCACCTGGACCGCAGCCTCCGACCTCGACATCGACCACCTCGTGCCGCTGGCCGAGGCCTGGGACTCCGGCGCCAGCCAGTGGACCACCGCTCAGCGCCAGGCCTTCGCCAACGACGTCACCCGGCCCCAGCTGCTGGCCGTCACCGACAACGTGAACCAGGCCAAGGGCGACAAGGACCCGGCCGAGTGGATGCCCGCGCTGACGTCCTACCGCTGCACCTACGTCCGCGCCTGGGTCCAGGTGAAGTACTACTACGACCTCTCGGTCGACTCCGCCGAGAAGACCGCGCTCACCAACTACCTGGCGAGCTGCTGACCTCACAGAGGCCCGACTCCCGAAACCCGGTCCGCGTCGCCGCGGGCCGGGTATTTCTTCTGATGGGTCATCAATAGTGGTCGCACATACGGCAGTTCGGCTTCGGAGTGTCGACCGGTGGGGATGCAGAAGGTGACCGCCGCCGACTCCCGGCCAAGAGTGGATTCGGTCACGTTTTCGGGCGTCGATGGGCGTCGATGTGGTCGTGAGAAACGCCCCACGTGCGGTTGCGGCCGGGACGGAAGCGCAAAGGGAGGCGGAAGCATGGCCAAATGTTGAACTTGCAAGCATCGATTAGGTCCTCCTAACCTGGGTCCCTCGTTCGGTACCGCCGCCCCACCGACCGGTCAGTCCCCGACCGGTCCGACCGAAACCGAAGGAGCAACCCCCCATGTCAGAACGTCTCAACGCCGCTCAGCCCTACGCCCTCGGCCTGTTCCGGATAGTCGTCGGCCTGCTCTTCGCCGTGCACGGCGCCGCCTCGCTGTTCGGCGTCCTCGGCGGTGCGATGGGCACCCACGGCGGCACCATCGACGCCGGCACCTGGCCCGGCTGGTACGCGGCCGTCATCCAGCTGGTCTGCGGCGGACTGGCCCTGCTCGGCCTCGGCACCCGCGGCGCCGCCCTGATCGCCTCCGGGTCCATGGCGTACGCCTACTTCGACATCCACCAGAAGGCGGCCCTGTGGCCGATCCAGAACGGTGGCGAACTGGCGGCGCTGTTCAGCTGGTCGTTCCTGCTGCTCGTCTTCACCGGCTCGGGCGCCTTCGGCCTCGACCGGCTGCTGGCCCGGCGCGCTTCCGGCGCGGAGCGGACGACGGAGCGGGCCACGGTCGCGGCCTGACATCGGCCTGACCGGCCCGGTCACGGTGCCCTCCCCTGCTGCGCGGGGGAGGGCACCGTCACATCGGCCGTCACATCGCCGTCACATCAGCCCCCTGTGCCCCTCCTGTCACCACTTCGGCGTACGCTGTATGGCTGTCATCGGGGGACCAACGGGGAGTAGTCGTGTTCGAGAACGTGGGGTCGCTGGCAGCAGTGACCGCCGCCGGCCCATGGATCTACGCCATGGTGGCCCTGTCGGTCCTGCTCGACGTCTTCCTGCCGGTACTGCCGAGCGGGGTGCTGGTGATCACCGCGGCGACCGCGGCGGCGGCCGGCTCGAACGCGGCGGCGGGAGGCGTCCCGCACGACGTGCCGGACATCCTGGCCCTGATCGTCTCCGCGGCCACCGCCTCACTCCTCGGCGACCTCGTGGCCTACCGGCTGGCCTGGCGCGGCGGGGAACGGCTGGACCGCGCGATCGCCCGCTCCCGCCGCCTCACCACCGCGCAGGAACGTCTCGGCGCGGCCCTCTCCCGGGGCGGCGGCGCCCTGGTCGTCCTGGCCCGCTTCGCCCCCGCCGGCCGCTCGGTCGTCTCCTTCTGCGCGGGCGCCGCGCACCGCCGTGCCCGCGACTTCGTCCCCTGGTCCGCCCTGGCCGGCCTGTCCTGGGCCGCCTACAGCGTCGCCCTCGGCTACTACGGCGCGCAGTGGCTGGGCGCCACCTGGCTGGCCACGGGGGTTTCCCTGGCGGCGCTGTTCCTGGCGGGGGCGGGGGCGGCGTACGTGATGCGCCGGCAGCCGGTGTAGTCACGGTTCGCTCCGCTCACGCCCTCAGACTCCGGACGGGCTGGAACGCGCAGCCCCTCCTCGCACCTCCAGCCCGCCCAGCAGCTCCGCGGTCGCCTCGGCCACCGCCTCCACGGCCCGCTCGAACACCTCCTGGTTGTGGGCGGCAGGCGCCCGGAACCCGGAAACCTTCCGTACGTACTGCAAGGCGGCGGCCCGGATCTCCTCCTCGGTGGCCTCCTCGGCCAAGGCGGGCGGGCGCAGTGTCTTGATGCTCCGGCACATGCCTCCATTGTTCCCGGCGCGGCTCAGTACGTCAGCAGCCATCCCGCCGAGATGAGGTGCAGCACGGCGAGCGTGAGTCCCGGCCCGCACGCTCGAATCCCGGGCGGGTCTCGCTGCTAGGTTCGCCAGATGTCGATCAATCATGAGTACGCCGACCAGCGCGTGCACTTCCACCCCGACTACCTGGAACCGGTGCGCGGCGGCGCGAAGCACGCCACCATCCGCTACCGCGACCCGATCAACCCCGGCCCTGCCGATCTCGTCTTCGAGGCCGACCCCGAAGTCGTCCTGGCCGGTGAGGTCACCAAGGTCTCCCCGAAGCGACTGGCCGACGTCACCGACGAAGAGGCGGTCGCGGCCGGCAACCGGGACCGCGGCGACCTCCTGGCACGGTTGCCACGGCACTACCCCGAGATCGCAGCCGACGACGAAGTCACGATCGTCCACTTCCGGGTGCTGCCCCAGGCATAGACACGTTCTGGTGAACCCACCGAACGAACTCGCCTCCCAAAATCGAACAGGCGTAGCATTGAGCTGTGGCTGCGACCTATGACTTTCCGAGTGACCTTCTCGCCGGTCAGGAGGAGCTGCATCAGGTCAGGGCCGAGCTGTCGGCCCTGCTGAAGCGACTGCCCTGGTCGGTCGAGCCGCTGGACGGCTTCAGCGACGAGGGCGGCTGGCGCAAGGTGGAGCGCCCCGCCTCCCCGGGCTGGACGGCCGACGAACAGGCCGAGGTCGAGAAGCTCCGGCAGCGCGAGCACGAACTGGCCGTCTTCGTCAGCGGCCACCGCTTCTGGTCGGAGGTGGCCGCGAGCGACCGCGTCGACGCCCGCATGAAACTCAAGTACGCGAACGAGGCGCAGAAGGAAGAGGAAGAAGAAGGGGGAGAAGGGGGCTGACAGCCAGAAGACCCCGGCCGGAAACGGCCGGGGTCCTCCCCACGGTGGGCGCGGACGGTTTCGAACCGCCGACATCCTGCTTGTAAGGCAGGCGCTCTACCCCTGAGCTACGCACCCGCGACGAGTCGACAGCCTACATTGCCCGGGGCCCTGCCCTGCAAACCTGTATCGGCAAGCTTGGGAAACAGCGAACTGACCGGCGCGTGTGTTCGTCTAGTACGGGTGGGAGAATGTCTCCTCGCAGGTCGAACCACGGCACAGGAGAGGGATGTGGCGGCGACACCCCGAAGGACCCCCGGTCGTGGCTGGTTCGGTGGCCGGGCGGAGGGCCAACGGGCGGAGGCTCAGGCCGCCAAGGACGCCGCGGCCGCCGCGTTCTACGAGCTGGACACCGCTCAGCGTGATCTGCGGATCTCCATAGAGACGATCACCGCCGTGGACGACTCCCCTGCGGCCCGCCGCGCGGTCACGGACTTCGAGGCGCTCGGGCGGCGGATCGACGAGGTCAGTCAGCGCTACATCCAGGCCGTCGACGCGCACGACCTCGACCGCGACGACCTGGAGGCCGCCGCCGCCGGGCGGGCCCGCACCGAGCTGAGCGCCGCCAAGGACGAGCTGGTCGGCGTCAAGAAGGAGCTGGACCGTTTCGGCGACTCCCTCGGGCCGCTGCTGGGCAAGGCCGAGACGCAGCTGGCCCGGCTGGCCCCGGCGGTGGAGCGGGCCCGGCAGGCGCTGCTGGCCGCGTCCAACGCCCTCGACGCCGTACGGGAGTCCGGGCTGGGGGCCGACGACCTCGCGGCCCGGCTCGCGGCCCTCTCCCCCGAGCTGACCAAGCTCAACCAGGGCGCCGGGCAGCACGGCCTGCCGCAGACGCTGGAGCGGGCCGAGCGGGTGCAGCGGGAGGCGGAGGCGATCCGCGCGGCTGCCGCGGGGCTGCCGGAGAAGGCCGCCGAGATCGATCACCGGCTGGTCAGTCTGCGGACCCGCGCGCAGGCGCTGACGACCCGGGCCGGGCAGGTGGAGCCGGTGCTGAGCGAGCTGCGGCGCCGGTTCTCCGCCGCCTGCTGGCAGGACCTGCAGCAGGTGCCCGGGCAGGCCGCCGAGAACGTACGGCAGGCCGAGCGGAAGCTGTCCGAGGCACAGGCCGCCCGGGACGCCCAGCGCTGGCCGGACGCCACCTCGCTGCTCTCGACCGTGCGGGCGCTGCTGAACACCACCGACGAGGCCGTGTCCGCCGCCGGAGACCGGCTCCAGCGGTTGAACGCCGTACAGAAGGATCCGCAGCAGGAGATCGACCGGACCCGGTTCGCGATCCGGGACGCGCAGCGGCTGGCCATGACGGGCCGGACGACGCCCGACCCGCGGCACGCCCGCCCGCTGGACGACTCCGTGGCCCGCCTGGACCACGCGGTCACCACGCTGGAGGGCCGCCACCCCGACTACTGGCACTTCCTGACCGAGACCGAAGCGGTACGGCAGACGGTGAACGGCGTGGTCAACCAGATCCGCGAGGAACGCGGCGCCCACTGAGCCGCCCTGACCGAGCCGTTGCCGTCGGGGCATGGCGGGCGGATATTGGGAGATACGTACCTTCTGCGCCCGCACGGACAGGGAGGCGGAGATGGCCTCGCACACAGCGCACTCGGAGCACTCGGAAAGCGGCCGGCGGATCAGGTTCGACGAGCATCTGCCCGTGGACCACCGGCTGAACACCGTCTACCGGGTCGGCGCCGGCCTGATGGGCCTGTTCCTGCTGGTGTTCGGGATCTTCGGCGTCATCGACCAGATCGGCTTCTTCGACACCGGCGGGGACACCGTCATCGGCCTGAACACCAACGGCACGCTGAGCGTCCTGTCGATCTGTGTCGGGCTGCTGCTCTTCGTCGGCATGGTGATCGGCGGGAACTTCGCCTCGACGCTGAACATGGTCCTCGGCGTGCTGTTCATCCTGAACGGCTTCCTGAACCTCGGACTGCTCGACACCGACTACAACTTCCTGGCGTTCAGGATCCAGAACGTGCTGTTCAGCTTCGTGGTCGGCCTGCTGCTGATGGTCTTCGGGATGTACGGCAGGGTCGGTACGTCCCTGCCGCACGACAACCCGTACTGGCGAGCCCGCCACCCCGGACCGTCGCCGCTGGAGCAGCGGTTGGCGCAGGAGCAGCGGGGCCACGAGGGACCGCAGGGGCCGCAGGGGCCGCAGGGTCAGGTGCGGTAGCCGTAGAACGCCGCGTTCGGGTAGGACGCGACGAGGCTCGCCACCGACCGGTTGTAGGTGTTGGTGGAGTGGTACGTCACGTACGGCACGCCCTGCGGGCTGCGGTAGGTGACGATCATGGTGTGGTCCTTCTCGCCGTCCTTGTTGAAGTCCATCTGGACGACGTCGCCGATGTCCGCCTGGTAGACGTTGGCGAGGCTGGTGACGCGCTTGGAGGACAGGGCGAACCAGGAGAACTCGTTGACGCCGACGAACGAGTCGGACTGGATCTCGGAGTTGCCGAACCACTTGTGGAAGTCCGTGCCGTCGCCGGGCACGTGCTTCCAGCCGCCCGCCTTCAGGGTCTGGCTGACGAAGTTGGTGCAGTCGCCGCCGGCGCCCGCCCCGTTGAAGTTCGGGTAGTCCTTGTTGTAGTTGTTCCAGTACTTCGTCGCGTACGTCACCATCGCCTTGTAGTCGTAGGCGCCGCCGGTGATCTTCTTGGCGTTGGCCGGCGCGGGCCACGTGGTGGCGGAGCGGGTCGCCTCGGGCGGGCTGTCGTCCGCGGGGGCGGGGCTGGCCTTCACGGCGACGGGCTGCTTGGCGACCTGGTTCACGGCGATGTAGCCGTTGTCGGTGTCCTGGACCTTGGCGAGCTGCCAGTTGCCCTGCCGGTCGGCCTTGAAGGTCAGCTCGTGGTGGGCCGAGAAGCCGGTGGTCTTGGGCTCGGTGCCCTTGACCTTGGCGTAGGTCAGCGTCGTGGTCTCGGTGACGTCGGCCTTGGCGGTGCGGCCGGTGACCCGCGTCGCGTCGAGCGTGACCCGCGTGCTGCCGGCGCTGTACTTCTCGCCCAGCTTCGCGAGGCGGGTCTTGCGGCCGCGCAGCTGGCTCAGCGCGGAGCTCTCCTCGCGGTTCTGCGAGGCGGACATCTTCACGTCACCGGTGAAGTGGGACGTGGTCCGCTTGGTGTCGGCCCCGTTGACCAGGGCGTCGGTGCGGTCGGTGAAGACCGCGTCGGCCAGCCGCTGGAAGGTGGCCTTGGTCGCCGCGTTCACCGTGGGATCGTCGACGACCGCGGCGCCGGCGCTCCAGTTGGGCACCAGGGCCACTCCGGCGACCACCGAGGCAGCAGCGGCCGAGACTATGGCGGCACGGCTCCGCTTACGGCTC
This sequence comes from Streptomyces sp. NPDC020299, assembly GCF_044387825.1. NCBI lineage: Bacteria > Bacillati > Actinomycetota > Actinomycetes > Kitasatosporales > Streptomycetaceae > Streptomyces > Streptomyces sp. NPDC020299. The sequence goes on from NZ_JBIRWL010000004.1 coordinate 518,742, forward strand.
AGTTTTCTAGATTTCAATGCTGTTCCCCTCTACACCGGTACACCTACCGGGAGATGGCATCTTCGCACGGCATGTGAGCCGGTTGTGAAGGGGGATGCACAAGTGGAATCAAGGGGTTACAGGCGTCACTTGACGACCGCCGACCAGTCCGGGTTCTGCGCCGGGTCGAGGGTGCGCAGGGCCGCCAGGGTCGAGGGCTTCTGCACGTCCATCCAGTCGGAGAGCTCCTTGAAGGAGACGCACTTGACGCCCTTTTTGGTGCAGACGTCCTTGATGACCTGGTCGATGGCCTTCATATAGATGCCGCCGTTCCAGTCCTCGAAGTGGTTGCCGATGAACAGCGGTGCCCGGCTGCCGTAGTAGACCCGGTTGAAGCCCTTGACGTACGAGTCGACGGTCATCTGCTGCCAGTTGGCGTACTGCGAGGGGTCGCCGTGGACCTCGCCGTCGGACTGGTTGTAGAGGAAGTTGAAGTCCATCGACAGGGCCTGGTGCTTGTCCGTGTACGGGAGCAGCTGCAGCGGGAAGTCCCAGACGCCGTTCTTCTTCGTCGGCCATATCTGGAAGTCGCCGGGGGAGCTGGCGTCATAGCGCCAGCCGTAGCTCTTGAGGGCCTTCAGCAGGTTGGGCTGGCCCTCCAGGCAGGGCGCGCGGCCGCCGGTGACCTCCTTCTTGAAGTCGAAGGGCAGCGCGGGGATGTCCTTGAAGCCGGTGTTGGTCTTCCAGTTCTCCACGAAGGAGTAGAACTGGTCGATCTCACTCTTCCACTGCTCGACGCTCCAGTCCTTGCCGCCCTTGGCCTCGCAGAAGTGGCCGTTGAAGTGGGTGCCGATCTCGTTGCCCTGGTTGTACGCCAGCCGGAGCTGCTCCAGCGTGGTGCGTATGTGGTCGTCGGTGGCGTAGTCGATCGCGGCGTCGCCGCGCTTGTGCATCGGCCCCTGGTAGAGGTCCTTCTTGCTCTTGGGCAGCAGGTAGATGCCCGTGAGGAAGAAGGTCATGTGGGCGTTGTACTCCTTGGCCAGCTCCCGGTAGTGCGAGAAGAGGTGGTCGCTGCCCTCCAGCGCGCCGTCCCAGGAGAAGACCACGAACTGGGGCGGCTTCTCACCCGGCTTGAGCGGAACCGGCTTCAACTGGCCCTTCTGCGGGCCGGTGTAGGAGGTGGAGCCGTCCCCGAGGATCTTGGTCTTGCCGTCCCACTTGGGTTCCGCGGTGGTCTTGGGGGCGGCCTTGTCGCTCTTGCCCGCGGCGGCGGTGGGCTCGGTGTGGTCCGGCCGGGTCAGCACCAGGTAGCCCGCGACCACGGACGCCACGACGAGCAGGGCGGCGAGGGTCATGACCTGCGGGCGGGTTGCCCGGGGGGCGGGGCGGCGGGCGCGGGCTTTGCGGCGGCGGCCGGTCGACGACTTCGTGCGGGTCATGCGGGGCTCATTCTGCGAGGGGGGCGGCGGGTTGCGGGACGGCCACCGGGGTCAGCCGAATCCCATGGCTTGGGACCATACGGTGTACGGGACGCTGTCCGTGGTGGTCCCGGCAAGTCCCTTGAGCGGCTGCGGTTCCAGGGATTTGGCCAGATCGATGCGGTAGACGACGACCGCGGTGGTCACGGACGAGGCGGTCCCCGTGTACCAGGAGGCGGTATCGTCCGCGGTGGTTCCGGCCTTTCCGGCCACCTGGGCCGTGACGGGGGCCGCGGCCGGGTGCGCGATACGGAAGGACTCGGTGAGCGCCCGGCTGACGTTCTGGGCCACGTCCGCGCCGACCGCGCGCTGCGGGCGCGGAGTGGTCAGGGCGACCCGGGCGCCGTTGCGGGTGATCCGGCGCACCGAGTACGGCTCGGTGTGCTTGCCGGCGGCGGCGAACGTGGCGTATCCGCCGGCCATCCGGATCGCGCTGGGTGTGGAGCTGCCCGTGGTCAGCGCGGGCACCTGCGGGCCGATGCTGGAGGCGAGCAGGCCGGACGCCTCGGCGGTCTGGGTCACCTTGTCGAGGCCGGTGTCCATGCCGAGCTGCATGAAGGGCGTGTTCACCGACTGGGCGAGCGCCCTGTCCAGGGTGATCTGGCCGTAGGACTTGCCGTCGTCGTTGTGGGCCGTGACCCGCTTGCCGCTGCGGTCCCAGTAGGGCCCCTCGGGCGTGGTGACGATGTGGCCGTCGTTGCCGTCGTAGACCGTCTCGGGCGAGATGGGGCTCGGGATTCCGTTGCGCTTCTTGACGATGCCGTGCTCGAGCCCGGCGGCGTAGACGAACGGCTGGAACGCCGAACCCGCCTTGACGGTGGTCGCGTTGGACTCGTTGTAGCCCTGGGTACGGTGGTCGGGGCCGCCGTAGACGGCGAGGACCCGGCCGTCGGTGGCCACCGAGGCGGCCCCGTAGTGCCCGGTCTTCGCTTCCTCGGGGTGGTCCTTCTCGGCCTGCTTGCGGGCCTTGGTCACGGCGTCGGTGAGTGCCTTCTCCCGCTTGCGGTCGAAGGTCGTGTAGATCTGGTAGCCGCCCAGGTCCCACTCCTGGTCCGTGATGTGCGCGGACTTCTTGGCGTACTGGGTCGCGACCTCCACCAGGTAGTCGCTCTGCTCACCGGTGTCGTAGAGCGGGTTGGTCTTCAGCGGGTCGGGAAACTTCGTGTACGTGGCCCGCTCCTGCGGCGACAGCTTGCCGATCTTGACCATCCGGTCGAGGATCCAGGACCAGCGCTCCACGGCCCGCTTGTGGTTGGCCTTGCTGAGCGTGGGGTCGTACAGGCCGGCGCCCTTGAGCAGACCGGCGAGACAGGCGGCCTCGGAGGCGTTGAGCTTGCTGACGTCCTTGCCGTAGTAGGCCTGGGCCGCGCGCTGGATGCCGTAGGTGCCGCGGCCGAACCAGCTGGTGTTGAGGTAGCCCTCGAGGATCTGGTCCTTGCTCATCTTGTTGTCGAGCTTGAGGGAGATCATCGCCTCGGTGAACTTGCGGCTGACCGTCTGGTTCTGGCTCAGGTAGACGTTCTTGACGTACTGCTGGGTGATGGTGGAGCCGCCCTCGGTGTCCCCTTCGCCGACGGTGCGCCACAGGGCCCGGGTGATGCCCTTGAAGGAGATGCCGGGGTCGCTGTAGAAGTTCTCGTTCTCCGCCGCGAGGACCGCCCAGCGGACGTCCTGGGGTATGTCCTTCAGGGGCATCGCCTGCCGCTGCACCCAGCCGGTGCGGGCCATGGGCGTGCCGTCGGACCAGAAGTAGACGTTGTCCTGCTGGGTGGCGTACGTGTTCAGGTTGTCCGGTATGTCGGTGACGGCGTAGGCGACGACCAGGAACATGCCGGTCAGGCCGATCGCCGACAGCCAGACCCCGAGCCACTGCCGCCAGGAGGGTATCCAGCGGCGCCAGCCGGTGCGGCCGGGGCGCGGGTAGACCGGCTTCAGCTTGCGGGCGTAGGGGGATATTCGGGCGGTGAGCGGGGCGAGGTGTCGCGCGGCGGCGGCGGTGACACGAGCAACGGCGGGGGGCAGCGCGGGTTTGCCGCGCGGCTTGCGGCGGTCGGCGCGCCGGCCGGGCGGGCGGACGGTCTCCCGCAGCCGGGACACGCGCAGCGCCATGGTCTCGTCGGGTCTGGGCGGCACGCCCTCGCCGACGGCGTCCCAGTCGTGGGCGCTCTTGTCGAGCGCCTGCCTGCGGGCGGCGTCCTTGCGGAGGGCCTCGACGCTCAGCTGCATGGTCTCGTCCGCTTTGCGCAAAGCGTCGACGTTCAGCTGCATCGTTTCGTCCGGCGGCAGCGAAGGACCCGCCGTCGGCCGCTTGTTCGACGCAGCACGGCGTTTCCGGGAACGGCGGTCGTCCTCCGGGAGACCCTCCCCCTGCCCTGCCTCGGTCACCACTGCGTCTCCCTCCGCGATCGTTCTTGCGCGCGGGTAGACTCAGCGGGTGGCCTTGACCGCCGCTCACGCGGCGTACGCCCCCCTCTTCCCCCGGTCTCGCTCCGGACTTGCGGCTCCTCGCGGCGCTCACAAATTACCAGCGATCTTTGCAAAATCTCCGCACAAGTGCCGGACAGAATCAACACTCATGAAACTCTGAGCTGCCCTTGTCACGGCCCCGGCGGTTAGCCTATCGGCATGCCTCGCTACGAGTACCGGTGCCGCAGTTGTGGAGACACCTTCGAACTGAGCCGTCCCATGGCCGAGTCCTCCGCTCCGGCGGCCTGCCCCGCCGGTCACGAGGACACGGTCAAGCTGCTGTCCACGGTCGCGGTGGGCGGCTCGGCGGCCGCGCCGGCACCCGCGCCGCGCGCGGGCGGCGGCGGTGGCGGGTGCTGCGGCGGCGGCTGCTGCGGCTGAGCGCGGTTACCTGGGCGCCCGCGCGGTCCTGAGGAACTCGCGGGTGATCCGCTCCCCCGCCAGCACCCCGCGCTCGGGCAGGGCGGTGATCCCGGGAGCCGCCCAGCCGGTCTCGGCCAGCTCGCCGTGGCCCGGGCGCCAGCCCCGGTCGACGGCCAGCAGCAGGTCGGCGTCGAGGAGGGAGTCGCCCGCGCCGAGGACGAGGTCCGCGCCGGTGCGGTGGGCGACCTCGCGGACGGCGGCGCTCTTGGTGAGCGGCTTGGGGACGGCGTAGATCTTGCGGCCCTGGAGGGAGACCGTCCAGCCGAGATTCTCCGCCCACACGGCGAGTTCCTTCACCCAGTCCTCGGGCAGCAGTTCGCGCTCGACGACGAGGTAGGCGAAGAGGTCCTCGGCGTCGCGGTGCTTGCGCACCCAGACCGGGTCGGCGGTCCGCAGCAGGTGCTCCTGCACCTCGGCGAGCGGCGCGCACTCGCCGGCCAGCCGCTCGGTCACCCGCCGGTGCCAGTCGGGGTCCGAGACGCCGTCCACCAGCAGATGGCCGCCGTTGGCGCAGATCGCGTACTCGGGTTCCGGGCCCGGCAGGTTGATGCGCTGGTACTGCTTGCGCGTACGGGTGGTCGTCGGTACGAACACCGCCGCGTCCCCGAGCTCGGTGAGCAGCTCGGCCGCCGTCTCCGTCATGTACGACAGCGGCCTGCTCTCGTGCACCTCCACGCACAGCAGCCGGGGCGCCCGCGCGTCCGGCATGGTCAGCGCGAGGGCCGCCGCGGAGTAGATCAGCGTACGGTCGAGGTCGCTCGCCACCAGCACCGGCATCAGACGTTCACCGCCTTGCCGTCGGCACCGGTCGCGCCGCGCGTGTACTTGGGGTGGATCAGGCCCACGCAGGTGTACGGCAGCTCGTCGGCCTCCTCGACGGGTACCCCGCGTTGCTCGGCCAGCAGGCGTACGTGGTCGAGGTCGGGGCCGGCCCCGGCCCGGGCCAGGATCTTCCACGGCACGCGGCGCAGCAGCACGCGCGTGGTCTCACCGACGCCGGGCTTGACGAGGTTCACGTCGTGGATGCCGTACTCCTCGCTGATGCGCTCCACGGCCCTCCAGCCCTCCCAGGTGGGCGTGCGGTCGCCGGCCGCCAGTTCCTTCACGGCCTCGTCCACGCCGTCGGCGACCTCCTGGAAGCGGGCGGAGACCGCGTCCAGGAAGGCCACGGACACGTCGGCGCCGGTGAGTTCGCGGTAGAACTTCGCGCCGTGGAAGTCGTGCGGGCCCACCAGGTCGGCGCGCAGCACGGTGCGGGAGATCAGGCCGGAGACGGTCGAGTTGAGGCAGGCGGAGGGGATGAGGAAGTCGTCGCGGGTGCCGTAGGTCCGTACGCACGAGCCCGGGTCGGCCAGCACCGCGATCTCCGGGTCGAAACCGGTGATCCCGTCGGAGGCCTCGAACTCGGCCAGCGCGTCGGCGAGCTCGCGGGTGATCGCGCCCTTGCCGGTCCAGCCGTCGACGAAGACGACGTCCCGGGGGTCGTGGTGGGCCGCCAGCCAGCGCAGGGCGTTGGCGTCGATGCCCCGGCCGCGCACGATCGACACGGCGTAGTGCGGCAGCTCGACACCGTGCCGGAACCGCGCCCAGCGGCGCATCAGCACGCCGACGGGGGTGCCGGCGCGGGCCAGGGAGACCAGCACCGGGCGGGGCGACCGCTCGGCGATCACGGTCTCGGTCACGACTCCGACGGCCCGCGCGATCCGTGCCGCCGAGGTCTCCAGGGCGGCGTGGAACAGCGCCTGGTACCGCTCGCTCGGCTGGTACTCGACGGGCAGCGACTCGGCGTAGTGCGCGCCGCCGCTCTGGATCGCCTCCTCGCGCTCCTCGGTCGGCGCCTCCAGCGTCACGTCCGAGAGGTCCTGGAGCAGCCAGCCGACCTCCTCGGGCGCGTACGAGGAGAAGGCGGGGCCGCGGAGGGGCTCGGGCAGCATGGCTGGCCTTTCGGGAACGTACGACGGTATGACGCCGAGCAGGACGTACGGGACATGCTCGGCCAGCCGGGCCAGGAGGCCGTGCGGGGCGTGCAGCGCGGGTGTGTCGGCGACCGAGTCGACGACGGCGACGACCGCGTCGAAGCCGGCGCCCGCGACGTTGTAGGCGTAGCGCTCGCCGGGGCCGTCGGCGGGGTCGTCATGGGCGGGGAAAACGATTCGGCTGCGTATCGCGTAGCCGGGGTCGTCGACCGCGAGCACGGGCGAGCGGGTCGTGGTGGAGTACCGCACCTCACCGTCCACCACCCGCTCCAGCGCCTCGGCCAGCCGCAGCGGGGCGTACATCAGCTCCTCGAACCCGAGCACGAGCACGCGGTGGGCGCCCTCGGGCAGCGCCTCGGCGACCCGGGCGGCCATGCCCGGCAGCGCCTGCTCCAGCCGGGCGCGGTCCGCGGGCGTGAACCCGTGCCGGCCCCCGTCGGGGACCCCGCCGGGCCAACGGAGCGGCACGCGGACAATCCGCCCACGCTCACTCGCCCGGGCGTCGCCGTCCCGCCCGGCGGCGGCCCCGCCGACCACCGCCTCCGGGGTGACGCCCCCGGCCGCCCGGCCGCCGACCGCCCCGGCGCCGCCTGCCTCGGCCGCTCCCGCGTCCGCCACAAGACCGACCGGCTCAGCCGTTCCGGTCACAGCCCCAGGGCGTGCCGTCCCTGCTGCCCGGCCCTCCGCCGCCCCGGCGCCCGGCCCCGGACCGGTCGCCTCGGCCGGGCCGGCCGCGGCTTCACGGCTCGCCGTCCCGGCTGCTCGGGCCCACGCCGCCGCGGCACCCTCGGCCGCCCGGCCACCGACTGCGGCGGCGCCGGCCACCTGGCCTCCTGCCCCGGCCACTGCCGCATCCGCCGCGCGGCCCGCCGCCTCCGACTCGACGCCCTCGGTCGCGGCCCGGCCGTCGGCCGCGGCGGCACCGGTCACCTGCTCCCCCGGCCCGGCTGCTCCCGCTTCCGCGGTGGCTCCGCCGGCGGACGTCTCATACCGCGCCACCAACTCCTGGCCCTTCGCCAGCACCCCCTCCGGCAGGAGGACCGTGCCCGAGGCGGCGGCGACGAGGTCGACGCGGGCGTCGATCTGCCGGGCGAAGTCCGCGAGGCGGTCCATGTCCTGGGGGGAGCGCATGTCGACGAGGGCGACCACCACGTACCGCCGCCGCGGATGGCGTTCGTGCAGGTCGCGGATGGTGTTCAGGACCGTGTTGCCGGTGGAGAACTCGTCGTCGACGAGGACCAGCGGGCCGTCGCCCGCCAGCAGCGCGGGGTCCGCGGGGAGCAGGAGGTGGGAGGTGGCGTGCGAGTGGGATTCCTCGAAGCCGCCCGCCGGGGCGACGCCGGGGACCGGGCGACGGGTGGAGTGCAGGTACGGGGCGAGGCCCAGGCCGTCGGCGACCGAGTGGCCGAGGCCGGTGGCGGTCTCCGCGTAGCCGAGGACGACCGCCCGGGCCGCCTGCTCGTCGCCGAGCAGCTCACGGACCCGGCGGCCGAGGGCGACCCCGTGGCCGTACACCACCGAAGGTGACTGCGGTACGTGCTTGCCCAGCACGTTGGAGACGAGCAGGTGGGCCCGCTTGGGGTTGCGGCGCAGGGCCATCCCCAGCAGGCCCGTCAGCACGTCGTCGCCCCTGAGTTCGACCCCGAGCCGCTCGGTGACCCAGGCGCCGGACCAGACCCCGTCGTTCACTTCCTTGTTCATGCGTCCCTTGTGTTCAGCCGGGTATCCCGGCGGCGAGCAGCTCCACGAAGCCGACGTCCTCATTGGCGACGCCGAACACCTCGGCGCGCAGCATGGTCCGCTCGGCCCAGGCGCGGTGCGGCTTCACCTCGTTCATCTTGTTCGTGTAGGCCGACCGGAGTACACCCCCACCGCCCCGTTCCGGCCGCAGGATGTCCACCGCGTCGCTGAACTCCTCGTGGCTGACCACGGACAGCGCGTGCACGGGAAGCACGTGGGAGGGGTGGATGCAGGTCTTGCCGAGCAGCCCGTTGGCCTGGTCCAGGGAGATCTCCCGCAGCAGGCCGTCCATCGCGTGCTCGATGAGCCGCTCGCGCAGCCCCACGGCCTGCCCCTCCAGGAAGGGGCTGTGCCGCAGCATCGGCTTGAACATGCGTTCGGGCACCCGGAAGTACTCCCACACCGGCCCGGTCACCGTGAAACCCGTGCCGTCGGCCCGCCCCAGCACGTTCACCACGTCGGCGATCACGGAGGCGACGATCTGCACGTCGTACGCGGTCATGTCGGGGGCCCGGCGCAGCCCGTAGGAGGAGCAGAAGTCGGTCACGCCGAGGCGCAGGGCGAGCACCCGGTCGCGGTACTTGTCGACCGCCCGGAAGATCCCCTCCAGGGCCTCCACCCGTGACTCCAGGTACAGCAGCTCGGGCGTCTCCAGCACCGGCATGGCGAACAGCCGCCGGCCGGTCTGTGTCTCCGCGGTGGCCAGCGCCTCCAGGAAGGGGATGCCGCGCTCCTCGGTGAACTTGGGCATGACGAACCCGGACAGCAGCCGGACGGCGGGGCCGAGCCGACGGGCCAGGTCGGGGATCTGCTCGGGCACCCGGACCCGGATGAAGAGCAGGGGCAGCTCGGCACCGTCCCGTGCGGCCAGATCGGCGAACTGGCGTACGAGGTTCGCCTCGCCCTCGGCGACCTCCGCGTCGTCGATCGAGTCCTCCAGGCACAGCACCATGGAGACCACGCCGCTGCCGGCCTGCTTGACGATGTCGTCGGCGAGCCGCGGCCGGGTCGCCGGGCTGTACAGGGTGGCGCCCAGGGCCGCGGACAGCAGCCGGGCCGGCGAGTCGGCGGTGAACTCGCACGGCTCCTGGTGGAAGAGGCGCCGCCGCACCTCAGGGGCGATGTGCCCGAAATGACGCATAGAACTCCCCCGTGGCACAAAGTAAGGCTGTGGATTTTCGGAAACAGGTGGCCGGTAATAGTACGTAGACGTCCATGTCCCGGGTTCCCCCGGGCCATGAATTTCAAGTAACGGCGGGTGTGCGGGCAACTTTTCCCCAGTCGGACCCCGCATTGTCGTGACCAGGACCGAGAGGGCAGGATGACCGCATGACGCACGCGATGCTGAAGGGGTCGAACGTCCCTCTCGAAGCCACGACGGTGCGCGCCGTGCTGCGCTGGGCGCCCGGGCAGGGGGTCCCGGACGTCGATGCCTCGGCGCTGCTCCTCGGCCCCGGCGGCCGGGTGCGCTCCGACGAGGACTTCGTGTTCTACAACCAGCCCCGGCACCCCTCCGGGCAGGTGTGGCGGCTCGGCAAGAAGCGTGCCGCCGAGGGCCTGACCGACACGATCCAGACAGATCTCACCGGTGTCGAGCCCGGCGTCGGCCGGATTCTCCTGGTGGCTTCGGCGGACGGCGTCCCCTTCGAACACGTACAGGCCCTGCGCATCCTGCTGTACGACGCGGCCGTCCCGGACGGGGAGCCGCTGGCCCACTTCGACATCAAGCCCGAGACCGGCGCCGAGACGGCGCTGATCTGCGGGGAGCTGTACCGGCGTGGCGAGGGCTGGAAGTTCCGCGCGCTGGGCGAGGGCTACTCCAACGGTCTCAAGGGCCTGGCGACCGACTTCGGCATCTCGGTGGACGAGTCGGAGGCGGCGGAGGAGCCTTCCCCGTCGCAGCCGCTGCCCCCCGAGCAGCCGACGACCTCGGTCCCGCCGCAGCCCGCGTACGGCTATCCCCAGCAGCAGCCCGCCACCACACAGCCCGCGGCCCCGCAGCCCGCCTACGGATACCCCCAGCCGACGAGTCCCGCGAGCCCGCCGGCGTACGGCTACCCGCCCGCGGCGACGGCCTTCCCGGACCCGGACTTCCGGCTGCCACCGCAGGGACCGCAGTTCGTACGCTGAGCGCACCCCCGGGTCACTTCTCCGCCTTGGACTTGTAGCCCCGGCCCCACTGGAGCCCCCACCCGTACAGCCGGTCGAGCTCCGCCTGGAAGCCGTACACGAACTTCACCTCACGGCGGACGACCAGCTCCCCCTTGACGTTCTCGATCATCACCACGGCACAGGAGCGGGCCTGCTGGTGGCGCTCGTCAAGGCCTATCTCGATACGGGGGCCGTTGCTCGGATACAGGGTGACGATCGCGTGCGTGCGGTCGAACGCCGGCGTCTGGTCGTAGATGTAGACGAAGACCAGCAGGCGCTTGATGTTCTCCCGGTGGTCGAGGTTGATGTAGATCGTCTCGCCGGACCCGGAGCCGAACCGGTCGTCACCGCTGAGCTTGACGTACGGCGGCCCGTTGATGTCCCCGAGATAGCCGCCGAGGGGCTGCACCACGCCCTTGGTGCCGTCCATCAGCTCGTACAGGCAGCCCAGGTCGAGGTCGACGTTGACCATGCTCTGCCCGTGCCCGAGGATCTCCGGCGGCTTGAGCGCCTGGAAGGGGCGCCGGAGCAGCCCCCCGCGCGGGCCGCCGCCGAAGTCGGACGTCCGCATCCGCCAGGTCAGGTTGACGCGCAGGTGCCCGGTGGCCGCGCCCTGCTTGGTGAGCGACACCTGGTGGTGCCGTTTGGTGAGCTCGATGGCGTTGCTCGCGGCGTTGCCCGAGTCGAAGTCGTATCCGCGCGCGCCCAGCAGCCCGTCGAAGAAGCCCATTCCCGCCCCCAGCTACCCAGATCACAAGCGAAGTCACAGCACAAGCGACACAGCACAAGCGAAGGGGGCGGCCGCCATGGACGGCCGCCCCGCTCAGAGCGTTCCTCGCGCGGGAGTGTGTCACACCCCGGAGGAGACCTCAGCCTTCTCGTCCGCTTTTCCCTCCGCATCCGCGAGCGCGCGGTTGCGGCGCACGGAGGACCAGAAGGACCAGGCGATCAGGACGACGCCGACGAGGCCGGTGATGACCTCGTTGATCTCGTACTGGATGGTGACCATGAGGATCACGGCCAGCGCGCCGATCGCGTAGTGGGCGCCGTGCTCCAGGTAGACGTAGTCGTCCAGGGTGCCCTGGCGGACCAGGTAGACGGTGAGCGACCGGACGTACATCGCGCCGATGCCCAGGCCCAGCGCCATCAGGACGATGTCGTTGGTGATGGCGAACGCGCCGATCACGCCGTCGAAGGAGAAGGACGCGTCGAGGACCTCGAGGTAGAGGAACATGAAGAACGCGGCCTGGCCGGCCAGTACGACCGCGGACCGCTTCTTGCCGGTGCGGGCGGCCTCTTCGTCGGCCTCGTGCTCGCGCTCCTCCTCTTCCTCGAGCTTGTCCTCGAAGTAGCCGGAGAGACCACCGACGATCATGTACGTGATCAGACCGGCGATGCCGGCGATCAGCACCGTCTGCGCCTTGTCCACGTGCGCGCCGCCGTGCTGGTGGGCGTGGGCGGCGAAGGTGAAGGAGGTGATCAGCAGGACGATCAGCGCGATGCAGACCGACAGCATGTCGACCTTGCCGAGCTTGGCCAGGGGGCGCTCGATCCAGCGCAGCCACTGGATGTCCCGGTCCTCGAAGATGAAGTCGAGGAAGATCATCAGCAGGAACATGCCGCCGAAGGCCGCGATCGCCGGGTGCGCGTCGGTGACCAGCTGCTGGTAGTGGTCCTTGTTGTTCAGCGCGAGGTCGACCGCGTCGATCGGGCCGATCTTGGCGGTGATGGCGACGATCACGACCGGGAAGACCAGCCGCATGCCGAAGACCGCGATGAGGACGCCGACCGTGAGGAAGATCTTCTGCCAGAAGGCGTTCATCTTCTTCAGGATCCCGGCGTTGACCACCGCGTTGTCGAAGGACAGCGAGATCTCCAGGACGGCCAGGATCGCCACGATGCCGAAGGCTTCCCACCCCCCGTAGAAGATCGCCGCGACCAGGCCGAGCGCGGTCACCGCGAACGACCAGCCGAAGGTTTTGAGAAGCACTGCTTACCCCATCGTGTCGGTACGGGTCCGCCCCGGACCGTACTCGGCTTTACTCACTGTTGACCCCGAAGTCTAGAGTGTGGGACTCGAGCCCGGCCAGGAGGGGCATTTTGGCCTCCGCCGCCTAGGAGACGTTGACCCCGAAGTCCATGGCGATGCCTCGCAGTCCGGACGCGTACCCCTGGCCCACGGCGCGGAACTTCCATTCGCCGCCGTAGCGGTAGAGCTCGCCGAAGATCATGGCGGTCTCGGTGGAGGCGTCCTCGCTGAGGTCGTAGCGGGCCAGTTCCTGGCCGTCGGCCTGGTTGACGACCCGGATGAAGGCGTTGGAGACCTGGCCGAAGGTCTGGCCGCGCTCGTCCGCCAGATGGATGGAGACCGGGAAGACGATCTTGTCGCAGCCGGCCGGCACCTTCGTCAGGTCGACCAGGATCGACTCGTCGTCGCCCTCGCCCTCACCGGTGAGGTTGTCACCGGTGTGCTCCACCGAGCCGTCCGGGCTCTTGAGCTGGTTGTAGAAGACGAACCACTCGTCGCCGAGCACCCTTCCGCTGCTGCACAACAGCGCGCTGGCGTCCAGGTCGAAGGGGGCGCCGGTGGTGGAGCGGGCGTCCCAGCCGAGTCCGATCATGACGTTGGTGAGGTTCGGTGCGGCCTTGGAAAGGGAGACATTGCCTCCCTTGGCGAGCGTGACGCCCATGTTGCTGGTCCTCCCCAGGGGTTTTGCTCTTCTTCGGTTGTCCTGCACGTCCGGCGCCGACCGTAAACGGTGCGGCGCCGGAGCTGGGCCCTGTCGTCTGGATCAACCCGGCGTCGCGGGGCCCAAACGACAGGGTCTGGCGAGCGGGGTGCGTCAGACGTTGACGCCGAAGTCCTGGGCGATACCGCGCAGGCCCGAGGCGTAGCCCTGGCCGATGGCACGGAACTTCCACTCCGCGCCGTGCCGGTACAGCTCGCCGAAGACCATCGCCGTCTCGGTGGAGGCGTCCTCGCTCAGGTCGTACCGGGCGATCTCCTGTTCGCCGGCCTGGTTGACGACGCGGATGAACGCGTTGCGGACCTGACCGAAGGACTGCTGGCGGTTCTCGGCGTCGTAGATCGAGACCGGGAAGACGATCTTCTCGATGTCGGCCGGGACGCCGGCCAGATTGACCTTGATCTGCTCGTCGTCGCCCTCGCCCTCACCGGTGATGTTGTCACCGGTGTGCTCGACCGAGCCGTCGGGGCTCTTGAGGTTGTTGAAGAAGACGAAGTGCTGGTCGCTCGCGACCTTGCCGGAGTTGTTCAGCAGCAGCGCGCTGGCGTCGAGGTCGAAGTCGGTACCGGTAGTGGTGCGGACGTCCCACCCCAGACCGACGATGACGGCGGTCAGGCCCGGGGCCTCCTTCGTCAGCGATACGTTGCCGCCCTTGCTGAGGCTGACTCCCACGGGTCCTCCATGTGGTGTCCAGGGGCGGGATGCCCCGAAGTGCGTCGGATACCGGATCAACGATTCGATCCTAGTGACGGGTTCCCGCAGCCCGCAGTCCCTGGAAGTGAAGAATCACAGGGTGTCGAGCGCCTTGACGTACTCGCTCAGGTCACGGGCGTCCGGAAGCGCGTTGACGACGGTCCAGCGGACCACGCCCTCCTTGTCGATGACGAAGGTGCCGCGCACGGCGCAGCCCTTGTCCTCGGCGAAGACCCCGTAGGCGCGGGAGACCTCGCCGTGCGGCCAGAAGTCGCTCAGCAGCGGGTACTCCAGGCCCTCCTGCTCGGCGAAGACGCGCAGGGTGTGGATGGAGTCGTTGGAGACGGCGAGCACCTGGGTGTCGCGGTCGTCGAACTGCGGCAGGTTGTCGCGCACCTCGCACAGCTCGCCGGTGCACACACCGGTGAAGGCGAAGGGGTAGAAGAGCAGCACCACGTTCTTCCGGCCGTGGAAGTCGGACAGCTTCACGGTCCTGCCGTGGTTGTCCTTCAGTTCGAAGCCGGGGGCCTTGTCGCCGACCTGGATCGCCATTCGTCCTGCTTCCCTTCGGTGGGGCTGTTCGGGTGGGAACACCCTACGCAGCACCCACCCCGGGGCGGCGGACGGGCCGAGCACGGCTCGACCCGTCCACTGTCCGGTGTCCTGTCCGGTGTCCGGGGTCTGCTGTCCGGGACGAGGTGGCTACCTCTTGGACTTGGCGGCCTTCGGCGTCGCCAGGCGCGAGCCGCTCCAGTCCTTGCCCACGCTGACGCTCTTGGACGCCGTCAGCCCCGCGGTGGCCGCGGCTTCCGAGATGTCGCTCGGCTCCACGTACCCCGTCCGGCCGGTCTTCGGCGTGAGGAGCAGGATGGCGCCGCCTTCCTCGATGTACGTGGTGGCGTCCACCAGCGCATCCGTCAGGTCGCCGTCATCGTCGCGGAACCACAGCACGACGGCATCGGCCACGTCGTCGTAGTCCTCGTCCATCAGCTCGCCACTGATGACTTCCTCGATGGACTCGCGGAGCTCCTGGTCGACGTCGTCGTCGTAGCCGATCTCCTGGACCACCTGCTCGGGCTGGAAACCCAGCCTGACGGCAGGGCTCGTCCGCTCCTCCGCGTGGTCCGCGGTCGCGCTCACGGGTTGCCTCCTGATCATGTCTTGGTGAATATCTCAGCCACGCGCGTGCGCGAAGCATTGGCCGTAGTCCACACGGGCGGGGCGGATCGCGCAAGTACCCGGCCGTCGGGACCGCCGAAACGGTGACGATCCCGGCCGTGTCGCCGCAACTTACGGCACCGTATCGCGAGCCCGGCCGACGTACACCACACCCTTGTGCCCGGTTTGTGAGGTTTGAAATCATTCAAAATCATCCGCGGATACGACCCTCGAACAACTTTGCCAAGCCCATCACCCGTCGGGCGTATCGTTGCGTTTTGGCCGGGCCTGCCCGAGTGCCGCTCGAGGGGGACCGTACGGACGCCTCGGTTACCCCAGGGTAGAGATGACGTACGCCTTCCCGAGGTACACGATGGGGAACGGTGTAGGCAGGAGCAACAAAAAGTGGCCCTCTGACAGGTAAGGAACAGCGTGGCTTCCGGATCCGATCGCAACCCGATCATCATTGGCGGCCTTCCGAGTCAGGTTCCTGACTTTGATCCCGAAGAGACCCAGGAGTGGCTCGACTCCCTGGATGCCGCCGTCGACGAGCGAGGCCGGGAACGAGCCCGGTTCCTCATGCTGCGTCTGATCGAGAGGGCCCGCGAGAAGCGCGTGGCCGTGCCCGAGATGCGCAGCACGGACTACGTCAACACCATCCCCACCAAGAGCGAGCCGTTCTTCCCCGGCAACGAGGAGATCGAGCGCAAGATCCTCAACGCGACCCGCTGGAACGCGGCCGTGATGGTCTCGCGCGCGCAGCGCCCGGGCATCGGCGTCGGCGGCCACATCGCCACCTTCGCCTCCTCCGCCTCCCTGTACGACGTGGGCTTCAACCACTTCTTCCGCGGCAAGGACGAGGGCGACGGCGGCGACCAGGTCTTCTTCCAGGGCCACGCCTCCCCGGGCATCTACGCGCGCGCGTACCTGCTCGACCGGCTCTCCGAGCAGCAGCTGGACGGCTTCCGCCAGGAGAAGTCGAAGTACCCCGACGGCCTGTCCAGCTATCCGCACCCGCGCTCCATGCCGGACTTCTGGGAGTTCCCCACGGTCTCCATGGGCCTCGGCCCCCTCGGCGCGATCTACCAGGCGCGGATGAACCGCTACATGGAGGCGCGCGGTATCGCGGACACCTCCAAGTCGCACGTGTGGGCGTTCCTCGGCGACGGTGAGATGGACGAGCCGGAGTCGCTCGGCCAGCTGAGCATCGCCGCCCGCGAGGGCCTGGACAACCTGACCTTCGTCGTGAACTGCAACCTCCAGCGCCTCGACGGCCCGGTGCGCGGCAACGGCAAGATCATCCAGGAGCTGGAGTCGGTCTTCCGGGGTGCCGGCTGGAACGTGATCAAGCTCATCTGGGACCGCTCCTGGGACCCGCTGCTGGCCCAGGACCGGGACGGCCTGCTGGTCAACAGGATGAACACGACGCCGGACGGCCAGTTCCAGACGTACGCGACCGAGACCGGCTCGTACATCCGCGACCACTTCTTCGGCGACGACCAGCGGCTGCGCGCGATGGTCGAGAACATGACCGACCACCAGATCCTGATGCTGGGCCGCGGCGGTCACGACCACCGGAAGATCTACGCGGCGTTCAAGGCGGCCAAGGAGCACAAGGGCCAGCCGACGGTCATCCTGGCCAAAACGGTCAAGGGCTGGACGCTGGGCCCGAACTTCGAGGGCCGCAACGCCACGCACCAGATGAAGAAGCTGACGGTCGACGACCTCAAGCGCTTCCGTGACCGTATGCACCTGCCGATCTCCGACAAGGAACTGGAGTCCGGCGCGCCGCCGTACTACCACCCGGGCCGGAACTCGGAGGAGATCCAGTACATGCACGACCAGCGCAGGAAGTGCGGCGGGTACGTCCCGACGCGCGTCGTGCGCTCCAAGCCGCTCGCGCTGCCGGACGACAAGACGTACGCGACGGTGAAGAAGGGCTCGGGCCAGCAGTCCATCGCGACGACCATGGCCTTCGTCCGGCTCCTGAAGGACCTCATGCGGGACAAGGAGATCGGCAGGCGGTTCGTGCTGATCGCGCCGGACGAGTACCGCACGTTCGGCATGGACTCCTTCTTCCCGAGCGCGAAGATCTACAACCCGCTGGGCCAGCAGTACGAGTCGGTCGACCGCGAGCTGCTGCTCGCGTACAAGGAGTCGCCGACCGGGCAGATGCTGCACGACGGCATCTCGGAGGCGGGCTGTACGGCCTCGCTGGTCGCGGCCGGTTCGGCGTACGCCACGCACGGCGAGCCGCTGATCCCGGTGTACGTCTTCTACTCGATGTTCGGTTTCCAGCGCACCGGCGACCAGTTCTGGCAGATGGCCGACCAGCTCGCGCGCGGTTTCGTCCTGGGTGCGACCGCTGGCCGTACGACCCTGACCGGTGAGGGTCTCCAGCACGCGGACGGCCACTCGCAGCTGCTGGCCTCGACGAACCCGGCCTGTGTCGCCTACGACCCGGCGTACTCGTACGAGATCGCGTACATCGTGCAGGACGGTCTGCGCCGGATGTACGGCAGCGACGCGGAGCACCCGCACGGCGAGGACGTCTTCTACTACCTCACCGTCTACAACGAGCCCATCCAGCACCCGGCCGAGCCGGCGGACGTGGACGTCGAGGGCATCCTGAAGGGCATCCACCGGATCGGCGCCGCCGCCTCGGGCTCGATCCCGGCCCAGATCATGGCGTCCGGCGTGGCGGTCCCGTGGGCGCTTCAGGCCCAGCGGATCCTCGCCGCGGACTGGGACGTCAAGGCCGACGTGTGGTCGGCGACCTCCTGGAACGAGCTGCGCCGCGAGGCCGTGGCGGTGGAGCAGCACAACCTGCTGCACCCGGAGGAGGAGCAGCGGGTGCCGTACGTGACGCGGAAGCTGGCCGGCGCCGAGGGGCCGTTCGTGGCGGTGTCCGACTGGATGCGGTCGGTTCCGGACCAGATCGCACGGTGGGTGCCGGGTACGTACCAGTCGCTGGGCGCGGACGGCTTCGGCTTCGCCGACACCCGGGGCGCGGCCCGGCGGTTCTTCCACATCGACGCGCAGTCGATCGTGGTGGCGGTGCTGACGGAGCTGGCGCGCGAGGGCAAGGTCGACCGGTCCGTGCTGAAGCAGGCCATCGACCGGTACCAGCTGCTCGACGTGTCGGCGGCGGACCCGGGCGCGGCCGGGGGCGACGCGTAGTCGCTGCGCGGCTCTGGCGGATCAGGGCGGTGGAGTTCGAGTCTCCACCGCCCTTACCCTTTCTTTACGATGCGGGCATGGAGCAGCAATCGGCGCAAGCGCGTTGGGAACGGCACACCCAACGGCCCCTGCTGGCGCTTGCGGTGGCCTTCGCCGTCGCTTATGCCGTGCCGATCGTGGACAGTTCGGCGAACCGGTCCCTGACGGGGCTGTGCACGGCCACGGAGTGGGTGGTGTGGGCGGCATTCGCCACCGACTACCTGATACGGCTGGCGCTCACCCCGCGGCGCAGGGAGTTCGTACGGACGCACTGGCTGGACCTGTGCGCGGTGGTGCTGCCCATGCTGCAGCCCCTGCGGCTGCTGCGGATGGTGTCGACGCTGCTGCTGGTGGGGCGGCGGGCGCGGATGGCCTCGCAGATCCGGCTGACGACGTATGTCGCCGGAGCGGTGGTGGGGTTGCTGATGTTCGGCTCGCTCGCGGTGCTGTCCGTGGAGCGGGAGTCACCCCGGGGGAACATCCGGACGCTGGGTGACGCGGTGTGGTGGTCGTTCACCACGATGACGACCGTGGGGTACGGGGACCACGCCCCGACCACCGGACTCGGCCGCATGATCGCGGTCGGGCTGATGCTCTCCGGGATCGCCCTGCTCGGGGTCGTCACCGCCAACATCGCCGCCTGGTTCATCGGGCAGTTCGCCAAGGACGACCTCGAGGAACGACGCCAGACAGAGGCCATCGAGACCCTGACGGAGGAAGTCCGCCTCCTCCGCGCCGAAGTCGCCGCGCTGACCGGACGGGAACGGGTCGGCGAGGAGCAGCCGGGTTAGCCGTGGGCGGGGGCGAACGGGGAGGCGTGCCCGCCGGGACGACCGAGGACCGTGCCCGGTCGGCCCAGAGATGGCCACGCCAGCCGGCACGAACGAGGGCCGCGTCAGCCGGGGCCCAAGGGGGAGCGCGCCAAAGGGAACTGACGAGAGCCGCGTCGGGTCCGACAGGGACCGCGCCAACCGGGACGAATGATGGCCGCGCCCGCCCGGCCGATCGAGGGCCGTGCCAGTCGGCCCAAAGAGGACCACACCAGCCGGGACGACGGAACTGCGTTAGCCAGGCCCAGCAGGGACCACACCAGCCACGGCCAACGAGAACCGTGCGAGCCGGGACAGCCGAGCACCGGGTCAGCCGGGGCGAGCGAAGGCCGCGCCGGCCAAACGGTCCACTCCAGCCGCGCCCAACCGGGGCCGCGCAAACCAAGCCCGACGAGCCGGGTCAGTCGGAGTGAACGAGGGTGCGCCGGCCAGGCCCGACAGGGACCACGCCAGCCGCGCCCAACCAGGTCCGCGCCAGACGAAGGTTGCGCCAACGCGCCCAACGAAGCTTGCGCCGGCCAAACCCGAAGCGGGCCACGCCAGCCACGCCCAACCAGGGCCGCGCCAGCCAGGCCCGACGAGCAAAGCCGGGGTGAACGAAGGCCGCGCATACCAGGCCCGATAAGGGCCATGCCAGCCGTGCCCGACGAGGGCCGCGTCTGCCGCGCTCAGCGGAGGTTGCGTCGGCGGGGCGTGGTGAGGGCTGGGTCGGTTGGGGCGAACGGGGGTCCGGGGGTGAGCCCCCCGGAGACCGCCGCTCAGAAGAACCCGTTGCCCATGGTCGCCGACCCTGCCAGCCAGATGATGGCCAGCAAGGTGTCGATGGCGCCCAGGACCACGGCCACCAGAGCGGGGATGTTGCGGTCGGACGACCATGTGCGGCCCATCGCCAGCCAGCCGCAGACGACTGCCACCGGGCCGAGGATGATGCCCAGGGTGAAGAAGCCGGCGACCGCGCATATGGTCCCGATGATTCCGAGCGTCGCGCGATCCGGCCCGCTCCGCTGCCACGTCCGGCCGCGTGAACGGGGGTACCTGCGCGTTCCGTGCCCGAATCCCGCCATCATCAACTCCCTGGTCGCTCATGGACTGTTCGGGTTCGATGCTCGGGTACCCCTGTTCCGCGTCCCCAGACCTGCGCGCTGCCCCCCTCCGGCAGCGCGCCACGGCCTGCGGCGTCCTCCCAGGCCCTGCGGAGGACTTGACCCACTGTGACCTGCGCCGCGTGCCGGAGGCGAGGAATCTTGAGCGGAGTCACCCTGATAGGGGAACTTCGCCGACCAGGCCGGGGAGAGCTAGATGTGGCCCACGCCCGCGCCCGCCTCCGCGTTCTCGCCGCGCTTGGTGAGCAGGGCGACCAGGACGGCCACCGCGGCCACCCCCGCCGCGACCAGGGACGCCAGGCTCATGCCGGAGATGAAGGTGTCGTGCGCGACGGCGGTGATCTTCTCGACCAGCGGCTGCGGCGTGCCCTTGGCCACCGGCGCCACCCCGACCTGGACCGCCTCGGAGGCCTGGTCCAGCTGGGCGGGGGTGAGCTTCGGCAGCCCCGCGCCGGTCCAGTTGCCCGGCAGGTCGCTGTCGACCTTGGAGGCCATCACGGCACCCAGCACGGCCGTGCCGAGGCTGCCGCCGATCTGCATCGCGGCCTGCTGGAGACCGCCGGCCACACCGGAGAGCTCCATCGGGGCGTTGCCGACGATGACCTCCGTGGCACCGACCATGACGGGCGCGAGGCCGAGGCCCAGCAGGGCGAACCAGAGGGACATGGCCGCGCTGCCGGTGTCCGTCTGAAGCGTGGACATGCCGTACATGGCGATCGCGGTGGCCGCCATGCCCCCGGCGAGCGGGATGCGCGGGCCCAGCTTGGTGATCATGGCACCGGCGAGCGGGGAACCGACGATCATCATGCCGGTGAGCGGCAGCAGATGGAGACCGGCGTCGATCGGGCTCATCCCGTGCACGTTCTGGAGGTAGAACGTGACGAAGAACAGGCCGCCCATGAACGCGATGGCCATCAGAACCATCAGGACCACGCCCGCCGACAGCGGCACCGAGCGGAACAGGCCCAGCGGGATCAGCGGCTCCTTCACCTTCGTCTCCCAGAAGGAGAACGCGGCGAAGAGCACGACGGACGCGGCGATGAAGCCCCACGTCCTTCCGTCGCCCCAGCCCCAGGCAGGGGCCTTGATGAGCGCCCAGACCAGGCAGAACATCGCGCCGGACAGCAGGGCGATGCCGAGGATGTCGAAGGACCGCGGGGCGTTCTCCGCCCGGTGGTCCTTGAGGATCAGCAGGCCGAGGGTGAGGGCGAGGAGACCGACCGGCACGTTGATGAAGAACACCGACTGCCAGTTGACGTGCTCGACCAGGACACCGCCGAGGATCGGGCCGCCCGCGGTGGAGGCGCCGATGACCATGCCCCAGATGCCGATCGCCATGTTGAGCTTGTCGGCCGGGAAGGTGGCCCGCAGCAGGCCGAGGGCGGCCGGCATCAGCAACGCGCCGAACAGGCCCTGGAAGACGCGGAAGGTGACGACCGCGGCGATGCTGCTGGACAGACCGATGGCCCCCGAGGCGGCGGCGAAGCCGACGACGCCGATCAGGAAGGTCTGCCGGTGCCCGAACCGGTCGCCGAGCTTGCCCGCGGTGATCAGGGACACCGCGAGGGCGAGGAAGTAACCGTTGGTGATCCACTGGACCTGCGCGAAGGTGGCGCCGAGGTCCTTCTGGATGGCCGGGTTGGCTATCGCCACGATGGTGCCGTCGAGGGCCACCATCATGACACCCACGGCCACGGTGATCAGGGTGAACCACGGGTGACCGCGGAGCCCGCCTGCCGGGGTCGGATCCGACGGGTCCGACGGGGCTGCCGGTGCCTCGTCCCCCGGCCCCGTCGAGTCGATGGTCTGACTAGTCATACGCGCGAGGCTAGTGTCAGCCGCTGACAACTGACAAAAAATCTCAGTTACAGGGAGAAGCACATGAGTGAAACGGGGCTGCGCGAGCGCAAGAAGCGGCGCACGCGGGACGCCCTGCTGCGCGCCGCGCTCGAACTGTTCCTCACCCAGGGATACGAGCACACGACCGTCGACGAGATCGCCGAGGCCGTCGACGTCTCGCAGCGCACCTTCTTCCGCTACTTCGCCGGCAAGGAGGACGCGGCCTTCTCCGTCACCCGGCTCGCGGAGTCCCACTACGTCCGGGCCGTACGCGAACGTCCGCCGCACGAGGCCCCGTTGGAGGCGCTGCGGCAGGCCGTCATGGCGAGCTGGGACACCATCGGGGAGGCCATCGAGCAGGTCGTCCCGGTCGAACTCCACCTGCGCGCCCACCGGATGATCGAGGCCACGCCCGCTCTGCTCGCCGCCCATCTGCGGCGCCAGGAGGAGGTGGAGGAGGAGATCGCGGGCATCATCGCCGAGCGCGAGGGTCTCGACGTGGACACCGACCCCCGCCCGCGCCTGCTGGTGGCGTTGTTCGGTGGAGTGATGCGAGTCACTCAACGAGCCTGGGCGGTGGGCGAGGAGTGCAGTATCGAGGCGATCCGCGAGCTCACCGCCGCCTACCTGGACCAGGTGGGGCCCGCGTTGACCGGAAACTGGCGTTCCGCCTGAGTTCCCCGTCACACCTGCCGAAACGTGATCCCCGTCACTCGGTTACCGCGAGACCCTCCCGTTCTCTTAGTGTGTCCTCCCAGTGACTTCCTTCGACACCTCCCCGCAACTCAACGTCTGGCGCGCGCTGCTTGCCCTGGCCGTCGTGTTCGTGATGCTCGCGACCACCGGCTGGACCGCCCTGCGCGGGCACCGGGAGACGACCTCCGTGCAGGCTTCGCTCTCCGCCTGGGAGCACGGCCGCATCGGCGGGCACCGGCTGCCGGACCCGGACGAGAGTCCCCACCGGCTCGCCCGTTTCTTCGCCTCGCTGACCGAACGGCAGCGCGCCGGCCTCGCCCACCGCTACCCGCTCGCGGTCGGCAACATGAACGGCGCCCCCGTCGAACTGCGCTACCAGGCCAACCGCGTCGCGCTGCAGAAGCAGCGCAAGGTGGACGAGAAGCGCATGCACGACAAGCAGCTCTCTCCGGTGGGACAGCAGCAGGCGGGCCAGCGCATGCACCGCTACGAGTCACTCATGAGCGGGGGCAGGCAGATCCTCGCCTTCGACCCCGACGGCTCGGGCCGGGTCGCCGAGGTGTTCGGCAACCTCGACAAGGCCGAGCGGATCTCCGTCGTCGTCCCCGGCGTCGACACCGACCTGCTCACCTTCCAGCGGACGAACCGCAAGTACACCGCGCCGGTCGGCATGGCCAAGGCCCTGTACGCGGCCGAGCGCACCTCGAGCCCCACGACCCGGACCGCCGTGATCGCCTGGGCCGACTACACCGCGCCCAGCGGCCTCGGCATCGACTCGGCCACCGCGATGCGCGCCGAGGACGGCGCCGTACGCCTGAACGCGCTGCTGCGCGCACTGCCCGGCAGCGCACCCGTCACCACGTTCTGCCACAGCTACGGCTCCGTACTGTGCGGGGTCGCCGCGCACGCGATGCCGCGCCGGGTGGCCGACATAGCGGTGGCCGCCAGTCCCGGCATGCACGCCTCCCAGGCCTCGCACCTGGGCACCGGAGCGCGGGTGTGGGCGATGCGGGACGCCTCCGACTGGATCCAGGACGTGCCGTACCTCGAGGTCGGCGGGCTCGGGCACGGCGCCGACCCGGTCTCCTCCGCGTTCGGCGCGCGGGTGCTGTCGGCCCGGGACGCCCAGGGGCACGCCGGTTATTTCGAGCCGGGCACGGACAGCCTGCGCAACTTCGCCGAGATCGGGGTCGGCGCGTACGACTCGGTGCGGTGCGCCCATGACGATGACGGGTGCAGGGACGGTTTGTCCGCTACGACGATGGCCGGACGCGCGTAGAAACAGCAGGAAGTGCGGTCCGCGCGGGGAGGGACGTGAGGTGCCGGTGGCGCTTACGATGAGCCGCATGGGTGACGTACTGGCCGGATTTCATGCTGCCTGGGAGTTCGAGTCCGACTCCGTGCTCATCCGTTACGAACGGGGGATTCGAACACCCAAGCTGTTCCAGGCGCTGGGCGAACGGCGTATCCCCCTGTCGGCCCTCGAAGACGTGACGCTCACCCCCGGCCGGCGCGGGTCCGTCGTGCTGCGGGCCGTCCCCCGTCCCGGCGCCGATCCGCTGATCGAGGCGGCGGCCGGACAGCTGAAGGACGCCTACGACCCCTACCGGCTGGTGCTGCCCGCCGAGCGGGAGACACTCGCGGAGCACTACGCCGACGAGCTGCGGGGCCTGCTGCCCGAGTCCGGGCCGACGGACCGGCACCTGGTGGCGGCGCCCACGGGACCGCTCCAGTTCAAGGCGTACGACGGCAAGGCGTTCTTCGACGGCACCTCGGTACGGTTCCGGTGGTTCTGGACGGGCGCCTCCACGGCCAAGTGGAAGGCCGGCGACCAGAGCTTCCCGGTCGCCGACCTGGGCGGCGTCGAATGGCGCTCACCCGACGTCCTCGAAGGCCACCTCCGCCTCGTACCCCGCCACCCGGCGAACGAGCCTCCCACGCCGCCGGACCAGGATCCGGCGGCGGTGGTGTTCGGGCTGGGGTACGGGCCGGTGCACGAGTCACTGCCGTTCGCCGCCGCTGTGCTGGCGGCGGTGCGGGGGAAGCGACCGGGGGCCGCGGTCCCGGCTGCGCCGGGGCTCCGTGATCCTGCCAGTGTCGCCGAGCGGATCCGGCATCTCGGGGAACTGCATCACGCCGGGCTGGTGACGGACGAGGAGTTCGCCTCCAAGAAGGCCGAGCTCCTCGCGGAGCTTTAGCCGGTGGGACGAACGCGTCCCGCGTCCGCGTAGAAACTGATCTTCCGGTCGAGTACGGACAGCGTGTCCCGCAGTTCGGCGATCCGGGTCAGCACGTCCCGGCGGGTCGCCTCCAGCAGCTCCTGCCGCTCCTCGAACGTGTGGTCGCCCTCGCGCACCAGTTCGGCGTACCGGACCATGTCGGCGACCGGCATGCCGGTCAGCCGCAGCTTGGTGACGAAATCCAGCCAGTCCAGATCGCGGTTGCAGTAGCGGCGCTGGCCGGTGTGCGAGCGGTCGATGTGGGACATCAGGCCGATCCGCTCGTACCAGCGCAGGGTGTGGGCGGTGAGGCCGGTGAAGGCCACGACCTCGCTGATCGTGTATCTGTCCTGGCCGTCGGGACGCGGGTGCCGCCGCGGTGGGGCGGAGCAGATGTCGGCGGGGTTGTCCGCTTCTCGCTCGGTGGCCGCGGGCATGGTCTGCATCACCGTCATGACCCCCACGCTATGGCCTTGGAGTGCACTCCAAGCAAGCGCAAAGCGGTAAGAAATCCGGAGGCGGGCCAAGGGCGCGGTCGTTAGCGTGCGGGCCATGAGTCTCGTACGCCGTGCCACGCCCGAGGACGCCGCCGAAGTACTGCGACTGCGCCAGGTCATGATCGATTCCGTGTTCGGGACGGGGTCGGGGCCGGGGAGCGACGGTGCCGCCGACTGGCACGGGGAGTCCCTGCCGACGCTGCGGGCCCGACTCGCCGATTCCGACGGGGACTTCGGGGCCTTCGCGGCCTTCGTGGTCGATCACCCCGACCACCCCGACCGGCCGGGGGCGCTGGCCGCGCTGGCGGTGGGGACGGTGGAGTACCGGATCGGGCGGGCCGGCAACCCGCACGGGCGGGTCGGGTACGTCTTCAGCGTCGCCACCGATCCCGGTGCGCGGCGGCGGGGGTACGCGCGCGCGTGCATGGAGGAGCTGCTGGAGTGGTTTCGGGAGCGGGGTGTCCGGCATGTCGACCTGAACGCGTCCGCCGAGGCCGAGCCGCTGTACGCGGCGCTGGGCTTCGTACGCAAGCCGGACCCCTCGATGCGGTTGGCGCTCTGAGCCGCGGCTAGGCTCGGGGCATGGCGTTGAACAGCTTGGCGTTGATCGAGAACTGGCCCGTGCCGACCGCCGCGGCGGGTGTCGTGCGGGCCGACGGCACGGTCCTGGGGACCCATGGGCCTGCCGGGCGGCGCTTTCCGCTGGCCTCGGTCACCAAGCCGCTGGCGGCGTACGCGGTGCTCGTCGCGTACGAGGAGGGGGCGATCGAGCTCGACGAGCCGGCGGGGCCGCCCGGGTCGACGGTCCGTCATCTGCTCGCGCACACCTCGGGGCTGGCCTTCGACGAGCACCGGGTGACGGCGGCGGCCGGGGAGCGGCGGCTGTACTCCAACGCCGGGTTCGAGCAGCTGGGGGATCACGTCGCCAAGGCGACGGACATTCCTTTCGCGGAGTATCTGCGGCAGGCGGTGCTGGCCCCGTTGGGAATGACGCAGACCTCGCTGGACGGCTCCCCCGCGAAGGACGGGGTGTCGACGGTCGATGACCTGCTGCGGTTCGCGGCGGAGGTGCAGGCGCCCCGGCTGCTGGATCCCCGTACGGTTGCCGAGGCGATGACCGTCCAGTATCCCGGCACCAAGGGCGTCCTGCCCGGGTACGGGCACCAGAACCCCAATGACTGGGGGCTGGGCTTCGAGATCCGGGACTCCAAGTCGCCGCACTGGACGGGGTCTTCCTCGTCCCCGCGTACCTTCGGGCACTTCGGGCAGTCCGGTACGTTCCTGTGGATCGACCCAGAGGCGGGACTGGCGTGCGCCGCTCTGACGGACCGGGCGTTCGGGCCGTGGGCCGTCGACGTGTGGCCGGCGTTCACGGACGCGGTGCTGGCGGAGCTGCGGGGCTGAGCCCGGCGAGCGGTTTTCGCCCCCGCCGCCCCTACCCATTCCCGTCCCCAGGGGCTCCGCCCCTTCGACCCCGCTGGGGGCTGCCGCCCCCAGACCCCCGCTTCGGCCTGAACGGCCTCGTCCTCAAACGCCGGACGGGCTGATAAGAGCAGGCCGCGACGGGAGAGGAGAGCCGCGCCTCTCATCCCACTCGCACGGGTGGTGGGTGGGCATAGGCCGGGGGTCTGGGGGCGGAGCGCCCAGGGGCCTGGAGGACATCGGGCTCAGGTGGTCATCTCCCACACCAGGAGTTCCGCCGGACTCGTCGCCGTCGCCGCGAGGCCTGCCGGCATGGTGAGCCGTGCAGAGTCACCGGGGGACAGGGTCTCTCCCGCCAGTTGGATCCCGCCCCGGACCACGTGCGCGTACACGTACGCCGCGTCCGGGAGTGCCGTGCGTTCGCCCGGGGTCAGGCGGCGTACGTGGAGCATCGCTCCGGCCGACGGGACGGCGTACGGGGTGGAGTCGGCGATGCCGTGGACGATCTCGTAGGACGGGGTGCCGCCGGGGGTGGCGGGGGCCAGCCACATCTGGATGAAGGTGAGGGGGACGGCCGCGGCGTTGCGCTCGACGTGGCGGACGCCCGACGCCGCGCTGAGGCGCTGGACGTCGCCGGGGCGGACGACCGTCTCGCGGCCGGTGGAGTCGCGGTGGGTCAGCTCGCCCTCGACGACCCAGGTGACGATCTCCGTGTGGCTGTGCGGGTGCTCGTCGAAGCCGGCGCCGGGGGCGAGCCGCTCCTCGTTGCAGGCGATGACCGCGCCGAAGCGGAGGTTGTCGGGGTCGTAGTGCGGGCCGAAGGAGAAGGCGTGGCGGGAGTCGATCCCGGCCGCCGGGTCTCCCCCGTGGTAGCGCTCCGTGGCGCGCCTTACGTCGATCACGGGGACCACCGTAGACCCGGCGGCGCACCCGCCCGTCCCGATAAGGCAGTCTTGTCCACGTGCCCGAACCAGAAACCGGCAAGACCGAACACGCAGCGCCCGCCGTCCACCCGCACCAAGCGACCCTGAGGCGGCTGGAGAAGTCGTCCGGGAGTCTCGCCGCGCAGGCCATCGCGCGGATGGACGAGACCCTGCCGTGGTACCGGGCGATGCCTCCGGAGAACCGTTCCTGGATCGGGCTGGTGGCCCAGGCGGGTATCGCCGCGTTCACCGAGTGGTTCCGGCACCCTGACGCGCCCCAGGCGATCTCCACGGACGTGTTCGGGACGGCGCCCCGCGAGCTGACCCGGGCGATCACGCTGCGGCAGACCGTGGAGATGGTGCGGACCACCATCGAGGTCATGGAGAGCGCCATCGACGAGGTGGCCGCCCCGGGGGACGAGGGGGTGCTGCGCGAGGCGCTGCTCGTGTACGCGCGGGAGATCGCCTTCGCCACCGCTCAGGTGTACGCCCAGGCCGCCGAGGCACGCGGTGCCTGGGATGCGCGGCTGGAGTCGCTGGTCGTGAACGCGGTGCTCAGCGGGGAGGCCGACGAGGGGGCCGTCAGCAGGGCCGCGGCGCTGGGGTGGAACGCGCCCGAGCATGTGTGCGTGGTGCTGGGCACCGCGCCCGACGGGGACAGTGAGCTGACCGTGGAGGCCATCCGGCGGGCCGCGCGCCACGCCAAGCTCCAGGTGCTGACGGGGGTGCTCGGGGACCGGCTGGTCGTCATCGCGGGGGGCAGCGACAATCCGCTGGCCGTCGCCCGGTCGCTGATCGGGCCGTTCGCCGCGGGGCCGGTCGTCGCGGGCCCGGTGGTGCCCGACCTGCTGGCCGCGACCCGGTCCGCGCAGGCCGCGGCGGCCGGACTGAAGGCCTGCTCGGCGTGGCAGGACGCGCCGCGGCCGGTGTTGGCGGACGATCTGCTTCCGGAGCGCGCCATCGCCGGAGATCCCGGGGCACGCGAGCAGTTGGTGGAGGAGATCTACAGACCACTGGAGGAAGCCGGGTCGGCGCTGCTGGAAACCCTGAGCGTCTATCTGGAGCAGGCGAGCAGTCTGGAAGGAGCGGCGCGCATGCTTTTCGTTCACCCGAACACCGTGCGCTACCGGCTCCGACGTGTGACTGACGTCACCGGCTGGTCGCCCTCCGATGTACGATCCGCGTTCACGCTGCGGATCGCGCTGATCCTGGGGCGTCTGGCCGATGGGGATGCCCAACCCTAGGCTTTTGTCGGGGGCCTACAAAACCCCCTCTTGTTCTTCGTCCCTGTCCCCACGGGCGGCCGTGGCCGTCCCCAAGAGAGAGTGTGAGAGTGCTCGTACTCGTCGCTCCCGGCCAGGGCGCCCAGACGCCCGGCTTCCTGACTCCCTGGCTCGAACTGCCCGGCGCCGCCGACCGCGTCGCCGGCTGGTCGGACGCCATCGGACTGGACCTCGCCCACTACGGCACCCAGGCCGACGCGGACGCCATCCGCGACACCGCGGTGGCCCAGCCGCTGCTGGTCGCGGCCGGACTCCTGTCCGCCGCGGCACTCGGTATCGCGACACCTGCCGCTGACGCGGCGGGTCTCCCGGGCGCGGTCGCCGGTCACAGCGTCGGCGAGATCACCGCGGCCACCTTCGCGGGCGTGCTGGACGACACCGCCGCGCTGGGCCTCGTACGCAGGCGCGGTCTGGCCATGGCGGAGGCCGCGGCGATCACCGAGACGGGTATGTCGGCGCTGCTCGGCGGCGACCCGGAGGTGTCCGTCGCGCATCTGGAGAAGCTCGGTCTGACCCCGGCGAACATCAACGGCGCGGGCCAGATCGTCGCCGCGGGCACGCTGGAGCAGTTGGCCGCGCTGAGCGAGGACAAGCCCGAGGGCGTCCGCAAGGTCGTCCCGCTGAAGGTGGCCGGCGCCTTCCACACGCACCACATGGCCCCCGCGGTCGAGACCCTCGCCAAGGCCGCCGCGGCCCTGGCGCCGGCCGATCCGAAGGTCACGTACGTCTCCAACAAGGACGGGCGGACCGTCGCCTCCGGCCCCGAGGTGCTCGAGCGGCTCGTGGGTCAGGTCGCCAACCCGGTCCGCTGGGACCTGTGCATGGAGACCTTCAAGGAGCTCGGTGTCACCGCGCTGGTCGAGGTGTGCCCCGGCGGCACCCTGACCGGCCTGGCCAAGCGCGCCCTGCCCGGCGTGCCGACGCTCGCCCTGAAGACCCCCGACGACCTCGACGCGGCCCGCGCGCTCATCGCCGAGCACGGTGCCTAAGGAGCCCTGAATGGCGAAGATCAAGCCCAGCAAGGGTGCCCCGTATGCGCGCATCCTCGGTGTGGGCGGCTACCGCCCGACCCGGGTGGTGCCCAACGAGGTGATCCTCGAGACGATCGACTCGTCCGACGAGTGGATCCGCTCGCGCTCCGGCATCGAGACCCGGCACTGGGCGAACGACGAGGAGACCGTCGCCGCCATGTCGGTCGAGGCGTCCGGCAAGGCCATCGCCGACGCCGGTATCACCGCCGAGCAGATCGGCGGCGTGATCGTCTCGACCGTCTCGCACTTCAAGCAGACCCCGGCCGTCGCGACCGAGATCGCCGACAAGCTCGGCACGAACAAGGCCGCGGCCTTCGACATCTCGGCGGGCTGCGCGGGCTTCGGCTACGGGCTCACCCTCGCCAAGGGCATGATCGTCGAGGGCTCGGCGGAGTACGTGCTCGTCATCGGTGTCGAGCGGCTGTCCGACCTGACCGACCTGGAGGACCGGGCGACGGCCTTCCTGTTCGGTGACGGCGCGGGCGCGGTCGTCGTGGGCCCGTCGAAGGAGCCCGCGATCGGCCCGACCGTCTGGGGCTCGGAGGGCGACAAGTCCGAGACCATCAAGCAGACCGTGCCCTGGACGGACTACCGGGCCGGCGCGGTGGCGAAGTTCCCCGCGATCACGCAGGAAGGCCAGGCGGTGTTCCGCTGGGCCGTGTTCGAGATGGCGAAGGTCGCCCAGCAGGCGCTGGACGCGGCCGGGATCAGCCCGGACGACCTGGACGTCTTCATTCCGCACCAGGCCAACGAGCGGATCATCGACTCGATGGTGAAGACACTGAAGCTGCCGGAACACGTCACGGTCGCCCGCGACGTGCGCACCACCGGCAACACCTCGGCCGCCTCGATTCCGCTCGCGATGGAGCGGCTTCTGGCGACCGGCGAGGCGAAGAGCGGCGACACCGCACTCGTCATCGGATTCGGGGCGGGTCTCGTCTACGCCGCGACGGTCGTTACCCTCCCCTAGGCACTCCGTGCCGGATCATGCATCCGGTGCGGTCTGCACCTGCCCGCCGCCGGCGCGGCGGGACGCCACACACCGTCTGGATATCTAAGAAGGAGCGCCTGACATGGCCGCCACTCAGGAAGAGATCGTCGCCGGTCTCGCCGACATCGTGAACGAGATCGCCGGCATCCCGGTTGAGGACGTCCAGCTGGACAAGTCCTTCACCGACGACCTGGACGTCGACTCGCTGTCCATGGTCGAGGTCGTCGTCGCCGCCGAAGAGCGCTTCGACGTCAAGATCCCGGACGAGGACGTCAAGAACCTCAAGACCGTGGGCGACGCGACCGATTACATCCTCAAGCACCAGGCCTGAGCCTTTCTCTAGGCCCTCGGGCTGCTAGGCCCCGCCACCCGGCGGTGGCGCCGCTGAATCCCCATTCCGTTGGAGAAAGAATTCCCGTGAGCCCGACCAATCGCACCGTGGTCGTCACCGGTATCGGCGCAACCACACCGCTGGGTGGCGACGTAGCCTCGTTCTGGGAGGCCCTGATCGCCGGTCAGTCCGGCGTCAGCCTCCTGGAGCAGGAGTGGGCGGCCGAACTGCCGGTCAAGATCGCCGCGCAGATCGCCGTCGAACCGGGCGAGATCATCCCCCGCCCGCAGGCCCGCAAGCTGGACCGGTCCGCGCAGTTCGCGCTGATCGCCGCTCAGGAGGCCTGGAAGGACGCCGGTTTCACCGCCAAGGCGGGCGCTGTGACATCAGACGCTTCCGCGTCGGGCGCGTCCGTGAACCCCGACCGGCTGGGTGCGGTCATCGCCTCCGGCATCGGCGGTGTGACCACCCTGCTCGACCAGTACGACGTTCTGCGGGAGAAGGGCGTACGCCGTGTCTCCCCGCACACCGTGCCGATGCTGATGCCCAACTCCCCGGCGGCCAACGTCGGCATCGAGCTGGGCGCGCGCGCCGGTGTGCACACCCCGGTCTCGGCCTGCGCCTCGGGCGCGGAGGCCATCGGCTACGCCATCGAGATGATCCGCACGGGCCGCGCCGACGTCGTCGTCGCGGGTGGCACGGAGGCGGCCATCCACCCGCTGCCGATCGCCGCGTTCGGCAACATGATGGCGATGTCCAAGAACAACGACGACCCGCAGGGCGCCTCACGTCCCTACGACTCCGGCCGGGACGGCTTCGTCCTCGGTGAGGGTGCCGGTGTGATCGTCCTGGAGTCCGAGGAGCACGCGAAGGCCCGCGGCGCCCGGATCTACGTCGAGGCCGTCGGCCAGGGCATCTCCGCCGACAGCCACCACATCACGCAGCCCGAGCCGTCCGGCAACGGCATCGCGCACGCGCTCCAGAACCTGCTCGACAACTCCGACCTCAAGCCCGCCGAGGTCGTGCACGTGAACGCGCACGCCACCTCCACGCCGCAGGGTGACGTCGCCGAGATCAAGGCGCTGCGGAAGGTGTTCGGCGACGACGTCGACCACATGGCGATCTCCGCGACCAAGTCGATGACGGGTCACCTGCTCGGTGGCGCCGGCGGCATCGAGACGGTCGCGTCGGTCCTCGCCCTGACCAAGCGGCTGGCTCCGCCGACGATCAACCTCGACGAGCTCGACCCCGAGGTCAACGCGGACGTCGTGCGCGGTGAGGCCCGTCCGCTGCCCGAGGGCCGCATCGCCGCGC
This sequence comes from Streptomyces sp. NPDC020299, assembly GCF_044387825.1. Taxonomy (NCBI): domain Bacteria; kingdom Bacillati; phylum Actinomycetota; class Actinomycetes; order Kitasatosporales; family Streptomycetaceae; genus Streptomyces; species Streptomyces sp. NPDC020299. The sequence continues at coordinate 551,251 of NZ_JBIRWL010000004.1, forward strand.
TGAACGACTCGTTCGGCTTCGGCGGACACAACGTGGTGCTGGCCTTCCGGACGATCTGACCGGCGCCGCCAGGCACATGAAGGGGCCCCCACCGGCTGGTGGGGGCCCCTTCATACGTCTTCCTGCGTGCCGGGCGGCGATCACACCACCTGGTGCAGCCAGCGCACCGGGGCGCCCTCGCCCGCGTACCGGAACGGTTCGAGTTCGTCGTCCCAGGGCTTGCCGAGGAGCTTGGCGATCTCGGCCTCCAGGTCCGTCTCCTCGCGCTGGGACCGCGTCAGGGCGGCGCGCAGGCGGTCCTCGGGGATGAGGATGTCGCCGTGGATGCCGGTGACGGCGTGGAAGATGCCGAGGTCGGGGGTGCAGCTGTAGCGCTCGCCCTCAGCGGTGGGACAGGGCTCGGCGGTGACCTCGAAGCGCAGCAGGTGCCAGCCGCGCAGCGCCGAGGCGAGCTTGGAGGCGGTGCCGGCCTGGCCCTGCCAGGAGAACTCCGAGCGCCAGGTGCCGGGGGCTGCGGGCTGCCGGATCCAGTCGAGGCTGACCCGTGTGCCCAGCACCCCGGCGACGGCCCATTCGACGTGCGGGCACAGCGCGCGCGGCGCGGAGTGCACGTACAGAACTCCACGTGTCGTCACCGGAACCTCCGGGCAGAGCGGGACATCTTGCGGTCGGGCGGGGCGGCAGTGACACAACGGCCGCGTTGATGGCGAGGCTACCGTGCGACGGGGCAAGGAGTGTGACGTACCGTCGCTCCCGGGGCCAGGAAACGCCCACCATTCACCCATGGGGACGCTTGTACGGGTGTGAGCCGTTCCATGCCACCTACCGGGAACCCTCGCGCGTTGTTATGGGTTGGGGACCATGACGGCACGACAAGGGGATGGACCTGGGCATGGGATATCGACGCCGGCGTTCGCGGGCCGCTCTCGCCGTCGTGCTGGCGGCCGTCCTGGGGGCCGCCGGCTGTGACGCCGTGCGCGGCGACGCCCAGGCACCGGACGGCACCCGGGCGAAGACCTCCAGGCCGGCCTCGGTGTGGGACCGCAGCCCCTCCTCGATCGCCGCGGTCGGCGACTCCATCACCCGCGGCTTCGACGCGTGCACGGTGCTGTCGGACTGCCCCGAGGTGTCCTGGGCGACCGGCACCAGCACGCAGGTCGACAGCCTGGCGGTACGGCTCCTTGGCCGGTCCGGGGCGGCCGAGCGCAGCTGGAACTACGCGGTGACCGGCGCCCGGATGGCCGACCTGCCGGCGCAGATGACCCAGGCGGTCACCCGCAAGCCCCAGTTGGTGACGGTGATGGCCGGGGCGAACGACGCCTGCCGGGCGACGACCTCGGCGATGACCTCGGTGACCGCCTTCCGGGCCTCGTTCGAGGAGGCGATGAGCACCCTGCGCGAGGCGCTGCCGAAGACGCAGGTGTTCGTGGCGAGCGTGCCGAACCTGAAGCGGCTGTGGTCCGAGGGCCGGACGAACCCGCTGGGCAAGCAGGTGTGGAAGCTGGGCATCTGCCCGTCGATGCTGGGCGACGCGGACGACCTGACCAGCACGGCGACCCTGCGCCGGGACACGGTGCAGCAGCGGGTGGAGGCCTACAACAAGGTGCTGAAGGAGGTCTGCGCCAAGGACCGGCGGTGCCGCTTCGACGGGAACGCGGTCTTCGACTACCGCTTCGGCACCGGTCAGCTGAGCCGCTGGGACTGGTTCCATCCGAGCACGGACGGCCAGTCCCGGCTGGCGGCGATCGCGTACCGGACGGTCACGGCGAAGGAGCCGGTGACCTAGGGTTTCCCACATGAGCGAACTTTTCGGCACACTTTCCGACGGTACCGAGGTCCATCGCTGGACGCTGGAGCGCGCCGGGACGCGGGTGAGGGTCCTGACGTACGGCGGGATCGTGCAGTCGGTGGAGGTCCCGGACCGGACGGGGCGGACGGCTGACGTGGTGCTGGGGTTCGGCGGCCTCGACGGCTACCTCCGGCACCCGGAGCCGTTCCTGGGTGCCCTGGTGGGCCGCTACGCCAACCGGATCGCGGGCGCCCGCTTCGCGCTCGACGGCCACACGTACACGCTCGCCGCGAACAACGGCCCCAACTCCCTGCACGGCGGGGAACGCGGGTTCGACAAGCGGGTGTGGGAGGCGGAGCCGGTCGGGCACGGGGTCCGCCTGACCCGGGTGAGCCCGGACGGCGAGGAGGGCTTCCCGGGCCGGCTGGAGATCTCGGCGACGTACACCCTGGACGCGTCCGGCGCGCTGCGGATCGCCTACGAGGCGGTGACGGACGCGCCGACCGTGGTGAACCTGACCAACCACAGCTACTTCCGCCTCGGCGGGGACACAGCCCCGGTGGGCCATGAACTCCGCCTCGCCGCCTCCCGCTACACCCCGGTCGACGCCGACCGGATCCCGACCGGCGAGTCGGCGGACGTCACCGGCTCCCGCTTCGACTTCCGTACGGCCCGCGAGGTCGGCCCCGGCTACGACCACAACTTCGTGCTCGACAAGGGCGTCACGGCCGGCCCCGAGGAGGTCGCCGAGCTGTACGACCCGGTGTCCGGGCGGCTGCTCACGATCGCGACGACCGAGCCCGGCCTCCAGCTGTACACCGCCGACCATCTGAGCGACCCGTTCACGGCGGGCGCCGGCATCGCGCTGGAGACCCAGCACTTCCCGGACTCCCCCAACCGCCCCGAGTTCCCCAGCACCGAACTGCGGCCGGGCGGGGTGTACCGCTCGGAGACGGTGTACGGCTTCGGCGTGCGCGGCTAGGACAGCCCTAGGGACTGACGCCCGCTAGTTCGACTCCCCGCGCATCCGCTTGACGGCCTTGCCCAGCACGGCCATGGCGCCGCCGCAGACCAGCAGGGTCGTTCCGCCGATCAGGATCGGGGGCAGGGTGCCGCCCTTGATGCCCTCGCCGGTCACGGTGGTGGCCAGCACGAAGATGATCGAGTACAGGCTCCGGCCGACCTTGGCGCCGGCCGGGATCACCTGGAGCAGTTGCGGGACGGTGGTCGCGGCGGCCACTCCCATGCCGAAGGGGATGGCGGCGCCGAGCATCAGCGCGCCGAACCCGAAGGAGTTGCCGTAGGCGCCCCACCCGGCGCCCTTGACCAGCAGATAGCCCGCCGCGCCGAAGGACAGCAGGACCAGCAGGCCGTTGACGTACGCGGCCTGCGTGGCCGCCTTGCGGGCGCCGGGCAGATGGGCCGCCGGGGAGCGCCAGGCGTCCGGGGTGATGAGCCTCAGCTGCCGCTTCAGCGCCTGCATCTGCAGCAGCGCGAGGACGCCCACGGCCACCACGGCCAGCCCGACGGCCGTACCGGCGAAGCCGATGGGGGCGCGGGTGACGCCGAAGTGGGCGCCGCCGAAGGTGAGCGGGATGCCGAGGACGAATCCGTAGGCCAGGAACTTGGCCTTCTGCTGGATCTTCACCACCAGCTCGCGCTGCCCCGGCGTGAGATTCGGATCGACCCGCACCCGGCCCTCGCCGAGCCGCTGCTCGGGGACCTGGGGCGGGTACGGCTGCTGGGGCTGCTGCTGGTACGGGTTGTACGCCGGTTGCTGCGGCGGGTAGGGCTGCTGATACGGCGGCTGCTGCGGCGGATAGGGCTGGTACGGCTGCTGCTGGCCGTACGGCCCCGGCTGCTGCTGACCCTGACCTGGATACATGGCTGTTCTCTCTCCCCCGTACCGGCGTGTCCCGGTGTCTCGCGAAGGCCGGGAGTCTGCCACACGTTCCTGGACGTCACGAGCCCCGGCCCAGGGGTCAGGTCCCGGGCCGGGGCTGGTCGTGGGGGGTTGTCCCGGATCAGACGTTAATCGTCGCGGCGAGCCTGCGGTCGCTGATCGAGCGGCCCGCCTGGATTTCGTACGAACCTTTCACAACCACCCACCGTTTCTCTGTGACCTACTGTCCCCAGACGACGGCCAGTGTCTTGCTCAGCAGGCAGACCAGGGCGAAGGCGATCGCCCATTCCGTCGCCCCGGCGAGGAGCAGCGCGGTCACGCCGGCGCCGAACCACAGCAGTTCGAAGCCGACGCGGGCCGTGCCGCGGGTCTTGTACGTCGCCTTCGGCGACCCGAACAGCACCCACAGCGCGACCAGCACGGCGGGCGCGGAGATTCCGAGCAGCCAGGCGAGCGGGGCGGCTACCCCGACAACGACAACGTCTCCCGCTCGGAGACCGTCCCGGTCGCCGAGCCGGCCGCGCAGCCCCAGTGGACGGCGACGACCCTGCCGTACCAGCGGATCGTGGCCGCGGACACCGGCCGCTTCCCGGTGTACGACCACACGGAGGTCACCGAGATCCCAGCGGGAGGGACCGAGCCCGTCGTACGGGCGGACGGTCCGACCCCCGGCTCGACGGCGCGCGCCGGGGGCGGCGGGAACTACCTCTCCAACGAGATCGCCTACCGGGTCACGCTGCTCCGTGACCGTCTCGGCCTCCACGACACGCTGCCGGGCGGCCATGTGCACACCCCGGTCCTCCAGTTCGGCTCCGGCAACACCGACCCGGCGACCGGCACGGTCACGGATGCGGAGTTCGTCCGGAACCGGCTGGACATCACGCGCAGGTGCGGGCGATCGTGACGGTGGCGGCGGACGCGGCGTTCAGGAGGTGACCCTCTCGTCGTCCTCGGTCTCGTCCGGCTCCCCGGCGTTCTCCTCGCCCAGCAGGTCGCGGGCGAGCAGGGTCGCGCCCGCGACCGCGCCCGGCATCAGGAACACCGCGACGACCGGGACCAGGAAGGCCAGGCCGAGGGGGGTGCCGAAGCCCCAGACCAGGGTCTTGCGGGAGCGGAGCAGGGTGAGGCGGGTGCGCAGTTCGACGCCGCGGCGCTGGAGAGCGACGGCGGTGAGTTCCTCGGTGAGGAAGAAGCCGGTGACGAAGAAGCCGAGCACCGGTATGGCCGTCTGGCCGACGAAGGGCAGGAAGCCGAGGGCGAACAGCAGTACGCCCCAGACGGCGGCGCGGAGCACGATGCGCAGGCTGTCGCGGGCGGAGATCCACAGCTCGCGCCAGAGCGGGAGGCCGGACTCGGGTGCCGTCCCGTCGGGTGAGACGTCCCGGTCGACCTGCTCGGAGAGGCTCTCGTAGAAGGGCTGGCCGACCAGCAGCGTCACCGCGGTGAAGGTGACCACGGCGAGCAGGAGGCCGAGGGCGAAGAGGACCACCGTGAGGAAGCCGCGGAAGAGCCCCTGCCAGGGGCTCGACCAGTCGTCGGCGAACGGGGTGGTCCAGGCGACGAAGTCCTCGCCCCACACGGCGAGCGCGACCAGGGCCGCGGCGTACAGGACCAGGGTGATCAGGCCGGGGAGCAGTCCGAAGCCGTACTGCTTGCCGTGCCGGGCCACCCAGCGCTGGCCCTGCAGGAGATAACCGAAACCGACCCCGAGATCACGCATGGGGGAACCCTATCGGGGCGTGTCCGGGCCCCGGCGAGGCCCTCAGGCGTCCAGCATCCGCCGCAGCAGATCCCGTAGCGCGAGCCGCTCCTCGTCGGACAGCCCGGCCAGCGGTTCGCGGGCGAAGCGCAGGCCGTCGCGCAGTTCCCGGGCGACCCTGCCGCCCTCGTCCGTGGCGGCGGCCAGCTTCACCCGGCGGTCGGCCGGGTCGGGGCGGCGCTCCACCAGGCCCCGGGCCTCCAGCCGGTCCACGATCCCGGTGACGTTCGACGGCTCGCACTTCAGCTTCTGCGCCAGCTTGCGCATGGGCAGCGGCTCCACGGAAAGCAGACTCAGCAGCCGGGCCTGTGCACCGGTGAGTGCGTGCTCGCCCGCCGCCTCCTCGTAGTCGACGTAGAACCGGGACACGACGTCCCCGATGAGCTCGACGACCTCCATGGTCAGCTCGTCGGGGCGGCGGGTCTTCTGTGGGGTGGACATGCCCTCGAGAATACCCCGTTACTTGACATCCTGAAATATTCAGGAGCATGGTTGTTTCAGGTACTGAAATAAATTGGAAAGGTCGCTGTCATGATCAACCGCGAATGGCACCTGCTCAGCCGCCCGGTCGGCTGGCCGAAGCCCGAGGACTTCGCCCTGGTCGAGGCGGAGGTCCCCACCCCGGGCGAGGGCCAGGTGCTGGTGCGGAACAAGTACCTCTCCGTCGACCCGTACATGCGCGGCCGGATGAGCGCCGCCAAGTCGTACGTCGCCCCCTTCGAGCTGGGCAAGGTCATGCAGGGCGGGGCGGTCGGCGAGGTCGTCGAGTCCAACGCCGAGGGCGTCGCCGCCGGTGACCACGTGCTGCACTTCTTCGGCTGGCGCGAGTACGCGGTCGTGGACGCGAAGAACGCCGTCAAGGTGGACCCCGAGGCCGCGCCGCTGTCGACGTACCTCGGCGTCCTCGGCATGACCGGCCTCACCGCCTACGCCGGTCTGCTGCGCACCGCCTCCTTCAAGGAGGGCGACTCCGTCTTCGTCTCCGGCGCCGCCGGTGCCGTGGGCAGCCAGGTCGGCCAGATCGCCAAGCTCAAGGGCGCCTCGCGGGTCATCGGCTCGGCCGGGTCCGACGAGAAGGTGAAGCTGCTGGTGGAGGAGTACGGCTTCGACGCCGCGTTCAACTACCGGAACGGGCCCGTGGGCGAGCAGCTGCGCGAGGCCGCCCCCGAGGGTGTCGACGTCTACTTCGACAACGTCGGCGGCGACCACCTCGAGGCGGCCATCGGCCTGCTCAACCAGGGCGGCCGGATCGCGGTCTGCGGCATGATCTCGGTCTACAACAACACCGAGCCCGCCCCCGGCCCGAAGAACCTCGCCCGCCTCATCCAGACCCGGGGCCGCATCGAGGGCTTCCTGGTCGGCGACCACTACGACCTCCAGCCGCAGTTCGTCCAGGAGGTCGGCGCCTGGGTCCGCTCCGGCGAGCTCAAGTACCGCGAGACGGTCGTCGAGGGCATCGAGAACAACCTGGAGGCGTTCCTCGGCGTGCTGCGCGGCGACAACACCGGGAAGATGATCGTCAAGCTCTGACCGATCGCGGAAACACCGTGACGCCCGCCGACGGCGGTCGTTGCGTACGACGGAGGCCGCGACCCTTGGACGTGGGGTCGCGGCCTCCGCCCTAGGCTCACCGCTCCAGCGCCGCCCGGTGCACCGCCCTCGCCAGGCGGTCGTTCTCGGGGGCCGCGCCGCCCGGGAAGGCGTGCCTGCGGCGGGTGTAGCCGTAGGCGAGACCGCTGCGCGGGTCCGCGAAGGCCTGCGAGCCGCCGGCCCCCGCGTGCCCGAACGCCCCCGCGCCGAGGAACTGGTGGTAGGTGTCCGCGGTCGCCTGGAAGCCCAGGCCGTAGGACTTGTGGACCCGGGCCACCAGGTCGTACCCGGCGGAGTGCAGCTGCCCGAACTCCGCCACCGTGTCCGGCTTCAGCAGCGGCGCCTTGCCGTCGACGTCGCTGATCACCGCCGCGTACAGTCCGGCCAGGCCGCGCGCCGAGGCGACGCCGCCCACCGACGCCGGGCCCTTGGCGCGGATCAGGCGGTCGTTGGGCAGCGTCTCGATGTCGGTCGGCTCGGCCGCGTGCCGGTTGAAGGCGATGGACGCCAGCGTGTGCGGCCCGCTCGGCAGCTCGTCCAGCAGGGCCTGCTGCTTCGGGGTCGGCAGCATCGGCTGGACGGTGCGGAAGCGGGGCTCCCGGGAGGGGGGCAGCCCCAGATGGAAGTCCAGGGCGTAGGGGGCGCGCACCCGCTCCTCGTGCAGCTCCTGGATCGTCCGGCCGGTGGCGCGCCGCACGACCTCGCCGGTCAGCGCGCCGATGACCAGCGCGTGGTAGCCGAAGCCCGTGCCGGGCCGCCAGAACGGCCGCTGGTCGGCGAGGCGTTCGGCCATCGCCCGGTCGTCGGCCAGCTCCGCCGGGGTGAAGCCGGTGTCGGTGCCGACCAGGCCCGCGCGGTGTGCCAGCAGATCGCGCAGGGTCAGCGCGCCCTTGCCCTCGGCGGCGAACTCGGGCCAGTAGTAGGTGACTTTGCGGTCCAGTTCCAGTGTGCCGTCCTGCACGAGCAGCGCCACGACCAGATGGGCGGCTCCCTTGGTCGACGAGTACACCCCATACAGGGAGCCTCCGTCGACGTCCTCACCCGCCCACAGGTCGACGACCTGCCGGCCGTCGACGTACGCGCACAACTGCCCTTCGTAGTCGTCCCGTTCCGATGCGACGAACGCGGCGAACTCCTCGCGTACCGTCTCGAAGCCGTCGGCGACCGTGCCGTGGACGGTGATCTCCTGCGTCATCCGCGTGCCTCCTCCGGGTGATTCCCTAGATCGAATACGGCGCGACGCCTCTCTTCGACTCAACCGCTTTCCCCGTCTGTTGACGCCCTGGTCTCCCCGATGTCTCCTGCGGACGGGCCGCGGCGGGCATGCTGGTGGCGGGTGCGCCCGGAGCGGGCGACGGCGAGGCGGGAGGGGCCCCATGGCGACGATTCCATCGCTCCCCAGCAGGGACGACATGCTGCGCATGGCACGCGGCACGACCGACATCACCGGCCAGCTCCTGGACACGGCCGGCAACATCACGAAGATCGCGATCAACACCCTCGACCCACGGGACGGTTCGGGCACCGAACTGCTGCGGGTGCTGCGCCGGACGACCGCCGAGCTGGCCGAGGCGAGCGCCTCACCGCAGGCGCAGGAGGCGTTCTACCGCGTCGTCGACACCCTGACCCGGCTGGGCACGACCGGCGCCCCGCTGGCCACGCACCCGGTCAGCGAACCGGCCCAGGCCCTGCTCGCCGCCCTCGGCGACAGCCTGCTTCCGGTGCTGGACGCGGTGGAGCCGGCGGTGGAGGAGTGCGCGGCCGTGGCCGGGGAGCTGGCCGAGGCGCTGTCCCCGCTGCTGCCCACGGCGGCGGGGCTCGCCGCGGGTCTCCTGCTGGCCCTGACCCCGGTACTCCGGGCGGCGGCCGAGGTGCTGCGCGACTCCACGCCCGAGCTGCGCCGCATCGCCGACGCCCTGACCGCCGCGCTCGCTCCCCTGCTGCCCCTCCAGGTGGCCCTGGCGGAACGCGCGGCCGCGGTCGCCGCCGACGTCGCCCGCGCCACCCTGCCGCCCCTCGCCGACCTCACGGAGGCGGCCTCGGCGGCCACGAAGGCGGCCCGGCCGGCCCTGATCGCGGGCGAGGAGCTGGTGGTGGCGGGCCTGGAGCAGCTCCAGCCGCTCCTGCTGGCCACCGCCTCCCGCACCGGCCGGGCGGCCCGCGCGGTGGCGGTACGAGTCTCGGCGGCGGCCAGCCCGGCGGCCGAGCGGGGCGTGGTGGTGGCGGTGAGCCCGGCGTAACGCCTGCCCGCCGGACGAGACCGCGGCAATCGGGCGGTGCGCGTGCTCGGAGGCCCGGGCCCGGCTGGTACGCGATCCATCCACCACCTCCCGACCAGGGAGGGGCTGCCCCGGCGCGGGCAGGTCCGAGCGTGGCGGATTCGGCGACCGGTGATTTCCACCGCGGGCCGCCGTGCCGCCACGGTCCGACACGGACACCGGACAGCCCCGAGGGCCGCAAGGTCCCCAAAACCGCCGTCAGATCACGTGCACCACCACAGGAACCGATTGCACGTCCGCGAAGGCGAAGCTTCGGAATCGGCCCGGACGTGGTCGGTGCGGCGCTCAGCGTGACCGTCGGCCGAATCGCCGTCGGCGCGAGGGCCGCGCGGCCGCGAAAACCGCCGGCTGCCGGGGCGGACTACGTGCACCACCACAGGAACCGATTGCACGTCCGCGTAGGCGAAGGCTTCGCAGTCGGGCCGGACGTGGTCGGTGCGGCGGTCGGCGTGGGCGTCGGCTGGGTTGTCGCCGGTGTCGTGGGGGCCGGGGCGGTGCCGCCGGTGCCCGTGGCCGACGACTGCTGGGCCTGGTCGGTGTTCTTGCCGTCCGGGGATGCGGAAGCCTTGTCCTCGTCCTTGGCCTTGGCGGACTTCGAGGCCGACGGGGACGAGGACGGGTCCGGCGAGGCAGTGCCGCCGGTGCCCGGGGAGGCGTCGTCCAGGGGCTTGGCCGTCCGCTGCGGCCCGGAGGTCGACGTACCGCCGTCCGCGGACTCGCCGCCGGCCGCCGCGGGGTCGGGGCTCGAGAAACCGGGGGCGTCGATGCCCAGCTCGGCGATGCTCAGGCCGCCTGCCGCCAGGACGAAGCCCGCTGCGATCAGGAGGGTGCGCCGACGACGGCGGCGGTGCGCCGCGGCCTTGCGATCGCGACGACTCGCGGACGAGTCCGCGGGCCCCGCGTCGTCCCCGCGGCCACGCGCCCGGCGCCGGTTCGCCACCCGGCCCTGCGGCTCGTCGCCGGGGTCGTTCTCCTCGCCCCCTCCACCGCCTTCACCCGGCTCGTCCGCGGCGTGCTCGCCGTCCGTGAGGGGCTCGCCGGCGTAAGGGACGTCCCCCTGTGGGGCGTACGCGTACGCGTGCGGCGTCGCGGCCGGTGCGCCGCACCCCGGGCAGGCGAGGGCGCCGTTGAGGTGCCGTCGGCACGGGTGGCAGTAGTCCATGACGCGGGAAGACTAAGTTCCCGGACGGTAACGTTCCTAGGCACCCCCGTGAAGGTTTGGTGGGGAACCGAAAGAGCTCTCGAAAGCCTTGCCGAAACCGTTACCTGTTCGACCCATTGACACTCACCTCACCCCATCCTTACTGTCTGCCCAGCATTTCGAACGTGTGACGAAATCTCGAACAGCTGAGGGGCAACCGCCGTGCGTATCACCGGAATCAGCACACACGTGGTCGGGACGCCGTGGCGCAACCTGACCTACGTCCAGGTGCACACCGACGAGGGGATCAGCGGAGTCGGCGAGACCCGGATGCTCGGTCACACCGACGCACTGATCGGCTACCTGCGGGAGGCCGAGGCCAACCACATTCTCGGTTCCGACCCGTTCGCTGTCGAGGACCTCGTGCGCCGTATGAAGTACGGCGACTACGGCCGCGCGGGTGAGATCGTGATGTCCGGTATCGCGGTCATCGAGATGGCCTGCTGGGACATCAAGGGCAAGGCCCTGGGCGTGCCCGTCTGGCAGCTGCTGGGCGGCAAGGTCACCGACAAGGTGAAGGCGTACGCCAACGGCTGGTACACCACCGAGCGCACCCCGGAGGCGTACCACAAGGCCGCCCAGGGCGTCATGGAGCGCGGCTACAAGGCGCTCAAGATCGACCCCTTCGGCACCGGCCACTTCGAGCTCGACCACGAGCAGTCCCTGTACGCCGTCTCCCTCATCGAGGCCGTGCGGGACGCGATCGGCCCGGACGCCGAGCTGATGCTGGAGATGCACGGCCGCTTCTCCCCCGCCACCGCCGTCCGCCTGGCCAAGGAGCTGGCCCCCTTCAAGCCGGCCTGGCTGGAGGAGCCGTGCCCGCCGGAGAACCTGAAGGCGCTGGAGAAGGTCGCCGCCAAGGTGGACATCCCGGTGGCCACCGGTGAGCGCATCCACGACCGGATCGAGTTCCGCGAGCTCTTCGAGAGCCAGGCCGTGGACATCATCCAGCCGGACGTCGGCCACATCGGCGGCATCTGGGAGACCCGGAAGCTGGCCGCCACCGCCGAGACCCACTACATGCTGGTGGCCCCGCACAACGTGGGCGGTCCGGTGCTGACGGCCGCGAGCCTCCAGGTCGGCTTCACCTCCCCCAACTTCAAGATCCTCGAGCACTTCAACGACTTCGCCGACGCGGAGATCAAGAAGGTCGTCAAGGGCGCCCCCGAGGTCGTCGACGGCTACTTCCACCTCTCCGACAAGCCGGGTCTCGGCGTCGAGCTGGACACCGACGCGGCGGCCGAGTTCCCGCAGCAGCAGGCCCGGTTCGACCTGTGGGCCGAGGGCTGGGAGCAGCGCAAGCCGAAGGGCACCGAGAAGTGAGCACCGCGGTCGTCGTCGAGGCTCCGGGCGCCCACCGGGTCGTCCCGCACGAGCCTCGCGAGCCGGGTCCCGGCGAGGCGCTGGTCGCCGTGCACGCGGTCGGTATTTGCGGAAGCGACCGTGAGGTGTACCAGGGCAACCGGCCCGAGGGGTACGTCCGCTACCCGCTCACGCCCGGCCACGAGTGGTCCGGGACCGTGCGGGCGGTGGGCGCCGGGGTGCCCCAGAGCCTGGTCGGCCGCAAGGTCGTCGGCGAGGGCTTCCGCAACTGCCAGGTGTGCGACCGCTGCCACGCGGGCGAGACCACCCTGTGCAGCGCGGGGTACGAGGAGACCGGCTTCACCCAGCCGGGCGCCATGGCCGGCACGCTCACCCTGCCGGCCCGGCTGCTGCACGCGCTGCCGGACGACGCCGACCTCACCGCCGCCGCCCTGCTGGAGCCGGCCGCCTGCATCGCGGCCGCCGCGCTGAAGGCGAACGCCCAGCCGGGCGAGCGGATGGCGGTGGTGGGCACCGGCACCCTCGGGATGTTCGCCGTGCAGTTCCTGAAGGCGGTCTCCCCCGCCGAGCTGCTGGTCGTCGGCACCCGGGGCGACCGGGAGGCGCTGTCGAGGCAGTTCGGGGCGACCGACTTCCGTCTGAAGGACGACGAGCTCCCGGACGACTTCGACGTCGTCATCGAGACCGCGGGCTCCGCGTCCGCCGCGCGCACCGCCGCGTCCCTGCTCAGGCGCGGTGGACGCCTGGTCCTGACGGGCATCCCGGCGGCGGGCGCCGACGGTCTCGACCCGACCGAGCTCGTCGTACGGCAGCTGGAGGTGCACACCGTCTTCGGTGCGCCGCCGGACGCCTGGGCGCACACGGTCCGGGTGTTCGGTGCCGGGCTGCTCGATCCGCTGCCGCTGGTCACGCACGAGCTGCCGCTGACCGAGTTCTCGCAGGCCATCGAGCTGGTCGGGGCAGGCGACCCGAAGGTCGGCAAGGTGCTGCTCCGCCCCTAGCCGTACGCCGGTACGGGGGTGACCTGACCACCCCCGTACCGGCGTACACCACCAGCTTTTTCATACCCCGAGCCGCGAACCTCGTCCGAAATACCGAACATTAAGGACAGCTTGTGACCGACGCTTCCGCCACGGCAGCCCGCAGGCCCGGTGAGCAGGCGCTCGCCGCCCTCGGCCTGGCCGCGCCCGCCCTCGACCCCGCCGACGCCTCGCCCCACTCCTTCCCGGGCGGCGGTCGCTGGCGCACCGAGATCCCCTCGTGCGAGGGTCCCGAGGCGCTGGCGGTCGTCCTGAAGGAGGCCTCGCGACTCGACGTACCCATCCACCGCATCAGCCAAGGCAGCGGCGTGTGGATGCTGACCGACGCCGAGATCACCGAGATGGTCGACGCCACCGCCGAACGCGACATCGAACTCTGCCTGTTCACCGGCCCGCGCGGCACCTGGGACATCGGCGCCTCGGTGCGCACCGACTCACGCGGCGCGGGCCTGCGGGCGCGCGGCCACGACGCGGTCGCCGGCTGCGTCGAGGACGCCATCAGGGCCACCGAACTGGGCGTCAAGTGCCTCCTCGTCGCCGACGAGGGCGTGCTGTGGACGCTGCACCGGGCGCGCGAGCAGGGCATCATCCCCGCCGACACCACCCTGAAGGTCTCGGCGCTGATCGGACCGGTCAACCCCGCCTCGTATGCGGTGTACGAGGGGCTCGGTGCCGACTCCGTCAACGTGCCCAGCGACCTGACGCTCGATCACCTCACGGAGATCAGACGGGTTTCCGGCGCGCCCATGGACATGTACATCGAGGCCCCCGACGACCTCGGCGGATATGTCCGGATGTACGAGGTCGCCGAGCTGATCCGGCGCGGCGCGCCGCTCTATCTGAAGTTCGGCCTGTCCAAGGCCCCCGGCATCTACCCGTACGGCCACCACATGCGGGACCTGACCCTGGCCACGGCCCGGGAGCGGGTGCGGCGCGGCCGGCTGGCCCTGGACCTGCTGGAACGGCACGGAGTCGGCGGCGACATGGCGCCCCTCGGCTCGCGGCTGCCCGGCGCTCTGAAGCGGTTCGGAACTTCCGCATAACGTTCCGGAAAACGCGCTTCACAAAACAGGACGCGAACCAACAGAATCCAACGCACCTCGATCGTCCCGGCAGTGCCTGTCGAGCCGTCACCGCACCGCCGTACCGAGCCCGTTCCCACACATCAAGGATGATGATCATGCGTACTCGCAGAGCCGCCATAGCCGCAGTAGCCGGAGCGGCCTCCCTCGCCCTCACCCTGACCGCCTGCGGCCAGAACAGCGACGGCGGCAGCAAGGCGAAGACCGGTGACTCCAAGGGCGGCACGATCGGCGTCGCGATGCCGACCAAGTCCTCCGAGCGCTGGATCGCCGACGGCAAGAACGTCGTCAAGGACCTCGAGGCCAAGGGCTACAAGGCCAAGCTGGTCTACGGCGAGGACGACCCGGACACCCAGGTCTCCCAGATCGAGAACCTGATCACGCAGGGCGTCAAGGGCCTGATCATCGCGGCCATCGACAACAAGTCCCTGAACAACGTGCTCCAGGAGGCCGCGGACGCCAACATCCCGGTCATCTCCTACGACCGCCTGATCCTCGGCACCAAGAACGTCGACTACTACGCCTCGTTCGACAACGAGAAGGTCGGCAGGCTCCAGGGCACGTACATCGTGCACAAGCTCGGTCTGGACAGCGGCAAGAAGGGCCCGTTCAACATCGAGCTGTTCGCCGGCTCCAACGACGACAACAACACCCGCTACTTCTTCAACGGCGCGATGAGCGTGCTCCAGCCGTACATCGACAAGAAGCAGCTGGTCGTCAAGTCCGGGCAGACCGCGCTGAACAAGATCACCACCCTGCGCTGGGACGGCGCCACCGCGCAGAAGCGCATGGAGGACATCCTGACCTCCACGTACTCCAGCGCCAAGGTCGACGCCGTGCTGTCGCCCTACGACGGCATCTCCATCGGCATCCTCGCCGCGCTGAAGTCGGACGGCTACGGCTCCAAGAGCAAGCCGCTGCCGGTCATCACCGGCCAGGACGCCGAGATCGCCTCGGTGAAGTCCATCATCGCCGGCCAGCAGACGCAGACCATCTACAAGGACCTGCGCAAGCTCGCCGAGGTCGCCACGACCATGGTCGACGACGTCATCAAGGGCAAGAAGCCGCAGATCAACGACACCAAGTCGTACAACAACCGCATCAAGGTCGTCCCCGCCTACCTGCTCCAGCCGGTGAGCGTCGACAAGACCAACTACGAGGACGTCCTGGTCAAGGGCGGCTACTACACCGACGCCCAGCTCAAGTGATCCCGCCCACCCCGACCACACACTGATTGGAAGGCACAACCATGGCGGGACCCGTCCTGGAAATGCGCTCGATCGTCAAGACCTTTCCCGGTGTCAAGGCGCTGTCGGACGTCACGCTGACGGTCCGGCAGGGCGAGGTCCACGCCATCTGCGGGGAGAACGGCGCCGGCAAGTCCACCCTGATGAAGGTGCTCTCCGGCGTCCATCCGCACGGCACCTACGAGGGCGACATCCTCTTCGAGGGTGAGACCTGCGAGTTCAAGGACATCCGGGCCAGCGAGCAGCACGGCATCGTGATCATCCACCAGGAGCTCGCGCTGTCGCCGTACCTCTCCCTCGCGGAGAACATCTTCCTCGGCAACGAGCACGCCAAGGGCGGGTTCATCGACTGGCGGAAGACCCTGGGGCACGCCACGGAGCTGCTGCGCCGGGTCGGTCTGACCGACCACCCGGAGACCCGCGTCGCCGACATCGGCGTGGGCAAGCAGCAGCTCGTGGAGATCGCGAAGGCGCTGTCGAAGAAGGTGAAGCTCCTCATCCTCGACGAGCCGACGGCGGCGCTGAACGACGAGGACAGCGACAAACTCCTCGATCTCATCCTGGAGTTGAAGAACCAGGGCATCACCTCGATCATCATCTCCCACAAGCTCAACGAGATCCGCAAGGTGGCGGACTCGGTGACGATCATCCGCGACGGGCACACCATCGAGACGCTCGACGTGAAGTCGGCGGAGACGACCGAGGACCGGATCATCAGCGGCATGGTGGGCCGCGATCTCGACCACCGCTTCCCCGAGCGCACCCCGCACGAGCCGGAGAAGGGCGCGGCCCCGGCCCTGGAGATCCGGGACTGGACCGTGAACCACCCGATCGACCAGCAGCGCAAGGTGGTCGACGACGTGTCGATCCAGGTGCGGCGCGGGGAGATCGTCGGCATCGCGGGCCTCATGGGCGCCGGCCGTACCGAGCTGGCCATGAACGTCTTCGGGCGCTCCTACGGCCGGTACGCGGGCGGCACGGTCCTCAAGGACGG
This sequence comes from Streptomyces sp. NPDC020299, assembly GCF_044387825.1. Lineage (NCBI taxonomy): Bacteria > Bacillati > Actinomycetota > Actinomycetes > Kitasatosporales > Streptomycetaceae > Streptomyces > Streptomyces sp. NPDC020299. The sequence goes on from NZ_JBIRWL010000004.1 coordinate 567,458, forward strand.
CAAGGAGATCCGTACCAAGACCGTCGCCGAGGCGGTCAAGAACGGCATCGCCTACGTCACCGAGGACCGCAAGCACTACGGCCTCAACCTCATCGACACCATCAACCGCAACATCTCGCTGACCGCGCTGAAGAAGGTCGCCAAGCGGGGCGTGGTCGACGAGCACGAGGAGCGGCAGGTCGCCGAGGGCTACCGCAAGTCGATGAACATCAAGGCGCCCACCGTGTTCGAGCCGGTGGGCAAGCTGTCCGGCGGCAACCAGCAGAAGGTCGTCCTCAGCAAGTGGATCTTCGCGGGTCCCGATGTGCTGATCCTGGACGAGCCGACGCGCGGCATCGACGTCGGCGCCAAGTACGAGATCTACACGGTCATCGACCAGCTGGCCGCCCAGGGCAAGGCGGTCGTCTTCATCTCCTCCGAGCTGCCTGAGCTGCTCGGTATGTGCGACCGCATCTACACCATGGCCGCGGGGCGGCTGACCGGCGAGTTCTCCCGGGCCGAGGCCTCGCAGGAATCGCTGATGCGCCAGATGACGAAGGACAAAGAGGTAACCCGATGAGCACGGATGTGACCGCCAAGACCCCGGCCCCCGCGCCGCCGGGCAAGAGCGGATCGGCGGGCGGCCAGGGGCTGCTCCAGCTGATGCTGGACGGTCTGCGCCGCAACATGCGCCAGTACGGCATGCTGATCGCCCTCGGTCTGATCGTGGTCCTGTTCCAGGTGTGGACCAGCGGCGACCTGCTGCTGCCGCGCAACGTCTCCAACCTGGTGCTCCAGAACAGCTACATCCTGATCCTCGCGATCGGCATGATGCTGGTGATCATCGCGGGTCACATCGACCTGTCGGTCGGCTCGCTCACGGCGTTCACCGGCGCCTTCGCGGCCGTGCTGACGGTGCAGCACAGTGTGGCGTGGCCCCTCGCACTGCTGCTGTGCCTGGCCATCGGCGCGGCCGCCGGCGCGGCACAGGGCTTCCTGATCGCCTACTTCGGCATACCGTCCTTCATCGTCACCCTCGCGGGGATGCTGATCTTCCGCGGCCTGACGGAGATGCTCCTGAAGGGCCAGACCCTCGGTCCGTTCCCGGACGGTCTGCAGAAGATGGGCAACGGCTTCCTGCCGGAGGTCGGCCCGACCACCAACTACCACAACATCACGCTGCTGATGGGCTTCGCCCTGATCGCCTTCACGGTCGTCCAGGAGATCCGCGACCGCAAGCGGCAGCAGGAGTTCGCCCTCGACGTGGCGCCCAGGAACCTCTTCCTGCTCAAGCTCGTCGCCATCGTCGCCGCGATCCTCACGGTCACGATGCTGCTCGCCAGCTACAAGGGCGCGCCGATCATCCTGATCGTCCTGGCCCTGCTGGTGGTCGGCTACGGCTACCTGATGCGCAACGCCGTCTTCGGCCGTCACATCTACGCGATCGGCGGCAACCTGCCGGCGGCGAAGCTGTCCGGCGTCAAGGACAAGAAGGTCACCTTCCTTGTCTTCCTGAACATGGGCGTGCTCGCGGCCCTGGCGGGTCTGGTCGTCGCCGCCCGCCTGAACGCGGCCTCGCCGAAGGCGGGCCTCAACTTCGAGCTCGAGGCGATCGCCTCGTCGTTCATCGGTGGCGCGTCCATGAGCGGCGGTGTGGGAACCGTCCTCGGCGCGATCATCGGTGGCCTGGTCCTCGGTGTGCTGAACAACGGCATGAACCTCCTCAGTGTCGGCACCGACTGGCAGCAGGTCATCAAGGGCCTCGCCCTGTTGGCCGCGGTCGGCTTCGACGTGTGGAACAAGCGCAAGTCCGGTTCGTAAGTCAGCTCGGGCCCCGCCGGAAACGGCGGGGCCCTTCTTCTTCTAGGAGCCGCACATATGGAACTGAACCGACGCACGGTCATAGCAGGAGCCGCGGCCGCGGGTATCGCGGCGACCACCCTCGGCACGGGCACGGCCGAGGCCGCCTCGGGAGGCAGGAAGCCGGTGAAGGAGCTCTTCGGCAAGCTCGCCGACGGCACGAAGGTCTACCGCTGGTCGCTGGAGAACGGCGGCACCCGGCTGAAGGTCCTCAACTGGGGCGGCGTCGTCCAGTGCCTGGAGATCGCGGACCGGCACGGCCGGCACGCCAACGTCTCGCTGGGCTTCGACAACATCGAGGACTACGTGGCGAAGACCCCGTACTTCGGTGCCCTCATCGGCCGTTACGGCAACCGCATCGGCAAGGGCCAGTTCACCCTGGACGGCAAGTCCTACCAGCTGTCCGTCAACGACGGCGTCAACAGTCTGCACGGCGGCACCCAGGGCTTCGACAAGCACATCTGGGACGTCGAACCCTTCACCAAGGGCTCCGACGTCGGCCTGCACCTGCACTACACCAGCATCGACGGCGAGATGGGCTACCCCGGCACCCTCAAGGCGAAGGTGACCTACACCCTCACCAAGCACGGTGACTGGCTCATCGACTACGAGGCCACCACCGACAAGGCCACCGTCGTCAACCTCACCAGCCACGTCTACTGGAACCTGGCGGGCGAGGGCAGCGGCACGATCGAGAACCACGAGCTCACGATCGCCGCCTCCCGCTACACCCCCACCGACTCGGGCCTGATCCCCACCGGCGAGCTGGCCAAGGTCTCCGGCACCCCCTTCGACTTCCGCAAGACCAAGCCGATCGGGCGGGACATCCGGGCCGGCCACGTCCAGCAGGTGCAGGCCAAGGGCTTCGACCACAACTGGGTCCTGGACAAGGGCATCACGGCGAAGCCCGAGCACGTCGCCACGCTCCACGACCCGCACTCGGGCCGCACCCTGAAGATCGCCACCGACCAGCCCGGACTCCAGTTCTACTCGGGCAACTTCCTCGACGGCACCCTCACCGGCACCGGCGGCCACACCTACCGCCAGGGCGACGCCCTGTGCCTGGAGACGCAGCACTTCCCGGACTCGCCGAACCAGCCGTCCTTCCCGTCGACCGTGCTCCGGCCCGGGCAGACGTACCGGACGAGGACGGTCCACACCTTCAGCGCGTGAGGTGAAGTCACACTTCTTGCACACGCGTTGAACGGCGGCCCGCCGGTCTCCGTACTCAAGGGTGGCCCGTGCTCCCCCGCACGGGCCACCCTTAAACGGAGGTTTCCTTGGCTGACAACGTCACCTCGTTGTTCCGCAACACGGCGGCGCACAGCCCCTCGATGGCGGCGCTGACGCGCGAGGGCGACGGGTCGGGCCCGGTGGACTTCTGCATCCCGTGCAACCCCTACTTCCCCACTCCCGCCATGTTCGAGGCCATGGCGGCCCGGTTGCGCGACATCATCACGTACTACCCCAGCGGCGCCGACACCATCACGGCCGAGCTGTGCAACCTCCTCCAGCTCCCGCCGAGCTGCGTCGCGATGGGCAACGGCTCCACGGAACTCATCACCTGGATCGACCACCTGCTGGTCCGCGAGTCCCTCGCCATCCCGGTGCCCACCTTCGGCCGCTGGACCGACCAGCCGATGGAGACCGGCAAGCGGGTGGACATGTTCCCGCTCCAGGAATCGAGCGGCTTCGCCCTCGACCTCACCCAGTACGGCGAGTTCATCCGGGCCCGCGGCACCCGGGTCGCGGTCATCTGCAACCCCAACAACCCCGACGGCGGCTACCTGCGCAAGCAGCAGGTGGTGCAGTTCATGGACGCGATGGCCGACCTCGACCTCGTGGTCGTCGACGAGTCCTTCCTGGAGTTCGCCGACGCGGAGGCCGACCCGAGCGTGGTCCAGGAGGCGATGCTGCGGCCGAACGTGGTCGTGCTCCGCAGCCTCGGCAAGAACTTCGGCCTGCACGGCATCCGTTTCGGCTACCTGGTCGCGAACCCCGCCCTCGCGACCAAGGTCCGCTCCATGCTCCCCAAGTGGAACCTCAACTCCTTCGCCGAGCACGTGGTGTTCATGCTGAAGGAGCACGGCGCCGAGTACGCGCAGAGCCTGCAGCAGGTGCGCCGCGACCGCCTCGACATGGCCAGCCAGCTCTCCGCACTGCCCGGGCTGACCGTGTACCCCTCCCAGGGCAACTTCCTCTTCGTGCGCCTTCCCGTCGGCGCCGAAGGCACCGTGGTCCGGGACCGGATGCTCACCGAGCACCGGATCCTGGTCCGCGAGTGCGGCAACAAGATCGGTTCGTCCAGCCGCTTCCTGCGGCTCGTGGTGCGCCCCCAGGTCGACGTGCGTCGCCTGGTATCCGGCCTGGAGTCGGTGCTCTACGGGACCAGGAGGGGAGCCGCCGTACCCGAGCTGGGTACAGGGACCAACTACAGCTCGGGTACGGCGGCTGTTGACCGGCTGGTCAGCGAGACCAACGGGGCCGGAATGATGGGGCTTGCCGCGCAGGCCATCGCCGCCGGCCCCACCCCGGGGCTGCCAGTCGCCCCGGCCGCCGGCACCGGCATGCCGCTCCCCGCCGCCGCCGCACCGTCGGTAGGCGGCGGGATGCCGATGCCGGCGGCAGCTCAGGCCGTTCCGCAGCAGGTGCCGCAGGCGATCCCTCAGCAGATGCCCCAGCAGGTGCCACAGCAGATCCCTCAGCAGATCCCTCAGCAGATCCCTCAGCAGATTCCTCAGCAGATGCCCCAGCAGATGCCGCAGCAGGCCCCCCAGCCGGTCGCGCCCATGCCCGTCCCGGCACCGTTCCCCACCCCCGCCCCCATGCCCACGCCTGTCCCCGCGCCCGCACCGGTACCCGTGCCCGTGCCCGCCCCCGCGGCGACCGGCCCCACCCCGCCGGGCGTCCCCGCCCGCGGCGGTCTCACCGCGGCCCAGGTACGCGGCATGACCGCCCCGGCCCCCGCCGCCGGCCTGACCCCGGCCCCGGCCACCGGCTGGCCCAACGCACAGAGCTGGCCGAACGCGGCCGGCATGGGACAGACGGGGTAACCCGCCGGGGCCGCCGGGCTAGTACGCGACGGGCCAGCCGGTGCTCCAGTTCAGCAGGTTGATGCCGAGCTTGGGCGTGCCGTTGTCGTTGCCGTCGTAGTAGTGGTAGACGATGAGGTCACCGTCGGAGTCGCTCATGACGGACTGCCCGCCGGGCCCGATGACGCTGCCGTGCGACTCCAGCACGGCGGTGCCGCCGTTGCTGGTCATCGCGGTGCCGCTCTTGTCGTAGTACGGCCCGGTGACGCTCGTGGCGCGCCCCACCTTCACCTTGTACGTCGAGCTGGTGCCCTGGCAGCAGACGTCGTAGGACGCGAAGAGGTAGTAGTAGCCGCCCCGTTCGACGACGTACGGGGCCTCCACGGCCTTGCTGCCCGTCGGCCGGGACGCGATGGAGTAACGGGTGGTGTCGCCCGAGTACTGCTTCCCGGACGACGGGTCGATCCGGATCATCTTGATGCCCGTCCACCAGCTGCCGAAGGACAGCCACCACGTGCCGTCGTCGTCGACGAAGAGGTTCGGGTCGATGGCGTTGTAGTCACTGGAGGTGGTGGAGGTGTACACGACGCCGTAGTCGGTCCAGGAGCCGGGCAGCCCGGTGGCGGAACCGGCCAGCCCGATCGCCGACTTGTTGGAGCCGAAGGTCGAGACGGCGTAGTACATGAGGTACTTGCCCCCGTGGTACGAGATGTCGGGCGCCCAGGCTTCCGTCGCGTACGACGACCACCAGCCCGGCTTGCTGCCGAAGGCGTCGCCGCCCGCGCTGAAGGCGGTCCGGTCGGTGGAGGTCCTGTAGCCGAGGCCGCCCCCGGTGGCGTAGAGCAGGTACCGCCCGGACGAGGACCGGATCATCGTCGGGTCGTGCACGACGACGTCACCGGTGACCTTGCCCGGACCGGGGTAGGCGGAGGCGGTCGTCGGGACGAGGGCGAGCAGGACGGCGGCGGGCAGGGCGAGAAGAGCGGTGCGGCGGCTCACGCGGGCTCCTGGGGGGGGTGGGGGGCGGACGAGGCGGAACGTAAGTTCGGGCCCGCCCCGCGTCAACGGCCCGCGCACCCACCCGAAACTCTTCGACAGTTGCGGCGCCGAACCGGCTCCCCCGCGGCCCTTGGCCAACCGGAGCCTTGACGTCCTGTCACTTTGCCGAACTGACAGCCTACGGACAGCACGCCTCCCTACGCTGCCGTGTCCATGACAGATACCCCACACACACAAGAGGCCGGCTCCGACGACCGCTCGGTCGGACGCCGCACCGTGTTGATCGCCACCGGGACGACGGCAGCGGCCCTGGCCGTAGGCGCCGCTGCCGCCCCCGAGGCGGCCTCCGCCGCCGCGCGGACACCGGACACCGCTCCGGCCGCCGCCGCGGCCGTCTGCACCCTCACGAAGGAGATGACCGAAGGCCCCTACTACCTGGACGGAGCGCTCGTCCGCGCCGACATCACCGAAGGCAAGGCGGGCATCCCGCTCAAGCTCGCCCTGACCGTGGTCAACTCCGCCTGCACGCCCATCAGCAACGCCCTGGTGGAGATCTGGCACTGCGACGCGCTCGGCGAGTACTCCGGCTACGTCGGCAACAACGGCCACAACGAGTCGGACGACGGCACCTTCCTGCGCGGCGGCGTTCTCACGAACTCCAGCGGCGTCGCCAGCCTCACGACGATCTACCCGGGCTGGTACCGCGGCCGCTGCATCCACATCCACGTCAAGGTGCACACGGGCGTCACCCTGACCTCCGACGGATCGTTCACCGGCGGCAGGACCGTCCACACCGGTCAGCTGTTCTGCAGCGAGACGATCACGGCCGCGGTGGCCAAGATCTCGCCGTACTCGACCAACACGGTCACCCGCACCACCCTCGCCCAGGACGGCATCTACGACGACGGTGGCGCCTCGTCCGGCCTCCTCACCCTCACCGCCCTGGGCAGCTCCACCTCCTCCGGGTACACCGGCACGCTCACGCTGGGTGTCTCGAGCTGACGGTTCCGCACGACGACCCTGCCCGTCCGGCCTCGCCGGGCGGGCAGGGTTCCCCGGGTCAGGAGGCCGGGCAGGCCTTCCACGCCATGTGGTAGGTCGTACTGATGTCCCCGTCGGTCGAGTCCATGGTCATGAAGCTGACCTTGCCGGGCGACGCCGTACCCGCGTTGACGCGGATCTCGGTGTTGATGTTGAAGTTGCGCAGCACGCCGCAGGGGGCGTAGACCAGCTGGGCCACGTCGGTGCTGTCCGTGGCCTGCCAGTCGTCGTTGTACGGACCGCTGAACGGATGGTTCTTGGCCGAGGTGTCCGGGGAGCCCTGGAAGTAGTACGAGGCCTTCTGTGTGCCGCTCGCACCGCGCTGGAGCGAGGCGAAGCCGCGGTAGTCGGCGCTGGCGATGGCGTAGGTGAAGCCCTGCGGGACGTGGACGATCAGGTTGAGCTGGCAGTTCTTGCGGAACGCCGTGGGGTCGGAGTTGCCGCCGGCCTGGGCGAGGTAGCTGCTGTAGGTCACCGTGAAGGCCGTGTTGTCCGGGGAGACGGCGACGGCGGCCGTGCCCTGGGGACAGCCGGAGCCGTTCACCGTGGCGACGTCGATGACGATCTTGTCCGGGGGCGGGTTGGTGACGACCGGGGAATCCGCGTGCGCGGGTATCGCGCTGGTGAGCAGCGCGGCCACCGCGCCGCTCAGGAGGAGGCCTCGAGCCATGGTTTCTTCCTGTTCTCGAGTGGGGGGTGGGTCGCCCCGGGCCTCAGAAGAAACTGTGTGAAACCTGTGAAGGCCGGAGGGCGTTCGCATCGTAGGGACACGCCACCCGGGCCGGGCAGGGTCAACTCCGGCCATTCACAACAGGAATTTCACGGTCACGGGTTCTCCCAGGCCGCCGGCTCCTCCGCCAGCCTGCGTACCGGCTCCGGCAGCGCGTCCGCCGCGAGGTCGGCGACCGTGACGCCCTCCAGGATGCGCCGCACATTGGCGCGCAGCGCGATCCACAGGGGCAGCAGCGGCTGGGCGGTGCCGGTGTAGGCGAGCCCGGTGGGCCGCTCGCCGCGGACCGAGACGATCGGGCCGTCGACCGCGCGGATGAGGTCGGCCACGGTGATGGCCGAGGCCTGGCGGGCCAGCCGGTATCCGCCGCCCCCGCCACGCCGGCTCTCGACGATCCCGGCGCGCCGCAGATCCCCGAGGATGCCCTCCAGGAACTTGTGCGGAATGTCCTGGACGGCGGCGATCTCCTCCGCCTTCACCGGGCCGTCACCCTGCCGTACGGCGAGCTCCAGTGCCGCCCGTACCGCGTAATCCGCCCGTGCCGAGATCCTCATGTGTCCATTGTGGGGCGTGGGTCCATGGAGAATGGCCGGACCCGGTCCCCGTAAGATCGCCCGGGAGGATCCCTTGGCGCTCAGCAGACGTACCTTCAGTGCCCTCGCCGGCTCCGCCGCGCTCGGCTTCGCCCTGGGCGGCAGTGGCGGCCCCGGGGCGCCCTCGGCGTACGCGGCGCGCAGCGTGCCCACGGGCCCGGCGCCCGCGCCGCCCGGCGCGGACGGGCGGCGGCACACCGTCGACCACGACCACTACTCGCTCGTCGTCGACGGCCACCGGCTGGTGCTGTGGTCCGGCGAGATGCACCCCTTCCGGCTGCCCAGCCCGTCCCTGTGGCGTGACGTGCTCCAGAAGATGCGGGCGCACGGCTACAACGCGGTCAGTGTCTACGTGGCGTGGAACTACCACTCCCCCGCCCCGGGGAAGTACGACTTCACGGGCGTCCGCGACCTGGACCTGTTCCTGCGCATGGCCACCGAGACCGGGCTGTACGTGATCCTGCGCCCGGGCCCGTACATCAACGCCGAGATCGACGGCGGCGGCTTCCCCGGCTGGCTGACGGCGACCAAGGGCGCCGCCCGCACCGACGACCCGACGTATCTGGGTCACGTCGACGAGTGGCTGACCGCGGTGAACCGGATCGCGCGCCGGCATCTGTTCACGCGGGGCACCGGCACGGTCCTGCTGTACCAGATCGAGAACGAGTACGACGCCCACGTCGACGAGCCGGCCGGCCGGAACTACATGTCCCACCTGTACCGGAAGGTGCGGGCGGACGGGATCGACGTACCCCTCTTCCACAACGACAAGGGGCGCAACGGCTACTGGACCCCCGGCTCGTTCGACACCGGCGGCGAGAAGGGGCGGTGGCTGTACGGCTTCGACGGGTATCCGTCACCGTCCCAGGTGCCGCCGGACTGGGGGCACTTCGGTCCGGGCGGGCCGGGGGGCGGGGCGACCGCGAGCCCTCGTACGCCCGGGTTCGTGCCCGAGTTCGGGGGCGGCTGGTTCGATCCGTGGGGCGGGGCCTGGTTCGGCGGCAAGGGGTACGCCGAGTCGCGGCGCACCCGGGACGCGGCGTACGAGCGGCGCTTCTACCTGACCAACCTGGCCAACGGCATCACCCTGCACAACGTGTACATGACCTTCGGGGGCACCTCCTGGGGCTGGCTGCCCGCGCCGGTGGTGTACACGTCGTACGACTACGGCGCCGCCCTCGACGAGGCCCGCAACGTCACCGGCAAGATCGTGCCGATGCACCAGCTCGGCCACATGCTCCAGCGCGTGCCCGACTTCGCCAAGCTGGACCGGGCGGCGGAGGTGAAGGCGGCCGGGCTGAAGGTGTACCACCTCACCAATCCGGACACCGGCGCCCATGTGTACGTGGCCCGCAACGACGGCGGCAAGGCGGTCACCTCCACCCTGCCCACCGCCGCGGGCGAGCTGAAGATCACCGTCCCGGCCCGGGACGCCCGGATGCTGACCACGGGGCTCTCCCTCGGGCACCGGAAGCTGAAGTACTGCACGGCCCAGCCGATGCTGACGCTGACCGCCGGACGCCAGGACGTCGCCCTGTTCACGGGCCGCCACGGCGAGATGGCGCATCTGGTGCTGGAGTGCCCGAGCGAGCCGTACGTCACCCGGCTGGACGCCGAGGGGGCCTGGACGTACGACCAGGACGAACTGCACGTGACCGTGCCCCTCGGCCAGGGCGGGCTGACCCGGGTGCTGGTGGAGCGCGGCGAGAGCGAGACACCACTGCTGCTGCTCTTCGCCGACGAGGCGTACTCGGTGCGGCTGTTCCCGTACGACACCCCGTCCGGCACCCTGCTGGTCTACGGCCCCGCGCTGCTGCGCCACGCCGAGCTGCGCGGCTCCACCGTCCACCTCACCGGCGACACCGTCCAGGAGACCGGCCTGGAGGTGTGGGGGCCGCGCGGGATCGACAGCGTGACGTGGAACGGGCGGCCGGTGGCCACCCGGGTCGCGATGTCCGGGAGCCTGGTGGCCGCGCAGGTGCTGCCCGGCGTGCCGGCGGTGCGGCTGCCCGAGCTGGGCGGCTGGCGGATGCGCACGGAGAACCCGGAGGCCGGTCCCGCCTTCGACGACTCCACGTGGCGGGCCGCCGACCGGACGACGACGTTCAGCACCACGCCGGTGCCCAAGGACCAGCCGGTCCTGTTCGCCGACGACTACGGCTTCCACTACGGCGACGTCTGGTACCGGGGTACGTTCACGGACGCCACCGGCATCGAGGAGGTCTCGCTCGCCTACAGCACCGGCACGCAGGGCCTGCTGATGGCGTGGCTGGACGGGGAGCCGCTGGGCACGCACCGCATGCCGGTGCCGACCCGGGACACGGCCCGGCAGGGCAGCTGGGCGGACACGGCCGTCTTCCCCGTCCGGGAGAGGCTGCGCGGGCCGGGCCGGCACGTGCTGTCCGTCCTGGTGCGGCGCATGCAGCACGACCAGGACGGCAAGGGGCTCGACACCCACAAGGTGGCGCGCGGCCTGACCGCGGTCACCTTCGAGGGCGGCGCCCCGAAGGTGAGCTGGCGGCTGCAGGGCGAGGCCGCGCCCGATCCGGTGCGCGGGCCGCAGAACAACGGCGGGCTGTTCGGGGAGCGGGAGGGCTGGCACCTGCCCGGCTTCGCCGACCGGGACTGGGAGCCGGTGGGGTTCCCGCGTGCCGAGCGGCGGCAGGGCGTGACCTGGTACCGGACCACGTTCAAGCTGGCGGTCCCCGACGGCATCGACGCCTCGGTGGGCCTGGTCCTGGAGGACGACCCGTACCGGGCCTACCGCGCCCAGCTGTTCCTCAACGGCTGGAACATGGGCCAGTACATCAACAACGTGGGCCCGCAGCACACCTTCGTCCTGCCGAACGGCATCCTGCGCACCCGGGGCGCCAACACCCTGGCCCTGGCCGTCCTGTCCGAGTTCACCTCGCTGTCGGGCCCGGGGAAGGTGCGGCTGACCCTGCTGGGCAGCGCGGCCGGAGGAGCACCGGTGACACCGGTGGCCTCCCCCGGCCGCTGAACCCCCTGCCCTGCGTCCTGGCCTACGCGAGCCGGATCACGTTCCAGGACAGCGGCTCCAGTACGGCGGTGAGGGTGCCGTCCGCCAGGGTGGTGCCCTCGGCCGGGTGCGGGGCGACCCTCTCGGGCGCGTCGAGCGTGTTGCGGGCGTCGGGGTCGGCGTCCGCGAGCACGCTGTGCTCGACGACCGAGGTCAGGTCGAGGCCGCTGAGGGCGATGTCGAGGGGCAGTGCCCGCGTGCGGTCGCGGTTGACGGCGAAGACGGTGACCGTACCGTCCTCGGCGCGGACGGCGGTGGCGTGCAGCAGGTCCGTCTCGCCGTACTTCTGCGTCCCGTACGTCGGTGAGTCCACGCGGACGTCCAGGACCTGCCCGCGCCCGTACCGCGCGGCCTGCGCGAACGGGAAGAACGTCGTCTGCCGCCAGGCCGGGCCGCCCGGCTCGGTCATGATCGGGGCGATGACGTTGACCAGCTGGGCGAGGCAGGCGACGGTGACGCGGTCGGCGTGCCGGAGCAGGGCGATGAGCAGCGAGCCGAAGACGACGGCGTCCGTGACGCTGTAGTTGTCCTCCAGCAGGCGCGGGGCCTCGGGCCAGTCGTCCTGCTCGAACGTCTTCGCGCGCGCCTCCCACTCGGGCAGGTACCAGACGTTCCACTCGTCGAAGGAGAGGTTGATCTTCTTCTTCGACTTGAGCTTCGCGCCCACGTGGTCGGCGGTCGCGACGACGTTCTCGATGAAGGACTCCATGTCGACGGCGGAGGCCAGGAAGGAGTCGATGTCGCCGTTCTCGGGCCAGTAGTAGGCGTGCAGGGAGATGTAGTCGACGAGGTCGTACGTCTCCGTGAGGACCGTCGCCTCCCACTCGGCGAACGTCGGCATGGACTGGCTGGAGGAGCCGCAGGCGACGAGTTCGATCTTCGGGTCGAGCTGGCGCATGGCGCGGGCCGTCTCGGCGGCGACGCGGCCGTACTCCTCGGCGGTCTTGTGGCCGGTCTGCCAGGGGCCGTCCATCTCGTTGCCCAGGCACCAGAGCCTGATGCCGAAGGGGTCCTTGTCGCCGTGCGCGGCACGGAGGGCTGACAGGGCGGTGCCCTCGGCGTGGTTGGCGTACTCCTGCAGTTCGAGCGCCTCGGCCACGCCCCGGGTGCCGAGGTTGACGGCCATCATGGGCTCGGCCTGCGGGCCGATCTTCCTGAGGAACGCGATGTACTCGGCCAGGCCGAAGCGGTTGGTCTCGGTGGAGTGCCAGGCCAGGTCCAGCCGGCGGGGGCGGTCCTCGACCGGGCCCACCGAGTCCTCCCACTTGTAGCCGGAGACGAAGTTGCCGCCGGGGTAGCGGATGGCGGTGACGCCGAGTTCACGGACGAGGTCGAGGACGTCCGTGCGGATGCCGTCGGCGTCGGCCGAGGGGTGTCCCGGCTCGTAGATGCCCGTGTAGACGCAGCGGCCGAGGTGTTCGACGAAGGATCCGAAGAGACGGGGGTCGACCTCGCCGACGGTGAAGGCGGGATCGAGGGTGAAGCGGGCGGTGCGGTTGCTCATGGGGGCCTTTCGCCGAACGGACCTGCTCAGGTCTGTTCGGAATGTCGAATATCGCTCGTAACCTCGAACGGACCGTAAAATCGAAGCGCCCTCACGTCAATGGGTACGACAGCATCTGGCGGCGTTCGCTTTCGATCGTTCCCGGTTGAACCACGGTCGCGCGAGCCCATGACGCGGACACATCCGAACGCGTAATCTCGGACAAGCCGCCGTCCGGCGGTGCGAAGGGGGAGCGATGGACATCGCGGGCGCACTCCGGCGCTTTCGGCCCGGTTCGGCGATGCGCGGCCTCGCCGCCGACCTCGCCCGCGCGGTCCGCGACCGCCCCGACGCCCCTTCCGGGGTACGCGAGTTGTGCCGGGCGCTGTGCGAGGAGATGAGCGCGCGGCGGGGCGGGCGCCCCGTCGAGCTGCGCTTCGAACGCTTCCCCGACGAGATAGAAGTCACCGGTCTGTGGGTGGAGTTCCAGGACTTCGACCTGGTCATCGTGGAGGAGCGGGCCGAAGCAGTGCAGCAACTGGTCATCCTGGGCCATGAGTTGTGGCATCTGCACGCCGGCCACCGGCACCACCACCGGGTGGGGGCGGCGGCGGCCCGCGCCCTGGCCGACGCCCCGGGCTGGCGCGACCTCGCTCTCACGGTCGCGGCCCGCAACGGCTCCCGGCAGGCCGACGAGGCCGAGGCCGACGACTTCGGGCACCGGCTGGCGACCCTGTTCCGGCCGTACGTCTCCGGCGACGGCCCGGGCGCCCCGCTCGACCCCGTCCAGCGCACCCTGGGCTACCGAGGGCGCGGAGGAACGGCCCGGTGACCCTGCCCTCGCTGGCCCCCTCCCGACTCCTGGGGGAGCTGTACATCTCCTTCTGGATCCCCACCGCCGTGCTCACCGCCGCCCTGGCGATCAAACTGCCCACCATCATCCGGCTGTGGCGGGACCCGCTGCTGCGCGCGGTCGGCGGACTGCTGCTGCTCGCCTGCGCGGTGTTCGTCTTCTGCACCCCGTCGACGATCGCCCGGGTCAACCGGCTGGCCGGCGTGCCCAACATCTCGGCACCCTGGTGCTACTCGCTCATCACCGCGTTCTGCGGCTCCTGCCTGCTGCTGATCATCGCCTGGCGCAACGGGCTGTCCGACCGCTCGGCGGAGACCCGGCGCGCGATGCGCTGGGTCATCTCCGTCTACTCGGGGGTGATCGTCGCGCTCTGGGTGCTGTTCGCGCTCGCCGACGCGCCCGTGGAACGGCTGCGGGACCTGGACACGTACTACGCCGACACCCCGTTCATGCGCGAGGAGATCGTCCTCTACCTCGTCGCGCACTCCGTGGCCTGCCTGATCACATCCCGGCTGATCTGGAACTGGGCGCACACCGACGGCCTCGACGCCAGACTGCGCTGGGGGCTGAAGTCGCTCGGCGCCGGCTATGTGCTGAACCTGGTCTTCGGCTGGTCCAAGCTGGTCGCCGTCGCCGCCCGCTGGACCGGTCACGACCTGGACTGGCTGAGCACCAACTTCGCCCCGCTGGTGGCCTCGCTGTCCGCCATCCTGACCGCCGTCGGCTTCATCCTGCCGCACGCCGGCCAGTACCTGCACGACCGCTGGCGGGTCCGGCTCGCCCACCGCGAGCTGCGGCCGCTGTACCACCTGATGCGGACCGTGAGCGGCGAGGGCGTGCCGTTGACGCTGCGCGCCACGCCCGAACTGCGGCTGACCCGCCGGGAGACGTTCATCCGGGACGCGCTGCTGCCGCTGGCCCGGCGCGTCGACACCTGCCTGGGCAGACGGTCGTACGACGCCGCGCTCGCCCTCGGCCACCCGCCGGACGAGGCCCGGGCACTGGCCGCCGCGGTGGTCGTCCTGGACGCCGTCGAGGCCCGCGGCCGCACACCGGAACCGTCGGAGCCGGCCGACTTCCCCGACACGACGATCCTGCTCCAGGAGATCGGGGCCGTCTCCCGGGCCCTCCGGCACCCCGACACCCTCGACGCGGTCCGCACGCGAGCCACGGCCCCGGCAGCGAGCGTGCACGCACACGAGTGACCGCTCGCCAGCACCGTCGTCCTCGGGCGACGAGCGGCAGCGGCGACCCCGCTAGCCCGCGAACGCCGGCTGTGCCAGCCCCTTCCCCGCTCCCGGCACCACCAGCACCGACCCCGACAACGGATCCGGCGCCGCCAGCCCCGTCCGGGCGGTCGTGATGTACAGGTCGGTCAGGTCGGCCCCGCCGAAGGCGCAGGCGGTCGTACGGGGGGCCGGCACCGAGATCACCCGGTCCAGCTCACCGCCCGGCGTGTACCGGCGTACCGCCCCGCCGTCCCACAGCGCCACCCACACGCACCCGTCGGCATCCACCGTCAGCCCGTCGGGGAAACCGGCGCCCTCCTCGATCTCCGCGAGCGGACGCCGCCCGGACACCCGCTCCCCGTCGAAGTCGAAGACGTCGATCCGCCGCGTGGGGGTGTCGATGTAGTACAGGAGGCCGCCGTCCGGGCTCCACCCCGTGCCGTTGCTCACGGTCACGTCCGGCAGCACGGTCGTCACGGCACCGTCCGCCGCGAACCGGGCCAGCGTGCCGCCGCCCGTGGCCTCGTCGTAGCGCATGGTGCCCGCCCACAGGGACCCGTCGGGCGCGACCGCCGCGTCGTTGGCACGCCGGCCGGGGACCGGTTCGTGGTGCAGCCAGCCGAAGGCGCCGTCGGGGTCGAGCAGGCCCACGCCGTCCCGGAGGTTGAGGACCAGGCCGCCGCCCGCCCGGGGCTTGACCGCGCCCACGTGCTGGGGCGTCGTACGGACCGTGCGCCGGCCCGACGAGGGGTCGTAGGTGTGCACCCGGGACTGGAGGATGTCGATCCAGAGCAGCCGGCCGGTGGCCGCGTCCCAGGTCGGTCCTTCACCGAGCTCCGCCTCGGCCCGTATCGCGACCTCGTACGCCGTCATGCCACGCTCCGGTGCCCGAGCCGCTCCGACAGCTCCGCCGCGCCCTTCGCCGCGAGCTGCTCCAGCTCGTCCCGGCGGTCCTCGCTCCAGCGGATCATGGGCACGGAGATGGACAGGGCGGCCACCACCTGCCCGGTGCGGTCGCGCACCGGCGCGGCGACACAGGACACGTCCGGGTTGGACTCGCGGTTCTCCACCGCGATCCCCCGCTGCCGGATCTCGGCGAGGGCCTCGCGCAGGGCGACCGGATCGGTGATGCTGTTGGGGGTCATCCCGGCCAGCTCGGTGCCGTCCGGGATCCGCGCGCCCAGCTCCGGCTCGGGCAGCGAGGCCAGCAGCATCTTGCCGACCGAGGTGCAGTGGGCGGGCAGCCGGCGCCCGGCCGCCGACACCATGCGCACCGCGTGCGTGGAGTCGACCTTGGCGATGTAGATGACGTCGGTGGCCTCGAGGATCGCCACGTGTACGGTCTCGTCGCAGGTCTCGGCGACCGAGCGGGCCACCTGCTGGCCCTCGGCGGCGAGGTCGAGCTGCTCGGCGTAGCGGCTGCCGAGCTGGTACGGGCGTACACCGAGCCGGTAGCGTCCGGGCTGACCGGTCACGGGAACGATGTACTGCCGGGCGGCGAGCGTGGTGACCAGCTCGTGCACGGTGGTGCGCGGCAGCTGCAGCTTGCGCACTATGTCGGGGGCGGAGAGCGTCCCGTCCCCGTCGAGAAAGAGCTCGAGAATGTCGAGAGCCCGGGTCACGGCAGGTACGAGGCGTCCCATGTCCGGCCCCCTCCCTTGGGTCTCAGCGTCTGCGTTCGAGATTTCAACAGACGATCGGCATGACGAACACAGGCTAGTCATCCACGGTTTCCTGGGCAATGGGCGAGAACGGTACGGGCACCATGGATCCCATGGATCTCGACTTCCAGCTGGTGCTGCTGCGCCGCATGGCCGACCACAATCCGGACCTGGTCGAAGCCGCCCGCCACGAACTGGGCGTCTCGGTCGCCGATATGCGGGAGACCAACAAGCGCTGGCAGGCGATGGTCCGCTCCCCCCGGTCCCGCTCCGCGGCCTCCCGATACCGCTCCGTCCTCGGCCCCCCGCAGTCCGAGGGCAAGCGCACCGTCGGCGACCTGGAGTGCCGGGTCTGGCAGTGGCCGCTCCCCCTCTGGCCCGGCCTGCGCTTCGAGGTGATGGTCTCGCCCGAGGGCGCAGTCTGGAACGAGTGGCTGGTGCGCGCCCCCGGAGCCGAGGCCCCCGCCCTGCGGACCGTCGAGGACCTCACCCCCTGGTCCTGCACGGTCGACGAGGCGGCCCGCGCCTTCGCCCCCGCCCGCCCCCTGGAGGGGACCGCCCCCACCCGCTGGGGGTTGGCCTTCACGGCCCCCGACGCAAGCGGCGTCCCCAGGGAGGTGGTCGCCGAGTTCACCTGGGGGCTGCTGCAGCGGACGGCGGTCGCCGGCGCGGACCGCTGAGCGGGAGCCGCGTGCGGGTCAGGCGTCGAACGCCGTCGCCCTGGCCTGCTTCTCCCAGCCGGTGACGTCCTCGCGGACCTGCTCCAGGTGGGCCAGGACGGTACTCACCGCGTCCTCCCCGAGCGGCAGCCGCAGCGGGGTGGGCTCGGCCTCCAGCGCGGCCAGGACGACGGCCGCCGCCTTGGCCGGGTCGCCGGGCCGGGTGGCGTCGGCGGCGGCGAAGAAGCCGCGGATCTCGCTCGCCTTCGCGTACACCCCGCTGTCCGCGCTGACCCCGACCCGCCCGGTCTCGAAGATCGAGGTCCGGAACACCCCCGGCTCCACGATCAGCACCTTGATGCCGAACTCCCGCACCTCGTCGGCGAGCGCCTCGGACATGCCCTCCAGCGCGAACTTGGTCCCGCAGTACGCCCCGCCCCCCGCGAAGGCCACCTTTCCGCCCATGCTGCTCATCTGCACGATCGCGCCCGAGCGCCGCTCCCGCATGTGCGGCAGCGCCGCCCGCACCAGGGCCGCCGGGCCGAAGACGTGCAGGTCGAACAGGTCACGCAGCTCCCGGTCGGTGGTCTCCTCGACGGCCCCGACATGGGCGCGGCCCGCGTTGTTGACCAGTACGTCGATCCGCCCGTGCCGCGCCACGACGTCCCGTACGGCCGTCTCGGCCGCGGCCACGTCGGTCACGTCCAGGCGCAGCGCCTCCACCCGGCCCGGATGAGCCGCGACCAGGTCGTCCATCGCCTCCGGGCGCCGCACCGCGCCGACCACCACGTCACCGGCGCCGGCCGCCGCCTCGGCGATCGCCCGCCCGAGGCCGCTGTTCGCCCCGGTCACCAGCCACACCCTGTTCACGGCGGCTCCTCGTGCGTCCTGCCTTTCGCGTCCTGCCTCTCGACACCATGGACGCGCATGCCCGGGACCCGCGCCACCTGGCTCGCCCGGGCGGAGGACGCGGTCGCCGGCTACCCCTGCACGGAGTCCGCGCCGGCCGCCGCCAGGATCGCCTCCGTCACGCGGGGCAGCGATCCGGGGTGCAGGAACAGGAACAGGTTCGGCTCGACGAGCTCCAGCTCCATCACCCGGGGCTTCCCGTCCGCCCCGTCGGCCAGGTCCACGCGCGCGTACAGCAACTCCGGCGCGTCCGGTACGGAGGCCAGCGCCCGCTCGGCGACGGAGAGTTCGGCCGGGGTCGGGGTCCACGGCTCCAGGTCGGGGTGGGCCACCTTGTCCGCGTCGTAGGCCGTGCCGGCCGCCAGCACCGCCCGCTTGCGGCTGGCGTGCAG
Source organism: Streptomyces sp. NPDC020299 (assembly GCF_044387825.1). Classification (NCBI taxonomy): domain Bacteria; kingdom Bacillati; phylum Actinomycetota; class Actinomycetes; order Kitasatosporales; family Streptomycetaceae; genus Streptomyces; species Streptomyces sp. NPDC020299. The sequence continues at coordinate 585,918 of NZ_JBIRWL010000004.1, forward strand.
CAGCCGGCCGCCGAAGAACTGGAGCGCCCGCTCGCCGCTGACGTCGATGTGGGTCAGGTACGGCTGCACCATCGCGGTCAGCCCCTCCGCGTGCATCCGGGCGAGCTGCCGCAGGGCCGTCTCCCGTTCGGCGGGCGTGTACCGGGCGGCGAACCGGGCGCCCGCGCCGAAGGTGGGCTTCACGACGAAGTCGTGGTCGGCGGGAAGGCTGTCCGCGGTGACCGCGTCGCCGGGTGCGAGGTAACGGGTGGGGACCACGGGCACGCCGGCCGCCGCGAGGTCGCCGAGGTAGCGCTTGTCGGTGTTCCAGCGCACGACGGGGACCGGATTGGCCAGGCGGGTCACCTTGGCGCACCGCTCGGCCCAGGCCGTGAACTCCTCGGCCCGCCAGCTGTAGTCCCAGGTCGACCGTATGACGACCAGGTCGAAGCCGCCCCAGTCCGTGTCGGGGTCGTCCCAGGGGGCGGCCACCGCGTCGGCCCCGGCCGCGCGCAGGGCCCGCACCAGCCCCGGCAGATCACGGTCCTTGCTGGGCTCCGCTCCGGGGTCGTAGGTGGCGAGTGCGATGCGGGACACGGCGGGCTCCTTCGGGGCGGAGGGGGACAGCGGCCCCCGCAGGCTAACAATCTCCGCCGCGACCGAAACAGGCCGTTGACCTTCCCCTTCGGGTAAGCCCCAGCATCGGTGGCGGGAACCGGAGGACCCGGAGGACTTCGAGGTGCACATGGAGATGCTGACGATCGGCGCCTTCGCCAGGGCGTCCCGGCTGTCGCCCAAGGCGCTGCGGCTGTACGACGAGCTGGAGCTGCTGCGGCCCGCCCGGGTCGACCCCGGCACCGGCTACCGCTACTACGCGGCCGAACAGCTCCAGCGGGCCCGGCTCGTGGCCTGGCTGCGGCGGCTGGGGATGCCGCTGGCCGGGATCCGCGAGGTGTGCGCCCTGCCTCCGGAAGAGGCCGCGCGGGAGATCCGGGCCTACTGGGCCCGGGTCGAGGCGGAGACGGCGGTACGGCGGGACCTCGCCGCGTTCCTGGTCGACCACCTGTCGGTCGGCCTGTCGAAGACGGAACCGAGGAAGGACACAACCATGCTCGAACTGCGCTACAGCGCCCGCACGGACACCGGTCACGTCCGGCCCGCCAACCAGGACACCGTGTACGCGGGCCGGCGGCTGCTCGCGGTGGCCGACGGCTACGGCCCGGCGGGCGGGCCGGCGAGCGGCGCGGCCGTGGACGCGCTGAAGTCCCTGGAGGGCGCGGACCTGTCGGCGGGCGGGGTGCTGAACCTGCTGGAGGACGCCGTGCAGGGCGCGAACCAGGCGCTCCAGGACCTGGCGGCGGGCAGCTCCCCGGGCGCGGCCGAGGAGGTCGGCACCACCCTGACCGCGCTGCTGTGGACGGGCTCCCGGCTGGCCCTGGTGCACATCGGCGACTCCCGCGCCTACCTGCTGCGGGACGGGGAGCTGTTCCGCATCACCCACGACCACAGCGTGGTGCAGTCCCTGATCGACGAGGGCCGGCTGACCCCGGCGGAGGCCGCCAGCCACCCGCAGCGCGCCCTCCTCGCGAAGTCCCTGAACGGCGGCGCGTCCCCGGCCACCCCGGATCTCCGGCTGCACGACGTCCGGCCCGGCGACCGCTACCTGCTGTGCTCCGACGGCCTGTCCGGTGTCGTACCGGACGACGGGATACGGCGCCTGCTGACCGACGGCCCGGACCCGGAGCGCGCCGCGCACGCCCTGATCGACGCGGCGAACGCCGCCGGCGGCCCGGACAACGTGAGCTGCGTGGTGGCCGACGTGGTGGAGGCGGAGGCGGGAAGCCTGGTGTAGGACGCGAGGGGCCTGGTGTAGGAAGGGGGTGTTGGTGCCGAAAGCCCCCGACGCTTAAGGAGTGTCCCGCGTGTCCTCCCTCTTTCCGGCCCTGGTGGGCGGTCCGGGCGAGCGTGTCGCCCTGCGGTTCGGCGACCGGGCGTTGACGTACGGGGCACTGGGTGCCGCGGCGGGGGCCGTGGCCGAGCGGGTCCGGGACGCGGGCCGCCGGGTCGCGGTCTGGGCGACGCCGGAACTGGAGACGGCGGTCGGGGTGGTGGGCGCGCTGCTCGCCGGGGTGGCCGCGGTGCCGCTGAACCCGAAGTCGGGTGAGAAGGAGCTCGCGCACATCCTCTCCGACAGCGCGCCCGCGCTCGTACTGGCCGCGCCGGGCGCCGAACTCCCGGCCGCCGTCGCCGCCTTGGAACGGGTGGACATCGACGTGCACGGCAGCGCGGCCGTCCCCGAGGACCGTACGCCCGAGGGCGACCCGGCGCTGATCGTGTACACCTCCGGCACCACCGGCCCGCCCAAGGGCGCGGTCATCCCCCGCCGGGCGATCGCCACGACCCTGGACGCGCTGGCCGACGCCTGGCAGTGGACCGGGGACGACGTGCTGGTGCACGGGCTGCCGCTGTTCCATGTGCACGGGCTGGTGCTGGGCATCCTGGGCCCGCTCAGGCGCGGCGGCTCGGTACGGCACCTGGGGCGGTTCGGCACCGAGGGCGTGACCCGGGAGCTGAACGAGGGCGCGACCATGCTGTTCGGGGTGCCGACGATGTACCACCGCATCGCCGAGGCCCTCCCGGCCGACCCGGAGCTGGCCAAGGCGCTCGGCCGGGCCCGGCTGCTGGTGTCGGGCTCGGCCGCGCTGCCGGTGCACGACCACGAGCGGATCGCGGCGGCGACCGGGCGGCGGGTGATCGAGCGCTACGGCATGACCGAGACCCTGATGAACACCAGCGTGCGGGCCGACGGCGAGCCGCGCGCCGGGACGGTCGGCGTGCCGCTGCCGGGCGTGGAGCTGCGGCTGGTGGAGGAGGACGGTACGGAGGTGGGCGCGTACGACGGGGAGACCGTCGGCGAGATCCAGGTGCGCGGCCCGAACCTGTTCACCGGGTACCTGAACCGGCCCGACGCCACCGCCGCCGCCTTCACCGCCGACGGCTGGTTCCGCACCGGGGACGTCGCGGTGCGCGAGCCCGACGGGTACGTGCGGATCGTCGGCCGCAAGGCCACCGACCTGATCAAGAGCGGCGGTTACAAGATCGGCGCGGGCGAGATCGAGAACGCCCTGCTGGAGCATCCCGGGGTACGCGAGGCGGCGGTCACCGGGGAGCCGGACCCCGACCTGGGCGAGCGGATCGTGGCGTGGATCGTACCGGCGGACCCGCGACAGCCGCCGTCCACGGAGGAGTTGGCCGATCACGTGGCCCGCCGCCTGGCTCCGCACAAGCGTCCCCGGGTGGTCCGCCATCTGGACGCGCTGCCCCGCAACGACATGGGGAAGATCATGAAGCGGGCGCTGGGCGATGTCTGAACGCCTGTCGGCACGGGCGGTGCTCGACCTGGTCACCGACGAGGGCACCTTCACCGAACTCCCGTATCCGATACCCCCGATACGGGGGTCCGAGCCGGACGGCCCCCTCTCCTGGCAGGGGTACGACGCCTCGCGCGCCCGCGCCGCCGCACGCACCGGCGAGCGGGAGTCCGTGGTGTGCGGCACCGGGAGCGTCGAGGGCGCCCGGGCCGTGCTGATCGCGTTCGAGTTCGGCTTTCTCGGCGGCTCGCTCGGCGTACGCACCGGCGACCGGCTGGAGGCGGCGTACACCCACGCCCGCGAGCACCGGCTCCCGGTCGTACCGCTGGTCGCGACGGGTGGCAGCCGGATGCAGGAAGGCATGCTCGCCCTCACCCAACTCCAGCGCGTGGCCCGCCAGTCCGTGCTCACCCGCGAGGCGGGCCTGCCGCAGATCGCCGTGCTGCGGGACCCGACCACCGGCGGCGGCTGGGCCACCCTCGGCGCCGGCGCCGACGTGATCCTCGCCCTCCCCGGCGCCCAGATCGGCTTCGCCGGCTCCCGCGTCCGCCCACCCGACACCGACCCGACCGCATACACGGCCGAGGCCCAGGTGGCGGCGGGAGCCGCGGACGCGGTGGTGCCTCCGGCGGAGCTGCGGGGGGTACTGGGCCTGTGGCTGCGGCTGCTGACCGGCGGACCGGCGACGCGGAGGACGCAGCCCGGGCCGCCCGGACAGCCCGGGGGCTCCGGCGCACCAGGCGCTTCCGGTGGACCCGGCTCTTCCGGTGCCCACGGCGCGCCGGATGCTCCCCACGTCCAGGGCACGCCCAGCGCCGCACGTACGCCCGACTCCCCCGGTATCGCGGGGACTTCCGGCGTATCCGCGGCGGGAGCCGAGGGTGAACCCCGTGCCACGCGACCGCCGGCCCCGGCCATACCGGCCCACGCCGAGCCGGTCCCCGAGACCGCGCCCCCGCCTCCCCCCGCCCACGCGCAGCCGGCCTCCGTCCCCTCCGCGCTCGGCATCACGGGTCTCCCCCGCACGGGCTGGGCCGCCGTGCAGCGGGCCCGCTCTCCCGAGCGGCCCCGTGCCCAGGCCTATCTGGACGCCCACTTCACGCGCCGGGCCGCCCTCTCCGGCGACCGCTGCGGCGGGGCCGACCCGGACGGCATGCTGTGCGGCTTCGGGGAGCGGGACGGCCGGACCGTCGCCTACGCCGCCCAGACCGGCACGGCCACCCGCCCCGCCGGATACCGCACGGCCGCCCGGCTGGTGCGGCTGGCGGACCGGCTGGGCATCCCGGTGCTGACGCTGGTGGACACACCGGGCGCGGCGAACGACGCCGAGGCCGAGCGGCAGGGCGCGGGCGCGGCGATCGCGGACCTGTTCGGCGCGGTGGCCGCCGCCCGGGTCCCGGTCACCACCCTGGTCGTCGGCGAGGGCGGCTCGGGCGGTGCGCTCGCGCTGGCCGCGCCCGGCAACACCTGGGCCACCCCGGACAGTTACTTCTCCGTCATCGCCCCGGAGCTGGCGGCCGCGATCCTCAAGCGCCCGCCGGAGGAGGTGGAGGCGACCGCCGAGCAGTTGCGCATCCGGCCGCAGGACCTGCTGGAGCTGGGGGTGATCCGGGGCATCGTGGATCACCCCTGAACCGGGGACGCCGCCGGGCTCCTTCCGCCACAATGGAGTTGACGTGGGATCAGCGCACCGGGGGGGGGCGAGCGACGCCATGAACAGGCTGGTGGAGTTCAGGACCGAGGACGGCGCCGTCGTCGTCGTGGAGACCGCGGAGGCGGCGACCGGGTCCCGGCTCGTGTCCCGCGGTGAGGGACCGGCCGCGCAGACCGCCCGCACCTTCGAGAGTGCCCTGGACGGTGTGCGCGCGGCGGCCCAGTCCGCGCTGCGGGTCTTCCGGGACGGCGCGCTGCGGCCCGACTCCGTGGAACTGGAGTTCGGCGTGAAGCTGAGCGCGGAGGCCGGGGCGGTGATCGCCAAGGGCGCGGCGGAGGCGCAGCTGGTGGTCCGGCTGAGCTGGACGCCGGGCCAGGAAGCACAGGGATCGGCGGAGCCCACCGACCGGTCATGAGCCCGGGCCGCCGGGCACGCCCGGCGGCCCGGTCCCGCCGACACGCCGGGCGGACGCCCACAACCCCCCGTTCGGCCGCACCCCCACCCGGCCCCCTCCAAAAGGCGCCCGCCCCCCGTGCCCGCGCAGGATGCACTGAGGAAGCCCGCGCGCTCGGAAGGATCTGCCGTGATCGTCAGTCTGGAGCAGTTGCGCCGCTGCCATTTCGCCGTGGACATGGGAGCGGCCCGCACCCGTGTGTACGTCAAGGGCCCGGGGCTCGTCGTGGACGAGCCGTCCGTGGCCGCCGTGAACACCCGTAGCGGCTCCCTGATCGCGGTGGGCGAGTTCGCGGAGCAGATGACGGGGCGGACGCCGGACTACATCCGGGTGGTACGGCCCGTGTCCGGCGGTACGGTCGTCGACGTCGAGATGGCCCAGCGCATGCTGCGCCATCTGCTCGGCGACAAGATGCGCCGCAGTCTGCGCCGCAGGCCCCGGTTGCGGGCGGCGGCCTGCACCCCGCACGACGCCGATCCGCTGGCCCAGCGGGCGACGATCGAGACGCTGGTCGGGCTGGGTGCGCGGCGCGTGGAGCTGGTGGACACGCTGATCGCCGCGGCCGTGGGGTGCGGGCTGCCGGTGGAGCGGCCCGAGGCGACCATGGTCATGGTGTGCGGGGCCGCGGCGACGCAGGTGGCCGTGCTGTCCCTGGGGTCGATCGTCACGGCCCAGCGGATCCCGGTGGGCGGTGAGGCCGTCGACCACGCGATCGTGCAGCACCTGCGGCACGCGCACGCGCTGATGCTGCCCAGCCAGTCCGTACGGCCGCTGCAGCTCGCCCTGTCCGGCAGCGGCCTGACCGAGCGCGGCCCGGCGTCCACCGAGATCCACGGGCGGGACGTGGTCACGGGCCTCGCCCGCAGTGTGCGGGTGGACACCGCCGCCGTGCGCAACGCCATCCAGACGCCGCTGACCGCCGTGCTCGACGGCATCGGCAAGGTGCTGCGGGACTGCCCGCCCGACCTGGTCGCCGACCTGGGCGACCGCGGGATCATGATGGTCGGCGGCTCCGCGCTGCTCCCCGGCTTCGACCGGATGCTGATCGAGGCGACCGGCATGCCGGTGCACATCGCCGAGCGGCCCGACATGTGCGCCATCCAGGGCATCGGCGCCATGCTGGAGGGCAGCATCGAGCCGCTGGTGCTGGATCCGCTGGCCGCCTGAGAGTGCCGCCGGGATGCCGCCGAGGAGGTCGCCGGGCGTGCCGCCTACCGCGTCAGGTAGCAGCGGATCGTGGTGCCGTCCGCCCCGGTGTGCAGCCGTACCAGGTCGGCCACCAGGTTGACCAGCAGCAGGCCGCGGCCGCCGCGCTGATCGCGGCTCGCGGGCCGGCGGCCGGCCAGCGGGTCGGTCAGCCGGCCCTTGTCGCGTACCTCGCAGACGACGTACGCGTCCTCGGCCCAGACCCGCAGCCGGCCCGAACCGCCGCCGTGCACCACGCTGTTGGTGGTCAGCTCGGCCGTGATCAGCGCCAGGTCCTCCAGGCGTACGCCGGTGAGACCGAGCCGGGCGCCCTCGGCGGTGGCGGTGTGCCGGGCCTCGGAGAGGGTCTCCTCGCGGAAGTCGAAGGACAGTCCGTCGGGGGCGTTCGGCAGCGGCTCGTTGTAGCGGGCGACGACGGCGTCGGGGGCGTACGTGTCGCTGTCCCGGCCGCCGGTGGCGCCGGCCGTGATGACGGTCGGGTGGGTGGCGTACGCGTCCGCGAGGACCTGTTCGTCGAGGCGCACGGTGTCGTACGGGCACAGGATGGTGACCGCGCGGTCCTGGAACGCCGCGTTGATCAGCGCCTCGTGCTGGACGCAGGCGGGGTACTCGGTGGCGCTGCGGCCCGCCCAGATCGGCTCGCCGATGATCCGGACCCGCCGCCCGGGCGGCTGGCTGTCGGCGAAGGCGCGCAGCACGCCGGGGATGATGCGGCCGGGGTTGCGCCCGGCCTCGCGCATGTCCAGGAACCGCACGGACGCGGCGTCGGCGCCCAGTTCGTCCTGGATGAGCCGCAGGTTCTCGCCGGGGACGGCCACCGCGACCGGTTCGCCGCCGGCGAGCCCGTCCCGGATGAAGGGGACCGTGCCCGCGAGGTACTGCCGCTCGTCCGCGTAGAACAGCGCGGGGTGCACGAAGGGTTCGGCCACGGCGGTCATGACTTCGACACCTCGATCGTCCGGAGGCCGGGCCAGAACAGTTCCAGGAGGCGCGGCAGGGCGGGCGGCGGCCGGTCGACGACGATCCGGCGGCCGTCGCGGAGCCGCTGGGCGGCGCCCGCGAGCGCGTCGACACCCGCGACGTCCACGAACGTCACCGCGGAAAGTTCCAAGTAGTACACGTCCTCGTCCTCGCGAACAGCCTGCTCCAGTGCGCGTTCCCAGATCCCGCGCGTGGTCAGGCTGACCTCGCCCACCGCCTGTACGCCGATCCGTCCGGACAGTGGACGGACCCGCAGCTGCGGCACCTGTGCGGGCGGCGCGGGTCTGCCGGGCGGGCCGTGTCGCGCGGGCTCGGGGATGCTCACGCCGTCTCCTCGGTGCTCAGGACCACGAGTTCCCAGTATGCGCCGTCGCCACCGCCCCGATCCCCCGCACCGCTGGAAATCGCCGGTTCCACCCGCATCTTCTCTTTCTTCACTCCGCACCAGGTGTACCCCGGACCCACTGGGGGCACGCGCACTCTGAGTTGCGCCTTGGCATGGCGCACACGCGGTGCATCCGCGTGACCACTGTCCGGGACGAACTAGGGCGGAGACATGAGCACAGCGGCACGCGCGCCTCTTTCCCGGCGGCCGGCCACACTGGTCATCGATTCCCGTACGGAGACGGGCGGGGCAGCACTGCTGACTCCCCGCGGGGAACTCGTGCACGGCTGCGCCGACATCCTCGCCACGGCGCTGGCGGCCTTGCCGACGGGTGTCGACGGGGTGGAGCTGGACATGTCTGCGGTGGATTTCATGGACACGGCCGGGCTGGAGTTCCTGGAGGTCCTGAACGGGTACGGCCGGCGCCACGGCGTCCCGGTCTCGGCCACCGCCTGGAACGGCCAGCCGCGCCGGATCCTGGAACTGGCGGGACTGGACACCTCGGAGGCTCCCGGTTCCTCGGCGGTGTCGCGGGAGCGTGCGGAGCGGATGCACCTCCTGGAGGAGGAGATAGGCCAGTTGCGCCGGGCGATCGCGTCCCGTCCGCTGATCGACCAGGCCCGGGGCGTTCTCATGGCCACCCACGCCTGCACGTCCGACCAGGCGTGGGACATCCTGCGGGAGACCTCCCAGCTGTCCAACACCAAGCTGCACACGGTGGCGGAGGCGGTGACGGCCAGCACCACGGCCGACGGCCCGCCGTTCCCGGAGGGCCTGCGCGGGGCCCTGCGCGCGGCGCTCACCCACCACCTCGCCGACCGGTGATCACTGGCTGGTGAGCAGCTGCGGTGACAGGGTCTTGATCATGGAGTCGGCCCAGCGGATCTGCCTGAGGGTCCGGGGGTGGCAGGCGGCGACGAGTCCGAGGAGACGGGTGTCCTTGGTGGCCTGTGCGGCCTGGGCGAGCATCTCCCAGTAGAGGGAGTTGCCGGAGGCGGTCAGGCAGAGGTCGTGCAGGTCGTGCAGGAGCAGCAGTCCGGTCTCGGGGCGGCGCGTGAGGGTGTCGGCGGCCACTTCGCGGAGGGTGGCCATGATGCCGTACGCCGGCTGGCCGGGTGTGTTCGACATGTCCAGGCCGTAGTGGTGGCCGGTCTCGGCGATCCGGGCCCGGTGCTGGTGGGACCAGTCGGCGAGGTCGATCGCGACGTGGTGGAACTCGTGCTCGGTGTGGTGCCGTTCGGCGGCGGCCAGCAGGTCCTTCTCCAGCTTGCGCTCGCCGTGGTGCAGGGCGCGCAGGGTGAGGGTGATGCCGTTCATGGCCGGTCCTCCCGCCGGTCCCCGGTGTGGGTGGCGTGTGCCTGGGGTCCGCCCTCGGTCGGCGGGACGCCGTCCGGGTGGGCCGGTGCGGAGGCGGTGGTGGTGGGGGCGGGTGCGGGTGTGCCGTCGCCGTGCGCGAACAGGCGGACGCGGGCGGCGGCGGTCTTGAACAGCGGCTGCTTGGAGACCGGGTCCCAGTCGGTGACCGTGGTCTCGTTGGCGGCCCGGCCGGTGACGCGGTCCGGCGGCCGGTGCCCCGCCGGGGTGTCCCAGTAGCCGTAGTGGAAGGGCAGGAACACCGTGCCGTCGCGGATGGCGGTGACGCGCAGCCGGGCGCGGACCGCGCCGCGGGGAGTGGTGACCTCGACCAGGTCGCCTTCCGCGAGCCCTCGGGCGGCGGCTTCCGCGGTGGACAGTTCGGCCCACATCTCGGGTGCGGCGGTGTTGAGTTGGGGGACGCGGCCGGTCTTGGTGCGGGTGTGGAAGTGGTAGAGCGTGCGTCCGGTGGTGAGCTGGAGCGGGTAGTCGTGCGTGACGACCTCGTGCGGGGGGAGGTACTCGGCGGCCTTGAGGACCGCCTTGCCGTCGGGGTTGAGGTCGCGGTACTCCGCCGGTTCGGCGGGGGCTCCGGTGACCAGGTCCTTGCCGTAGCTCTCGCAGTGGTCCGGGTGGGCCCAGGTGATGCCGTCGGTGTAGAGGCGTTCGGTGCCGTCGGGGGCGGCGGGGGTGCAGGGCCACTGGATGCCGGACGCGCCGCGCAGGCGGTCGTAGCTCAGGCCGGTGTAGTCGCAGGGCCGTCCGGCACTGCACCGCTGCCAGGCCTCGAACGCCGACTGAGGGTCCTTCCAGGTGATCAGCGGGCCGCCGTCCTGGTCGCGAAAGCCCATCCTGGCGGCGTAGTCGAGGAGGATGTCGAGGTCGGGGCGGGCCTCGCCGGGCGGTTCGACCGCCTTCTCCGTCAGGTGCACGGTGCGGTCGGTGCTGGTGAAGGTGCCGGTCTTCTCCCCCCAGGTGGCGGCGGGCAGCACGACGTCGGCGAGCTGGGCCGTCTCCGTGAGGTACAGGTCCTGAACGACGGTGAACAGACGCTCCTGTTCGAGGACGGACCGGATGCGGGACAGGGTGGGGAGGGACACGGCCGGGTTGGTACCGGTGATCCACAGCATGCGCACGGAGCCCTGCTCGGCGTAGCGGAAGATCTGCATGGCGTGGGTGGGCGGGGCGTAGTGCGGGACGGACTCGGGTGTGACGTTCCACAGCCGGGCGAGTTCGGCGACGTGCTCGTCGTTCTGCCAGTTCCTGAAGCCCGGCAGGTCTCCGCCGGCGCCGCACTCGCGGGTGTTCTGGGCGGTGGGCTGCCCGTTCATCTGGAGCAGCCCGGCGCCGGGGCGGCCCAGCATGCCGCGGATCAGGTGCAGGTTGTTGACCTGGACGGCCGCGGCGGTGGCCTGGTGGGACTGGTAGACGCCCTGGAGCACGGTGGACAGCAGCCGCTCGGCACCGCCGAGGATCTCGGCGGCCTCCTCGATCGCCGTGGCGGGTACGTCGCAGATCCGTGCGGCCCACCCCGGGGTGCAGTCCCGCAGGCGGGCGGCGAGCTCCTCGTATCCGACGGTGTGGGCCCGTACGAACTCGTGGTCGATCCGGTCGGTCCGGATGATCTCGTGCAGCAGGGCGTTGAGCAGGGCGACGTTCGTGCCGGGCCGGGGCGCGAGGTGCACGGTGGCGCGGCGGGCCACGGGTGTGGGCCGTGGGTCCACGCAGACCAGCCGGGGCGGCTCGGGCCCGTCCAGCCGGTCCAGCATCCGCATCCACAGCACGGCCTGTGATTCGGCGGCGTTGTGCCCGAAGAGGGCGAGGACGTCGGCGTGGTCCACGTCCGTGTAGGACCCGGGCTGCCCGTCGCAGCCGAACGTCTCCTTCAGCGCCTCGGCGGCGGTCGCGGTGCACAGCCGGGTGTTGCCGTCCAGGTGCTGGGTACCGATGCCCGCCCGGGCGATGACGGCGAGGGTGTAGTACTCCTCCAGGAACAGCTGCCCGGTGGTGTAGAAGCCGATGGACCCGGGTCCGCGCCCGTCGAGCAGTTCCTTGCTGCGGCTCACCACCCGCCCCATGGCATGGTCCCAGTCGCTCTCCACCAGCCGCCCGCCCTCCCGCACCAGCGGCCGGGTGAGCCGGTCCGGGGAGGCGCCCGCCTGCCACCCGAACAGGTCCACGGGCCCGAGCCGCCCCTTGTTGACCCGGTCCACGGCCCGCCCCCGCACCCCGACGATCCGCCCGCCGCGCACCGCGATGTCCATGGCGTCCCCACCGGAGTGCAGCAGCGAGGCGGCCTGCACCCACCGCTCCACATCGTCCTCGCCGACCCCGGCGGCCAGGTGCGTGTCGGTGCGCACCGGCCAGCCCGCGCCCGGCCCGTACGGCGTACGCACACCCCAGGGCTCGGCGATCCGGTCCACGGACCCGTCCATCGCGCACCTCCGGAGCCTCCTGCGGGCGACCCCCGAGTACCCGGCTGATCGCCGGTGTCAACAGCTGGTCTTGTCCGGAGACAGTAATTCATCAAAAGTAGAAAAACATAATTATTCGATCATTCCACCCAAGTCGCGCTGATGCGCGCATAACCTTGCGATAACTCGGATCTCGCGATCCAAGGCCGATTCTGGGGGGAATCATGATCAGAAAACTCGCACTCGCGTGCGGCCTGGCCGCGCTGCTGGCTGCTTCCGGAACCGGGCCCGCCCAGGCGGCCAGTCACCCGATCTTCACCTGGAGGAGTGCGAAGAACGGGCGCTGCGTAGACGCGGACCTCAACACGATCGGCACCAACGGCACCAAGGTTCAACTGTGGGACTGCAACAACAGCGCGCAACAGAACTGGGTTCTGTACGGCGACGGGACCATTCGCAGCTCCAAGAACGGGAAATGCCTCGACGCGGACCTCAACACGATCGGCGCGAACGGCACCAAGGTTCAACTGTGGGACTGCAACAATCAGTTGCAGCAGAAGTGGACCATCACCGGGGGAACCACAAGCGCGACGCACCAGGTCGTCAGCCGGTACAGCAACCGCTGTGTCGACGCGGATCTCAACACGATCGGCACCAACGGCACCAAGGTGCAGCTATGGGACTGCAACAACCAACCGCAGCAGAGCTGGTCGACGCTCTACTACTGACGAGTCGCGCCTGGGTGCGGCGAGCCGCACCGCCGCCTCGCGCTGAGCGTGTCACCAGGGGACGACGCCGTCGTCCTCGAAGAACGAACCGGTCGGGCCGCCGTCGGGCAGCGTGGCGAGCCGGATCGCCGTGACTGCGCCCTGCTCCGGAGTGCGGGACCCGTGGAAGCCGGTGAAGTCGGTCGCGACCAGGCCCGGGCAGGCGGCGTTGACCAGGATGTTCGTTCCGGCGAACTGCCGGGCGTACTGCACGGTGACGGCGTTGAGGAACGACTTCGACGGCGCGTAGGCCGCCATGACGGGGCCGATCTCGATGTCCGGGTCCGCCTGCCGGGTGAGGGAGCCGACGGAACTGGAGACGTTGACGATGCGGGGCGACGTCGAGCGCCGCAGCAGCGGCAGCACCGCGTTGGTCACCCGGATGACACCGATGACGTTGGTCTCCACAACCGTGCGCACCACGTCGAGGTCGAGCGCGGTCGGATCCTGCTCCCACCCCGGACCCATTTCTCCTGAGATGCCGGCGTTGTTGACCAGGACATCCAGGCGCCCGGCCCGCCGTTCGATCAGCTGCGCGGCATCGGTGGCGCTCCGGTCGCTGGTCACGTCCAGCGGCACCCCGAACGCGTCCACCCCGGCGGCGCGCAACTTCTCGACGGCCGACTCGCGCCGGGCCTCGTCGCGGGCCCCCACGGCCACGCGGTACCCGAGGGCGCCCAGCCCGGTCGCGATCTCGTACCCGATTCCCTTGTTCGCGCCGGTCACCAGCGCGGTCCTCGTTTCGCTCATGCCGTTGATGTTCGCCCGCGGCGGAGCGGTGCAGCCAACACCGATACGGTGCTCTGTCATACCCGGCGGGTATCACCGACGTACGCTGTGGCTGTGGACACCTTGGAGACCCGCGAGCTGAGGTACTTCCTGGCCGTCGCGGAGGAACTGCACTTCGGCCGCGCCGCCGAACGCCTCGGCATGGCCCAGCCACCGCTGTCCCGGGCGATCCAGCAGCTCGAGCGGCGCCTCGGTGTCTCGCTGCTGACACGTAACCGCCGCGGCGTCCTGCTGACCGGCGCCGGAGAGGTACTGCTGCACGAGGGCCGCGCAGCCCTCGACGCGACCATCTCAGCCGCCCGCCGCACCCGTCGCGCCGGTGGGGCCGACAGCCCGGGCGGCCCCCGCAGCCGCCTGGTGCTGGCGGTGAAGGCCGCCGCGGCCCACGAGCTGCTGCAGAAGCTCCTCGGCTCCTACGCGGCCGAGCCCGACGCCGCCGAGATCGAGGTGCTGCCGAGCGGCATGTGCGAGCAGGAGGAGATGCTGCGCGACGGCCGCGCCGATGTGGCGCTCATGCACACGCCGTTCAACTCCCTCGCCGGGTTCGACAGCGAGGAACTGATGACCGAGGGGCAGATCGCCGTCCTGCCCGCCGGGCACCCCCTCGCCGCGCACAAAGCTCTGTCCCTGGCCGACGTCAGCGACGTCCCCGGTCTTCCGCCCGCCCGCTGGCCCCGCCACGGCACCTACCCACCCGGCCCGGGCCCGGAAGTCCACGACCAGACGCAACTGGCCCAACTGATCGCTCTCGGACGCACCATGGCCGTCATGCCCGACTCCGCCCGCGCCTGGCTGTGGGCCGAGCACGCAGCCGTCCCCCTGACCGACGCGCCCCCCGTGGTCACCCACATCGCCTGGCCCGCGCACAGCCGCTCGCTCGCCCTCGCCGGGCTGATCCGCACGGCCACACGGCTGTGACCATCAGCACCCCGACCCGAGAAGGCCTCCAGCTCGCGCGTGGCGGATACGTTCCGGCGTGTCGCTCCCCGCGTCCGGCCCCCGGAAAGCGCAAAGTCGGCGCAGGTGAAAACGTTCCTGCGCCGACTCGCGGTGGTGGGGCGGGTGGGACTCGAACCCACGGCCGGCGGATTATGAGTCCGCTGCTCTAACCGGCTGAGCTACCGCCCCATAGCGGCGTGTCGCGTACATGTGTGCGCGCCGTCTGCCGCAGCATAGCCGCTCATACGATCTCCTGCCTCGGAGGGGCGGCTTCCTGCGGCCCTTCATGACCTTGAGGACTCGGGCACGGGCGCGGCGGTTCCCCCGGACATGAAAAAGGACCCCTGAGGGGTCCTCGTTCAGCATGCTCCCCCGACTGGACTCGAACCAGTAACCTGCCGGTTAACAGCCGGCTGCTCTGCCAATTGAGCTACGGAGGACCGAGCTCCCCCGACTGGACTCGAACCAGTAACCTGCCGGTTAACAGCCGGCTGCTCTGCCAATTGAGCTACGGAGGAATGCCTCGTTGCATCGAACGTACCGGCCTGGGTATTCGCCAGGAGGCGCCCGCTCGCTGCGACACATACATTAGCGCAAGCAGGGGGGTGCTCCGCCAATCGGTACTCCCCGGCGCCGTCGCCGCACGAGAGAGCTACGCATGGGAAGGGTGGTCGTATGCGCTACCGGCTGACGTTCGTCGTCGGACTCGCCCTGGGTTACGTCCTGGGCACGAGGGCCGGACGCGAACGCTACGAGACGCTGAAGAAGTCCGCTCGGCAGATCGCCCAGAACCCCGCCGTCCGCAACACCGCCGAGACCGCCGCCCAGCAAGGCCGCCAGTTCGCGGGCAAGGCCCTGCACTCGGTCAGCGACAAGGTCGGCGACCGCGTCCCGGAGTCGGTGGCCCAACGAGTCCGCTCCCTGCGCCACCACAACGGCCACACCGCCACCCCGGAAGACGACTGGGGCACCAGCGACACCTAGCGGTTTCTCCTGGCCGCCGCCCCGAGCGCCGGGCGCGGCGACCGTCAACCCCACGGCGAGAACCCGCCCACGGCCAAAGCAGGCGCAGCGCTACGGCAAAATTGAAGGCATGGGGATAGTCGCCGGGTTGGACAGCTCGCCCGATTTCACTCGCATCGTGGTCTGCGACACGGACACGGGCGCTGTGCTGCGCCAGGGATACGCGCCGCATCCGCTCGACATGCCGGAAGGCGGGCCGCGGACCAGCGACGTGGACCCGCAGGCCTGGCTGCTCTCCCTCGGGGAGGCGGCGGGCGGCGGGCTGCTCGAAGGCGTGCAGGCCATCGGCGTGTCGGCCCAGCAGAACGCGCTGGTCCCCCTGGACGCGCAGGGCGCCACCGTGCGCCCGGCGATGGTCGGCGGCGACAAGCGGGCGCAGGTCGCGGCGGCCGATCTGATCGACGCGCTGGGCGGACGCGAGGCGTGGGCGCAGGCGGTGGGGTGCGTTCCGCAGGCCGCGCAGCCCGTCACCAAGCTGCGCTGGCTCGCCAAGAGCGAGCCGGAGAACGCGCGTCGGACCGCCGTCCTGCTCCAGGCCCACGACTGGCTGGTGTGGCAGCTGCTCGGGCGGCCGGTGCGCCGGACCACCGACCGCGGCGGGGCCTCAGGCACCGGGTACTGGTCCGCGGCCACCGGCGGCTACCGGCCGGATCTGGTCGAGTTGGCGCTCGGTCACCAGGCGATGCTGCCGGAGGTGATCGGCCCGTCCGACGCGGCCGGTACGACGCCGGAGGGGCTGCTGATCTCCGCCGGGACCGGCGAGACGATGGCCGCCGCCTTCGGTCTCGGGCTGGGCCTCGGGGACGCCGTGGTGTCCCTGGGGGCTTCGGGGTCGGTGATGGCCGTCCACCCGGAGGCGCTCGTCGACCAGAGCGGGATGATCACCTCGCTCGCCGACGCCACCGGCATGCACCTGCCGGTCGTGACCACCCTGAACGCGGTACGGACGCTGCGCGGAACCGCCGAACTCCTCGGCGTGCCGGACCTGGAGAGCCTGTCCGATCTGGCGATGAAGTCCACGCCGGGGTCCCACGGCCTGGTGCTGCTGCCCTATCTGGAGGGCGAGCGGACGCCCAGCCTCCCGCACACCGCCGGCACGCTGGCCGGGCTGCGGCGCGAGTCGATGAAGCCCGAGCATCTGGCGCGGGCCGCGTTCGAGGGCATGCTGTGCGGGCTCGCGGACGCGCTCGACGTACTGCGCGGCCGGGGCGTGGACGTACGGCGGATCTTCCTGCTCGGCGGGGCCGCCGAACTGCCCGCCGTGCAGGCCGCCGCGCCCTCGTTGTTCGGCGCGCAGGTCGTCGTACCGCAGCCCGCCGACTACGCGGCGATCGGTGCCGCCCGGCAGGCCGCGTGGGCGCTCGGCGTGTCGCAGGGCACCCTCGACCCGCGCACCCCGCCGGCCTGGCAGGGCGCGGCGGCGCAAGTGCTGGACCCGGGTGAGGAACTGGCGGTGGGGCAGGCCGTACGACAGCAGTTCGTGTCGGTACGGGAACAGACCCACCCCGGGGCATTTCGCCCATAAGGGTGACAACGCGCCACATTTTCAGGGTCGCTTGAGGACCGCTGTTGGCTTAATCGGTTGAGGTAACGCGGGTGGAGTGTTCGACGATGGGGGCCAAGGGCAACCGAACGCCCCCTTCGCCGACCCCGAGAGACCTAGCGTGCTCATACGACTTCTTCGGGCCTGTCTCAGGCCTTACAAGAAACCCATCGCCGTGCTGGTGCTGCTGCAGTTCCTGCAGACCTGCGCCACCCTCTACCTGCCCACCCTGAACGCCGACATCATCGACAACGGTGTCGTGAAGGGTGACACCGGTTACATCCTCTCCTTCGGCGCCCTGATGATCGGCATCTCGCTGGCACAGGTCGTGTGCAACATGGGGGCCGTGTACTACGGCGCCCGGACCGCGGCGGCGCTCGGCCGGGACGTACGGGCCGCCGTCTTCGACCGCGTGCAGTCCTTCTCCTCGCGTGAGGTGGGTCACTTCGGCGCGCCCTCCCTCATCACGCGTACGACCAACGACGTACAGCAGGTCCAGATGCTGGCCCTGATGACGTTCACCCTGATGGTGTCGGCGCCCATCATGTGTGTCGGCGGTATCGTGCTGGCGCTCGGGCTGGATGTGCCACTGTCCGGGGTGCTGGTGGCGGTCGTGCCGGTGCTGGGCATCAGCGTCACCCTGATCGTGCGGCGGCTGCGCCCGCTGTTCCGGTCGATGCAGGTGCGCCTGGACACGGTGAACCGGGTGCTGCGCGAGCAGATCACCGGCAACCGCGTCATCCGCGCCTTCGTCCGGGACGAGTACGAGGCGGACCGCTTCCGGAAGTCGAACGGCGATCTCACCGAGATGCAGCTGGCCACCGGGCGGATGCTCGCACTGATGTTCCCGATCGTGATGACGGTCGTCAATGTGTCGTCGATCGCGGTCGTGTGGTTCGGCGCGCACCGCATCGACAGCGGCGGAATGGCGATCGGCGACCTGACCGCGTTCCTCGCCTATCTGATGCAGATCGTCATGTCCGTGATGATGGCCACCTTCATGTTCATGATGGTGCCCCGCGCGGAGGTGTGCGCCGAGCGCATCCAGGAGATCCTCGACACCGACTCCAGCGTGGTGCCGCCGACGGCTCCCGTCACGGAGCTGCGCCGGCACGGCCATCTGGAGATCCGGGGGGCGGGCTTCCGCTATCCGGGTGCCGAGGAGCCGGTGCTCAAGGCGGTCGAACTGGTGGCCCGGCCGGGCGAGACCACCGCCGTGATCGGCTCCACCGGCAGCGGCAAGTCGACACTGCTCGGGCTGGTCCCGCGGCTGTTCGACGCGACCGAGGGCGCGGTGCTCGTCGACGGCGTCGACGTCCAGGAGGTCGAGCCGAGGCTGCTGGCGAAGACGGTGGGCCTGGTCCCGCAGAAGCCGTACCTGTTCGCGGGCACGGTGGCCACCAACCTGCGGTACGGCAACCCGGACGCCACCGACGAGGAACTGTGGCACGCGCTGGAGGTCGCGCAGGCCAAGGAGTTCGTCTCGAAGCTGGAGGGCGGGCTGAACGCGCCCATCGCGCAGGGCGGTACGAACGTCTCCGGCGGCCAGCGCCAGCGGCTCGCCATCGCCCGTACGCTCGTGCAGCGCCCCGAGATCTACCTCTTCGACGACTCCTTCTCCGCGCTCGACTACGCCACCGACGCGGCGCTGCGCAAGGCTCTGGCCCGGGAGACCGCCGAGGCGACCGTCGTGATCGTCGCCCAGCGCGTGGCGACCATCCGGGAAGCCGACCGGATCGTGGTCCTGGACGAGGGCCGGGTGGTCGGCACGGGCCGGCACCACGAGCTCATGGCGGACAACGAGACCTACCGGGAGATCGTGCTCTCCCAGCTGACGGAAGCGGAGGCCGCCTGATGGCAGGGCCCATGGGACGCATGATGGCCGGGGGCGGCCCGGACCAGCGCTCGATGGACTTCAAGGGCTCGGGCAAGCGGCTCGTCGCCCGGTTCGGGCCGGAACGGCTCACCATCTACGCGCTGCTGCTGTGCGTGGTGGTCAGCGTCGGCCTCAGCGTGATCGGCCCGAAGATCCTCGGCAAGGCCACCGACCTGGTCTTCTCGGGCATCATCGGGCGCCAGATGCCGGCCGGGGCCACCAAGGAGCAGGTGCTCGACCGCATGCGCGCCCGGGGCCAGGGCTCCGTCGCGGACATGCTGAAGAGCACCGACTTCACCCCGGGCAAGGGCATCGACTTCGACGCCGTCGGCCAGGTCCTGCTGCTCGCGCTCGGTACGTTCCTCGTGGCGGGTCTGCTGATGGCGGTGGCGACGCGGCTGGTCAACCGGGCCGTCAACCGCACGATGTACCGGATGCGCGAGGACGTGCAGACGAAGCTGTCCCGGCTGCCGCTGTCGTACTTCGACCGGCGCCAGCGCGGCGAGGTGCTCTCCCGGGCCACCAACGACATCGACAACATCGGCCAGACGCTCCAGCAGTCGATGGGCCAGCTGATCAACTCGCTGCTGACCATCATCGGCGTGCTCGTGATGATGTTCTGGGTGTCCTGGCTGCTCGCCCTGGTCGCCCTGGTCACGGTGCCGCTGTCGTTCGTCGTCGCCACCCGGGTCGGCAAGCGGTCGCAGCCGCACTTCGTGCAGCAGTGGCGCACCACCGGCAAGCTGAACGCGCACATCGAGGAGATGTACACCGGGCACACCCTGGTGAAGGTGTTCGGACGGCAGGACGAGTCGGCGAAGCAGTTCGCCGAGGAGAACGACGCGCTGTACGAGGCCTCGTTCAAGGCGCAGTTCAACAGCGGGGTCATGCAGCCGCTGATGATGTTCGTGTCGAACCTGAACTATGTGCTCGTCGCCGTGGTCGGCGGTCTGCGGGTGGCGTCCGGCTCGCTGTCCATCGGCGATGTGCAGGCCTTCATCCAGTACTCCCGGCAGTTCTCGATGCCGCTGACCCAGGTCGCCTCGATGGCCAACCTGGTGCAGTCGGGCGTCGCCTCGGCCGAGCGGATCTTCGAACTCCTGGACGCGGAGGAGCAGGAGCCGGATCCGGTGGCGGCCGAGAAGCCCGCGGAGCTGCGCGGGCGGGTGGCGCTGGAGCACGTGGCGTTCCGGTACGACCCCGAGAAGCCGCTGATCGAGGACCTGTCGCTGAAGGTGGAGCCCGGGCACACGGTCGCGATCGTCGGCCCGACCGGAGCGGGCAAGACCACCCTGGTCAACCTGCTCATGCGGTTCTACGACGTCACCGGCGGGCGCATCACCCTCGACGGTGTGGACATCCGGAAGATGTCCCGCGACGAACTGCGCTCCGGGATCGGCATGGTGCTCCAGGACACCTGGCTGTTCGGCGGCACCATCGCGGAGAACATCGCGTACGGCGCGTCGCGCGAGGTCACCCGCGGGGAGATCGAGGAGGCGGCGCGGGCGGCCCACGCGGACCGGTTCGTGCGCACCCTGCCCGACGGCTACGACACCGTGATCGACGACGAGGGCACGGGGGTCAGCGCCGGTGAGAAGCAGCTGATCACCATCGCGCGGGCGTTCCTGTCCGACCCGGTGATCCTGGTCCTCGACGAGGCGACGAGCTCCGTCGACACCCGTACCGAGGTGCTGATCCAGAAGGCCATGGCCAAGCTGGCGCACGGCAGGACGTCCTTCGTGATCGCGCACCGGCTGTCGACGATCCGGGACGCGGACACGATCCTCGTCATGGAGAACGGCTCGATCGTCGAACAGGGCGCCCACGCGGAGCTGCTCGCCGCGGACGGTGCCTACGCACGGCTGTACAAGGCGCAGTTCGCGGAGGCCGTGGCCGAGGTCGACTGAGCGCACCGGGGGCCGCCTTCGCGGGCGGCCCCGTTCAGTCCAGGTAGCCCCGCAGCTGGTCGGCGAAGGCGTGGTCCCGCAGCTTGTTCAGGGTCTTGGACTCGATCTGCCGGATGCGTTCCCGGGTCACGCCGAAGATGCGCCCTATCTCCTCGAGGGTGCGGGGGCGGCCGTCGGCGAGGCCGTAGCGCAGCTGTACGACCTTGCGCTCGCGCTCGCCGAGGGTGGACAGTACGGCCTCCAGGTGCTCCCTGAGCAGCAGGAACGCCGCCGACTCCACGGGTGAGGCCGCGTCGCCGTCCTCGATCAGGTCACCGAGCGCGACATCGTCCTCCTCCCCCACGGGCGCGTGCAGCGACACCGGCTCCTGGGCGAGGCGGAGCACCTCGCCGACCCGCTCGGGCGGCAGGTCGAGGTGGGCGGCGACCTCTTCGGGGGTCGGCTCGTACCCGCGCTCCTGGAGCATCCGCCGCTGCACCCGTACGACCCGGTTGATGAGCTCGACGACATGCACGGGGACGCGGATGGTGCGGGCCTGGTCGGCGAGGGCGCGGGACATGGCCTGGCGGATCCACCAGGTGGCGTACGTGGAGAACTTGTAGCCGCGGGCGTAGTCGAACTTCTCCACGGCCCGGATGAGCCCGAGGTTGCCCTCCTGCACCAGGTCCAGCATGGTCAGGCCGCGTCCGACGTACCGCTTGGCGACGGACACGACGAGCCGCAGGTTGGCCTCGATGAGCCGGCGCTTGGCCATGCGGCCCATCACGACCAGCCGGTCCAGGTCGAGGGCGAGCCGGTCGTCCAGGCCGGGGGTGCTGCCCAGCTTCTCCTCGGCGAACAGCCCGGCCTCGACCCGGCGGGCCAGCTCGACCTCCTCGGCCGCGGTGAGCAGCGGGATCCGGCCGATCTCGCGCAGGTACTGGCGGAACAGGTCCGAGGAGGGAGCGCTGGTGTCCGCGCGGGCGGCCGCCGCCGGGGCCTCGACGGGCGCCTCCGCCGGCTCGGCCGCGCCCTCCGGCTCGTGCTCGGGCTCGGGCTCCGTCTCCGGGTGGTGCGCGGCACGGCTCTGCGGCGGCACCACCGCGAAGACCTCGCTCTCGGCGTCCGGCGGCTCGTCCGTCGCGGTGCTGTCGGTGCTGTCGGTCTGTGTGAGGGTCTGGGTCTGCACGGGGGCGACCTCCAGGGTGATCGCTGCTGAGTGGAACCGCGGGGAGCGCGATCCGTGGGGGACGGATCAGCCGCGCTCCGAGGACTCAGGCACCGCACCCCAGTGTGGGGTAAGACACATCACCGCCACGAGGGGCGTGCGGTGACTTTTTGCATCCGGGTCGTGACGGGATGGTTATCCAGGTCGTTTCCCCGGTGAATACCGGGCGTGGTGGGATGGGAGGGGCGGCATGGGCGAGCTGCGGCAGCGGCTGGAGGGGCTGGTCGGCCAGGTGGAGGAGCAGCAGGTGGTGACCCGCCGCCACGACATGGAGTTCGTCCGGGCGATGCGCGAGACGCAGCTCCAGCACGGCGGGCTGCTTCGCTCCCTCGTCGCCGGGCAGCGGCAGTTGCTCGAGCGCTTGGGGATCACGCGCACCGAGCAGTAGCCGCGAGCTGTCGCTACAGCGCCGCCGCGCCCTGCACCCGCAGTGTCTGGCCGTACTGCTGGAGGACCCACAACTCGTTCTGTACGGCCGCCAGGTGGGCCGGGTCGCCGCCGGTGCCGAGGCGGGCGAGGGTGCTCTGGATGTCGTGGATGCGGCGGTCGACGGCGCGGCGGCGGACCCAGACGAGTTGTTCGCCGGCGTAGGGCTCGTCGACCGTGCGGCGCATGATCGCTTCCACTGCCAGCTCGGTCACCATCGCGCGGACCGCGTCGTCGGGGGCCGCCTCGCGGACGCGGACCAGGTACTCCTGGGAGTCTTGCGTGCCGTACTCGACGCCGCCCGCGTCCATGATGGCCTGGCGTACGGCCGCGTAGGGCGGGGCGGTGAACTCGTCGATCCCGTACGCGTCGAAGGCCGGGGAGACCAGCTCCGGCCGCTGGAGGGCGAGTTTCAGCAGCTCGCGTTCCGTGGCGTACACCGGGTTGCGGAGGTTCAGCGCGGGGCCGGAAGGGGCCCGTACGGCCGCGTACTCCTGCGGGGGACGCTGGGGGGCCGCCGGCGCCGGGCCCCGGCCGCCGCGGTCGCGGGCCCAACGGGCGAGCTGGGCGACCCGCTTGACCACGAACTGGGTGTCGAGGATGCCGAGCATCCCGGCCAGCTCGACGGCGACCTCGTGCTGGGCGCCGCTGTTCTTGATGCGGGCCACGATCGGGGCCGCCTCGTCCAGGGCGGCGGCCCGCCCCGCCGGGGTGTTCAGGTCGTAGCGGCTCACGATCTGGCGCAGCGCGAACTCGAAGAGCGGGGTACGCGGTTCGGCCAGGTCGGCCACCGCCTCGTCGCCCTTGGCCAGGCGCAGGTCGCAGGGGTCCATGCCGTCCGGAGCGATCGCGATGTACGTCTCGGCGGCGAACTTCTGGTCGTCCTCGAAGGCGCGCAGGGCCGCCTTCTGCCCGGCCGCGTCGCCGTCGAAGGTGAAGATCACGCGTGCGCTGCCGTTGTCCATCAGCAGCCGGCGCAGGATCTTGATGTGCTCGCCGCCGAAGGCCGTGCCGCAGGTCGCGATGGCGGTGGTCACTCCGGCGAGATGGCAGGCCATGACGTCCGTGTAGCCCTCGACGACGACCGCGCGGCTGGCCTTCGCGATGTCCTTCTTCGCCAGGTCGATGCCGTACAGGACCTGGCTCTTCTTGTAGATCGCCGTCTCGGGCGTGTTGAGGTACTTGGGGCCGTTGTCCGCCTCGTACAGCTTGCGCGCGCCGAAGCCGACCACCTCGCCGCCGATGTCCCGGATGGGCCACATCAGCCGGCCCCGGAAGCGGTCGATGGGGCCGCGGCGGCCCTCCTGGGAGAGGCCGGAGAGGAGCAGCTCCTTGTCGGTGAAGCCCTTGCCGCGCAGATAGCGGGTGAGGTGGTCCCAGCCCTGGGGGCTGTAGCCCACGCCGAAGTGGACGGCGGCGGCCTGGTCGAAGCCGCGGTCGGCCAGGAAGACGCGGCCGGTCTCGGCCTCGGGGCTGGTGGCGAGCTGCTCCGCGTACCACTGCGCGGCGATCTTGTGGGCCTCGACCAGGCGGATCCGCTCGCCGCGCTGGTGGGACGGGTTGTACCCG
Organism: Streptomyces sp. NPDC020299; assembly: GCF_044387825.1. Classification (NCBI taxonomy): domain Bacteria; kingdom Bacillati; phylum Actinomycetota; class Actinomycetes; order Kitasatosporales; family Streptomycetaceae; genus Streptomyces; species Streptomyces sp. NPDC020299. The sequence continues at coordinate 609,761 of NZ_JBIRWL010000004.1, forward strand.
CCCTCCTCGTAGCGCAGGGTGATGCCGGCCTGCGCGGCGAGGCGCTCGACCGCCTCCGAGAAGGAGAGGTGGTCGACCTTCATCACGAACGTGAGGGTGTCGCCGCCCTCCTGGCAGCCGAAGCAGTGGAAGAGTCCCTTGCTCGGGCTGACCTGGAAGGACGGCGACTTCTCGTCGTGGAACGGGCAGAGGCCCTTGAGGTTGCCGCCGCCCGCGTTGCGCAGCTGGAGGTACTCGGACACGACGGAGTCGATCGGGACCGCGTCCCGTACCGCCTTCACGTCCTCGTCGTTGATCCGTCCTGCCACGCGTGAATTCTACGTGGGGTGTGTGACAGTTCCGGCCCCGTGAGGGGTCAGGGGGCGAGGCTGTCGAGAGGTACGTGCGGGTCGGCCAGCGCCTCCGTGTCCACCGGGGCCGTGGAACGGATCAGCTTCTGGATCGGCTCTGTGACATCCCACACGTTCACGTTCATTCCGGCCAGCACCCGGCCCTCCTTCACCCAGAACGCGATGAACTCCCGCTTGCCCGCGTCCCCCCGGATCACCACCTGGTCGTACGACCCCGGCGGCGCCCAGCCGCTGTACTCCATCCCCAGGTCGTACTGGTCGGTGAAGAAGTAGGGGACGCGGTCGTAGATGACGTCCTGGCCGAGCATCGCGCGGGCCGCCGCCGGGCCGCCGTTGAGGGCGTTGGCCCAGTGCTCGACCCGCAGCCGGGTGTCGAAGAGGGCGTGCGGGAAGGCGGCGACGTCGCCGGCCGCGAAGATGTCGGGGTCGGTGGTGCGCAGCCGCCCGTCCACCACGATGCCGCCGCCGTGCGCGCGGTCGGCGATCTCCAGCCCCGCCGCCTCGGCCAGCCCGGTGCGCGGCGCGGCGCCGATGGCCGCGAGGACGTCGTGCGCGGGGTGCTCCTCGCCGTCGTCGGTACGGGCGGCCAGCACCATGCCGTCCTGGCCGACGATCTCGGTGAGCCGGGCCCCGAAGTGGAACCGGACCCCGCGCTCGCGGTGCAGCTCGGCGAAGAGGTTGCCGAGCTCGGGGCCGAGCACGCCGTGCAGCGGGGTCGGGTTGTGTTCGATGACGGTGACCTCGGCGCCGTACTCCCGGGCCGCCGCCGCCACCTCCAGGCCGATCCAGCCCGCGCCCGCGATCACGAGGTGCCCGTTGTCCCGGCCGAGCGAGCCGAGTACGCCCTTGAGCCGCTCGGCGTGGGCGAGGCGGCGCAGATGGTGGACGCCCGCGAGGTCGGTGCCGGGGATGTCGAGGCGGCGGGGCTCCGCGCCGGTGGCGAGAAGCAGCTTGTCGTAGTGCACGAGGGTGCCGTCGTCACCGAACCGGACCGTCTTCGCCGTACGGTCGATGGCGTCGACGGTCTGGCCGAGGTGCAGTTCGATGTCGTTCTGCGCGTACCAGGCGAGTTCGTGCACGAAGACGCTGTCGCGTTCCTCCTTGCCCAGCAGGTAGCCCTTGGACAGCGGCGGGCGTTCGTAGGGGTGGTCGCGTTCGTCGCAGATCAGTATCACCCGGCCGGTGAAGCCCTCCGTCCGGAGCGTTTCGGCCGCCTTGGCGCCGGCCAGCCCTCCTCCGACGATGACGAACGTCTGGTCCGCGTCGACCACTTGATGCCTCCTCGTAAAGATGCCGCCACATGGGAGCCTCCCGCACTGAGCGTGATGCGGGAAGGGGGAGTGGCCCGATCAGGCCACGGAGGGTCACATTCTTCTCACGGGCGCCCCGTCAGTCTCGCGTGCAACGAGCGGGCCGACGCGTCGGTCAGGGAAGCGATCTGATCGACGATCACGCGTTTACGGGCGTGATCGCCGTCCGCCGCGTCGAAGAGCGAGCGGAACTGCGGGTCCAGCCCTTCGGGGGCGCGGGCGGTGAGTGCCTCGGCGAGTTCGGCGACGACGATCCGCTGGTCGGCGCGGAGCCGCTCCTGCTCGGCGCGGCGCATCACGTACTGGTCGGCGACCGCCTTGAGGACCGCGCACTCCATGCGTGCGGAGCGCGGCACCACGAGTTCGGCGCCGTACCGGGTGAGGCGGCCGGTGCCGTACGTCCGGCGCGTGGCGCCCTCGGCGGCCAGGCAGAAGCGGCCGATGAGCTGGCTGGTGGCGTCCTTCAGACGGGCCTGGGCGACCGCCGTGCCGTCGTAGCCGTGCGGCCACCACTCCTGGGCCAGGAGGCGGTCGAGGGCGTCGGCGAGTTCGGCGGGGTCGGTGCCGGCGGGCACGTACCTGCCGACGGCGACGGCGAAGACCGCCTGCCGTTCCGGTTCGGCGCGCAGGCTGGCCGGGTCGATGTGGCCGGCGTGCAGGCCGTCCTCGACGTCGTGCACCGAGTACGCCACGTCGTCCGCCCAGTCCATGACCTGGGCCTCGAAGCAGGTGAGCGTGCCGGGGGCGTCCTTGCGTACCCAGTCGAAGACCGGCCGGTCGTCCTCGTACACCCCGAACTTCCCCGACGCCGGGTCGGTGGGGTGGGCGCCGCGCGGCCAGGGGTACTTGGTGGCGGCGTCGAGGGCGGCGCGGGTGAGGTTGAGGCCGACGGAGCCCTCGGGGGTGAACCGCTTGGGCTCGATGCGGGTGAGGAGCCTGAGGGACTGGGCGTTGCCCTCGAAGCCGCCGCAGTCGTCCGCGAACTCGTTCAGCGCCTGTTCGCCGTTGTGGCCGAAGGGAGGGTGGCCCAGGTCGTGGGAGAGGCAGGCCGCCTCGACCAGGTCGGGGTCGCAGCCGAGGGCCGCGCCGAGCTCGCGGCCGACCTGGGCGCACTCCAGGGAGTGGGTGAGACGGGTGCGGGGGCTGGCGTCCCAGGCCGGGTGGTTGGGCGCGCCCGGGGTGACGACCTGGGTCTTGCCGGCCAGCCGCCGGAGCGCTGCGCTGTGCAGGATGCGGGCGCGGTCTCGCTGGAAGGCGGTGCGGCCGGGGCGTTTGTCGGGCTCGGGGGCCCAGCGGTCGGCTGACGCCGGGTCGTAGCCGTCGAGGGGTGCGGTGCCGTTACCTGCGGTGCCTCTGCTTGCGGTGCCTTCCATGGTTCGACAGTACGGGGCGGTGGTGACAATCGGGGGGTTCCGGGTGCCCAGGCGTCTGCCGAGTCTTGTTGTGTGGCGGGTGCGGGTTGTTCGTGGCTTGTCGCGCAGTTCCCCGCGCCCCTAGGTGGGCGAGCCTGGCCCCCGCTTTCAAGCTGACGCCAGTGCCGGATTGGTCAGGGTCGCCGGGGTGGACAGTGCCTGGTCGTAGCGGTGCAGGACCAGGCGGGCCATTGCCTCGTGGGCGCCGAGGGGGGCCGAGGTGATCCAGGGGGCCGCCTCCGCGCACTGGGTGGCGAAGCGGCCGGGGGCCGTGAAGCAGGAGGCGATCGCGACTCGGGGGCGGCCTCGGGCGGCGAGGGCGCGTACGGCGGCGGGGACGGTCGGGGTCGCGGCGGAGGCGTAGGCGGGGACGACGGGTACGCCGAGGCGGTCGGCGAGGAGGCGGGCCGTGCGGCGGGTGTCGGCCGCGGAGTCGGGGTCTCGGGAGCCGGCGGCGGCGAGTACGACTCCGCTCGAACGGCGGGTGGTGTCGTCGGGGCCGGTGTGCCAGCCGGCTTCCAGCAGGCGGTCGTACAGGGTCTCCACGAGGAGCGGGTGGGGGCCGAGCGGTGCGGCCACGCGCGTGCGTGCGGTGGCGGCGGCCATCTCGGGGATGTCCTGCTTGACGTGGTAGCCGCGGCTGAGCAGCAGCGGTACGAGCACGGCCGGGGCGTCGCCGAGGGCGGCGAGGGTGTCCGGGAGCAGGGGCTCGTTCAGCTCGATGTGGCCGAGGCGCACCGACAGGCCGGGGCGCAGGTCCCGTACCCGCTCCATCAGGGCGAGGACCGTCCGCAGCGCGCGCGGGTCGCGGCTGCCGTGTCCCACCAGGACGAGGGCGGGCGGGCCGGGGCGGCGCCTGCCGTCCAGGGAGACGAGGCTGAGCTGGCCGGCGAGCCGGCTGCTGATGCCCGCCATGATGTCCGCCGTGCTGTCGAGGTCCGTCATGGAACGATCCTGACGGCAGGAGGTTGCGCCCTCGTTGCACGGCCGTCACGGGTATTTTCCGTGGGTTCACCGCGTGCGCCCGGACCGTGTGAGGCGAACCGGATCACTGTTCGACGCGTCCTCCTCGTCGGGACGGACAAGGGGGACCCGCGTGAAGATCCGTAGACCGCGCCTGCCGCGGACCCGTGCCGGACGGCGGCGGCTGGTGCAGGCCGTGATGGCCGGGTGCGTGCTGGCGCTGCTTCCGGTGACCTGGCTGTTCGTGTCGACGGCGGACCGGCTGCGCGCTACGGGGGACGTGCCGCGCGCCGATGTCGCCGTCGTGTTCGGGGCGGGCCTGTGGGACGGGGAGCCGTCGCCGTACCTCGCGCACCGGCTGGACGCGGCGGTGAAGCTGTACCGGGCGGGGCGGGTGAAGGTGGTGCTGGTCACCGGCGACAACAGCCGGGACGATTACGACGAGCCGGACGCCATGCGCGCGTACCTGACCGAGCGGGGTGTTCCCGGCTCCCGCGTGGTCAGCGACTACGCCGGTTTCGACACGTGGGACTCCTGCGTCCGCGCGAAGAGGATCTTCGGCGTCGACCGGGCCGTCCTGATCAGCCAGGGCTTCCACATCCGCCGCGCGGTCGCCCTCTGCGAGGCGGCGGGCATCGACTCCTACGGCGTCGGCGTCGACGCCAGGCACGACGTCACCTGGTACTACGGCGGCACCCGCGAGATCTTCGCCGCCGGCAAGGCGGCCCTGGACGCGATCTTCAAGCCGGACCCCCGCTTCCTCGGCCCGAAGGAGCAGGGGGTGGAGCGGGCACTGGCGAGCGGGCGGTGAGGCGGCGGCGGGCCAGGCGGAGCGCTCGCGGAGCACTAGGGGGTGTCGTCACATTCCCGTCTGCCCCCACGACGCCGCGGGGCCGCCCTTCGGCGACGACGGGAATGTGACGACAGGCCCTGGCGGTGCACCCGGCTCACTCCGGGCGCCCCCTGGATCGTGCCTCGTCCCGCACGCTGACCGGATGCGGACCTCGACCGTCCTGGCCTGCCGTTCGTGCGGCCCGCGCCGTCCCGGCCCCGGAGCGACGCCGGGACCCCGCCAGGCGGCACGTGAACCCGACCCCGCCGACGGGTTTCAGCGCCCCGTGAAGTGCGGCGGGCGTTTCTCCAGGAACGCCGTCATGCCCTCCTTCTGGTCCTCCGTGGCGAACAGGGCGTGGAACACGCGGCGTTCGTAGCGGATGCCGTCGCGCAGGCCGGTCTCCAGAGCCCGGTCGACACAGTCGCGGGCCGCGGTGACGGCCGTGCGGGAGTACGAGGCGATGGTGGCGGCGGCCTCCAGGGCCTCGGTCAGGACCTGGTCGTCGGGGACCACGCGGGAGACCAGGCCGCAGCTCTCCGCCTCGCGGGCGTCCATCGAGCGGCCGGTGAGGACGAGGTCCATGGCCTTGGCGCGGCCGACCAGCCGGGTCAGGCGCTGGGTGCCGCCGATGCCCGGGATCACACCGAGCCTGATCTCCGGCTGGCCGAAGACGGCCGACTCCCCGGCGATCACCAGGTCGCACATCATCGCCAGCTCGCAACCACCGCCCAGGGCGAGCCCGCCCACAGCCGCGATCTTCGGTGTACGGAGGTCCGCGAACTTTTCCCATGCCCCGAAGTAGTCCTCCGCGGCCAGTTCCACGGCCGTCCTCCCGGCCATCTCCCTGATGTCGGCACCCGCACTGAACACTTCGCCCGAACCGGTGAGGAGCACACAGCCGACGGCCGGGTCCTTGTCCAACGGGCGCAGGACGCCCAGGAGTTCGGTGAGCAGTGCGGAGTTCAGCGCGTTGCGGACGTGCGGGCGGTGCAACCGTACGGTCACCACACGGCCGTGGTGTTCCACTTTCAGACTGTCCATCTCCACCGGTCTCCTCTACGAGTCCCAGATCGCGCCGTACGCCGGAATCCCACGCCGCTCCAGACCGTGCACGACCTGCCAGGTGAGCTTCTTGTTCGAGATGCAGATGACCGCCTCGGCCCCGAAGTCCCGGTACGCCGCGTAGGCGAGCCGCACCATGTCGGGCTTACCGTGCCGGGAGGTGTCCCAGACGAGTGCGTGCGGCTGGACGGCCAGGATCTCGTCGACGAGCGCGTCGCCGTAGGTCGCCCGGGGATCGCGGGTCGCCCAGACCAGGCGGGACGGGACCTCGGCGGCCAGGAGGTGCGGCAGGCAGGGGCCGATGCCGCTGCCCGTGGCCACGTACACGACCTTTCTGAACAGCGTCTCGATGTTGGCGACCCCGGCCGTCGTGATGCCCTTCACCCACACCTGTGAGGGCATGTCGTCGATGAAGGAGCCCGTCCAGTCGCCCGCGCGGGAGATGGTGAGCCGGAATCCGGGCTCCGCGGGGGACGGCACGTTGGCGAACGAGTGCCACTCCTTCAGCGGGCTGCGGCTGATCGCGGTCGAGGAGCCCGCGAAGGGCGTCTCACCGTGGTCGAAGCGAGCCAGTACGACGTGCGGGGAGGGGCGCTCGATCCGTACATCGACCTTGCGCAGCCGCAGCCAGGGCAGGGCGACACTGAAGGTGACCACGGCGAGCACCGCCACGGGGACCGGTCCGGCGCCGGACAGCAGGGTGTGCGCCCAGAACAGCAGCAGGGCGGTCCAGCCGCCGAAGCGGTGCACCTTCTCGAAGAGGTCGTGGTGCCGGGAGCGGAAGGCGGGCACCGCGGTCGCGACGACGAGGGCCAGCAGGCCGGTCAGTGCCAGGGCCACGGCCCTTGCGGGCCCGTCGGGCTCCGCGAGCACCGAGGCCAGGAACCACGCCGTACCCGCCAGTGCCCCGCCCACGTGCAGTCCGCCGAAGTGGTAGACCTTGCCCAGCGTCCAGCGCACCTTCAGCGGCCAGCTGGTCGGCGGCCGGGTCGCCAGCCGGAACATGAGGTTGACGACGTACTGCTGGCGCACGAGGACGGCGAGCGCGAGGTTCGCCAGGGCCGCGTGACCGAGCGACGAGGCGGGCAACGGCCACCGCGCGGCCGCCCAGGCCAGGTTGACGGCGACGACGAGTGCCGCCAGCCGGTTGTAGTGCATCAGGAGCGGGTGCTTGAGGAGCCGCCTGGGTCCCGGGGTGACCGGCGGCAGCGGGACGTCCCGCACCCCGGCCACGGGTGCCGTGGTCATCGGAGCACCCCCTGGCGCTCCTCGGCCAGTAGGAGCAGAGCCTGTTTGTCGATCTTGCCGCGGTCGGTCTCGGGCAGCGAGGCCAGCGGGAAGACGTCCGAGGGGACGCAGTAGTACGGGAGGGCGTCCGCCACCGCGCGCCGGGCCCGCTCGGGATCGATGCCGGCCGGGCAGACGAACGCCACCAGGCTGCGCGCGTCCCGCTTCAGCGTCACCGCCCGCAGACACCCCTCCACCGACTCCAGCACCGAGGAGACGGAGTCGAGCTCGACGCGGAAACCGCGCACCTTGACCTGGTCGTCCGTGCGGCCGAGGTGCTCCAGCTCGCCGTCCGCGGTCCAGCGGCCGAGGTCCCGGGTGCGGAACATCCGTGTGCCCCCGCCGAGGAAGGGATCGGGGGCGTACCGCTCGGCGGTCAGCTCGTCGTTGCCGAGGTAGCCGGCGGAGACGCAAGTGCCGCCCGCCCACATCTCGCCCGCCTCGCCGATGGGGAGCGGTCTGCGGTCGGCGTCCAGGACGTACACGGTGTTGTTCGGGGTGGGGGTGCCGATGGTCAGCAGGGCGGCGGCCGGGTCGTGGCGGCGCATGGTGTTGACGATGGTCACCTCGGTGGGGCCGCAGCAGTTGTGGAAGGCGGCGCGGCCCGCCCACAGGTCGGCCAGGGGGCGCGGGCACGGTTCCCCGGCGACGGCGACCGTACGCACCCGCGGGCAGGCCTCGGGGTCGATGCCGGACAGCACGGTGGGCGTGGCGATCAGCACGTCGGCGGTGCGGGCCGCGGCGGCGATGTCCTTGCCGCGGATGACGAGGGTGCCCCCGTGGGTGAGGCAGCCGAGGATCTCCCAGGCGGCCATGTCGAAGGCGATGTTGAGCAGCTGGGGGACCCGGTCGCCGGGGCGGACGCCGAGGCCGCCGGGCTCGGTGAGCAGGAGGTTGGCGACGTTGCGGTGGGTGACCTTCACGCCGTTGGGGTGTCCGGTGGTGCCGGAGGTGAACAGGACGTAGCAGCCGTCGTCGGGGGCGGGCGGGGCCGCGCGGACCAGGGGTCCAGGTGCGTACGGTTCCGGTTCCGGTTCCGGTTCGTCCAGGGTGATCAGACGATGGCCGGGCGGCACCGGGACGCGGGAGGCGTGTCGCCGGTGGGTGAGCATCACCCGGGTCCGTGCCGTCCGGACGACGTGGGCGAGCTGGGGACGGGGGGTGAGGCCGATGTCCTGGGGGACGTAGGCGGCGCCCGCCTTCAGGGTGGCGAGCAGGCCGACGAGCATCGGGATGGAGCGGCGGACGAAGAGACCGACGTGGTCGCCGGGACGTACGCCTTCGCGGACGAGACGGGCGGCGAGGGCGTCGGCCGCGCGGTCGAGCTCGCCGTAGGTGATGACCGCGCCCTGGTGCTCGGCGGCGAGGGCGTCGGGGCGGACGGCCGCCTGCCGTTCGATGGCGCGGTGGACGAGCGGGTCGGGGACGGATACGGCGGGGCCGCGGCCGTACTGCCAGAAGAGCTGCTGGTCGCGGGGGGTGAGGTGGCGCAGAGGCATGGCTCGGGAGACCTCCTGGCTGTTTCGAGGGGAGAGAGCCGGGTCCGGGTGACCGTCCGGGTGACGGCGGCAGGATCGGAGCCGGCCCATGTGCCGAGAAAAGCCGTGCGGGGTCGTGCGCAGGGGACGACTGTAGCCGCGATTCTTCAACTCTCAACCAGGTGCGATCGGCCAACTATGATACGGAATGCGACAGATGTGACGTCTTCTGTCACGACGGCAACTTCTGTACCCTCCGCGACGACTCAGGGGTGGGCGGGTGTGTGCCTCACCGCGGCCCCGCCGCGGCGGGGAGGTCGCCGTCCCGGCCGTGTAACAGGGAGCCGTCACGGCACGTAACACGTGCGAAGCACGCTGGGTGCTATGAAGACCACCTCGACGCCCACCCACTGCCCGTACTGCGCCCTGCAGTGCGGGATGAATGTGACCCCCGCGCCGGGAGGGGGCGTCGAGGTGACCGAGCGGCCGGACTTCCCGGTGAACCGGGGGGCGCTGTGCGGCAAGGGGCGGACGGCCGCGGCGCTGCTGTCGCCCGGGGTGCGGCTGACCTCGCCGTTGGTGCGGTCCGGGGGCGAGCTGGTGCCCGCCTCGTGGGAGGAGGCGCTGGACCGGATCACCGCGGGTCTCGCCTCGGCGCGTACGGCGTACGGTCCCGATGCGTGCGGGGTGTTCGGCGGGGGCGGGCTGACCAACGAGAAGGCGTACGCGCTCGGCAAGTTCGCGCGGGTGGTGCTGGGCACCTCGCAGATCGACTACAACGGCCGCTTCTGCATGTCGTCGGCCGCCGCGGCGGGCACGAAGGCGTTCGGCCTCGACCGGGGGCTGCCGTTCCCGCTGGAGGACATCCCGAAGACGGGCTGCGTGATCCTGGTCGGCTCCAACCTCGCGGAGACCATGCCGCCGTCGCTGCGCTTCTTCAGTGAACTCCGCGACAACGGCGGCACGCTGATCGTCGTCGACCCGCGCCGCACGAAGACCGCCGAGCAGGCCGACCTGCACCTCGCGCCCCGCCCCGGCACCGATCTCGCGCTGGCGCTGGGCCTGCTGCACCTGGTGGTCGCCGAGGGCCGCACCGACGAGGAGTACATCCGGGAGCGCACGGCCGGCTGGGAGGAGGCGCGGGCCGCGGCGATGGCGCACTGGCCGGAGTACGTGGAGCGGATCACGGGGGTGTCCGTTCCACAACTCCGGCAAGCAGTACGGCTGTTCTGCGAGCCGGAGACCGCGATGGTACTGACCGCGCGCGGGCCGGAACAGCAGTCCAAGGGCACCGACACGGTGGGCGCCTGGATCAACCTGTGCCTGGCGACCGGCCGCGCGGGCCGCCCGCTGTCCGGGTACGGCTGCCTCACCGGGCAGGGCAACGGGCAGGGCGGGCGCGAACACGGCCAGAAAGCCGACCAGTTGCCCGGCTACCGCAAGCTGACCGACCCGGCCGCGCGGCGGCACGTCGCCGAGGTGTGGGGCGTGGACCCCGACAGCCTGCCGGGCCCGGGCCGCAGCGCCTACGAGCTGCTGGACGCGCTGGGCACGGACATCAAGGCCCTGCTGCTGATGGCCTCCAACCCGGTGGTGTCCGCGCCGCGCGCCGCACATGTGGAGGAGCGGCTGCGGTCGCTGGACTTCCTCGCGGTGGCGGACGTCGTGCTGTCGGAGACGGCGGCGCTCGCGGACGTCGTACTCCCCGTCACCCAGTGGGCCGAGGAGACCGGCACGACCACCAGTCTGGAGGGCCGGGTGCTGCTGCGGCGGCAGGCGGTCACCCCGCCCGACGGGGTCCGCAGCGACCTCTCGGTGCTGCACGGGCTCGCCGCCCGGCTGGGCGTGGAGAAGGGCTTCCCGACCGACCCCGAGGAGGTCTTCGGCGAGCTGCGCCGGGCGAGCGCGGGCGGTCCCGCGGACTACTCGGGGATCACCTACGGGCGGCTGGCGGAGGAGAACGGGGTGTTCTGGCCTTGCCCGGAGGGGGCTGTGGATCCCGCGGCGGAGGGGGCCGCGCACCCCGGCACCCCCCGCCTCTTCCTCGACCGGTTCGCCACCGAGGACGGCCGCGCGCGGTTCGCCGCCGTGACGCACCGGGCGGCGGCCGAGGAACCGGACGACGAGTACCCGCTGCTGCTGACCACCGGCCGGGTGGTGTCCCAGTACCAGTCGGGCGCCCAGACCCGCCGGGTGCCCGAGCTGAACGCCGCCGCTCCCGGCCCGTTCGTGGAGCTGCACCCGAGGCTGGCGGCCCGGCTCGGGGCCGCCGAGGGCGACCCGGTGGCCGTGGTCTCGCGGCGCGGCCGTGCGGTGGCGCCGGCCCGCATCACCACCGGCATCCGCCCCGACACCGTGTTCATGCCCTTCCACTGGCCGGGCGAGGGCCGCGCCAACACCCTCACCAACCCCGCGCTCGACCCGACCTCGCGGATGCCCGAGTTCAAGTCGTGCGCGGTGCGGGTGGAGGCTGTGCGGACGGTGGAGGCTGTGCGGACGGTGGAGGCTGTGCGGCCGTAGGCGGTGCTGTCGGAGGCCAGGTGGGTAGGGGTCCGCCATGATCCATGGCGATGCCCTCCGCTGGGGCCACTCCGCGCTCACCGTCGACGTCGGCCTGGGCGGCGACCGCCCGCCCCGGCTGCTGCGCGTGGCGCGACCGGGCGATCCGGACGTCCCGTACGAGGGTTATGAGGGCCTGCCGCTCGCCGACGTGACGTTGCTCGGCGCGGGCACCGGCTGGTCCGGGCCGCGTTTCACGGGGACGGCGCTCGGCGCGCGGCTGCGTCACCGCGCGCACCACGCGACCTACGGCGACGACGGATGGCACCGCCTCACGGTCGAACTCCACGACCTGGAGAGCGGGTTGACGGTGCTCGCCGAGTACTCCTCCCCCGACGGCGTCCCGGTCCTGCGCTCCCGGGTACGGCTGCGCAACGACGGCCGCGTCCCCGTCACCGTCCGCGCCGCCGGCAGCCTGCTACTGGGCGGGCTCCCCTCCCCCGACGTGCTCGACGCCCATCTCGCCCGCAACGACTGGCTCGCCGAGTGCCGCTGGTCCGCCCAGCCGCTGCGGGCCGCCGTACCCGACTTCGGCCGGGCGGTGCACGAGCACGACGCCCGCGCGGCCCTGCGGCTGACCGGCCGGGGCAGCTGGCCGACCGACGGCCACCTGGCGATGGGCGCGCTCACCGACCGTACGGACGGCCGGACCTGGCTGTGGCAGGTCGAGTCGGCGGGGGGCTGGTCCTGGGACGCCGGGGAGTCGGCCGGGCGGACGTACATCGGGATGGGCGGCCCGTCGTACGACGACCACGGCTGGCGCCAAGTCCTCGCGCCCGGCGAGGAGTTCGCGTCCGAGTACGCCGCCCTGGCCCTCGGTGACGGCTTCGACGGGGCGCTGGCCGCGCTGACGTCGTACCGCCGCCGGGTCCGCCGCCCGCACCCGGACCACGAGCGGCTCCCGGTGATCTTCAACGACTACATGAACACGCTCATGGGCGACCCGACGACCGAGAAGCTGCTGCCGCTGGTCGACGCGGCGGCCAAGGCGGGTGCCGAGTACTTCTGCGTGGACGCCGGCTGGTACGACGACGAGGACGGCGGCTGGTGGGACAGCGTCGGGGCGTGGCAGGCGGCCCCGCGGCGCTTCCCCGGCGGGATCGAGGAGGTGCTGGGGCGGATCCGGGCGCGCGGGATGGTGCCGGGGCTGTGGCTGGAGCCGGAGGTGGTCGGGGTACGCAGCCCGGTCGCCGCCGAGCTGCCGGACGCGGCGTTCCTGCGCCACGACGACGGCACCCGGGTCACCGAACAGGGCCGCCACCAGCTGGATCTGACCCACCCGGCCGCCCGCGCGCACCTGGACGAGGCCGTGGACCGCATCGTCGGCGCGTGGGGCGTCGGCTACCTCAAACTCGACTACAACATCACCACCTCGGCCCCGGGCCTGCTCGGCCACACCCGTGCCTGGCGCGACTGGGTGTCCGCCCTCCTGGACCGCCACCCGGGCCTGGTCATCGAGAACTGCGCGTCCGGCGGAATGCGCATGGACGGCGCGTCCCTGTCCGTCACCCAGCTCCAGTCCACCTCCGACCAGCAGGACCCCCTCCGCTACCCGCCGATCGCGGCCGCCGCGCCGACGGCGGTACCGCCGGAGCAGGGGGCGGTGTGGGCGTACCCGCAGCCGGAGTTCACGGATGGGCAGATCGGCTTCACGATGGGCACGGCGCTGCTGGGGCGGGTCCATCTCTCCGGCCACCTGGACCGTATGACGCCTCGTCAACTGGAGCTCGTGCGCCGGGCGGTGGGGGCCTACAAGGCGATCCGGAGTGATCTGCCGGGCGCGGTCCCCTTCTGGCCACTGGGGTTGCCGGGGTGGGGGGACGAGTGGGTGGCGCTGGGGCTGCGGACTACGGGGGCGACGGGGGCGACGTACGTGTCGGTGTGGCGCAGGGGCGAGGCTGAGGAACTCGCGCTGCCGCTGAGCGACTTGGCTGATGACGGTGTGCGGGTGGAGGTACTGCACGCGGCCGGGGCGGGCGCGTCGGCCGCCTGGGACGGGGCGGGGCTGCGGGTACGGCTGCCGGAGGCGCCGGGAATGCTCCTGGCACGCCTAACGCATGTCGCGGGCCAGCCAGTCCCCGCCCGCGATGAGCCGGCCGCGGGCGCGGAGGCGGGCGGCGACGGGGGGCGCGGCGAGGTAGATCCAGGCGCGGACGGTTGAGCCGTCGGCGCGTAGGACGTTCCGGCCGACCCCTTCGTAGAGGTTCCGCGGGTCGCCCGGGGCGTACTCCTCCAGCCGGTCCGGTTCGCGCAGGAGCCGCCCGTACTCCTCGGGCACCGCATCGGGGAGGCGGCCGGGCTCCTCCGAGCGGGTGCGGCCGCGAAGGTACAGGTCATGGTTGCCCTCGCCGGGGCGCAGGGTTCCGTAGACGAAGAACGGCAAGGTCACAGAAACGATTCTGTACCCCCTCCGACTCCGCACACATCTCCTCGTGGGCGCTATGGACATGACATGTCGACGGCCCTTAAATCTCAGGGACACAGCGCGCCACCCCCACGCCTTCCAGGCGCCTTCCCAAGGAGACCGATGAGTCGGACACGGCATCACCGAGGATCCCGTCTCGCCACGGCCGGCATCGCCGCCACGACCGCCACGCTGCTGGCAGCAGCGCTCTCCCCCGCCGCGCACGCCGACGGCAGACCGACCCGGGCCACCGCGATCGAGAACGCGGCGTCGGCGCTCCTCGCCCACGCCACCGGCCTGGGACTCACCTCCACCCAGGACACCGCGGTCCGGGACGTGATCGTAGACAAGGACGGCACCCAGCACGTCCGCTACGACCGCACCTACCGCCAACTCCCCGTCCTGGGAGGAGACTTCGTAGTCCACCTCACCCCGACCGGCACATACCGCAGCGCCGACCGAGCCACGCGCGCCGCGATATCCCTCCCCTCCATCACCCCGAAGGTCTCCGCCCCCAAGGCCGCCGACCTCGCGGTGAACGCGCTGCGCGCCGCCAACCTGGGCGAAACACTCCGCCAGCTGAAGGCCAAGCCGGAGCTGGTGGTCGACGCCCTGCACGGCACCCCCAGACTGGCCTGGCGCACCAACGCGGTCGGCAAGGACTCGCTCGGCAACCCGGTCGCCCGCACCGTCCTGACCAACGCCCTCACGGGCGCGCAGATCGACGCCTGGGACAGCATCGAGACCGCGACGGGCGACGGCCAGTCCCTCTACAGCGGTACGGTCCCGCTGGAGTCGACGCAGTCCGGGTCCTCGTACCAGCTGAAGGACCCCACCCGCGGCAACACCTACACCGGCGACGCCGAGAACAAGACCGACCTGTGCATCTTCGGCATCTGCTTCAGCCGCGCCCCCGCCACGCTGTACACGGACGCCGACAACCACTGGGGCACGGGGGCCACGAGCGACCGCTCCTCGGCGGCGGTGGACGCCCAGTACGGCACCAACGAGACCTGGGACTACTACAAGAACGTCCACGGTCGCAACGGCATAGCCGGCGACGGCAAGGGCTCGTACAACCGCGTCCACTACGGCAACAGCTACAACAACGCCTTCTGGGACGACAGTTGCTTCTGCATGACCTACGGCGACGGTGACGGGACGACCTTCGGCCCGCTGGTGGCCCTGGACGTCGCCGGCCACGAGATGACCCACGGCGTCACCTCCAAGACGGCCGCCCTGACCTACTCCGGCGAGTCCGGCGGCCTGAACGAGGCCACCTCCGACATCCTCGGCACGCTGGTCGAGTGGTACGCCAACAACCCCACCGACAAGGGCGACTACCTGATCGGCGAAAAGATCGTCAAGTCCGGCTTCGGCAAGGCGGCCCTCCGCTTCATGGACAAGCCGTCCAAGGACGGCAACTCGGCCGACTACTGGAGCAGTTCGGTCGGCAACCTGGACGTCCACTACTCCTCAGGCGTAGCCAACCACTTCGCCTACCTCCTCGCGGAGGGCAGCGGCGCCAAGACCATCAACGGCGTCAGCTACGACTCCCCCACCTCCAACGGCTCCACGGTCACCGGCATCGGCCGAGACAAACTCGGCAAGATCTGGTACCGCGCCCTGACCGTCTACATGACGTCCTCCACCAACTACGCGGGCGCCCGCACGGCGACCCTCAACGCGGCGAAGGACCTCTACGGCGCGGGCAGCACGGAGTACAACGCGGTGGCGGCGGCGTGGAGCGCGGTCAACGTGAACTGAGCCGGTGCAGGCCGGCGTTCCCTGTTCCGGGGAGCGCCGGCCTGTCCGTCGTGGACTCAGAGCCCGGCAGCGGGCAGGAGTGAGGTGGACCAGCTCGAATGTTCCCGTGCGACCTCGGCGAGGAACGCCGCTTCGACCTGGGGCCAGCGCTCCAGCAGCCAGCAGACCTCGGTCATGACCGGGCTGGGCAACAGACGGCGGCCGGTCAGCGACGTCAGCAGGGAGGCGCACTCCGGGTGACGCCGGTCGGCCGCATTGAACGCCGCAGACAGGGGTCCGGTGTCCAGGACTGTGGCGATCACACCGAGTCGGCGAAGCGCTCGCGCATCCGCTCGCGGATGTAGTCGTCGTGCTGTTCAGCCAGATCTTCTGGACCATTCACGCTGCCGATCAGTGCCAGCAGCCCGGCCGGGACCGACTCCTCGCCCTCGTTCGCGTCGACTGCCGGCAGCGACCGGGCAACCTGGGACAGTTCCTCATCCTGGGTGACGAGCAGGCGCAGGCGTCGCACCTGGGTCGGGGTGAGCCGGTCCACCAGGTGGTGCATGTCCTCGTAGTCGTATGCAGCGGTCACACCAGCAGCGTAGGACGGCCCGCGGCCTCGGGCAGCTGGATCAACAGAGGTTCACCCCCGCTGGCGTGCGCGCAACCGCCCATGCCGCATCCCGGAGAGCATCCTCATCGGCTAGGTTCCGACGCACTCGGAGGCTGAAGGGACGAGGCCGGGCGGTAAATGACCCGCCGCGTGCAGGACCTGGGGGCTGGATCTGCCGGCTGCACGTCGTTCGGGTCAGAGAGCAGGGCTCGGGAAGGGTGTCGATGGGGGGTATGGCCTGCTACAAGCCGGGCCAGCGGTCTCGGCTCACCTACGCCCCCGGGGAGAAGCAGCCGACGGAGGTTTTCTTCGACGGGACACAAACGCTGCCGTTCGCCGTCTTGCAGCAGCTCATGGCGATCGTCGCCGCGCAGTTGGTAAGCACGGGATCGTAGGGCAGCCGTCCCAAAACGCATGAGCCCGGCCCGACATCACGAGTTCAAGTTCAGTCGCAGGCGTCGTCCTGAGAGGGGCGGGGCGGTCGGATTCGAACCGACGTCCTCCGAGATGATGTCGCGGCGCACTACCTCTGTGCTACGACCCCGCCTTGCTGGTGATCATAGGCCTCAACTCTGCTGAATGAACAAGGGGGGAGTGCCGACGGTCACCGGCCGGTTGGTGCTCCGGTCCGCCGTTCGCGCTCTCGGTGACAACCGGCAGGCAGGCGTGGGGCCTGCGGCCCTCCGTGGTGGTCACGGCGCAAAGCATCAAGGCGTTGACGCCGTCGGGCCCTTGTCGTGGCAGCCGCGCCGGAACTCAGGCTCCGGTCGTGCCGGTGGGCGCTTGCCGGCTAGAGCTGCTGCTCTGGATGCGCCGGGCCGTAGCCACGAGTTCGGCAGGCAGCGCGGGACCGGCACACGCGTGGTCAATCAGCAGGTCCCGGTACGAGTCGTTCGGCAGATTCGGCGCCAGTTCGATGAGTTCGCTCAGATCGGCGCGCGAGCCGGTCAGTCGTGCACGGTAGGCAGCCCCGGCCGCGCGAAGTGAGAGTTCGGCCGGCTCGTATCTCATCCCCTGATCGACCAGCCGGACCGCAGAGGTGAAGTCGCCCTGCTCAGCACGCACATCGGCCAGGTCGAGACAGAGCGACCAGTTGGCCGGGTCCAGGGCAAGAGCGCGTTCGAACGCCGCCGCGGTCTGCTGAAGATCACCCAGCTTGCGCCACGTGCCCGCTCGCACAACTTCCGTCAGCATGATCCGCTCAACGGAGTCCGCCTGGTCGCAGAGGGCAAACGACGCATCGGTGAGACCGCATGCCCGCAGCAAGATCGCCATCTTGGCCAACGCCTCCGGCAACGGCTGGCGGGCAGCGACCGCCTCGATGGCTTGGAACCAGGGCCGGAATCGCTCCCGCATGCTTTCGGTGTTCAGATCATGGCCGTAGTCCATCGTCCGCATCGCGGCCTCGGCCAGCGTCTCGGCACTCACCCCACCGAGGAATCGTAAGTCGCTGAACCAGGGGGCTTTGGCCCATGCGATGTCCGGTCGCACACCCGTGACCGATCCGATCGCCAGCGCCGCGCCGTTCATGTCGTCCTCAAGAAAGCTGATGTACGACTGCGCCAGTACCGTCCTCAAGGAGTCGGCACCCTGAACGACCTCGGCCAGCTCCGACGGCTTGTCCCTCCACAACTCGGCGAGAACCGCATAGGGCTCCGGGTTCTCAGGTGCGGCGGCGATGGCCCCCGCCAGATAGTGCACGGCTGCTGATGGGCTGCCCCCGCAGTGCGCCATCACTTGCGCGAGACCTATTCCAGCTGCTACTGCCCGATTCGACATCGTCCGAGGGTATCCCTGGTCCGGCCGTCTGTCGGCCGTCCCCCATGGCTCCCTGGACACGATGCTGTGATCTTGTTGTGCGGGGGGGGGGCGATTGCGGCGTCGGACCGTCCTGGATGGCCCGATTCACCTGGCTGAGCCCGCGGCAGGTCCGAAAGCTGATCACCGCGCTGCGGTGTGAGGAGAAGAGCCGACCGAGAGCCATCCAGGGAGCCCCTGGCCGCTGGCGACCGGGGGGCGCTGCCGCCACCTAACCGGCGAGGCCACTCCGGGGTACGACATCCAACTCGCACCACACCGACTTGCCGACGATCAGCTGCTCCACACCCCACCGGTCGGCGACCTCACGCACGATGAGCAGACCTCGGCCGAACATCTCGTCCTGCGACGCAACTCGCGGGCTCGGCAGCGACTCGCCTTTCGGGTCGGACACAGACACGCGTACCGCATGTTCGGTCAGGCCAAGCTCGACACGGAAGAGCCGGTCGCGGAGGCATCCGTGCAGTACGGCGTTGGCACTCAACTCGGAAACGAGTAGGGCGATGTCGGCTGCCAGTTCCGGGTGCCCCCAGTCGGTGACGAGGCGGTGGACGCGCCGGCGGGCGAGGGTGACGCTCTTGGGGAGCGGGGTGTAGTCGAGGCGGTCGTAGCGGAGCGGGACGTCACGCTCGGCGGACTCCTTGGGGGCGACCATGTCGCTCACCTCCGGGCGGGGCGGGCAGCGCGTAAGCCAATTGCGCTTGCAGGCGATCAGTTCGCAACGGAAGGTAGCGAGCCGCTCCCACTCTGTTCAATCTCTTCCTGGAAGATATCAACCGATCGTGTTGCGACCGCCCGGTCACACCCAGCAAACTGGCTCGGCACAGCCCTGAAGGAGCAGCTACGTGACAGTGAGTCAGGCACGGCAGGGAAACAGCACGTCAAGCGTCCTCGGGCGCAGGTTGGGGGCCGAACTCCTCAAGCTCCGCACCACGGCCGGCTTCACTCAGCCACAAGCGGCGGAAGCGCTCTCCGCTTCAACCGCGAAGATCGCCAAGATGGAGGGCGGCTGGGTACCGGTACGCGACCCCGACATCCGCATCCTCTGCGAGCTGTACGGGATCCACGACCATGGGATCGTCGGCGGACTGCTCGAACTGGCAAGGGTCGACCGGGAGCGTCGTAAGGCGAGGGGATGGTGGGACGACTACCGGTCAACGCTCGGCGTCATGCAGGAGTACGTAATTCTTGAACACGCCGCCACGGCTGTCAGAGCGTGGCAACCGGCCTTTGTCCCTGGGCTCCTTCAAACCCCCGAATACGCACGCGCGCTGAGGAACGACGACCCCACGCCCGCCATGGCCAAGCAACGAGGCGCAGACGAGGAGTTCGTAGCCGCTCGCATGGCGCGCCAACGGCGCCTGCAGGACGCCCGTTCTCTGCAACTGCACGCGGTGATCTACGAGGCCGTGTTGCGGAACTTCCCGGGCGGAGCCAACACGGGATACGGCCAACTCGACCATCTTGCGAAGATGGCCGAACTCCCCAACGTCTCACTGCGGGTGTATCCGTTCACCGCAGGCCCTCACCTCGGCCTGAACAGCTCTTTCAACATCCTCTCCTTCGCCGAGCCCGGAGCCATGGACATCGTGTACTCGGAGATCCCCTTCACCCAGCTCTGGCACGAGGGCGGAGAGGGCACAGCCGATCACATCGAGCTCTTCGACCACATCGCCCAGCGTTCTCTCGACGAACAAGCGTCCGTACTGCTCCTCCGCAACCTCCGTAAGGATCTGTGAGTCGTGCCTGCCTTCCAATATCGCAAGTCCAGCTACAGCAACGCCGAGAACGAGTGCGTCGAGGTAGCCACCAACGCCGTCACCAGGATCGCCATACGCGACTCCAAAATACCCACTGGCCCGGCACTCAGCATTTCACCCAGCGCGTGGAAAGTCTTCCAGGACGCCTTGCATGAGGACACTTTTGCTTCGAACTCGCGGTCCGCGTAAGGAATGCTGCTGGCCGGTCCATGGCCGTCCTTATGCGCTCGTCACGGACGCCCGCAGAAAGCTTGTTCACACCTGCAAGCGGAGATCGACCCAGCGCAAGGGCCGGGGCGCACACACAGCAGCCTTGAGTTGCGGCACCATAGCTACAGCACCCCTTCGCAAGCGCCATCGGTATTGCGAAGCAGGACGGGAGAGGGCAGCGCAGGGATCGCCTCGTCGGCGTAGTGTTTCTCCTCGAACTCGATGGGGCTGAGGTAGCCGAGGTAAGCCAGTCAGCAGACTAACGCCGACGCACGAGCAACTCGGCTTCGTCTGGATGACCAGAAAGTCGACCAGCCTCCCGGATCTGTTCGACGGTCATGGAGCTAGCCAAATTGATCGCATCGTGGATTCCATCGCCATTTCCGCGATCAAGTGGAGCCAAGAACCAACGGACCGCCTGAACCGGATCGATGGGAGTTCCAAGACCATCGCGATAACGCTGCGCCGCAACGAACATCGCAGGCACATGTGATGACCTAGCCGCCCGGACGTACCACTGCAATGATTCGACATCGAGACCCTTCTTCGCGCATTGGTCTCCAAGTACAGCACATGCTTCCGGGATGCCTAGGTCTCCAGCCACTTGCAACCACTTGGCGAATTCTCGGAAGTTCTTTCCGGTTCCGTGACCCCGATAGAAATTGACGGCAAGATTAAAAGCCGCATAACCGTCACCAACCTCAGCGGCAGCACGGTACAGCTCATTGGCCCTGTCTGGATCAGGGGTCACGCCTATCCCGCCAGCTAGGACGAACCCCAGTTCTCGCATGCCCTCGGCAACAGCTGCCCCAGCAGCCGCCTCAAGCAAAGCGACGGCACGAGGGAGCTGCTCACCACGCTCCAGGAGCAGACCTGCTACCAGAACCTTCGCGTCGACAACCCCCTGGCCAGCCAGAGACTCCAGCTGAGACTGGATACCCCGAGCCTTCTCAAGGCCGTCTATAGATCCCCTGCGTTTGGCGTGGAAGTACCAGTTGCCAGCAGAGATGAAGTCTCCAGCCTCCGCCGCACGGTCACCGCGTGCCAGGAGTTCCTGAACCGGAACTCCTTCGGGAAAAACACGCCAACTCGGCTCTGCCTCACCCATGGATATCTCCTCACGATCAAAACCGCGGCGCCCACTCGGCCAATGGAGGCGATCCTACAGTACGGACTGTCTCCAGCGATGCATGGGACTCGCTAACCCCAAGTTGGGTAGTCATATACCGTCCATGACCCATCTGGCGCGAATACATTTATCGATGTTGGGTCGGATACGTGCACATGGACCACCAGCCCCACAGCCCACTGCTGGAACCACGAAATACAGTCATCGCACATTTCTCGGTTCACTGATATCGATACGCCAGAGTTCAGGACCGCCGCTTGCCTCTCTGCATGAGACAAGTAATACGCCCCAGGGCCGCCAGAATTATCCATAAACGGATGAGGATTCCGAGCAATCGGCATAGCCGAATAAACTTGATCAGGCATCGCCCTTTGAGAACCCGCCGGAATATCTGTCGAGTAGCCGCTGACCGCCTGAATTCCTCCGGCGTCTGCAATGGTCTTACGTCCATCAACACCCGATACGAACGAGACATCGCCGGGATGAGGGGCCGCCCGAAGGGCCGCCGCCGTTGGGCACCCGGTGTTGTGCACGAGAATTGGCGTGTTCCCGGCCACGACATAGTACGTGTGGAGCCGACTGACCGTGAGGTTGTACATGTCGCGGTCGCCGGGCCGTTCGAGGACGGCGGCGATGTAGACGTGCTGATCGGTAGCGGTGTTGAGGGCATGGCCCGGCTTGAGTTCGCCGGCGGGGATCCAGGTGTGGAGGGTGTCGTCCCAGAAGGGGTGTTTGGCCGTGGTGTGAAGCGTGGTGGTGGCACCGCCGGCCAGCCGGATGCGGAGGTCGATGAGGTCATAGTCGTGGTTCACCCATGTGGCCGTGACGGCGCGCGAGCCCTGGTGCTTGCCCGTCTTGGGGTCTGCGGCTTCGACCTTGTCACCAGTTTTGATCTTGCCGATCGGTTTGGTCTTGCCCTTGGCCATCAGGACGGGCGTCTCGGGCGAGAAACTGCACTTGCTCGGCTTTCCGGCGGCAGCCGGCTCGGTCCCCGACGAACCAGTGTCCGGCTCGCTCGGCCGGGCTGCCGCCGCATCCGCGTCCCTGGCCGCCTCCTCGACACGAGCCTTGGCGTTTGCCCGCTTAAGAGGTCATCTCATTTGGTGGCTACATGTGGGGACTCCGCGACAAGTTGAGCCATCTCGCGCAGGCGGTGCCAGTACTCAGGGGCGTCCGCTTCG